>NZ_JADMWW010000004.1 GCF_015548375.1 Collinsella aerofaciens
CCATCGCGCCGAGAGTACTGCGGGGTCAGCCCGTGGGAGGCCAGGGCGCCGCTGACCGGTGGACGGCACCGAGCCGTGCGCTTGAACTGAGAAGGGGGAGGCCTCGCGGCCTCCCCCTTTTTTGCGTTTACGGGCTTTTGTCTCACATAGTAGCTGTGTTTTATAACCCTCGTTTGTCGCATCTTCTGCGAACGGGCTACAATAACTTAGTCTGTGCGATATGGAGGTGAATGAACATGGCTGAAGCTGGTATCGGCGTTGATATCGTCGAGATTTCCCGCATGAAATCAATTCTTGAAAAGACGCCGTCGTTTGCTCGGCGTGTGTTTACCGAAGAAGAGCGTGCTTATTGCGATGCATCATCGCGTCCCGCTGCTCACTATGCCAGCCGCTTTGCTTCGCGCGAGGCGGTGCTTAAAGCTCTTGGCACGGGTTTTAGTCAAGGCGTGGGTCGCAAGGATGTTTCGGTAACGCGTGATAAACTCGGCAAACCGAAGGCGCTGCTTTCGGGCCGTGCACTCGAGATCGCTCAAGAGCTGGGTGTTGTTGAGGTCGCTCTTTCCATTACGCTTACAGGAGACCTAGCCGTTGCGAATGCCATCGCGATTACCGAAGATGCTCGACCTAAGCCTAAGGAAGAAAAGGTGAGCACCAAGGAACGCGTAGCGCAGACATTTAAAGAGGCTCGCTCTGTTTTAGATGAGCTTGAGCAGCTGCAGAATTCAGCATTGACGGAGCACCTGGGCGATGCTTCGCTAGATACGCTAGGAGCATAGATGAAACCGGTTTTGAGTACCGAAGAAGTCGTTCGTCTCGAGGATATCATCGAACGCGAAGGGACTTCGAAGGCCGAGCTTATGGAGCTAGCGGGTGAGTTTGCCGCCAACGAGGTCTTGAAGCTCAATCCCGATCGGGTTCTCGTTCTGGTCGGTTTTGGTAATAATGGCGGCGACGGTTGGGTTGCCGCCGATATCCTGAGCCATAAGGGTGTGGACGTGGATATCGTTTCTCCGGTTGAGCCGGATGAGATTCCTGCTGCTCTGGCACGTCATGTTGCTCGTCGTACTGCCGGCCGCGATGTGCACGTTTGCGTCGGCCCCTCGCGTGACGAACTCGAGGTTTTGATCGATAAGGCCGATGTTGTTGTCGATGCCATTTTTGGTACCGGTTTCCACGGAAATCTGCGTGCGCCGTTCTCCATCTGGATTCCTACGGTCAATGAATGCGCCGATTGTGTCGTATCCATTGATGTTCCCTCGGGCCTGAATGCCGAGACGGGCGTTGTTGATGACGACTGCATTCGTGCCGAGCATACGGTGACGATGATTGCGCCCAAGATTGGTCTGTATAGCGCTGATGGTCCTGAGTATGCTGGCGATTTGATCTGCGGCAATCTTTACGACCGTCTTGACGAGGTCATCGATGATGTCGACCACGCCGCCGAGATTGTCGAGCCCGGTGACTTAGTTGATTACTTTGCCCCACTACCTACGAATATCGATAAGTATTCCCGTGGCTCTGTGCTTATTGTCGCCGGATCTGCGCAATATCCTGGTGCTGCCATTATGGCGGCCAAGTCTGCAGCTCGCGCGGGTGCTGGTTACGTGGCAGTCGCGGCTCCTGACGCCTGCGCCAATCTTATTCGCATGGCACTTCCTTCGATTCCCGTCTTTGCTATTCCGTCTGATTCCCGCGGCTCCTTTGGCGCCGCTGCGCGCATGACGGTGTGCGAGATTGCAAAGAAGTACAGCTGTGTACTGTGCGGTCCCGGTATGACGACATCTGCCGGCGCTATGCAGGTGGTTTCGGGCTTGCTCGAGCTTGATGTGCCGCTTATCTTGGACGCCGATGCACTCAACTGCCTTGCTAAGATTGCCATTGACGGTATTGATAGTAATCCCGAGATGTATCGTCGCGAGCAGCCGTTGGTTATGACGCCGCACTATCGTGAACTTTCGCGTCTGGTTGCCGGTGACGAGGTGAACGACCTTGGTACTGCGATTGCAGCCGCGCAGAAGGTTGTCTGGGCTGCAGGCTCCGACAACCTGGTTGTCATTGCCAAGGGGCCGACGACGGCTATCTGTGGCGTTGAGCGTGTGCTGCTGCCGCTCTCGGGTCCGGCTTCTCTGGCAACTGCCGGTTCGGGTGATGTTCTCGCGGGTATTTTGGCCGGCACGCTTGCCACCATGCGCGACGAGATGGATCGTTGGGAGTTGCTGTATTCGTACGCCGTCGCACTTCACAGCTACGCCGGTTTTGCCGCGGCGACGGAGTATGGTGAGAAGAGCGTCATCGCGACCGATCTTATCGACTTGATCGGTCCGGCCATGGAACTGGCGGCAAAGGATGCGCTCGAAGATCTGGGAATCATGGACGAAGGGTCGGATGACTAATCATGAATAAAGCCGATTTGACGCGCTGGTCCTGGGTCGAGATCGACCGCGGGGCGCTCCGTCGCAACACGAGGGCCTATAAGAACTTGCTGAATCCACGTCAGCGCCTGTGCTGCGTGGTCAAGGCCGATGCTTATGGTCATGGAGCTGTTGAGTGCGCCAAGATCATGTATTCGGCCGGTGCCGACATGTTTGCCGTGGCGACGGTTAACGAGGGCGTTGAGCTCCGACAGGGCGGGATTACGAAACCCATCCTCATCCTAAGCGAGCCGCCTATCGAGGCCATTCCGACGTTGCTCGAGTTTGATATCATGCCTTCGGTCTATACGTCTGATTTTGCTCTTGCGTATGGCGAATGTGCCGTCGCGGCGGGCAAAGTGGGCAAGTATCATCTCGCCATCGAGACGGGCATGAATCGTATCGGCGTTCACTACACGCAGGTGCTCGACTTTGTCCGCGGTATAAATTTCCATCGCGGTATTCAGTGCGACGGCGTATTTACGCACTTCGCCACGGCCGATGAACCTTCGGGCTGGGACTACAAGCTGCAGTGTCAGCGCTTTACCGAGGCCGTTCAGGCCATTAAAGATGCGGGTTTTGAGTGCGGTATCGTGCACTGCGCCAACACGCCGTCCTCGATGCTCGACCCCTCGATGCATTTTGATATGATTCGCGCCGGCGTTGGCTTGTATGGCATGCAGCCGTGCGAGCTGAGTGGCCGCGTGATGCAGCTTGACCCCGTTATGAGCGTCCATGCGCGCGTGACGCGCGTGGCACACCCTGCGATGGGTGAGGGCGTGGGCTACGGTTTTACCTACCGCGTACCGCGTACGCGCGTTCAGATCTGCACGCTGCCGATCGGTTATGCCGATGGCCTATCGCGTACGCTTTCCAATCGTATGGATGTGCTGTATCGCGGCGAGCGTGTGCATCAGGTTGGCAATATCTGCATGGACCAGTTTATGGTCGCCATTCAGTCCAACCCGGCACACGAGATTCCCGAGGCCGAGTATGGTGACGAGATGATCATTGTCGGCCGCGATGGCGATGCCGAGATCACTATGGACGAGATGGCCCGACTGCGCGGAACGATTAACTACGAGGTCGCCTGCGGCTTTGGCATGCGTCTCGACAAGGTCTACGTGTAGGAGCCGCTATGGGCGTCATGCACATCCCCGGCCATACCCATCAGGCACCACGTGAGGTCGCACTCGAGGAAATTGAGGCCGTTCTGGGCGATTGTCACCTCTGCCAGCTCTACCAGTCGCGTCACAATATCGTGTTTGGCGTGGGAAACCCCCGCGCTCGCGTGATGTTTATTGGTGAGGCGCCGGGCCGCAATGAGGATTTGCAGGGCGAGCCCTTTGTGGGGGCGGCAGGCGAGGACCTCAACGGCATTTTGTCGCTGGCGGGGCTCAAACGCGAAGACGTCTACATTGCCAACGTGCTTAAGTGTCGCCCGCCGGGAAACCGCAATCCACGTCCCGAGGAAGTGCTGGCTTGCTCGCCGTTTTTGCGTGAGCAGATTCGAAGCATCTGGCCCGATATTATCGTGACGCTCGGCAACCCCGCGACGCACTTTGTGCTTAAGACCGAGATTGGCATTACTAAGCTGCGCGGCAGGTTCCACCAGATGGGGCATTTTGTAGTAATGCCCACGTTCCATCCGGCAGCAGCGCTGCGCAATCCGGCGTGGCAGGAGCTGCTGGAGGAAGACTTTAAGATGCTGGGCGATTATCTGGAGCGACATCCCGCACCAGAGGACGCCTCGGAATAATAAGGAGCATATATGTCCCTGGAGCGCCTGGGGGTAGGTACTTACAAAACGACTTGCGCTGCCGATACGGAGTACTTTGGCGAGCTAATTGCACCGTGCCTTGAGGACGGCGATGTGCTCATCCTGACCGGTGGCCTGGGAGTGGGCAAAACTCACTTTACCAAGGGCGTCTCGCGCGGGCTGGGCGATGGGCATATGGTTACGAGCCCTACGTTTGCGCTCATGGCCGTTCACGATCAAGGCCGTATTCCGCTGTTTCACTTTGATCTATACCGCCTGGAGCATGCCTACGAGCTCGAGGATACGGGCATTTTCGATGTGCTGGGCTATGAGGGTGCTTGCCTGCTGGAATGGGGCGAACAATTCCAGGACGAGCTGACGGATGAGTATCTTTCGGTGACGCTCAAGCGTGATGAGGGCGACAGCGATGTGCGAACGATAACGCTTGAGGCGCACGGTGACCGCGCAATGGAGCTTTCCCATTTGATTGATAGGGCTGTACAAGATGAGCTTGCATAACGACAACGCGCTGGTGGTGGCGCTCGATACCTCGACCGACATGCTTGCCTGCGCGGCAAGCTGGATTGATGGGCAGACGGGCGAGACGAAGCTCGTGAGTGGCGACCACATGTGTCGCCGTCACGCCAACGTTGAGCTCGTGAATACCGTTGATGGCGTGCTGGCTCAAGCCGGTCTGGATCGCAGCGATGTTGGTTGCTATGTGGTCGGCCGCGGCCCGGGGTCCTTTACGGGTGTGCGCATCGGCATCTCCACTGCCAAGGGCCTCGCGCGTGGTGCCAATGTTCCGCTGCTGGGCGTGTCGACGCTCGACGCCTGCGCTTGGACGGCGTGGAAGGCTGGCGTGCGCGGCAAGCTTGGTATCTTGGCCGATGCTATGCGCGGTGAGGTATATCCGGCGCTGTATATGCTGGTCGATGAGGGTCCCGAGCGTCAATTTGAGCGCGAACACGTGGTCAAGGCCGCCGTGGCGCTCGATGAGTGGCGCCAAGCAGCGGACTGGGACCAGGTTCAGCTGACCGGCGACGGTCTCGTGCGCTATGGCAAGCTGCTGGGTGAGGACGAGATCGCCCGCTGCGTGGAGCGCGACCTGTGGTGGCCTTCGGGCGAGGGCTTGCTGCTCGCGCACGCTGCGGGTGACGGCGATCCGGCTCGCGTCCTGCCGATTTACACGCGCCTTTCGGATGCCGAGGAAAACGAGCGCAAGCGTCTTGGTCTTGCCGAGAGTGCGCAGAGCGAAATTACGGGCGTTGCCGATGAGCTCGCCGGTCGTCATCTGCAGTTCCGTCCCATGGGCGCGGCGGATGCCGAGGGCGCGAGCGCGTTAGAGGCTGCCTGCTTTGAAGGTGCCGGACACAAGGCGTGGACGCCGGGCATGTTCCTGTCCGAACTGGGCGAGGACGTCGCTGCGCCGCGTAGTTGGTGGGTGGCACACGACGACGGCAAGCTGCTGGGCCTTGCCGGCGGTATGGTCGTGGACGGTGATGTGCAGATTCTGGATGTCGCCGTCGACCCGGCACATCGCCGTGAGGGCATTGCCCGCAAGCTGCTGTCGCATGTGAGCTATGATGCCCAGATGCTCGGCTGCACCACGGCTTCGCTCGAGGTCGAGGACGGCAACGAGGGAGCGATCGCGCTTTATAACGCTCTGGGCTTTACCGAGGCTGGCCGTCGCCGCGGCTACTATGGTGCCGGCAAGGATGCCATCGTCATGACGGCTCCGCTGCCCCTCGTGCTTCCGGTCGACAATGCTTCGCCCGAGCCGACGGCGGCAGAGCAGCGCGTATGGCCGCTGCCTGCGCCCGGGCGCTCCGAGGGGGAGCGTGCCGAAATTGAACGCCGCCGCCTAGTGCTCGCTATCGAGAGTTCCTGCGACGAGACGGCCGTGGCGATTATCGATGCGGATGGCAATATGCTGGCCAACCAGGTGTCGACGCAGATTGATTTCCATGCCCGTTTTGGCGGCGTGGTGCCCGAGATCGCCTCGCGCAAACACGTTGAGGTGATTGTGAGTGTCGTGGATGCGGCGCTCGAGGATGCCGCAGCATCGCTTGGTCTTGAGGGTGGAGCCATTGCCCCCAGCGAGCTTGCCGCCGTGGGCGTGACACAGGGTCCGGGCCTGGTGGGCGCGCTCGTGGTTGGCGTCGCCTTCGCCAAAGGCTTTGCCTACGCTGCCGGCAAGCCGCTCGTGTGCGTCAACCATCTGGAGGGGCACCTGTTT
Organism: Collinsella aerofaciens; assembly: GCF_015548375.1. Taxonomy (GTDB): domain Bacteria; phylum Actinomycetota; class Coriobacteriia; order Coriobacteriales; family Coriobacteriaceae; genus Collinsella; species Collinsella aerofaciens_AB. The sequence continues at coordinate 6,410 of NZ_JADMWW010000004.1, forward strand.
GCCAACTTGCTAGCGCAGCCCGACCTCAAGCCGCCGTTCATCTTCACGCTTGTCTCGGGCGGGCACACCATGCTCGTGCACGTGAAGGCATGGGGCGACTACGAGGTACTTGGTGAGACACTCGATGATGCTGTGGGCGAGGCCTTCGACAAGGTAGCCAAGGCGTTGGGTCTGGGCTATCCCGGTGGCCCCATCATCTCCAAGCTGGCCGAGACGGGCAATCCCCGCGCGATCGATTTCCCCCGCGCGCTTAACAGCAGGGGAGACTATCGTTTCTCGCTTTCGGGCCTCAAGACGGCGGTGACGCTCTACATCGAGCAAGAGACCAAAGCCGGGCGCACGATTCACCTGCCCGATCTGGCGGCTTCGTTTGAGGCGGCTGTCTTTGACGTGCAGTACAAGAAGGCCAAAAACGCATTGCACGCTACCGGATGTAAGGAATACTGCATCGGCGGCGGCGTCTCGGCCAACCCGCATCTGCGCGAGATGATGATCAAGAAGCTTGGACGTCAGGGGATTCGCGTAACGGTGCCGCCCTTGTCTGCCTGTACCGATAACGCAGCCATGATCGCGGAGGTCGCCCGCCGTAAATTCGACCGAGGTGAAATCTCGCCGTTCGACGTCGACGCCGATCCGAACATGACGCTGTAGCTGGTACGGCGCGGTCCCCGGACGGAGGGGCCGGATATAAGGTTTCCTGCTCTACAGTTCTGCGCAAGACGAAGGCCACATTAAGTGGCCTTCTTTGCGTGCGGAACTCGCGATAAACCTTATATCCGGCCCCTCCGGTCGGGGACCTTTCTGTATCGATGCGGCTTCTGAGCCGGATCGGCGTCGACAACGTTCGACAAGGTTAGCCAGCTGCGTCGAATTTCCGGCATGCTTTAGCTGAAAGAAAAGTTAGCGTGCGGAGCTTTGCTCCGCATTTGGGATGGGAGCCCCTCGGGAGCGGGCGGGCGTATACAAGGTTTATCGCGAGTTCCGCACGAGCCGGAGAGCACTTAATGTGCTCTCCGTGCGAGCAGGACTGTAGAGCAGGAAACCTTGTATACGCCCGCCCGCTCCCGAGGGGCAACTCTCATGCAAAAACTTTTGTCGGGTAAAGTCCGAGGTCAGTGGCGTTTTATACCAAGAAATTCAAAAAAAGCTGAAAATTCATTACATATTTGCGTTGACTTTAGGCAACTAAAGTTTCATACTCCTTTTCATCCACTGGGGGATGTGAACACGCACGGATCGTTCACATCATGATTGAAGAGGATTTCTCAGACATGTTCACGCATCAGCTAAACATTATCAGCGTAGTAATTATCTGATGCGGGTTAGCACATACAGCTAGCCCGTACGATAACGGGCGGCTGATGAAGATGAGGGCCGTCGAGCGCAACCGACGACCCTCATTTTTTATGTCTGGGAAGTTCTTTTTAGAGGAGGAAATGTAATGAACGGAGTTTTGCTCATGGTTGTGGCCGCGGCGGTGCTCGCCTGCGGCTATCTGGGCTATGGCCGATGGCTGGCCAACAAGTGGGGCGTTGACAAAGAGGCCCTCACGCCGGCCAAGCGCATGAAGGACGGCAACAGCTTCTCGCCCGTCTCCGCCTTCACCGCGTTCTCGCACCAGTTCAGCTCGATCTGCGGTGCTGGCCCTGTTACGGGTACGATCGTCGCCATGGCCTTTGGCTGGCTGCCCGTCGTGCTCTGGGTCCTCGTCGGCGGCATCTTCTTTGGCGCCGTCCACGACTTTGGCGCCCTGTACGCCTCGATGAAGAACAACGGCAAGTCCCTGGCTCAGCTCATCGAGAAGTACATCGGCAAGACCGGCCGTCGCCTGTTCCTGCTGTTCTGCTGGCTGTTCTGCATCATCGTCATCGCCGCCTTCACCGACATGGTCTGCAAGACGTTCATGTTCACCCCGGCCGTTGACGCTTCTGGTGCTGCTACCGGTGCCGTCGACTTCACCAAGTCCTATGCCGCCGGCTGCGCTGGTACCATCTCCATCCTGTTCACCTTCGTCGCCATCGCCTTTGGTTGGGCCCAGAAGAAGTTCAACCTCACCGGCGCTGCCGAGTTCGTCACCGGCGTGGTCCTCATGGTTCTCATGTTCGCCGTCGGTATGCAGTTCCCGGTCTACCTGGATAAGTTCCAGTGGTTCGCCGTCGTCATGGTCTACCTGGTCTTCGCTGGCGCTATGCCCATCCAGATGCTCAAGACTCCGCGTGACTACCTCACTTCCATCATGATGATCGTCATGATCGTCTGCGCTGTCCTCGGCATCGTTGTCCTGGGTGTTAACGGCCAGGCTACGATGACCGCTCCGGTCTTCACCGGCTTCTCCAGTGCCTCCGGCATGATGTTCCCGGTCCTGTTCGTCTCCGTCGCTTGCGGTGCTCTCTCCGGTTTCCATAGCCTCGTTTCTTCCGGTACTTCCTCTAAGCAGGTCGAGAAGGAGCAGGACGCCGTCAAGGTCGGTTATGGCGCCATGATCGTCGAGTCCTTCGTCGGCATCCTTGCCATCATCGTTGCTGGCATCATGTTCTCCGACATGAACACCGCCGGTACCGGCGCCCTTAACGCCGGCGTCGCTTCCACCCCGTTCCAGATCTTTGCCGCTGGCATCTCCCGCGGTATGCAGGCCTTCGGTGTTGACGGCACGCTCGCAACCGTCTTCATGACCATGAACGTCTCCGCTCTGGCCCTGACCTCGCTCGACGCCGTCGCCCGCATCGCCCGCACCTCGTTCTCCGAGTTCTTTGCCCAGACCAACGACGCCCTGGCCGTCGAGTCCAAGGCCGGCTACATGAAGGTCCTCGGCAACCCCTGGTTCGCCACGGTTGTCACCCTGCTTCCTGGTCTCGCCCTCGCCTTTGGCGGCTATGCCAACATCTGGCCGCTCTTTGGTGCTTCCAACCAGCTGCTCGGCGGTATGACCATGATCACCCTCGCCGTGTTCTGCAAGTGCACCGGCCGCAAGGGTTGGATGCTCTACGTGCCCGTCGTCTTCCTGCTCTGCTGCACCTTCACCTCGCTGGTCCAGAGCGCCATGGGCTGCATGACCGCCGTCCAGGCCTACGGCTTCTTCGGTACCATCCCGGCCACCGCTACCACGGCTGCCGTCTCCGTCGCCGCTACCAAGGGCCTGCAGCTCGTCTTCGCCGTCCTGCTGATGGTCCTGGGCCTCATCGTTGCCGTCAACTGCCTCAAGGAGTTCTTCGGCAAGGAGGCCGGCTCCATGCCCGACGAGGAGCCCGAGTGGTCCGAGATGGGCAAGGCCGAGTATGGTCGCGCCGCTGCCGCCGAGGCTCCTGCCGACGCTGAGGCCGCCAAGGCCTAGTCAGCTTGATGGACTAACCGTTCCATCCATATGACTCGGAAAGATCGGGTCCGCGACTTCGCGGGCTCGGTCTTTTTTTCATGCGAAAGCGGGTGACGCTCGAGTGTTCTCGCAGATGTTTTGCGTGGATAAGGGCGCGCGTTGTACCATATAGACGTATATGTGTACATATGAAAGGGGCCCCGTGGCCAAGACGGTATATTCCGATAATCAAAACAATGTCGATGCTTTGGCTGAGCGCCTGAGCAGCCAGACGTCGCTTTCTGCTGAGCGTGCCAAGCTGGTTGCCTACGACCTGCTTTGCCGCAAGGCGCTCAAGATTAAGTCGAGTGCGCTGGCGCAGATTTTCCGCTCCGTCGATAAGGAGTGCGACACCAAGGCGATGCGCGATGAGCTTATCGCGGCAAAGATCGTGACCAAGATCGAGGGTAGCGGCATTAACGGGCGCCCGGCGTTCTATACCATCAATGCCGAGATCCGCGATGTCCAGGAGCAGCCTGCCGAGTCCGTCGAAGATTTTGTCGTCGAGGATTCCGCCGACGTGCCTGCTGTGGAAGAAGCTGCTCCGTGTGAGCATGTCGATACCGATGAGTTGCTCGATGAGAACGTCGTGCGTGCCTTTACGGCCAAGGCAGGACGCGGCGGTTTTGGCGGGGGCGGCAAGCGCGATGCACAGCGCCGCGCCCAGCAGGAGCGCTTCCGTCGCGCCGTTGCTCAAAAGGGTGAGACGGATGCCGAGGCTGTTGAGACCGAGGTTGCTGCCGAGTCGCAGAAGCCCACGAAGGAGCAAAAGCCCGTGGAGGCCCAAGAGCCCAAGCGCCGTCGCGGTGCTCACTTTAAGGCTGCACAGCAGGATGCCGCGCGTGAGGTCGAAGAGTCTTCTGAGGTTGCAGACGATGTTGAGGAGTCTGCCAAGAAGGCTCCGAGTTCGTGTCGTCCCGGCCGCGGTTTTGCGGGACGCGCGTATCCCGTAAAGCATCAGGGGAAGGGCGAGTCGGTTTCGACCACCCAGGACGAGAAGGTCGTTGAGCCGGCGGCTCGCGAACAGAAGCCTGCTGAGCCGCAGCTTGAGGTTGATGCCGAGGCTAGGGGCCAGCAGCCTACTGATGAGCAGGCGGAGCAGGGCGCGTCGAGCAAGTCTCGCCGCCGTCGCCATCGTGGGGGCCGCAGTTCCCATGCCGAGACTGCAGCCGAGAAGACCACGCCGCAGGACGAGGATGCGAAGGTCGAGGTTTCTTCGGGGCAGCCTAAGCGCCAGCCGGCGAAGGAGAGCAAGTCCGATTGTCCGCAGAAGCAGGCGCCTATGCCGAAGCGCGAGCGCAATTCCCAAGGCGATTCTAAGCGCAAGTCTCAGAAGAAGCCGGAGTCTACCGCAGCAGATACTGCTGCCCAGCAGCCCAAGTCGGCAGTCCACGGCGAGGTCTCGGCGTTTGCCCTTGCCCGCGTTTTAGGCAGGCAGCTGCTCAAAGTTGTCCCTACGCCTACGGCGCTCTCTAAGATCAAGGAGCAGCAGACACAGATCGTAAAGGTCGAGGGCAAGGACGGCAAAAAGGCTCCGCAGCGCACTCAGCACAACGAGATGTCCAACCGCAAGATTGCCGAGGAAATCGCAATCATCCAGGCTTGGATCGAGCAGAACCGAGGTGCCGATACGCCGGTTGCCTCGCGCCGTCAGCGTGCCTACCAGATCTTTAACGACGAGAAGGCTTTTGACGGCAAGCACGGTGAGCGCCTGATCAGGCGTATGACCGAAAAGGGCATCAGCATGCAGGCGATCAAGGTCGCCCCCAATCGCCCCGTGCATTTTACGGGCTTCTTTACGCTGGGCGCCGACAAGCCGTTCATTATGGTCGAGAACCTGGACACCTACGACGAGATCGTCAAGCTGCTGCGTGGCCGCAAGCACGCCAAGCTCTTTGGCATCAAGGTGGGCGGCGTGATTTTTGGCGGCGGATGCAAGGCGAGCGTCTCGCATGCCCTGGACGATTATCTGGCCGAGATTGGCTATCGCTTTAACTACGTCTACTACGTAGGCGATATCGATCGCGAGGGCGCGCGCATTGTCGAGCAGACTCGCAATGCCAATGTGGTTGAGATTCGCCTGCATGCCGGCATGTACCGCGCCATGCTCGCCGAGCATAAGCGTCGCGTGAAGGCCGGCGGCGAGTGCGAGCCCGCGGCTGCCAACCAGGGCGTGCCGCAGAACCTGGCGGCGACGATCAAGGATCTGCCCATGGTTACGCGCGTGCAGTTCCGCAACGTGCTGCGCGAGGGCGGGCGCATTCCGCAGGAGATTCTGATGACCGCAGACTATCGGGATGGCGACTCGGGAAGCTTCGACCGCATGCTGAACAATTAGGGACGCGTGGCCCCGGCGGGCCGGGCATTAAGTTTGCTGCTCTACAGTCCTGCACAAGACGAAGGCCACATTAAGTGGCCTTCTTTGTGTGCGGAACTCGCGACAAACTTAATGCCCGGCCCGCCGGGGCCACGCGCCATTTTGTAGATGACGGCTCGCTTTTCGGAACTGGGCTGATAATTCTAGATGTAAGGCGCTCTCGGCTGATATGGGACGGAGGGATTCCGCGTCCGCCTTTTCGGCGGCCGCGCCCCGCTGCGTCGCTTTGCTCCTTGCGTGCTGCGCTGGAAAACGCTTTGCGTTTCCTCAGCTCCGCACCCTTGCGGGTTCGAATCCCTCCGCTTGCCCACAAGAAAGCGCCCTGGGCCGTTATGGGCTCAGGGCGCTCAATTTTAATGGCTGGGACGGAGGGATTCGAACCCCCAACAGCCGGCACCAAAAACCGGAGTTCTACCGTTGAACTACGTCCCAATGTGTGGTGTTGCCCAAAAGCAACTCGTTTAGTTTACCTAATCTGCGAGGGCATCGCAAACACCATCGAGCAGGCGTACGGCGAGTGTCTGCGCGTCGCTGGCCGTGAAAGTGCCGTTGTAGCGCGTCATGCCCGTGAGCTCAATGCGAATGTGAGCCGGCTTCTGCTGCGCGGCGACATTGGCAGTGCGGATGCGCTGGGCCAGGTTGTGGCACTCGGCGAGGGCAATCGTGGCGCGCGGTGCGGCGTCGGCGGGCAGCTCGTCGCTTGCGATTTCGAGCACCAGGTCAACGTCGGTTGGGACCTCGGAGTCGCAGAGCATCATGCCGCTGTTGTCGGTCGTTGCCGTGGCGATATTCCACATGCGCGACGCAACACTGCGCGCGATGGGGTCCTCGCCGATAACGGCAATCTGGAAGCGCTCGAGCACGTTGGCGGCGCGAGCAAAACCGATGCGGGACTCGGCTTCGGTGACCGAGGGCTTGCCCTCCCACACATGGTGCAGGCGGTTGATGTAGGCGTAGGTGTCCTGGAAGGCCATGCCGTCGGCAAACAGGCCGACATTTTCCTGGAACTGCTGCAGGGCGGCCTCGGTATGCGGACCAAAGTAGCCGTCGTCTTCGCCACAGGCAAAGCCCAAAACGTTGAGAGCGCGCTGCAGGGCCTGCACATCGGCGCCATGGAAATTGGGCATGCGCAGATAGAGGGTGCGGTCGCCCAGCTTATACGAAGCGTCTACAAGGGCGCTCCAACAGGGGATATCGACGGCACAGCCAGCGGCAAGGCCGCTATCGAGCCTAAAGGTGCCAACAGCCTGCTCGGTGGTGGTGCCAAAGCGCTTGTCGGAGACCTCGGCGTCATCGATTGTATAGCCGAGCTGCAGAAGGCGGGACTGGACGTCCTCGACGGCTGCTCCCTGCATGCCCGTTGTAATAGGTTCCATGAACGAACCCCTTTCGGCGTACCATTCGTACTATTTGAGCGTCTGTCGGATAGACAACGCAAAGGGATGCATAAACATGCACTCAACAGTGTAGCAAGTTGTGCCTAAATACGCTGCTGACAGGTTTTATAACACCCGTTAGTTAAGGCGCTCCACAAAGAAATCTGCCATGGAGAGGAACAGCTCGCGTGCGTGCGGATCAAGCTCAACGTTCTCGATGGCCGCTTTGGCCTTAGCGGTCAGGTCGAGCGCGTAAGTGTGGGCGTAATCGATAGAGTCGGTCTCCTGGAAGATCTCCACGGCGCGCGCGAGCTGCGCGGGATCATCGGTGCCCGAGGAAAGAATCGCCTCGACCTCGTCGTGGTGGCGCTCATCAGAGAGGGCGTGTACGGCGACAAGCGTGCGCTTGCCCTCGGTGATGTCGGTGCGGAAGTCCTTGTTGGCGGCTTCCTTAGTGCCGACAAGGTTGAGCAGGTCGTCCTGAATCTGAAAGGCGAGGCCTGTGTGTAGGCCAAAGGCGCGCAGCGCTTCGATTTGCTCATCGCTGCCGCCGCCGATAATGGCTCCGGCGGCAAGCGGCGTGGCTCCGCTGTAAAACGCGGTCTTGTGCGTCGCCATGTCCAGGTAGTCATCAACCGAGATATCAAAGCGCCCGTCACGGACCCAACCCAGGTCGAGCGCTTGACCCTCGATGGTGCGGACGATCATCTCGGTAAGCTCGTGGAGCACGCGCAGCTTCACGTCGGACTCCAGCGTAGGGTCGTCGAGAACCGTCTTGGTGACCATGGTGAGCGCCAGGTCGCCACAATTGATGGCAAGGCCCGTGCCCTCGGTAAGGTGCATGCAGGGCTTGCCTCGACGAAGCTGTCCGTTGTCGGCGATGTCGTCGTGGATCAGCGCGCCCGACTGGAAATGCTCGATGGCTGCCGCGGCGCTGCGGGCGCTCTCGAAGCTACTGCCCACTGCGGTTGCGGCGAGCATGCAGATAAGCGGGCGGTGGCGCTTGCCGGCGTTGGCCGTAAAAGCCGAGAGCGGCGCATACAGGTAGCGCTCGATATCGGCAGAGGTCGCCTGTCCGTCAAAGAACGTGGCCAGATAGTCGTTAATCTGGTCAAAGTGCTGGGCTAAAAAGCTGGTAAACGGACTGGACACGGGTTCTCGCATTCTTTCTGAGGTTGCATTGATGCAATATGCAGACAACATATTGCCACATCAGGGCGTTTGGCGCGGCAGTTTTGGCGATTTAGGACAACAGGCGTGCGTTTGATGGAGTGTGCCTAAATCAGCCTAAAATGCTCGAGCGCCGCAACGACACCGTCGTGATCGACGGTGTCGGTCACGTAATCGGCCTTATCCTTGAGATAGTCCGGCGCATTGCCCATGGCGATACCGACATCGACGGCGTTCATCAGCGAGACGTCATTGCTGGCGTCGCCAATGCCGTATACGGTTCCGTGGTGGGGGTCGAGGGCGTCGAGTACAGACTGGATGCCCCCGCGCTTCGTGCATTCGCGGGGCGAGATTTCGGTTACCTCGAGTTCGAGCTCGTTAAAGCACAGCAGCGGCTCAAGTGCCTTATCTTGAGCGATGTGGTTGGCGAGCGATGTAGACATCAAGATCTTGTAGACACTGTAATGTTGCAGCTGCGTGACTGCGTCGCCCAGGGTGCGCGCGTATCCGGGGGCATCGGGGGCATCGGCACTCATGCGCACGACGCCGTTGAGGCCCTCAAAGCGGATGACCTCGCCCGATTGCTCAAGATAGGGGGCAAGATGCTGCAGCATGCTGGGCGTCATCGACAGATCGCGAATTGCGTGTCCGTTGATCTCGGCGTAACCGCCCGCAAGACAGACGATGCCGGTCCAGGGCAGCTCAAGAAGTTTGGGGTGGATGCAGCTGAGGGTGCGCCCCGTGCAGATAAAGGCCATGTTGCCGTTGGCGACAAACTCGCGGATTGCCTGCGAAACCGCCTCGTTGGGATAGGGGGAGAGGTCCCGCTCGTCTTCGGGAAGGTCTTGGGCGAGCCTGGGGTTTTGCCAGGCGAGCGTTCCGTCGATATCGAAGAAGCAGATATCGCCGCGCTTATGGGCTGCGCTGGCGGCAGGGGAGGCCGAGGCGGTGGGCACAAATCCCGGCTCGAGGCCCATGATCTGGTCAAAATGCTCTTTAACGCGGGGAACGGAGATGCCGATGATCACCTGGGCGGTCTTGCCCGTAATGATGAGGCCCTTGGCGCCCGCCGCGACAAACGCCGCGTTATCTGCAACGATGGAAGGGTCTGCGACCTCGACGCGCAGGCGCGTGCCGCAGTTGGTTGCGCCCACAATATTGCCAACGCCACCTAAAAGCTGAATTGCCCGCTCAGCGAGGACGTGATCTTGATCGGATCGACTATCGACCTCGTCATTGGGGGATTGCTCTTTGGCAAAGTCGCTTCCCGTTAAACAATCGATTGCCGCGCGATTGGCAACATGATCCTCGCGGCCCGGTGTCTTAAGGTCATAGACCAAGATGAGTGCTCGAAAACTAACAAAAAAGATGAGGCTAAAGGCAAGGCCGATACCGAGCGCCAAAAGATAGGCACCGGCATGCGTGCGCATGAGCGGAATAAAGTTGAAGGCTGCCATCTCCATGAGGCCGCCCGAGAAGATGCCGACGATGCCAAAGAGATTCATGGTTGTGGCAAGGCAAGACGATAAGACGGCGTAGAGCAAAAAGAGCCCGGGGTGGGTGAACATAAAGAGAAACTCGAGTGGCTCGGTAACGCCGCAAACCACCGAGGCGACGATGGCGGGCAAAAGGATGACCTTAAGGCCGGCGCGGCGCTCTGGTTTTGCGGTGGAGTAGAACGCGGCTGCGATGGCGGGAAGGCCAAAGAGCTTGACCCAGCCGGTGGCGGTAAAACCGGCCCACGGCGCAAGTTCATTAAGGGGGCGCGTGCTATGGGAGAGGATGGGGAGCAAGCTGCTCCACGTGGCGTAGATGCCGTCGTTAATGACCAGGTTGTCGTAGTAGATCGGCATGTAGAGCAGGTGGTGCAGCCCCATGGGCTCGAGCGCTCGCTCCAAAAGCACAAAGATGCCCACGCCAAAGGGGCCGACGCTCGTAAGTGCATGGCGCAGCGTTTCGGTCATTGCGTATACGGAGGGCACGATGGCGGCCGAGATAGCGGCAAGGGCAAACACGGCAAAAAAGCTGATGAGGTAGACCAGCGAGGAGCCCGAGAAGGTGCCGAGCCAATCGGGAACCTTGGCATCGTAGAAGCGGTCATGGATGGCGACGACGGTTGCCGATACCGCCAGCGGGCCGATAATGCCGGTGTCGAGCGTCTTGATGCCGTCGATGATGGTGATGCCGCTAGCGGAGGTCAAAGACGACGGGTACTTAAGTCCAAGATTGTCTCCGCTCAGCTTAATGATCTCGCTCAAAAAGAAGCAGTAGGCAAAATAGGCGACGAGAGCCTCGAGGCAGCAACGAGCCGGTTGTTTTTGGGCAAGACCGATGGGCAGCGCTACGGCAAAAAGGAGCGGGAGGCGTTTAAAGACCGTCCACGAGCCGCGCTGGATGATGGTCCAAAAAGCGTACCAAGGGGTTCCGTATACGGCGAGATCGCCGACGATGTCCGCAGTCGTTGCGAGAGCGGAGACGCCGACCATGAGGCCTGATATAGAAAACAGCATGGCGGGCGCGAACATTGCCCCGCCAAAGCGTTGGATTTTTTGCAGCATGTTCTGCCTTCCGAATATCGAGGCGCGTTGCGCGTGGGGAAACGTTTAAACAATGGATTCATTGTAGAGGACCAGACGAGTGTCGTACCGGCAGTTTTGAGCGAAACCGATTTGGGCATGACAGAAACCGTCAACGGCTAAATCCTGTCGCTTCACCGATATTCGGTTTAAACAACTTTAAGAAATGCTATCGTGCCTAGCCGGAAATGAATAATGTAGAGGTGAAACAATGCCAAAAGCGATATACGAAGGAATCTACCGAGAAATACGCTCGCGCATCATTAATGGGACCTATGCGTTTCAGGAGATGCTGCCAACCGAAGCCGAGCTGACCGCGGAATTTGGCTGCACGCGCAATACCGTCCGCCGCGCTTTGAGCATGCTGGCCGACGGGATGTTTGTGCAGCCCATACACGGCAAGGGCGTGCGCGTTATTTGGCTTAAGGGCGAAACCGACATGTTGGGCGCACTCGAAGAGGTTGAGTCGTTTGGCGAGTTTGCAAAGCGCAACAATGCCGTTGCATCGACGGACGTTAAGTCTTTCGAACATCTGGTTTGCACCGAGCAACTCTCTCGTCACCTGGGCTTTAAGGTGGGCGAGGAGTTGATTCGCGTAGTGCGTGTCCGAAGCCTCAACGGCAACGCGCGCCAAGTGGACCATGGCTATTTTTTGGCGTCGATCGCCAAGGGCCTGACTCCCGAGATCGCGGCAGATTCTATTTACGGCTATCTGGAGCACAAGCGCGGTGTCAAAGTGATGGCGAGCCGTCGTACGGTGAGTGTCGAGCTCGCCAACGATGAGGACTGCAGCTATCTTGACCTCGGCAAATACAACTGCGTTGCCGTCATGGAGAGTCAGTCGTACACCTCGGATGGCATCTTGTTTGAGGTGACGCACACTCGCACACACCCCGAGATCTTCCATTACCGCGTCAATTCCAAGCGATAGCCGGCTAGCTCGCAGCCTGACGAGACTCATGGCCTCAAAGAGAAAACGCCCGGTCAAACCGACGGTACATCGGCTTGACCGGGCGTTTTCTCTGCATTAGATAACAAATAATTGTTTATACAAAACTTGTCAAGCATCAAGTTGAAATTACCGTTCACCGAAGTTTTTCTACCGCTCTAGTAATACTTGTTCAAACAACTAGCCAAATAGCGTATCGTTCAAATCAGCAAAAGGGGCAAAGTCCCCGAGCCAATCTCCGAAGGCGGCGGCAAAGGGTGCCGCCACGGTGTGAAAGGGTGGATTGTAATGAAGAACGAAATGAGCAGAAGGCAGTTCCTGGGCTTTGCTGGTTCCGCGGCTGCAGTTCTTGGTCTGGGCCTCGTGGGTTGCGGTGGTTCTGCCGGCTCCGGCTCCTCTGCTTCTGGTGACGCTGCCGAGGTCTACTTCCTCCAATTCAAGCCCGAGGTCGACAAGGAGTGGAAGGAGATCGCCAAGGCTTATAAGAAGGAGAAGGGCGTCGAGGTCAAGATCGTGACCGCTGCCTCCAACACCTACGAGGAGAAGCTCAAGTCCGAGATGTCCAAGAGCTCCGCTCCGACCCTGTTCCAGGTCAACGGCCCCACCGGTCTTAAGAACTGGAAGGATTACTGCGCCGACCTGTCCGATACCAAGCTCCGCGGTGAGCTCATTGACGACTCCCTGGCTCTGCAGTCCGACGGCAAGGATGTGTGCATCGACTGGGTTCAGGAGAGCTTCGGCATTATTTACAACAAGCAGCTGCTCGAGAAGGCTGGCTACAAGGCCGAGGACATCAACTCCTTCGACAAGCTGAAGGCTTGTGCCGACGACATCCAGGCCCGCAAGGACGAGCTTGGTGTCGAGGGTGCCTTCACTTCCGCCGGCATGGACGACTCCTCCAGCTGGCGCTACACCACCCACCTTGCCAACATGCCGCTCTACTACGAGTTTGAGAAGGAGCACAACCAGGAGGACGACGAGATCAAGGGTGAGTTCCTCGACAACTACAAGCAGATCTTCGACCTGTACATCACCGACTCCACCTGCGATCCTTCGCAGCTTGCTTCCAAGACCGGCGACGACGCCACCAACGAGTTCGCAACCGGCAAGGCCGTCTTCTACCAGAACGGCTCTTGGGCCTACTCTGACCTCGTCAAGGCCGGCATGACCGACGATCAGATTGGCATGATGCCGATCTACATCGGTGTTGACGGCGAGGAGAACCAGGGCCTGTGCTCCGGCGGCGAGAACTACTGGTGCGTCAGTTCCCAGGCTTCCGAGGATGCCCAGAAGGCCACCGAGGACTTCATGTATTGGTGCGTCACCGCTGACACCCCGACCAGCATCATCGCCGACAAGATGGGCCTGACCGCTCCGTTCAAGAGCGCCAAGGAGACCACCAACGTCTTCTCGCAGCAGGCCGTTGCCATGGCCAAGGACGGCAAGAAGACCGTCGCTTGGGACTTCGTCTACATTCCCTCCGAGGAGTGGAAGAAGAACCTCAAGCAGGCTCTGATTGCCTACGCTGCCGATAACAGCAAGTGGGACGGCGTCAAGAACGCCTTCGTCGATGGCTGGAAGACCGAGAAGGCCGCTTCCGAGTAAGCAGTTGCTGCCCAAGCTATCTGATTAGCGACAGGGGGCGGGCAGACGTTGGTTTGCCCGCCCCCTGCATATTGAAAGGACCCTTTTATGGGCAAAGCACTCAAGCGCTGGTGGCCGCTCTTTATGCTGCCCACGTGCCTGGCGTTTATGATCGGGTTCGTGATCCCTTTTATCCAGGGCTTCTATCTCTCGTTCTGCCAGTTTATTATCATTAGTAACGCGCACTTTGTCGGTATCGAGAACTACGTGCGCGCGCTGTCCGATCCGCAGTTCTCCACGTCGTTCTTCTTTACCGTGGCGTTTGCCTTCCTGTCGACGGTGCTCATCAACGTGATCGCCCTGGCCATTGCGCAGGCGCTCACCCGCAAGGCGCTCAAAGGCACCAACATCTTCCGTACGATCTTCTTTATGCCTAACCTGATCGGCGGCATCGTGCTGGGCTACATTTGGCAGATTCTGATCAACTGCCTGCTCTCCAACGTGGGCGCCCAGCTCATCGCTCTTAACTCTGCTGCTGGCTTCTGGGGCCTTATCATCCTGACCCTGTGGCAGCAGGTCGGCTACATGATGATCATCTACATCGCTGGTCTGCAGTCCATTCCGTCCGACTACATCGAGGCCGCCAAGGTCGACGGCGCTACGGCATGGCAGACGTTTTGGAAGGTTAAGATCCCTAACCTGATGCCGACCATCACCATCTGCCTGTTCCTGTCCATCACCAACGGCTTTAAGCTGTTCGACCAGAACCTCGCCCTTACCGGCGGCGCCCCCGCGCACTCCACCGAGATGCTCGCCCTGAACATCTACAACACGTTCTATTCGCGTGCCGGTATCGCATGGCAGGGCATTGGTCAGGCCAAGGCGGTTATCTTCTGCATCCTGGTCGTGGCCATCTCCATGATCCAGCTTAAGGCCACGAGGTCCAAGGAGGTGCAGCAGTAATGAAACGCGATAAGGTTATCAACCGCGCGCTCTCGATTTTCTTTACGATCCTGTCGCTCGCGTGGATCTACCCCGTGTTCATGATTGCGCTTAATTCTTTTAAGAAAGCGACCGCAATCAGCACCACCACGGCATTCGATCTGCTCACGCCCGAGACGTTCAACGGCCTCGCAAACTACATGCACGCCCTTAACGAGCAGGGCTTTGCCTCGGCATTTATGTGCTCGCTCATCATCACGGTCACGTCGGTCGTGCTGATCTTGGTGTGCTGCTCCATGTGCGCTTGGTACGTGGTTCGTGTCAACAACAAGATCTCGAACTTCTTCTATTACCTGTTCGTGTTCTCGATGGTCGTGCCGTTCCAGATGCTCATGTTCACGCTGTCCAATTTGGCGGACCGCATCGGCTTTAACACGCCGTTCAACATCTGCTTTATCTATCTGGGCTTTGGCGCGGGCCTGGCGGTCTTTATGTTCGCCGGTTTTGTAAAGAACATCCCGCTCGAGATCGAGGAGGCGGCCATGATTGATGGCTGCAACCCGGTCCAGGTGTTCTTTAAGATCGTCCTTCCCATCATGAAGCCCACCTATCTTTCGGTCGGCATCCTCGAGACCATGTGGGTCTGGAACGACTATCTGCTGCCCTACCTTACGCTCGACTCCACCAAGTACAAGACCATTCCTATCTTGATCCAGTACTTCCGCGGCGGCTACGGCCACGTCGAGCTCGGCCCCATGATGGCCTGCATCATGATGGTCGTTATCCCCATCGTCATCATGTACATCCTCTGCCAGAAGTACATCATCGACGGTGTGGTGGCAGGTGCCGTCAAGGGCTGATGCCGTAACTGTTTTGCAAGTTTCTGCGGCGCCCCTCAGCGCGGCGCCGCATATCGAAAGGTAAAGACATGGCCGAGATCGTTCTCAAGCATGTTCAGAAGGTGTATCCCAACACCGAGTCCAAAAAGAAGGGCTTCTTTGGCAAAAAGAAGAAGACCGAGGAGAAGAAGCACAACCTCAAGGTTACCGAGGACGGTGTGCTCGCTGTAGAGGACTTCAACCTCACCGTTCACGACCAGGAGTTCGTCGTCCTCGTTGGCCCCTCTGGCTGCGGTAAGTCCACGACGATGCGCATGGTCGCCGGCCTGGAGGACATTACCTCGGGCGATGTGCTCATCGACGGCAAGCGCGTCAACGACGTGGCGCCCAAGGACCGCGACATCGCCATGGTGTTCCAGAGCTATGCTCTGTACCCCAATATGACGGTGTACGAGAACATGGCGTTTACGCTCGAGCTCAAGAAGGTCCCCAAGGACGAGATCGACCGCAAAGTTCGCTCTGCTGCCGAGATTCTGGGCATTACCGAGTACCTCGACCGTAAGCCCAAGGCGCTTTCGGGCGGCCAGCGCCAGCGTGTCGCTATCGGCCGCGCCATCGTGCGTGACCCCAAGGTCTTCCTGATGGACGAGCCACTGTCCAACCTGGACGCCAAGCTTCGTAACCAGATGCGTGCCGAGCTCATTAAGCTGCGCCACGAGATCAAGGGCACGTTCATTTATGTTACTCACGACCAGACCGAGGCTATGACCCTCGGTGACCGCATCGTGGTCATGAAGGACGGCGTCGTCCAGCAGATCGCCACCCCGCAGGAGGTCTTCAATCATCCCGCGAACATCTTCGTCGCCGGCTTTATCGGCGTGCCGCAGATGAACTTCTTCGATGCCCAGCTGGTGCGCTCGGGCAACGGCTTTACCGTCAAGACCGAGGATATGAACGTGGCGCTCGCCCCCGAGACCTGCGCTCAGCTTGCCCTCAACTGGGACGGCGGCGACGTGAAGGAGATCACGGCCGGCGTGCGCCCCGAGCAGATTCTGCTTGCCGACAAGGACGAGGAGGGCGCGCTCCAGGGTACCGTCGAGGTGACCGAGCTCATGGGTTCGACCGAGCATGTCCACGTGACCGCTCCCGACGGCCAGTTTGTCCTGATTATCCCCGTCGTCGACCTCGAGGCCAAGGGCGCGCTCAAGGCTGGCGACACCATCTGGTTCAAGTTCGAGAAGAACGCGACCCACCTCTTCGATAAGGTCTCTGGCAAGAACCTTATCTAGGCCCGGTGCATCCAGGCCCTTCCTTTGGGCGACTGCGGTATTGCCATCCTTTTGCCGCGGTCACATATAAGGCTCCCCTCCCGTCCACTGGGCGAGAGGGGAGCCTTTCTTTGTGTTGGGGCTGTCTGACCGGTCGTTTGTCTCGATCTGTAACGGGTAGGGCCGATTTCGGACGTTAGATGTTACAGATTGAGATAAACCCAAGGGAAGGGGCCGGTATGTCTCAATCTGTAACAGCTGGGACCGTTTTTACCGAGTAGCTGTTACAGATCGAGATTGTTTGGTCGAGTCGGGTCACAGGGTAACGTGCGGGCACAAAAAACGGAGCCGTGTTGCCACGACTCCGTTTCTCAAGAGGATGGGTAAGGGAAGCGAATTAGTTCAGGTGCCAGATCTCGTCGTTGTACTGGGAGATGGTGCGGTCGGACGAGAAGGTGCCGGCGTTGGCGATATTGATCAGCGTCTTGCGCATCCAGGCGTCCTGGTCCTCGTAGTCGGCCAGCACGCGCTCCTTGGTCTGGATGTACTCCTCAATGTCGAGCAGGGCCATAAACCAGTCCTTGCCCTTAATGTCATCGTGCAGGCGCTGCAGGCGCTCGGCGTTGCCGGTCGCCATAAAGGCCGGGTTGGTGATGAAGTCCACCAGCAGTTTAATACCGGGCTTGCGGTAGAGCACACCGGCGTCATAGGTGCCGTCGGCATAGAGCTGCTCGACCTGTTTGGACGAGGCACCAAAGGTGTAGATGTTCTCGTCGCCCACGAGCTCGGCAATCTCCACGTTGGCGCCGTCAAGCGTGCACAGGGTTAGGGCGCCGTTGAGCATGAACTTCATGTTGGAGGTGCCGCTCGCCTCCTTGGAGGCCAGGCTGATCTGCTCGGAGATATCAGCGGCGGGGATCACGCGCTCGGCGGCGGTGACGTTGTAGTTCTCGATCATGACGACCTGCAGGTAGGGAGCCACGTCGGGGTCGTTTGCAATCCACTGCGACAGCGTCAAGATCAGATGGATGATGTCCTGCGCGATAGTGTAGGCAGGCGCCGCCTTGCCGCCAAAGATGATGGTGACGGGGTGCTTAGGTCTGTTGCCGTTCTTGATATCGAGGTACTTCCAGATGATGTAGAGCGCGAGCATCTGCTGACGCTTGTACTCGTGGATGCGCTTGACCTGGACGTCGATGATGGCGTTGGAGGGAATGGTCACGCCCTGCTCGAGCGCCATGAACTGGCGCATGATGGCCTTGGCTTCGACCTTGGTGGCGGCCAGGCGCTCAAGAACGTCCTTGTCGTCGGCGAACTTGGCGAGTTTGCTCAGATCGCCGGTGCTGCGCCAGTCGGTGCCGATCACATCGTCGAGCAGGCTGGCGAGCGCGGGGTTGGCCCCATGGATCCAGCGGCGGAAGGTGATGCCGTTGGTCTTGTTGGAGAACTTCTTGGGATAGATCTCGTAGAACGGATGAAGCTCGGTGTCCTCCAGGATCTTGGTGTGGAGGGCGGCTACGCCGTTGATGGAGAAGCCAAAGTGGATGTCCATGTGGGCCATGTGGACGGTGTCGTGCTCGTCGATGATGGCGACGCGCGGGTCATCGTGCTCGGCCTTGGCAACCTCGTCGAGCTTGACGATAATGTCGGCGATGGCAGGGGAGACCTTCTGCAGGCTGGCGAGCGGCCACTTCTCGAGCGCCTCGGCAAGAATCGTGTGGTTAGTGTAGGCGACCATGGAGCGTACGATGGTCACGGCCTCGTCAAACTCGATGTCATGCTCGGTGGTGAGCAAGCGAATGAGCTCGGGGATGACCATGGTGGGGTGCGTGTCGTTAATTTGGACCACGGCGTAGTCGGCCAGATCGTGCAGGTTGCTGCCGCGCTCGACGGCCTCGTCGATCAGGAGCTGGGCGGCGTTGCTCACCATGAAGTACTCCTGATAGATGCGAAGTAGGCGGCCCTGCTCGTCGGAATCGTCGGGGTAGAGGAACAAGGTGAGGTTCTTGGCGATCTCGGTCTTGTCGAAGTCGATGGAGCTGCCGGGGACCAGGCCGTCGTCGACGCTTGCCAGGTCGAACAGGCGCAGGCGGTTCTTGGTGGGCTGGCCGTAACCGGGCACATCGATGTTGACGAGCTTGGAAGTAACGGCAAAATCGCCGAACTCGACGGTGTAGGAGCGGTCATCGTCGACTAGGATGTCCTGCTCACCGAGCCACTCGTCGGGGACGGCCATCTGCTGGTTGTCGACAAAGCGCTGACGGAACAGACCGTAGTGATAGTTGAGGCCCACGCCATCGCCGGTCAAGCCCAGCGTGGCGATGGAATCCAGGAAGCATGCGGCCAAGCGGCCCAGGCCGCCGTTGCCGAGTGACGGCTCGACCTCGAATTCCTCGATCTTGTTGAGGTCGTGACCTGCGGCGGTGAGCTGGTCCTTAACCTCGTCGTAGATGCCGAGGTCGATCATGTTGTTGATGAGCAGCTTGCCGATCAAAAATTCGGCGGAAATGTAATAGAGCTTTTTCTTGCCGTTGTTGAGCGGGCAGGCGGCGGAGCGCTCCTGCACGAGTTTGACCAGCAGCTTGTAAATGCGACGGTCGTCGAGCTGCTCGAGCGAGGTGCCAAAAGACTGCTCGGCGAGTTCCATGAGGTTAATTTGGGGCATGTTTTCTCCTGTGATGGGTTGTTTCATGTCTGCAATTC
Source organism: Collinsella aerofaciens (assembly GCF_015548375.1). Classification (GTDB taxonomy): domain Bacteria; phylum Actinomycetota; class Coriobacteriia; order Coriobacteriales; family Coriobacteriaceae; genus Collinsella; species Collinsella aerofaciens_AB. Next base: position 25,546 of record NZ_JADMWW010000004.1, read on the forward strand.
ATAAGAAGCCCGCGCGAGGGGATTGGGGTGGCCTCACGCGGGAAAAGCAAGCGCGTCCGCACGGTGGGGAGGGGTCGGGCGCGGTAGCTCCTATTGAGGAAGCTCGATTTCGGCTTCCGACGGGATGCGGAAGTAGGTCTCGGTCCAGTCGGTGAGTTTGTGCTCGAGCTCGCGGGTGATGGCGCCGTCGAGCATGCGCCAGGTCCAGTTGCCGCCCAGCGTGGCAGGGGTGTTGATGCGCGCCTCGTTGCCCAAGTTGAGCAGGTCCTGCATGGTGTAGATGCACGTGTCGCTCACGCTGGCGGCGATGGTGCGGTTGAGTGCATCTGCCATGGGTTCGCCGGCCTGCTGATGGGTGTACAGGGCTGCCTGCTCGCGCTGACGGGGGGTGGCCGTTCCCTCAAACCAACCGCGCGCCGTCTCGTTGTCGTGGGTGCCCACATAGGCGACGGTGTTGGCGATGTAGTTATGCGGCAGGTAGTACGAGTTGGTGCCCTCAAAGGCAAACTGCAGGATCTTCATGCCGGGGAAGCCCGAGTTGTCGCGCATGTCGATGACGCCGGGAGTGAGGAAGCCCAGGTCCTCGGCGATGATGGGCAGCGTGCCGAGCTTTTCCTCGAGCGTCTTGAAGAACTTGAGGCCGGGACCCTGCGTCCACGAACCGTAGGACGAATCGGGCGAGGAGAACGGCACCTCCCAATAGGCCTCGAAGCCGCGGAAGTGATCCAGGCGGATGACGTCGTACATGTCGAGGGCGGCGCGAATGCGGCCCTCCCACCAGGAGAAGCCGTCGGACTCCATGGCGTCCCAGTCGTAGATGGGGTTGCCCCAGTACTGGCCGGTGGCCGAGAACTGGTCGGGCGGCGTGCCGGCGACGCTCACGGGATTGCCGGCGGCGTCGATCTTAAAGAGCTCGGGTGTGGCCCACATCTCGACGGAGTCACGCGAGACATAGATGGGCAGGTCGCCGATGATGAGAATGTCGCGCTCGTTGGCATAGGCCTTGAGGCGGCTCCACTGGCGATCGAAGAAGTACTGCGTCATCTGGTGATACAGCATGCGCTCGGGATGGTCGGCGCAAACCTTGCTGCTGGCGCCGCCGCGGCAGCGAAGCTCCTCGTGCCACTCCCAAAACGCCCTAAGGCCGCACTCCTCCTTAACGGTCATAAACTCACAGTAGGGGATGAGCCAGTCCTCGTTGGCCTGGATAAAGTCATCGAAATCGGCCGGCTTGTCGGCAGCAAAGCGCTCAGCGGCGCGGTCGAGAATCTGACGGCGGCCGCCAAAGATAGCACCGTAGTCGACATTGCTGGGGTCGGATCCCAGATACACGCCATCGATATCGCGCTGCTCCAGATACCCTGCCTCGATAAGCTCGGCAAAGTCGATAAAGTTGGGGTTGCCTGCGCGGGCCGAGAACGACTGATAGGGCGAATCGCCATAGCTGGTCGTCGTAAGGGGCAGAATCTGCCAGTAATGTTGTTTGCACGAGGCGAGAAAATCGACGAAGTCGTAGGCATTCCAGCCAAAGCCGCCGATTCCGTATGGTCCGGGCAGAGATGAGACGGGCATGAGGACGCCGCTTGCACGCTCCATGAATGCGCTCACCAACCTTCTTGTTGTGGGGTCGGCCTGCCGATGGGTGTGCAGTCCGCCTCCGATGTTCTGATTCGATACGCCTATTGTAAAACATGTTGTTTAAACATGTACAGGCAAGATAAAAAAGTTGGTCGATTTTCGGCGAATGGTTACATGCCATGAAAAAGCCCCGACCTCACAACGTGAGATCGGGGCAAGAGCGGTATGTAGGTTTTGCTACTCGGCGTCGGCGAAGCCGTTGGGGTTGTGGCTCTGCCAGTTCCAGCTATCGCGGCACATGTCCGCGATGTCGTACTGGGCCTTCCAGCCCATCATGCGCTCGGCCTTGGAGGCATCGCACCAGTTGGCAGCGATGTCGCCGGCGCGGCGCTCGCGGATCACGTAGGGCAGCTCCTTGCCACAAGCCTTGGAGAAGGCAGCGACGACCTCGAGTACCGAGGTGCCGGTGCCGGTGCCCAAGTTAAAGATCTCGACGCCGGTCTTGCCGTTCATCCAGTTAAGGGCGGCCACGTGACCAGATGCCAGATCGCACACGTGGATGTAATCGCGCACGCCGGTGCCGTCGGGGGTGGGGTAGTCGTTGCCAAAGACCTGAACGGCCTCGAGCTTGCCCACGGCGACCTGGGCGACATAGGGCACCAGGTTGTTGGGGATGCCCTTGGGATCCTCGCCGATCAGGCCCGACGGATGGGCGCCGATGGGATTGAAATAACGGAGTAACACGACGTCCCACTCGGGGTCGGCGGTGTGGACGTCCATAAGGATCTGCTCGATCATCCACTTGGTCCAACCATAGGGGTTGGTCGCGGGCTTCTTAGGATCCTCCTCGGTGACGGGCGGGTTGTCCGGGTCGCCGTAGACGGTCGAGGAGCTCGAGAAGATGATGGACTTGCAGCCATGGTTGCGCATGACGTCGATGAGCACCAGGGCGTTCTCGATGTTGTTGTGGTAGTACTCGACGGGCTTGCTCACCGACTCGCCGACGGCCTTAAAGCCGGCAAAGTGGATGACGCGGTCGATCTGATGGGTATCGAAGATCTTGTTCATCGCATCGCGGTCGAGCACGTTGGCCTCGTAGAAGGTGAGGTTCTTGGCGGCCTCGTCGCCCACGATGGTCTTGACGCGGTCGACGGCGACGGCGCTGGAGTTGGAGAGATCATCGACGATGACGACCTGGTAGCCACCCTCGAGCAGCTGAACGACGGTGTGCGAGCCGATAAAGCCGGCGCCACCGGTAACGAGGACACAGGTGTCTTTGGGGTCGAGTGCTTTGGACATGTAGTCTCCTATCGAATCAGGAACACTTCTTCAGGGGAGTATAGCGCAGGCAGGGACGCCCAAATCGTGCGCTGTAGGAAAAGCAGAGGATTGTGCTAACGTGCTCATAGAAGAGCTTGCGTACGCATAACCTGATCTTTGGCATTTGCTTACGAGCCGCTGACCTTGCAGTTTCCTGCCGTTCGTGGAAATCGTTGGGACGCGCCATATGTACGCTAATATGTATGAGTTGAGCGACATATAAATAAGCATGTAACGGAGTACATATGTCACCAAACAGCGATTCCATCCTTTCCCAGGAGCTCTCGCGCCGCACTGCCCTCAAGGCCCTGTTCGGCGCCGCTTCTGCGGCAGTTCTTTTTGGCCTGCCCGCTCGCGCCTATGCGGCGGAGGCTTCCAAAGAAACCACCGATAAACTGAATGCCGCCCAGGCCCAGCTCGACGAGGTTCAGGCCCAGCTCGACAGCATCGCAAATGAGTATGCGGCGCTGGCCAACAAGAATGCCCAGACCCTCAACGACATCGAGAATGTCCAGGGCAAGATTGACGACACGCAGGCCCAGATCGATGAAAAGAAGGCCGAGCTCAAGAAGAAGCGCAACGACCTTTCCGATCGCGTGGCCGCCAGCTACAAGTCCGGCGGCACGAACATCCTGTCGCTGCTGCTGGCCTCTGGCTCGTTTGAGGAACTCGTCGCCAACGCGCATTACGTTGAGAAGATCAACAAGAGCGACCGCGACGCCATCGAGGACATTCAGACCATCCAGGAAGAGCTCGATGCGCAAAAGACCGAGCTCGAGTCGCAGAAGGCCGACTTAGAGAAGCTCAAGGACCAGCAGACTGCCCAGATGCAGGACATGCAGGCCAAGCAGCAAGAAGTCCAGACCGTGCTGAACGGTCTTTCCGACGACGTCAAGGAGCTCATGGCTCAGCGCGATTCCGAGATCCTCGCTGCCGCCCAGGCTGAGGAGGCCGCTAGGAAGGCTGCCGCTGCCGCGGCTGCCGCGAACAAGAACAATTCCTACTCGGGTGGTGGATCGTACGCGCCCGGAACTCCGCAGCAGAATGCCGGCTCGGGCAAGCAGCAGGCTGTCGTCAACGCGTGCTACTCCACGCCTTCGCCGGGTCAGAACTGGTGCGCGGCGTGGGTCACCAATGTCTTCCGTAACGCCGGCGTTGGCTACTTTGGAGGCAATGCGTGCGACATGTTTAACGCCTGGTGCTATAGCTCCGACCGCTCGGCGCTGCAGGTGGGCATGATCGTGGCCGACTCATCGCATAGCGGCACGGGTGCTCCGGGCCTTATCTACGGTCATGTGGGTATCTACGTTGGCGGCGGCATCGTTATGAGCAACGAGGGTGCCATTACGTCTAAGTCGCTCGATTCGTTTATTAGCTTCTATGGCACTGGCTCTGGCGTGCGTTGGGGCTGGCTTGGCGGTATTGCGCTGTCGTAGCTGCGGTTTGAAGTAAGTTGGTCCGGGACCGCGGGCGAGGCATAAGGTTGCCTGCTCTACAGTCCTGCGCAAGACGAAGGCCACATTAAGTGGCCTTCTTTGCGTGCGGAACTCGCGACCAACCTTATGCCTCGCCCGCGGTCCCGGACCTTCCGGGTTCGGGGCGCGACACACCGGACTGGGTTATCTGAATAAATATGGCGAAGGCCCCGAAAGGGGCCTTCTTTGTTAAAGGAATTCGCCTACTCGGTGGACTTCGGGTTCTAGGTCTACGTTGAATTGGTCTTTGACGGTTGCCTGGATGTGGCGGATGAGTTCGTCGACATCGGCGGCGGTGGCGTGGTCGGCGTTGACGATGAAGCCGCAGTGCTTCTCGCTCACCTGCGCGCCGCCAACGGCGTGTCCTCGCAGGCCGGCATCCATGATGAGTTTGCCGGCAAAGTAACCCTCGGGGCGCTTGAAAGTGGAGCCGGCACTCGGCATGTCGAGCGGCTGCTTGTCCTCGCGGCGCTGGCGGTAGTCGTCCATGTCGGCCTTGATCATCGCGGCGTTGCCCGGGGCGAGATTGAAGGTGGCCGAAAGCACGATAAAGCCGTCATCGGCGATGCGGCTCTTTCGATAACCCAGGTTGAGCTCGTCGACATCGAACTCGATGATATTGCCGCTGCCGCGGGTGCCGTCGTCGAGCTGGCGAGCGGGTTTGTAGACGCGCACGGACTCCAGCACATCGGCCATGCAGGCACCGTAGGCACCGGCGTTCATGTAGCAGGCGCCGCCGACCGATCCGGGGATGCCCGAGATGGGCTCCATGCCGGTGAGACCGGCCTCGGCTGCCGCCGCGGCGACATCGGAAAGCAAGGCGCCGGCCGCCGCCGTGACGTGCGTGCCGTCGACCGTAATGTCGGAGAGGCCTTCGCCCAGCGCCACGACGACGCCACGGATGCCCTTGTCGCCGACGAGCAGGTCGGAGCCGTTGCCCACGATGGTAAGCGGCAGGTCGCAGCGATAGCAGGTATCGAGCGTGGCGACGAGGCCCTGCTCAGTATCGGGCGTGACAAAGACGTCGGCCGGGCCGCCGATCTTAAACGTGGTGTGCTCGCGCATGGGCTCGCTCATCAACACGTTGTCCTCGCCGGCAACGCCAGCAAGTGCGCACAGCAGGTCCTCGTTAAAAAAGTCGTTCTCGTGCATACGAATATCCGCCTTTTGGTGGTCGTTGTCATCAATCGATTGCAATATACCCCACCCGGACGGATTTGGTGCGCTGGCGGCGATAAAACAGCCGTCTACCGGATTGGTAAAGTGTTTATCACCGAGGTAGAGGGGTAGTCGCTATACTTTCAAGAGATTGCGCGTAAACCCGGAAGGAGCGAGATGGCCAACAAAGTCACCCTCAAGCAGATCGCCCAGGAGGTGGGGCTTTCCCCCTCGTCGGTCTCGCTTGTGCTCAATAATCGGCCCTGTCGCATCTCGGAAGAAAACCGCAAGCTCATCAAAGAGGTCGCGGCGCGCAACCACTATGTTCCCAACCAGATTGCGCGTAGCCTGGTCATGCGCGAGTCGCGCACGCTGGGCCTTATCGTCCCTAACATCGAGAGCCGCTTTTTTGCCTCGCTTGCCGGCAGCTTGGAAAAGCGCTGCCGCGAGGACGGCTATGCGCTCTTTATTACCAGCTCGGGCGGAAGTGCCGACGACGATCTGGAGCTGCTGCGCCAGCTGGTGACGCGCGGCGTCGACGGTGTCTTTCTGGTGGTGGGTGACGAGTTCTCCGACGACCGCGCCCTGCGCGAAGAAGTCAGCCATCTGCCTATCCCTGCCGTGATGGTCGACCGTGCCATTGAGGGGCTCGAGTGCGACAAGGTGATGTTCGACCACGAGATGGGCGGCTACATGGCCACCCGCTATCTGATCGAGCAAGGCCACCGCCGTATTGCTTGCCTGGTTAACGCACGCCGCTCCAATACGGGTCGCAAACGACTTGCCGGCTATGAGCGCGCACTGCGCGAGGTTGGCTTGCCTATCGACGCGCGTTTGGAGTTTGAGAGCGAGTACTACATTCCAAGTGCATACGAGGCCTCGGAGGCGGTGCTCGCAACTGATGCCACCGCCGTGTTCGCAAGCTCGGATAACATTGCCCTTGGTTTGCTCAAGCGCCTGCACGAGATGGGGAAGAGCATCCCGGGCGATATTTCGGTCGTAAGCTATGACAACTCGGCGGCCGACGTTCTCTTTGAGCCGGCGCTGACCGCCATTGAGCAGGATCCTGGTGTCCTTGCGGAGCATGCTTTTGGCTGCATGTCCAAGCGTCTTGCCGGTAGGGGCGGCAGGCGCGCCGAAGAGGTCGTCCTGGAGCCGGCGCTTATCGTTAAGGGCAGCGTGCTCGAACTTACCGAATGTAGCTAAGCGTACTTGTTTGTTTGCATAGATTGCATGCGGAGTGTCCGCTATTTGCCGGCGGGGCCGGGGCGCCTGCCTTGTTTTGAGGAGTTCGCGGAGCCCACTTCTCAAAACAAGGCAGGCGCCCCGGCCCTCGTCCGTTAACTCTTCCGCTGGGCGAGCCATAGACGCCGCGCACCGATAGGGTAAGGCAGCGGCTTGAAATTGGTGCTATATTCAGCTTGAGTTGTTTAATGCTAGTACGGGAGGCTGATATGGGGCTGTTCAAGAAGAAAAACCCGCAGGATGCCTTTGATCCCGATGTGTTTACCATCACGGATACGATTTTGGACCCGCCGCGGTTTACGTTTTTGCCGGCTATCTACCAGGATGCCACGCGTCGCAAGTGGGCCGTGCATCAGCGCGGCGGCGAGCCGAAGATTTTTGACTATGCGGACGTGCTGCAGTGCGAGATTGTCGAGACCGGAAATCCCGAGGATGTGCCGGAGGTTAGCAAGCGCGAACTAGCTCAGCAGATTTTGATTAATCCAGCTCAGGCTACCAAAAACAACGCTGCCAAGCGTAATATGTGCCTTGGTATGGGTGTCATCGTTGCCGTGCAAACCGGCGAGGATGAGATTTCGAAGCTTGAGATTCCGGTGACCGCGGGCGAAGTCAAGCGAGACTCCGGCCTATATCGATCGTATCGGAACGTTGCGGAGCAGATCAAAGAAGCCTTCGACGCCATGGGGCGTCCGGAGCAATGATGCCCGCAGCATCAAGCGGTTGAGGAGCCTTGCCCATGTCGAGTGAACCATATGCGATTCCGCCCAAAGATCGCGCCTTTGAGGGCATTCTTTGGTATATCAAACATTATGACCTGCAGGGTGGTGACCGGCTGCCCGCCGAGCGTGTGCTCTGTGAAGAGCTGGGCGTGTCGCGCACGGCGTTGCGCGCTGCGATCACGCGTCTTATTTCGTGCGGAACTTTGGAAAGCCGCCGCGGTTCGGGCACCTATGTGTGTCCTCCCAAACCGCTGAATATCTTTCAGGAAACATGGAACTATACGCAGGCGGTGGAGAGGGTTGGCTCAAAGTCGACCGCACGCCTGGTTTGGTCCAAGGTCGTGTACGCCGATATCGATCTGGCCCAAAAAGCCCAGATCGACCTGGACATGCCGCTCTTCTGCATTCGGCGCGTGCGCGTGGTTAATGGTTCCCCGGCGTCGATTGAGACGGCTCACGTCAATCTGTCTTTGTGCCCCTCGCTTCCCGATCACGATTTTGAGCAGGAAAGCCTCTACGACGTTTTGCTCAAAGAGGGGAATGTCCATGTGGCGCACGGCAAGGAGCATATTTCCATCAGCCGTCTGAACGCCGACGAGGCCAAGTTGCTGGGTGCTCAGGAGGGCACGCCGGTGTTTTACAAGGCTTCGCACGAGCGTGACGAGAACGATGGCTTTGTCGAGTATTGCAAGTCCGTGATTCTGCCGACCAAGTATCGTTTTGCCGATAACGGCGAGGCAGACGGCGTTGCGACGAAGGTGGGTGTCGAATGGCTGATGCAGTAGAAGACTTGCCGGTTTACAAACAAATTCGCCGCTGCATTGCGGAGCGAATCGAGCGCGGCGACTACCCGACGGGCTCGATGATTCCGTCCGAAAACGAGCTGGCCGAGGAGTTTGGCACGACACGCCTGACAATCCGAAGCGCCATGGACGAGCTGGTCAAAAGTGGCCAGATTCGTCGCGTGCAGGGCAAAGGCGCCTTTGTGGGACACAAGTGGTTTGACGAGCACGAACGCAAGGGCGGCTTCCGCCAGTCGGTTTTGGCATCGGGCGCGACGCCGTCGGTGCGCATCCTGGCGCGCTCCAAACGCTACGCCGGCCCGTATTATGCCGACTTGTTTGGCATCGCCGAGGACGATCTGCTTTACTCGGTGCGCCGCCTCAACTGCATCGATGGTGAGCCCGTATCGATCGAGATGACACTGATTCCGTGCCTGCTGTTTCCGGGCATCGAAGACGTGGACATTTCGGTCTTCAGCCTGTTCGAGACCTACGATATGTTGGGACGCAAGCCAGATCAGTCGGTAGAGAAACTCGATATCGAGGCGCTGGGCGCACGCGATGCGAGTTTGCTCAATCTTGAGCCGGGCGATCTGGCGCTCGTGCTGGAAGGCCTGACCTATGACTCGAGTGGGCAGGCAATCGAGCATGCCAAGTCTTTTACCCGCGGCGACGCCGGCGGATATACCTACAACTATTAGCGTCTAGAGCGTCCCTGCGCATGGCGGGGGCGCTCGTTTTTACGGATATATGTCGCTTGACCGATGAGCGGCAAAAACTGACCGTCTACCGAGAGGGGAGGATGAAATCATAAAATCGGTATTAAAAACGGCTAACCTGTAATCGTTCACTGGTATTAAGAACCTTTGAATTGTTGAGCTTGGGGCCAAGATGTCCACAAGGTTAAGCGGTGCGACGGGGCGGCAAGCCCGTTCATTCCGTGCGACAATTCAAACTGCTCGTGAAAGGAGCGGGAATGAAGGAGACCGAGAAGATCGAGATCATGCACTTCGACCAGGAGGGCTACCTCGAGGACGGCAGGAACGTCTACGAGGCCGGCAAGAAGATGACCGCCCTGGCCGACCGCGTGCACGAGGAGGGCTACGACGCCGTCTTCCTGATGGGCGTCGGCGGCACCTGGGACGAGTTCATGCAGCTCGAGTACCTCATGAACAAGTTCGGCGACCGCGACCTCGAGGTCTACCTGATCCACGCCGCCGAGTGGAACGTCATGGGCCACAAGCGCATGACCGACAGGTCCGTCGTGCTGACCGCCTCCGAGTCCGGCACCACCCCCGAGGTGCTCGAGGCCGTCGGCAAGATGAGGGAGATGGGCGTGCGCGTCTTCGCCATGACCAACCCCGAGGGCAAGATCGGCCAGGCCGTGGGCGCCGAGAACTGCGTCATGATGGCCTCCGACCACGGCGCCGGCGGCTGCGAGAAGGGCTACTACCTCGCCGACTGCTTCGGCCTGCGCCTGCTCAACCGCCGCGGCTGCTTCCCCAAGTTCGACCTGTTCATCGAGCAGACGAAGGACGTCTGGAAGGACATGCTCGACATCCGCAAGCGCTTCGAGCCGCGCGCCGAGGAGCTCGCCAGGAAGTACGCGCTGGCCGACTACACCATGTTCATCGGCTCGGGCGCGCTGTGGGGCGAGACCATCCTGTACTCCATGTGCCTGCTCGAGGAGATGCAGTGGAAGCGCATCCGCCACATCACCTCGCACGACTTCTTCCACGGCACGCTCGAGCTGCTCGAGCCCGGCGTCCCGGTGTTCCTGTTCATGGGCGAGGACGAGTGCCGCGCCCTCGACGAGCGCGTCCGCGCCTTCCTCACCAGCGGCGTGACCGGCGACGAGGACTACGTCATCATCGACACCGCCGAGTACGCGATCCCGGGCCTGGACGACGACTTCCGCGTCATCGTGTCGCCGTGGATCCTGTCCGTGCTGACCACCGACCGCCTCTCGCGCAACTACGAGCTGGTCACCAAGCACAACCTCAAGTACCGCCGCTACTACCACCAGTTCGACTACTAAGAGCTGGTCACGGGTCCGATATCTTGGCTGGTTGATATCTCGATCCTGCACAAGGGCGTCCGCATTCGCGCGGGCGCCCTTTTTGCGTTGCCGTCGGCGCAGGGTGTCCTCGGCGGAAATCTCATCCCGGAATTTCGGCTCAGAGTGGGATGCGGTTTCCGGATGCGTCCCATTCTGAAGCCCCGAAACGGGACGCGCTTTCCGCTTGGGGTCCGATCCGGAAAGCTCATCCCGTTCCGAGCATCAAATCCGGGACATGCTTTCCGCGCTCCGCCCCTTGCAGAAAGCGCGTCTCCTTCCAAACACAAATCTTGCGGTACAGCTTCTGCAAAGACGCGAAGTGGCCGCTGACAGCAAAGAGGGGCTGCCGAGACAATGCCCGACGGCCCCTCCCCTCATAACTTGCTATCGATGCCAATCGCCACAAGGGCGCGGCTGCCTACTTGCTGATCGCGCCCGTCATATAGATAAACTGCACGCGATTTATATGTCCGCCCTGCTCGCCGTTGACAAAGTCCGTCGGCGTAAAGCCGGGGTTGAGCATTTCCTCGATCTTGTCCTTAACGGTGTCGATGACCTGAGTATCGAGATTGCTCGTTCGGTCGGTAAGCTCCTGCATGCCGTTGCCGAGCTCGGATGCGCCGCTGGCAAGCGTACCTGCACCCGAGGAGAGAAGATTCATGCCGCTAGCAAGGCTAGCAGCACCTGTCTTGAGCTGCGCCGCACCGTTGTTGAGCTGTGATGCGCCGTTGGCAAGCGCGGGCGTGGCACCGTTGAGCTGCTGTGTGCCCGCAGCAAGCTGGTCGGTGCCCGCGGCAAGAGCCGCGGCGCCATCGCTCAGCTGACCCGCGCCCGTTGCTGCAGAGCCAACACCGGCGACAAGACCGGGGTTCACGGCCGTGGGGTTTGCCGGGTTGATCGCGCTGTTCATATAGGCGATGGCTCCGGCCAGGCTCAGCTGTTGGCCATCCTGGACAGTGGTGTAGCCCTGAATGGCGCTATCGAGCGCGGTGACGGCACCCTGGGCGCCGCCCTGGGCGCCGGCCGCCTGGGCCAAAGTCGTAACCTGATCGGTAAGCGTGCCAAACATGGACTCGGCACCCTTAAGGCCCTGCGACACCTGCGTGTTAAGACCCTGCGCGCCCGCAACGGCATTGGATGCAGAATCGAGAAGCGCGGTAAGACCCGTCGCATCGGCGCTCGATGCCGCCGTGGCGGCGGCACCCGCGCTGGTAGCAGCACTGCCGGCACTTGCGGTGGCGGCATCCAGCTGTGCCGTAGCCTCGCTTAGCTTGGCTGCCGCAGCCTTGGCGGAGTCGAGATCGGCCGCGTTATCCAGCGCGTCCTGAGCATCGGCGACCGCCGCCTTGGCAGCGGCAATAGATGCAACGGTGCTCTCGGCGCCAGCCTTTGCGCTCTCGGCGTTAGCCTTTGCCGCATCGTTGCCCATGGCGCTCGCGGCCTGCTTTGCCCCGCCGAGCGCCTGCTGTGCACCGGCAAGGTACTGCCCCTCGCCGCTGAGCGCCGCCGTAAGACCCTGCGGCCCGTACAGCGCGCTGTAGGCGTTGCCCGACGTAGCGGTCACGGCGTCCTGGGCCGCCTTGGCCGCAGCCTGCGCCTTGGCAAGGTTTGCCTCCTGAGCCTGCTTGCCCAGCGTCAGCGCGTCGACGTACGTATCGGACCCAGCGGCAATTCCACTTATGCCGCCCGAGATCTGCTGTGCGCTCCCCTGCAGCTTGGAAAGGCCCGCCGAAAGATCGGACGCACCGCCCTTAAGCTGCACGGCACCGGCATTAACCCCCTCGGCACCGGCATTAAGGTTGCTCACGCCTTCGACCAGCGTGGGGACCTGCGCGTTGAGCTGACTCGTACCCGCCGCGAGCGCAGCGGCGCCACTGGACAGCGTGCCGGCACCGGTATTGGCCGTGGCAAGCGAGGCCGCGAGCGTCTTGACACCGTCGGCAACCTGGCCAGCACCGCTATTGGCCGTAGCAATACCGTTGGAGAGCTCCACGAGCTGGCTCGTATCCATGCTGCTCGAGTCCACATCGATGGCAAGATTCAGCGGCACGCCGACAATCTGCCAGCCATCAAACTCAAAATCCTCAACATCGGTCGTAATGGTGTAGTCTCCGGTGCTGCCGGGAATCACCATGTAGGTAAGCTGCGTGTTGGAGCCGTTGGCAGCAACCGTGGCGCCCTCAGCCTCAATATCGTGTGCCTCGGCATCCTTAAGCTGACCGGTAATCTGAACCAGGTAGTTATCGGCATAATCGCCACCGGTATAGTCGTCATTCTTTTCGACCTTGAGCTTCATGGTGAGCTTGCCGCTCTTGCCCGCCAAATCCTTGGCGTCGATATCGCGGCCATCGAGCTGGTATGCCACGGTGACGTTCCACGGCATCTGAGTGTTCTTGTCCAGATCGCCCTGGTAGACAAAGTCCTGCACTCCCTGGCCCGTAACGGCAACCGACCCGCTGTCGTCCGTTAGTTTTTGAGTCGTCGATAGGTTGGTCACTTTGTTATAGGTGCCGGCATCGTCGATCTTGACGCCCTTATTGGCCTCGAAGCTATTGACCACGTAAACACCCGTGCGATTGCCGTCGGCATCGGTTTTGACGTATACGACCTGGTTTTTCTTATATCCCGGCGTGCTGTTATCGGAGTCCGTCGCCATCTGTTCACTCGTAGCCGAGGCAGCGCTCGTCGACCCTACGCCGTCGGCGAACACAACGGCACCGGGAACGGTAAGGGCCACGGTCAGACCGGCGGCAAGAGCGAGCGCAGCGATGCGCTTATGGGGACGACGTACAAGATCGCGTTGGGCTTTGAGCTCTTTCGAAGCGGTATCAGTGGTATGGGTATGCATTGCGGTATTCCTTCCAACTGCTTTGTAAAACGTTACTGAGCGGAGCCGTCCGCAGCCGATGCCTCGGTGGTATCCGAAACCGGATCCTGGGCATCCTTGGGCAAAAAATGAGCTTTGAGCGTGGTCTTGCCGATGAGGCCATCGAGCACATACAGGAAACCCGGCAGCGCAAAGAGTACGGCGACTAGGGAGATGCTCACGCCGACGCCCAGGAACCAGCCGATCTGCTTGAGCACGCCGTGGCTCGAGATCGCATGGATCAGGAAGCCACTGATTAGCAGAACCGATCCAGAGGTCAAAACAGGAATCGTGCAAGCTTCCATGGTCTCGAGTAGCGCTTCGCGCTTATGCATGGTCACGCGGTCCTCACGATAGCGGTCAGCAATCAGGATGCCGTAGTCGACGGCAACGCCCAGCTGGATGGAGCTCACAATTAAGTAGGCGAGGAAGAACTCGTGCATACCGGTGTAGAGCGGTGCAGCAAAGTTGACCCAGATCGAGGTCTCAATCACGAGCACCAAGATGATCGGCAGGCTCAGCGACTTGGTGGCCAGCAGCAAGACCGCGAACACGGCCACGACGGCGATGAGGTCGACCTTGCCCTTATCGACGGTGATGGTGTCCTTAAGGTCGGTGGTGCTCACGCCCTCGCCGGCGAGCATTGCCTTACCCGGATAATGTTTGTCCGCGATACAACGAATCTTCTTGACCAGCTTAAATGTACTCGGACCCTCGTAGGGCGCGGTAACCGTGAGCACCAAACGGCTGTAGTGCTCTCCCTCCACCAGATCGAGCGTGTCCTTTTCGGCCATGCCCGTGGGGATATAGGGACTCGCAACGTCAACATAGCTCTGGATGGACTTGACCTCGGGGAGCGCCTTGAGCTCATTGGAGAGTGCCTGCTCCTCGCTCACCTCTCCACGGGGAACGAGCACAACGTAGGTATCGGAGTTGCCAAAGACCTCCTTGACCTTGTCCATATCCTGACCAAGCCGCGTATCCGAACCAAAAATGTGCGAAGTGCCGTAGTAGTACGTGATATCGCTGGAGGTCGATGCCACACGCGCAGGGTAAACCACGGCGAGGATCACGACGGCAGCGGGGATACAGACCTTGAGCACCAGACGGGCGAACTTACCCAGCGGCGGGACAAAGGGCCTGTGCTGCGATTTTTGCACAAAGCCATCGAACTGAACGAACATCGAAGGAACAAAGGTAAAGACCGATACCAGGCTGATGGCGATACCCTTTGCAAGGGCAAGACCAAGGTCGGGGCCGATCTTAAACTGCATGGCGGCAAGCGCGATAAAGCCGATGCAGACCGTGCAACCGCTCGAAAACACGGCGACCGAGGACAGGCAGCACGACTGCACCATGTCTTCGGCAACGCTGCCGTGGCGGCCACGCTCCTCGTTAAAGCGGTGCAGCAAAAAGACCGAGAAGTCCAACGCGATGGCAACCTGCAAAATGGAGCCCGCAGAGTTGGTGACAAAGCTAATCTCGCCAAAGATGAGGTTGGTGCCCCAGTTGATAAACACCGAGACGCCCAGGCCCAGCAGCACCAGGATGGGTTCGGCCCAGCTGGTAGTCGTGATGACCAGAATCACGAAGATAATCGCTATGACAGCGACCGTGATAATGCTGATCTGCTGCTCGGTCGATGTGGTGGCGAGCGCGTTAGACATGGCCGAGCCCGTAATGGCGCCCTCGTCGCCCACGATATCTCGAATAGCGTCGGTTGCCTCGATCTCCTTTTCGGAATTAACCGTCACCGTAAACAGGGCGTTGTTCTTTTTGTAATAGGTCTCAACGGTGTCTTTGTCTTGCGTGGCAAGCGGCTGATCGATATCTGCCGCGTCGTCAAGCCATAGGACCTCCTCGACGCCGTCGACCTTTTTGATTTTGTCCTTGTATTTGAGCGCCTGAGCGATCGAGACATTGGGCACCATAACGCGACAGTTGGGAATGTCACCCTCAAACTCATCACCCATGGTATTCAGAGCGACGGTCGACGCCGCTTCGTCGGGCAGATAGCTCGTAATGTCGTAGTTAACGCCTACAAACTGGCGCAGGAACAGGCATACCAGTGCTGCCACCGCATAGAACGCGATGATGGGTTTGCGGTGCTTCACGACCCATCGAAATAGCTTCTCTTTCAACCTCAATCCTCCATAACGCTCAGCCTATGTTTTGCTCTTTGTTATATTCCACATTTGGTAGTTATACAACATGTGTAGGATAAAGGCGCCATAAAGATATGCGATTGACGCGGTCCCGGAGCCAAAACAGCCGCTGCAGAAGCAGTTCGGAAAAGGTCCTCAGCGGAAACTGCATCCCAGTTTTTAGACGAAAAACGGGATATGGTTTCTGGTTGGCCTAGATAATCGTCAGATTTAGCTGAGCGTCTGCCCCTATGTTTCCAAATGAATACGGTGTGAGCTGCGGACAAGGATTTTCCCCGCAAGCACTCTAGTATGCTAAAGTACCCAAAAGACCGGCGGAGCTATGCCGGTCGTTTGTTCTGTATGCAACACAGCATGAGGAGGCTCACCAGATGACGGCCACACCGTGGGGATTCCGGGACATATTGCCCGAGGAGGCTCAGGCGCGCGAGGAGATCGCGCTGACGGTGAAGGGCTGCTTTAGGGAGCATCATTATCTGCCGGTTGAGACGCCGCTGCTCGAGGACAAGGGCTCGCTCGAGGAGGGCGGCCGTATCGCGGACACGCCGTTTAAGCTTTTTGACGATGACGGCCGCTTGTTGGTGGTTCGTCCCGACAATACGTTGCCGATCGTGCGTTTGGTCTCGACCCGCATGCGCGCGGCCGACTTGCCGCTGCGCCTGCGCTATGAGGCGCCGGTGGTTCGCGAATGCCAGCGCAATGCCGGCGGTTCGCGTCAATTTACCCAGCTGGGTTTTGAGCTCATCGGCGCGGGCGATACCGCGGGCGATGTCGAGATCGTCTCGCTGGTGGCCGAGGCCGTTCGCAAGTTGGCGCTGCCCGATGCGCGCATTATCGCAGGTAGCGTGCGCCCGTTTAAGGAGCTGCTCGCGGCGTGCGAGGATCGCGAGCTGGCTGCCGAGGCATTGCGTTGCGTACACGTCAACAACTTTGTGGGCCTCGATGCCCGTGTGGCGGCAAGCGCCGAGCCCGAGGCCGTCAAGGCTGCCATCAGCGAGCTGCCGCGCTTGCACGGCGGCGCTGAGGTACTCGACCGCGTCGACGCGCTTCTGGCGGCGGTGGGCATTGTCGCGCCGCTCACGCGCGAGCTGCGTGCCCTGGTCGAGGGCCTGGCTCCCGAGGACGCCCAGGTGCTGTCCTTCGACTTCTCCATCATGAACTCGTTTGATTACTACACGGGTCTGGTCTTTAAGGCCTATGCCGGCGGCCTGCCCGATCCGGTGGGTTCGGGCGGACGCTACGACTCCATCTTTACCGGTGCATTTGGCGACGGCATCGAGGTGCCGGCGGCGGGCTTCGCCTTTTCGCTCGAGCGTCTAGAGGCCGCGCACACCTCGGCCGAGGACGCTGCTTCCGATGGCGATCACGCCGCGGGCCGTGGCGCCGAGGGTCCGCTGCGCATTGCCGTGCCCAAGGGCTCGCTTAAGGCCGACACGCTCGACGTGCTCGAGGCCGCGGGCTTGGATGTCTCTGAGCTGCGTGACCCCGGTCGTCACCTCATCGTGCGCGGCCGCGACACACAGGCCGGTGAGGGTGCGGTCGGCGATATCGAGTTTGTCATCGTGCGTCCCAGCGACGCGCCCGCCTTTGTGGGCTGCGGCGGTGCCGACTGCGGCATCTGCGGCTGGGACTCGCTTATCGAGGCAGACCTCAACCTGCTGCAGCTGGTCGACCTGGGCTACGGCCTGTGCACGTTTATCGAGGCGGAGCCCGCGTGGCGCGCCGGCCAGGCCGAGCGCAACTATGCCCGCCGTGGGTCGCTTCGCGTGGCAACCAAGTACCCGCGCATCGCGAGTGCCTGGTATGCCGAGCGCGGCGTGAACGCCGACATCGTCTCGCTGCACGGCAACATCGAGCTGGGCCCCATTGTCGGCATGACCGACCGTATCGTGGACATCACCGCCACGGGCGCCACGCTGCGCGATAACGACCTCGTTATTACTGGTCGCATTATGGACTGCACGGCCCGCTTCTTTGTCAATCCGGGTGCCGCACGTCTGGATCCGCGCGTGCGCAATCTGGCAGATCGCTTGGCGGCAGCCGTGAAGGACAAGCATTTTGAGCCCGTTGCGGGCTCGGCACAATAGCGCGAGCACGCACGGGCGCCCCAATGTCCGGGCTGCGGGCCGACTGGCGCCGTCGCCCGGTCTCTCGTTTTTCGAACAAAAACCTCGACCGATAGGGGATACCGATATGAAGACCATCAAGCTTGCTCCCGGTGAGCGCCTCGTTACCAACCAGCTCAACCGTAAGGGCGTGCTGCCGCAAAACATCGTCGACGCCGCCCGCGATATCGTGGCCAACGTGCGTGCCAACGGCGATGCCGCGGTGCGCGATTACTGCCAGCGTTTTGACGGTGTCGAGCTGCAGAGCTTCCGTCTGCTGCAAGAGCAGATCGATGCCGCGCTCGAAGGCCTCGATCCCGCTTTTGTCGCGGCGCTCGAAAAGGCTGCACGCCAGATTCGCGAGTTCCACCAGCGCGAGGTCGAGCAGAGCTGGTTTACCACGCGCCCGGACGGCACGATGCTCGGCGTTAAGGTGACCCCGCTTGCTGCAGCTGGAATCTATGTGCCGGGCGGTCGTGCGCAGTACCCTTCCACCGTGCTTATGAACGCCATTCCCGCCAAGGTCGCTGGCGTTGAGCGCGTGGTCATGGTGACCCCGCCGCAAAAGGACGGCCTGATCAGCCCCTACACGCTCGCCGCGGCAAAGCTCGGCGGCGTGGACGAGATCTATATGGTGGGCGGCGCCCAGGCCGTGGCCGCACTGGCGTACGGTACCGAGACCATTCCGCGCGTCGACAAAATCACCGGCCCGGGCAACGCCTTTGTCGCTGCGGCCAAACAGATTGTCTCGGGTGACGTGGGTATCGATATGGTCGCCGGTCCCTCCGAGGTCTGCGTGCTGGCCGACGCCACGGCCAAGCCCATGGTGGTCGCGGCCGACCTGATGGCCCAGGCCGAGCACGATCCGCTGGCGGCCTGCTATCTGGTGACCTGCGACGAGCAGTTTGCGCGTGAGGTCGAGGCGGGTATCGATATTCTGGTAGCGCAGTCGCCGCGTGCCGAGATCACGCGTGCCTCGCTCGACAATGAGGGCACCATCGTGGTGGCCGCCGACATGGCTGCCGCCGTCGAGGCGGTGAACACCGTGGCGCCCGAGCACCTGGAGCTGCACTGCAAGGATGCGATGGGTCTGCTTGGCGGTATTCGCAACGCCGGCGCCATCTTTGTGGGCGCTTGGAGCTCCGAGCCGCTCGGCGATTACGTTGCTGGCCCCAATCACACGCTGCCGACCGGCGGCACGGCCATGTTCTCCAACCCGCTTTCGGTGGAGGAGTTCGTCAAGCGCTCGAGTGTTATCTGCTATACACCCGAGGGCCTGCTCTCGGACGCTCCCGCCACGCAGCGTCTAGCCGAGGCCGAGGGCCTGTGGGCGCACGCGCTTTCTGCTGCCCTGCGTCGTCGCGTGCTGGAGCAGGGCGAGGATGCCGTGAGTGCCGAGTCACTGGCTGCGGCCGACCTGACCAAGGTCGCCTGGCCGGGCGACGCCGTGGCGACGGTTGCTGAGGGCGTGGACCTGGCGGCGGCTGCGGGCGGTGCCGCTGGCGCGACCGGCGAGGAGGCCTAATATGGCCGAGCTGACGCCCCGCATGAAGGAGCTCGTCCAGCCCTACTTGACCGGCATCGAGCCCTACGATCCCAACTTTACGCCCACGCGCATCAATCTTTCGGCCAACGAGAACACCTATCCCGTGCCGGCCGGCGTGCGCGAGGCGGTTGATGCGGCCTTGGCTGCCGCACCGCTCAACCGCTATCCCGACCCCATGTCCAACGACCTGCGCGACGAGCTTGCTGCCTGGCATGGCGTGACGCGCGAGAACATCTGCGTGGGCAACGGCGGCGACGAGCTACTCTATAACTTCCTGCTGGCGTTTGGCGGCGCGGGGCGGACCCTGCTCAACTGCCCGCCGTGCTTTAGCGAGTATGCGTTCTTTGCGTCGCTGTGCCAGACCGAGGTGCGCGACGTGTGGCGCGACCCGGCGACCTTTGAGCTCGACCAGGCGGCGGTGCTTGTGGCGGCTCCCGAGTGCAATCTGGCGATCGTGACCTCGCCCAACAATCCCACGGGTGACGTGGCGCCGCTCGACTTTGTTGCGGCTCTGTGCGATGCCTGCCCCGGCATGGTCATGGTCGACGAGGCCTACGTGGAGTTTGCCGACGATTCGTTTGGCGCGGCAACTACGGCGCAAGGCCTTATTGCCGAGCATCCTAACCTGGTGATTCTGCATACACTGTCCAAGGCGTTCGGCGCCGCCGGCACGCGCCTGGGCTATGTGATCGCGGCGCCCGAGGTCATCGACGTGTTCGCGGCGATTCGCCAGATCTATTCGGTCAACGTGTTGAGCCAGGCGGCGGCGCTTGCCTGCGTGCGTGCCCGCGATGCGTACGCGCCCGTGGTGGCACAGGTCGCATCCGAGCGCGAGCGCGAGTTGTGTGCCCTGCGCGCAATGGCTGCCGAGGGTCTGCCCGTGGAGGCGTGGCCGAGCGCGGCGAACTTTGTGCTTGTGCGCACTCCGCATGCCACGCGCGTGCGCGAGCGTCTGCGCGACGAGTATTCAATTTTGGTGCGCGACTTTAGTTACGCGCCGGGGCTCGCGGACTGTCTGCGCATTACCGTAGGCGCCCCGCAGGAAAACGACGAGGTGCTGGCCGCGTTTGCCGCGCTGGTGAAGGAGGAGATGTAGATGGACCGCTATGCCGAGGTGACCCGCAAGACGGGGGAGACCGACATTGTCGTAAAGCTCGACCTGGACGGATGCGGCGTGTGTGATATCTCGACCGGTGTGCCGTTTTTCGACCACATGCTCAACGCTTTTGGCCGCCATGGCCTGTTCGATCTGACGGTGCACGCGGTGGGCGACGTGGAGGTCGATGCGCATCATACCGTCGAGGACACGGGCATTGTGCTGGGCGAGGCGTTTTGCCAGGCGCTGGGCGACAAGGCGGGCATTACACGCTTTGCCGATGCAGCGATTGCCATGGACGAGACACTCGTGATGGCTGCCGTTGATATTTCGGGCCGCGGGCAGGCCTACTGTGAGCTGCCCGTGCCGACTGAGCGCGTGGGCAGCTTCGATACCGAGCTGGCCGTCGAGTTCTTCTGCGCCTTTGCGCGCGATGCCAAGCTCACGCTGCACGTGCGCGAGCTGGTGGGCGGCAACTCGCATCACATTATCGAGGCTGCCTTTAAGGCCGTGGGCCGCACGATGCGCCACGCCTGCGAGCTCGATCCCCGCGTGCAGGGCATCCCCAGCACCAAGGGATCGCTGTAACCGTTACAAGGGTAAAACCACCACAGAGGTGCCTGTCTCCTTTGTGGTGGTTTTGGATGATGAGATAAGGGAGGGGTCGCGTGGGCGAACCGAAGATCGTGGTGGTCGACTACCACAAGGGCAACTTGTCGAGCGTTGCGCGCGGGCTTGCGCGCGCCGGTGCCGCCGCCTGCACGTCGGACGATCCGGAGCAGATCCGCAACGCCGACGGCCTGGTCATCCCGGGCGTGGGCGCGTTTTACGACGCGGTCGCCTTTATGCGCGAGGGCGGCGAGGCGGACGCGGTGCTCGACGCCGTTGCCGCCGGAACTCCGTTGCTCGGTATCTGCCTGGGCCTTCAGTTGTTTTTTGAGCGCGGCAACGAGGGCGTTCCTGCGAGCGAGAGCGCGGTCGCCGACGGCAACGCCTCCGAGCGGGCCGGTGCCCTCTGGGTCGATGGCCTGGGTATTATGCGCGGTTCGTGCACGCGCCTGGAGTCGAGCCGCCTGAAGGTGCCGCACGTGGGCTGGGACCAGGTGCACATGACGCCCGCCGGTGCGGCCGATCCGCTGCTTACTGGTTTTGCCGAGGGTGCCAACATGTACTTCACCCACAGCTACGCGGTGGCCGACGATTCCGATGCCGCCGATGTGCTGGCGCGCACGCACTATACGCGGAGCTTCCCGTGCATCGTGCGCCATGGCAACGTGTGGGGTTGCCAGTTCCATCCCGAGAAATCCTCCGCGCTGGGTCAGCGCATCCTTAAGAACTTCGTGAGCATCGTCGAGGGGGCCGGCCGATGATTCTGTTTCCCGCAATCGATTTGATCGGCGGCAAGGTTGTGCGCCTGGAGCGCGGCGACCGGAGCCGCTGCAAGGTATATTCCGACGACCCCGTTGCCGTTGCCCGCTCGTTTGCCGAGCAGGGCGCAAGCTGGGTGCACATCGTAGACCTGTCTTCTGCCTTTGGCGAGGACGAGGACACGTGCGCTGCCAACTCGGCGGCGATAAAGGCTATCTGCGGCGTCGACGGCCTGTCTGTGGACGTGGGCGGCGGCGTCCGCTCGCTCGCGCGCATCGACGAGCTGGCCGGCTATGGTGCTCGCCGTATTGCGCTGGGCACCGTGCTGGTGACCGAGCCGGGTTTTGCCGAAGTGGCAGCCCAAGGCTTTGGCGAGTTGCTGGTGGCAGACATTGCCGCGCGCGACGGTCAGGTCAAGGTGAATGGCTGGCGTGACGGTGCGGGTGTGGCGCTCGACGACGCCGTGGCGCAGCTTTCCGAGCTGGGTTTTAAGCATCTGGTGTATACCGACATCGCGCGCGACGGCATGCAGACGGGCATCGACGTAGCGGCGTATCGCCATGTGGCCGAGGTCGCGGGCTTTCCCGTCGTGGCTTCGGGTGGTATCTCGACGCTCGATGACATCCGCGCACTGGTCGCGGTGGGTGAGGGCGCGATTGAAGGTGCCATTACCGGTCGCGCGCTC
The DNA here is from genome assembly GCF_015548375.1 of Collinsella aerofaciens. Taxonomy (GTDB): domain Bacteria; phylum Actinomycetota; class Coriobacteriia; order Coriobacteriales; family Coriobacteriaceae; genus Collinsella; species Collinsella aerofaciens_AB. The sequence continues at coordinate 47,713 of NZ_JADMWW010000004.1, forward strand.
TACGAGGGCAACTTTACGCTGGCCCAGGCACTGGTCGCCGCCCGAGGGGAGGAGTAGCCCATGCTTACCAAACGCGTGATTCCCTGTCTGGACGTCAAGGACGGCCGTGTGGTTAAGGGCGTCAACTTTGTGAGCTTGCGCGATGCGGGCGATCCGGTGGAGCTGGCGCGCGCCTATGACCGCGAGGGTGCGGACGAGGTCGTATTTTTGGACATTACCGCGACGAGTGACAACCGTGCGACGACCATCGAGATGGCGGCGCACGCGGCCGAGGAGCTCGCTATTCCCTATACCGTGGGCGGCGGCTTTCGCGACCTGGCGGGCATGCGGACCATGGTTGCCGCCGGTGCCGACAAGGTGTCGCTCAACTCGGCGGCCGTGCGCGACCCGTCGCTGATTAGCCAGGCTGCCGCGGCTTTTGGCAGTCAGGCCGTGGTCGTGGCGATCGATGCCAAGCGCGTCGGTTTGCCCGGAGAGCCGGGTGCCGACAAGTGGGAAGTCTTTACCGCAGGAGGCCGCAACGCCACGGGCATCGACGCGGTGGCGTGGGCCGAGGAAGCGGCTCGTCGCGGCGCCGGCGAGATCTTGCTGACCAGTATGGATCGCGACGGCACCAAGGCCGGATTTGACCTGGCGCTCACCCGCGCCGTGGCGCGCGCGGTGCCGATTCCGGTGATCGCGAGCGGCGGTGTGGGCACGCTCGAGCATTTTGCCGAGGGCGTGATCGAGGGCGAGGCCGATGCCGTGCTGGCGGCAAGCGTCTTTCACTTTGGAACCTTCAGCATTCGCCAGGTGAAGGAGTATATGGCCAGTCAAGGTATTCCTGTGAGGCTGGACTTCTAATGCTGCGGCTTGCCCAGGCACCCGACCTTCCGGCTCCAACCCTCCTCGCGTACTTAAGTACGCGTCGTCGGGCTTGTCGCTCGGAATCTCGGGCACCTGGACAACCCTCGCCGACCTGCGAAGTTTGAATTTGGGGAGAGAAATGGAAGAGATAACCGATCCTTCAAAGCTTACATACGACGCCAAGGGGCTGATTCCTTGTGTTGTTCAGCAGTATGACACCGGCGAGGTGCTTATGGTTGCCTGGATGAATGAGGAATCGGTGGGGCTGACGCTCAAGACCGGGACCACGTGGTTTTGGAGCCGCAGTCGCCAGGAGCTCTGGAACAAGGGCGCGACGAGCGGCAATATGCAAGCGGTCAAGGAACTCTGGGCCGACTGCGATAGCGATACGCTGCTGGTCAAGGTCGACTCGCCGGGCCCGGCCTGCCATACCGGCAACCGTACCTGCTTCTTCAAGAAACTCGCGTAGGGCGGGCGCTCGATTAGACGCTCGGCCACCAGAAAGGATTGAACCATGGGTGTGCGCACCGCAAACGTTCAGGATGGAAATATCGGTGAGACGCTGACGGGGCTCGCCGAGGTGATTCACGGTCGTCGTGATGCATCGCCGCAGGAGAGCTATACCGCGCGTCTGCTGACCGACGTCGAGGACGAGCTGCTCAAGAAGCTTGCCGAGGAGTCGAGCGAAGTGATCATGGCCTGCAAGGATAACGATCACGATCACATCCGCTACGAGGCCGGCGACCTGGTCTACCACCTGCTCGTAACCCTTGAGCGCTACGGTATCACCCTCGACGAGCTTGCCGGCGAACTCAACGCCCGCCGCCACTAGTCGTTTGGGACAGTCTTTGTTGGTGTAACGGGGTCATGGAAGTTGCGGTGAAATAGGGACTGTTTAAGCGCTTCATCAGGCAAAACAATCCCTATTCCACCGCAACTTATGAAGGGATGGCTAGTCGAGGGGTGTGGGTTCCCATTCGCCGGTGGGGTGGGGGATGTCGAAGGTTCGGTAGCCGCAGTCGTAGGCGTGGGCTTGTGCCTCGCGGATATTCCAGCAGATGTCGCAGGCGCGGTGCGCGTCCGAGCCAAAGGTGATGGGTACCTCGGCGTGGGCAAAGCAACGCAACAGCCCCGTCGAGGGGTAATAGTCGTCGAGGCCCTTGCGCGGCGCGGCGGTCGAAACTTCAACGCGGCGGCCTGTATCGTGTGCGCACTCTGCCATCTGCTCCCAAAACGGTGCCGTATCAAAATCGGGCGCAAAGCCTTCCTTCGAAAAGCGCATGAACAGGTCGGGGTGAGCCATCACATCAAAGTTAAGCGGGCTTTCGCAAGCGCGGCACCAGTCGTCGACGTAGCGCTCCCACACGCCGCGTACCCCCAGGTTTTCCCAAACGTGCAGGTCGGTGTCATCGTCGATCCAACCGCAAAGGGAATCGGGTGTATCGGGGCGAGCGACGTTTTCCGTTCCCGCCATACCCGCGGCACCGGCCATGATATCGCCTGGGTTGCCAATCCAATGCACGCTGCCCAGGCGTACCACGGCGCTCTGGGACCAGCGCTCAACCAAAGGCTCGCAGCCCTCGTACCAATCGCATTCAAAGCCATAGATAAGCTCGAGCTCCGGCGCAATCTGCGCGGCGAGTTTGCGGGCGTCCTCAAAGGCCAGACGATGTGCCGGCAGGTCGCCCTCAGTAACCTGCACTTCGCAGTTGGCATCCATGCTGGCAGGCAGGGTGAGATGGTCGGTCGAGACCATGACGCGGCAGCCGGCCGCAGCAGCGGCGCGAACGTTGTCCTCAAACGAGGCATGTCCGTCCGAAAACGAGGTGTGGGTATGGCAATCGACCAGCGGGCAGACAGACATGGCAGCTCCTTTGTGTCAAGCGAATCCGCTCCATTGTAATGGCGCAGCTCTCAACACGCCGGACACGCCGGGGGTCGAAATCGATTGGAAAGGCTGCGCGACGCGCGGTGCGGCCTCGCTTGCGCTCTCAAAACATGTACATCAGCCTCCAAAAGCTGCAAAAAATGACATGTTTGGAGGCTGATGTACATGTTTGGATGAGGCGGTGGAGTGTCGGTTTCTTGCGGGCAAGGAAAATCGCGCTCATCGCGCGCCGTCACATCCGCGCAGCCCGCGATGTGCTAGCGTTTGGGTGAACAAAACGAGCCCGCGCGGAAAGGATCCGGACCGTATGCAATGCGATAGCACATCCCCGCTGTCCCGCGAGACCGATGCGCCCGAGACCATCGTCAAGCTGGAATGCGACATCGACGACGCGTCGCCCGAGGTGCTCGCCTACGCTGCCGACCGCCTGCGCGAGGCGGGTGCGCGCGAGGTGCATTGGCTGCCCCTCTATTGCAAGAAAGGCCGTCCCAGTTGGCAGCTACAGGTAATCTGTGCTCACGAGGATATCGAGCGCCTGCAGACGATTATCTTTTTGGAAACCACGACCAACGGCATTCGTCGCCAGGTCATGGAGCGCGTTTGCCTGCCACGCCGCTTTGAGCGCGTAACGACGCTATGGGGCGAGGTGTCCGTCAAGGTGGCAACCCTGCCCGACGGCAGCGAGCGTGCAGCGCCCGAGTACGAGGACTGCGCCCGTCTCGCCCGCGAGCACAATGTGCCGCTCCAGCGCGTGATGCAGGCGGCACAAGCCGTGGCACTGCGATTTGAATAACGCGGCTGGTGGCGACATCCTGCGCCCAGCCATATCAACCCCATTCGAAAGGATCTCCCCATGAAATACCTCATCGCCTCCGACATCCACGGCTCGGCATATTGGGCCGAGCGCCTGGTTGCCGCCATCGAGTCCGAGCAGCCCGACCGCATCGTGCTGCTGGGCGACCTGCTCTATCACGGTCCGCGCAACGACCTGCCGCGCGATTACGCCCCCAAGCGCGTGATCCCGCTGCTCAACGCCCTGGCCGACCGCATCATCGCGGTACGCGGCAACTGCGATGCCGAGGTCGACCAGATGGTCCTCGACTTTCCCGTCATGGCCGACTACGCCACGCTGTTCGACGAGACCGGCCGCGAGCTGTTCCTGACGCACGGCCATGTCTTTGGCGCCGGCATGCACAACAGCGTCGACCACGCGCCCGCGCTGCCCGAGGGCTCCGCGCTCGTCTACGGTCATACGCACATCAAGGTCAACGAGGAAAGTGCCGCGCACCCGGGCCTGTGGCTCTTCAACCCCGGCAGTGTGAGCATTCCCAAGGACGGCACGCACAGCTACGGCATCTACGAGGGCGGTGCGTTCCGCCACGTGATCCTGGAGGAGGAATAACCATGGCGCAGCATATGGCTCAGCAAAATGCCGAGGGCTCGCGCGATCTGTCCACGCTGATAGACGCGTCGGCCGAGCTGCAGCATCTGGTGCAGACCATCTGGCGTCTGCGTCAGCCCGATGGCTGCCCGTGGGATCGCGAACAGACACACCGCAGCATCGGCAAGAACATGATCGAGGAGGCCTACGAGGCACTCGACTGCATCGAGGCGGACGACGCGGTTCACCTACGCGAGGAGCTGGGCGACGTGCTCATGCAGGTCGTGCTGCATGCGCAGATTGCGGCGGATGCCGGCGAGTTTACGCTGGCCGACGTGGCGCGCGATATCGACGCCAAACTCATTCGCCGTCATCCGCACGTGTTTGGCGATGTAGATGCCGACAGCTCCGACGAGGTACTCAAGATTTGGGACGAGGTCAAGCTTGCCGAGAGGGCTGCCAAGGACAAGGCCGTGGCAGCAGGCGAGGCTGCGCCCGAGGGCCTGCTCGACGGCGTGCCCACGCATCTGCCGGCGCTGATGCGGGCTCAGAAGGTGTCGCGCAAGGCGGCTGCCGTGGGCTTTGAATGGGAGACGGTCCAGGATGTGTGGGACGAGGTTGCCGAGGAGCGTGCCGAGTTTGAGGCCGAGGTCCCTGGCTCGCCCGAGCGCGAAATGGAGTTTGGCGACCTGCTCTTTGCTTTGGTCAACGTCGCGCGCAAGGAGGGCATTGACGCCGAGAGCGCCCTTCGTGCCAGCACGGCAAAGTTCCGCCGTCGCTGGGCCGCGATGGAGCAGATGGCGGCCGATGCTCACGTGGATCTTGCCGAGCTTTCGACCCACGGCCTCAACGACCTGTGGGATGCCGCAAAGGCGGAGGAGTAAGACTGCGGGAACGACGGGCTGACACGCCTCATCGTTTCCGCTAAATTTTTCGAAAATCAAGTGTATCCCTCGGCTAGCTTAGGGCATAATGCAAAAAGTGCGACATGGCTAACTTATGAACCTGCGCGCCTCTACAGCGTGCAAGCCGCGTCGCCAAGCATTCAACCCGTTTCCAAGTGAGAGGGAGACAACATGAGCGATATTTTGGACGTCTACGGTCGCGAGGTGCTCGACAGCCGCGGCAATCCCACCGTCGAGGTCGAGGTCGTGCTCGAGGACGGCAGCTTTGGCCGCGCAATGGTGCCTTCGGGTGCTTCGACCGGAGCCTTTGAGGCCTGCGAGCTGCGCGATGGCGACAAGGGCCGCTACCTGGGCAAGGGTGTTTTGCAGGCCGTCGAGCACGTCAACAACGAGTGCGCTAACGCCGTCGTGGGCCTCGACGCCTTCGACCAGCGCGCCGTCGATGCCGCGCTGATTGCCGCGGACGGTACCCCCAACAAGACCAAGCTCGGTGCCAACGCCATCCTGGGCGTGTCGCTGGCCGTTGCCCGCGCCGCTGCCGAGTCGGCGGGCCTGTCGCTGTACCAGTACCTGGGCGGCGTCAACGCTCACCTGCTGCCCACGCCCATGATGAACATTCTCAACGGCGGCGTGCATGCCGACAACAACGTCGACTTCCAGGAGTTCATGATCATGCCGGTGGGCGCCCCGAGCTTTGCCGAGGGCCTGCGTTGGTGCGCCGAGGTCTACCACACCCTCAAGGGCGTGCTGCACGAGGCCGGCCTGGGCGGCGGCGTGGGCGACGAGGGCGGCTTTGCCCCCAACCTTAAGACCAATGCCGAGCCGTTCGAGTACATCACCAAGGCCGTGGAGAAGGCCGGCTTTAAGCCCGGCATCGACTTCATGTACGCCATGGACCCGGCCTCGACCGAGTTCTACAACGCCGAGACCGGCATGTACGAGCTCAAGGGCGAGGGCGTGGAGTACACGAGTGCCCAGATGGTTGATTACTGGGAGAAGCTCGTCGACACCTATCCCATCATCTCCATCGAGGACGGCATGGCCGAGGAGGACTGGGACGGCTGGGTTGAGCTCACCCGTCGCATTGGCAACAAGGTGCAGCTGGTGGGCGACGACCTGTTCGTCACCAACACCGAGCGCCTCAAGAAGGGCATCGAGCTGGGTGCCGCCAACGCGATCCTGGTCAAGGTCAACCAGATCGGCACGCTCACCGAGTCGCTCGAGGCCATCGAGACCGCCAAGGAGGCCGGCTACGCTTGCATCGTGAGCCACCGTTCCGGCGAGACCGAGGACTCCACGATCGCCGACCTGGTCGTGGGCGTCAACGCCGGCCAGATCAAGTCGGGCGCCCCGTGCCGCAGCGACCGTATCGCCAAGTACAACCAGCTCATCCGCATCGAGGACGAGCTCGAGGGCAGCGCGCGTTACGCCGGCAAGGCCGCGTTCTACAACATTCGCTAGGCACGCGGAGGTCGCGGGGGCGGGGAAGACTCGGATTTGCCTTGCTCCAGCCGGGCGCTGTTGAGCACCATTGGGCGCTGGGCCATATGACTCAGCGCCTTTTTTATGTCGAGCAAAGGCTGGCGAAGGCGGTGCGGGCGCTCGTGCTATAACTAGAATACTTAGCGCAAACAAACCTCAACCGCACAAGGCGCACATGGATCAGATTTACGACAACAGGTACTATTCCGCCGGTTCGCGTGAGCCGTCGCCTCGCCGTGCGCGCACGGTGCAGCTCGGTGGATCCGCCTACGCCGGCGCCGACCGCTCCATGCAGCGCCCGACAAGTACCTCGCGCCCCAATGCTCAAGTGAATACTTCGACAGATGGACCAGTGCGCCCGGCACGTTCGTCGCATGCTCAGCGCTCGTCGGCTCAAACGCACGATAGGTCGAGCAGGCCTTCGAACCGTTTTTCGGGCTCGGACTTTATGCACTACGCCAACGACAACGCGGTGGTCAAGGCGATCTACGACTTTACCCACGGTCCTCAGCGAGGGCTATTCATCGGCATTGTCGTTGCCCTGGTGCTCGTGAGCCTGTATTTCCCCGTGCGCGATCTGTACGTGGCAAAGCGTTCGAGCGATATCTTGGCCAAGCAGGTCGAGATTCGTCAGCAATACAATGATGAGCTGCAAAAAAGCGTCGACAAACTGCTCTCGGAGGAGGGCATTAAGGATGCGGCGTCCGAGGATCTGGGCCTGGTGATGCCCGGCGAGAAGAGGGTTGAAGTGCAGGGCCTGGACGACGATTCGGATTCGTCTTCGAGCAAGAAGTCGTCGAACGCCAAGAAGGCCAGCGAAGTTGCCAAGGAAATCGAAGAAGTCGGTAAGGACGCCCCGTGGTACATCCAGGCGCTCGACATGCTGTTTGGGTTTAACGGTGTCGAGGGCCAGACGGTCGTGTCCAACGGCAAATAGCGCCCGGAGGGGAGCCCGCAATGGCAGATTGCAAACGATATAAGGTGGCGGCGATCGATCTGGGAACGGTGTCGTCGCGACTGGTGCTGGCGCAGGTCGAGGGCGGGGCGATCGTGGAATCGTCCAAGCATACCGAGATTACCGACCTGGGCGAGGGTGTGGACGCGACGGGTCGCTTTTGCGAGGCGGCGGTCGAGCGCGTGCTCGCTGCATGCCGCATGTTTGTGGACGAGGCGCGTGCCTTTGGGGCCGCGTGCATTTGCACCACATGCACGAGCGCCGCGCGCGATGCATCCAATGCCGCACTGCTGCTGGACGGTCTGCGTGAGCTGGGGCTCGAACCGCAGGTGATTCCGGGCGAGGTCGAGGCGCGCCTGACGTTTTTTGGCGTGGCGCACGACTTTGCCGGCGAGCGCATCATTGTTGCCGATTCGGGCGGCGGATCAACGGAGCTCGCGACGGGCGTCTATGCGCCGGAGCGTGGGGTCTTTGCGCTGGAGGGCACGCGTTCGCTGGACATCGGTTGTCGCCGTGTGACGGAGCGATTTTTCTCGGCACTGCCGCCCGCACGCGGCGAGCTTACTGCCGCTGCCGCGTGGGCGGGCGAGCAGTTCGCTGCCTATTTTGAGGGCCTGCCGAGCAATTTTGAGCGCGCCGAACGCTTGGTCGCAGTGGGTGGCACCGTCACCACACTCGTGGCGCTCGTTCATGAGCTGGAACCGTACGATTCGAGCTTTGTGCACCTGCGCGAGCTTTCGCTGGATCAGGTTTCGGCCGCTATCGAGCGCATGTCTGCGTTGGATGCGGACGGCATCGCCGCTCTACCGGGTGTACAGCCCAAACGCGCGGGCGTGATCTTGGCTGGTGCCGTGGTAATCCGCGAGCTTATGCGAGCCGGCGGCTACAAGACGCTCACTGTAAGCGAGAACAGCTTACTCGCCGGCATGGCCGCCACCATCAACGAGGCTCTCGACGGTGCGACCCCCACCATCTCCTGGACCCCAGAGCTCAGCACCCTCTAAATAAGTTGCGGTGAAATAGTTCCTAAATAAGCTGGTAAACGGTATAAACAGGATCTATTCCACCGCAACTTCTAAGGGACCGAAGCTGTCTTTTTAGCCCGTCCTAAATTAGTTGGCTTTCTGAAGCGCGGGGCGGTGGGACGTCTGCGTATTTGCTGCGCAAATCCGCACCGGCTTCGGACGCCTGCTGGCGCCCTCGCCGGCTCGCTGCGGACGCTGCGCGTCCGCTTGACGCTCGCCCCCCTCGCGGGTTCGAGTCCCACCGGCATCTAAAAGAAGTGAGCCCGCATCCCTTGGGGACACGGGCTCGAAAGCTCCATATGGTAGGGGCGGTGGGACTCGAACCCACAATCCTTGCGGCGAGAGATTTTAAGTCTCCTGCGTATGCCAATTCCGCCACGCCCCCGTGAGACTAGAAGTCTAGCACAAGCCGTCCGTTACGCGTTGACGGCCATCGAGTGTTGCCCCGACTTCTCCAGGAACTCCTGGAACTTGGCTTCGTCGCCCTTGTTCTTGTACTGCAGAGCCAACAGATACTCCAAGCGGCAGCTCTTGACCTTGTCGTCACCGGCCTCCTTGAGCATGCGCTCCAGCTCGGGAATGTCGTTGTGGCGCTTGAGGATCATCGTGTCGTACATCAGTTGGCATTCGTGTGCGACTGCCTCGGCCTGGCCGCCCTCAAAGCCTTTGATCTCGTGCAGCAGCTCCTTGGACTTTTTGCGGTCCTCCTGGCCAACGTAGTAGTTAAAGGCCTTAATCACCAGGTCGACGCGCTGCATCTTGGGCAGATTGAGTCCCAGCAGCAAATCGAACATCTCGTCGGCGCGCTTGTGGTCCTCGCGCAGCAGATAGGAGTTCAGGCGCAGGTAGTCGCGGTTATAGCGCGGGTACAGCATGCTGGTGAGTTTGCCATCGAGCAAACGATCGAACTCGTCCCACTGCTTGGCAGCCATAAGCTGTTGCAGGCGCTTAAACGTGGTGCGTTTTTTTACGCTAAAGAACACCGATATGGCGATACAAATAATGACGACGGCGGTCCAGAGGGTGCGGGAATCGGGCATTTTAGAGTCCTTAGTCGCTCGTAAAGCGAGCGGTATGACAACACGTGCTAGATGTATTATACGCGGCGTGCAAGCAAACTGGCATAAAAGCGCATCGAGGCCGAGCGCCATCGCTCGCTGCGGTACACTTACCTAAAGTAAACCATGAAGGGAGACATTACCTATGAAGAAGATCGTTTTGGCTTGCGGTGCTGGCGCTGCTACTTCCACGCTCGTTGCCCAGAAGGTCGCCACCATGCTCGACGCCAACGGTTACGCCGACAAGTACGAGATCGTGCAGTGCGCCATCTCCGAGGCCAAGGACTACTGCGACGAGGGCGCCGATCTGCTGATCGCCACCACCGTTGCCCCCGAGGGCCTTACCTGCCCGTACGTGAGCGGCGTGCCCTTCATGACCGGCATGAACCGCGTCGCTGCCGAGAAGGCCGTTCTTGACGTCATGGCTCAGTAGGCGCTGACTGCATGAGTGAGCAGAACGCCAATCCGGTCGAGCTCTTTGGCATGCGCGTTGCCCATGTGGGCATTAACGCCACCGACCCGGCAGACGCCCTGGAGATCGCGGAGCTGTTCTCGACGATGATGGGTCTGCCCGTTATCGAGACCCCGGTTTCGTACTTTAACGATTCGCTGGTCGAGGTCATGAAGCAGAATGGTCGTGGCACCAAGGGCCACATCGGCTTTGCCGTCAACGACATTGATGCGGCCGAGAAGTGGTTTGCCGAGCGCGGGCTCGAGGTCAACGAAGAGTCGCGCGCGCTGCTGCCCGACGGTAGCACCAAGCTCGTGTACTTTAAGCGCGAGTTCGCCGGTTTCGCCGTGCATCTGTGCCGCGAGTAGCGCACAAGCTGCCATAGCTAGCAAAAAGGGATAGGGCCGTGTGGCCCTATCCCTTTATTTATGCCGAGGGGCTTCCTAGCGCGGCAGGCGAATCGTAAAGCGGCTGCCGACGCCCTCGACTGAGGTCACGCCAATGACGCCGCCATGGCTATCGACGATCCACTTGGCAATGGCAAGCCCCAGACCCGAGCCCTGTGCGCCGGCATCGCGTGCATTGTCGGCGCGGTAGAACCGTTCAAACGCGTGAGCTGCGGATTCCTGGTTCATGCCGATGCCCTCGTCCTCAACGCTTATGTCGATCGTGCCCGCGCCCGCATCCGGCGCTACGCCAAATGTGACGGTCGTTCCCGCATCCGAGTACTTGGCGGCGTTTTGCACGATCACGCGCAGAGCCTGCTTCACGAGCGCCACGTCGACGGGCGCGTCGCAGCGCGGGTCGCTGACAAGCGCAGCGTCAAAGGCCAGCCGATACGTGTGCTCGGTATCGATCATCTGCGATTCCTCGCATACCTCGTCGACCAGTGCGGCAAGGTTGGTATTTGCGCGCCGCAGGACCGTGCGCCCGGCATCGCCGCGTGCCAAAAACAGCAGCTGCTCCACGAGCTCTTGCATGTGCTCGCTTTCGGCCTTGAGGGACGCGATAGATTCTGCCAGCACGTCCGGGTCGTCTTTGCCCCAGCGATCGAGCATGTTTACGTAGCCCTGAATCACCGCGATGGGCGTGCGCAGCTCGTGGCTCGCATCGTTGACAAAGCGCATTTGCTGCAGTTTGGCCTCTTGCATCTGGCGCAGTAGGCGGTTGAGTGCAACCTCGATGCTTGCCAGGTCGGCGTCGCCGGTAGTGACGCTCGGCGAGTCGACGCTTGCGCGCTCGATGGCCTGCTCCAGTGTTTCCATCTTGCCGCCGGAGAGCTGCATACGGCCGAGCTCGTCCACGCGCAAGGCCAGGTCGTTGAGCGGTGCCATGGTGCGGCGCACGCGACGGGCGCCGCCGAGCATGTCGAGCACGCTGATGACCTGCCAACCCACAACGACAAGGTAGAGAGGCCATAGCGCGACGAGGTCCTGCGCGAGGGGGAAAGTCTTGGTGGTACGCGCAAGCTCGACGGTATAGGTGAGCGTTGCCAGGTCCCAGCCGCGCGCAGGCGCCAGCGACATGCCGTGAACGGCGACGCCGGGGATCCATCCTGCGGTAAACGCGCCGTCGGGCAGCATCTGGTTGTATCCATAGACGAGGATCGCCGCCGCAATCACCATCAGCAGCAGATCGAGCCAGACGTAGCTCATCAAGCGGCGCCACATATAGCTCCAGTTGATGGCGCGGGCGATGGATGTGACGCGCTTGGCCTCGGCGTTACGCGCGGCAGACATAGCCCACCCCACGCACGGTCTGGATGATGCGGGCGCCGCCGGCGTCCTCGATCTTGGCGCGCAAGTGCGCGATGTGCACGTCGACGTTGTTGGTGTCGCCCACGTATTCGTAGCCCAGCGCCTCGTGCGCGATGCGCTCGCGCGTGAGCACGGTGCCGGCGTGCGCCATAAGCAGGGCGAGGACGTCGAACTCGCGGGCAGTGAGCGCGATGGGCGAGCCGCCGACCGTGACTTCGCGGCGGTCGGGATCGAGCGCGACCGAACTCACGGTGAGCGCGGCGGGGGAGGGCGAGGCGGATGCCTGGGTCGAGTCGCCAGCCGGGGGTATCGCAGCGGCGCCCGTAGCGCCCGTCCCGGCCCCAACGCCGCCAACGCCCGAAGCCGCCCGCACGGCCTCCGAGCGCTTCAACGCCACGCGGATCCGTGCGAACAGCTCCTCAATCGCAAACGGCTTGGTCAGGTAATCGTCGGCGCCGGCATCGAGCCCGGCCACCTTGTCCATCACGGCATCGCGCGCGGTGACCATGATCACCGGTACATCCTTGTGCTTGCGGACGCGTCGCAGCACCTCCATGCCGTTGAGCTGCGGCAACAGCACATCGAGCAGAATCAGATCGTAGTTGCGCTCCAGCGCCAGGTCCACGGCGGTGCGGCCGTCGGCGGCGTGCTCCACCTGGTAGCCCTCGTGCTCCAGCTCGAGCGTCACAAAGCGGGCGATTTTCTCCTCGTCCTCTACGATCAGGATCCGTGCCATGCGTGCCCCCGTCTGCGATTACTTGTCGTCGTTGAGATTTTGCTTGATGTCGTCCGCGGCATCGGCGGCGTGATTCATAAGGTTGTTGATGCTGCCGGGCACGTCGCCGTCGCTATCGATGCGGTAGCGCATGCCAAAGAACAGGCCAATCAGCATCAGCCAAATCGTAGCGCCCCAGGCAAACAGCGCGACGATGGGGATCAGGATGGGAATGTTGAGGATGATCGCGTCGCGGCGCGTGGCGATAAACTTGGTGTCCAGGCTCAGGCGGAAGAGCTTTTTGAGGTACTCCCACACGCTGTCCATCTTCTTGGAGAAGTCGGTCTTTTCGCTCGACTTTTCGTAGGCGGCCTGCGCGGCGACCATCTCGGCTGAGGGCTCATCGACTGGCGCGGACTCGGTGGCGGCGTGCGCCGACGTGGTCTGGGTCTTGCCCTGCGACTCGAGCCAAATGATGGCATCCAAGACGTTGCCGTCGGCGGCGTCGAGCGCGGCCTTGGCATCGGTGTAGCTCACGTTGCACTTGGTGCGGATGGTTTCAACTTTTTCGAGGTCGTCCATGACCTGTTCCTTTCGTTCGATGGGCGCGACGCCGGGCGATCTGCCCGGGCGCGAGCGTTGCGTTCGGCGGCCTGCGTGACGCCGCCCCGCCCTTGGTCGAACTCTATAGTGCAGGTTATAGATTAAGCGATTCTTGAGCCAAGATTAATGTTGGATGAGTTTTTGCGCGGCGGTGGGGAAGGGGGAGGTGTCTTTCTGGATAGCTAGCAGCGAGGTCTAATACTTTTCCCGAGAAGTGAACGAGCTAAAACGGACCCCCGAAGCATCGACACTTTAAAGGTGCCGTTTCCCGCGGTTTCAATGCTGAAATCCCACGATTTTGCCGCCGAAAAATGCGGCTGTTTCAGGGGTCCAAAAACAGCCGTTCACTTCTCGGGAAAAGTATTAGACCTCGACAGCGGGGGATGGGGTGCCGGTGCAAAACGGCGTCAAGGGTTGGTCGAGCAGGCGGTTTCTCCATTGATGTCTGCACGGCATGTGACACTTACTCTGCCGCTTCGTTCTGCCACGGCGGCATGCATCTGAACAACGACCCTCTAAGGAGTTCGATATCGATGGGTGACAACGCAAAGCATCTCGCAAAGAAGTGCGTTAAGGACGCAGGACCGTGCCTTGCGCTGTGCGTAGCCGGCGCAGCGGTCGCGCTGCTGGCTGTTCTGGGGCCGTTCGACGTGCTCCGAAGTGCCAGCTCTCTGCACATTTGCATGGCCCTTGCCGGTGCCATGATGACCGGCGGTGTGCTAGATTTGATTTTTTGGGTGCTCGACCCGTTTGGATGGAAGAACGAGGGGTAAGCCCTAAGGGATGGAAGGACTGGAACGGTTGGCTTAGTGATCGTGCAGAATGTGGGCTAGCGACTTACAGGGAAGTGGTGATCCGGTGACAGTCTATGTGACGGGCGATATTCACGGCGGCGTCGACATGCAAAAGCTGCGCGATTGGGAGCTTGGGGATAGCCTGACGAGCGACGACTATCTGATTGTCGCGGGCGACTTTGGCTTTCCGTGGGATTTCTCTGCCGAGGAATGCGCCGATATCGCTTGGCTGGAGTCGCGCCCCTATACGTTGCTGTTCGTCGACGGCAACCACGAACGTTTCGATCACTGGGCGGAGCGTCCCATGGAACTGTGGCACGGCGGTCTGACGCAGCGCCTGTCGGATACCTCTCCCATACGGCGCCTGACGCGTGGCGAGGTTTTTGAGCTCGACGGCTCAACGATCTTTACCACGGGCGGCGCCACGAGCGTGGATAAGGAATACCGCATTCCGTATTCCAGCTGGTGGCCGCAGGAGCTGCCGGACGAGCGCAACTTTGAGGAAGCGCGGGCAAAGCTCGAGAGCATGGGCTGGAAGGTCGACTACGTGATCACCCACACCTGCTCTACGCGCATGCTTTCGCCCACGCTTTATCCGGCACCCGGCTGGAATTGTCCCGGCGTTGACCGACTCACGGCATTTTTCGATGAGCTGGAAGACCGCTTGGATTACAAGCGCTGGTATTACGGGCATTTCCATCGGGATGCTAACCCGGCCGAGCGCCATACCGTGCTCTACGACTGCATCGTTCGCCTGGGCGACGAACTCCAACCCTGGGACGTTGCGTAGGGGCGGGGTGGCTGGCTACTCGACCGTTACAGTGATGTTCTCCCGATGCGCACGGATAACATCCCAGCTAAAGTGCTCGACCAGCTGCTCGGCAGAACGCGGCGTGGTGTCCGGTGCGATGCCCGTTTGCCCGGCGAGCCAGCCCAGCAGTGCCTCGGGTGTGCCAAAGCGGGTACGGAGCTCGCCCAGGTCTAGGTCGCGGTCGCGCTTGGAAAGGCGGCGGCCGTCCGGTGACATGAGCAGCGGAATATGTGCGTAGTGCGGTGTGGGCAGTCCCAGCAGATGCTGCAGGTAGATCTGGCGCGGCGTGGAGCCCAGCAGGTCGCATCCGCGCACGACCTCGGTGACGCCCATGGCAGCGTCGTCGACTACCACGGCTAGCTGGTAGGCAAAAACGCCGTCGCTGCGGCGCACCAAAAAGTCGCCGCACTCGGTGGCGAGTGCCTCGCATTGGGCTCCGTACGTGCGGTCAACGAATTCGATCACGTCGTCTGCGAGGTCGTCGACGGTGGGCACGCGCAGGCGTGTGGCCGGGGCGCGCAGGGCGCTGCGGCGGGCAACCTCCTCGGCAGAAAGGCCTCGGCAGGCGCCGCGGTAGATGGGCGTGCCGTCGCTGGTGTGCGGCGCGCTCGCGGCGTGGAGCTCGGCGCGCGTGCAAAAGCAGGGATAGGTGAGGCCGGCGTCTTGTAGCCGGTGCAGGGCGTCCTCGTACAAGTCCAGGCGATCGTGCTGGTAGTAGGGGCCTTCGTCCCACTCAAGCCCCAGCCAAGCTAGGTCGTCAATCAATTGGGCGGCAAGTTCCGGGCGCTTGCAGCGATCGTCCAGGTCCTCGATGCGCAATACGATGCTGCCGCCCTGGCTGCGGGCCGAAAGCCACGCACACAGGCAACTGAACACGTTGCCCAGGTGCATGCGGCCCGAGGGCGACGGGGCAAAGCGGCCCACGACGGGCGCGAGGGCGGGGGCGAGCTTGCTGTTGGACGCCGTCGACGTGGCCACGGCGTGTGTTGCTATGTTGCATGCGTTGATATCCATGCGGACGAGTATAGCGCGGGGTGAGGTGGGGGGCGTCGTCGATGCTCGCGAGTTGCCGAGGCTGCGTGTTGTGCGCGGCGGGCACCGACTCAACACCTCGATTACCGCCCCAAGCTCAGCCCCTTCAACCCCTCAAACGACAGAAACCCCGGCAGCTCTTCGCAACTGCCGGGGTTTCCGCGGAAAAGGGGGACATGATCCTCAAGCGAACGGCAAAGGGGCAAACCGTTTTCGCTCAACTGCTTTATGCCCCTTGCTCGCGGACTCAATCAGTGCGCGTCGCGGCAACACAAAGCCGCTACACCTGTGACGGAGCTATGAAGTGGTATCTATTGCCGGAGCGGGCTATGCCAAGGAGTGTCCCAGATTGCCGGCAGATAAGGAACGTCCCCATGTGCCGGCCGCGGGCGTGACTTTCGTCCCGTTTGATACTCCGCTGGCCTAGATGTTCGTCATGTGCGCCCGTAAACGTGGGACAATGGCGTTGCTGGTATCACAGACAAAGGATGTGCCTATGAACGCCCCCGTTGCCAAAACCTGTCGGCAGCGCCGCCTGTTTGCGCGATTTGCTTCCGTCTGCGCACTCGTCGCGCTTGCATTGCTGCTACTGCCCGCCGCCGCACACGCCGACGGTTATTCCATGACCCAAACCTACATCAGTGCCACGGTCGAGGCCGATGGATCGCTGACCGTTGTCGAGGGGCGCCAGTTTGAATTCGATGACGACATCAACGGCGTGTTTTGGGAGATTAATACGGGTACCAACCAGCAGGGTGGCACGGCGGGCGTCGATGTGCTGAGTGTCGAGGAAGGGGACACCGCGTTTAACAAAGTCGATAGCGCGAACAAGGGCGACTCTGGCGTCTATACGATCGAGCAGGCCGGTGACGGCGTAAGGATTAAGGTGTTCAGCCCTCACGAGAGCGGTGACAGTGCAATCTATTACGTGAGCTACACCATGACCGGTGCGGTTATGAACTGGGCCGATACCGCCGAGCTCTACTGGAAGTTCGTGGGTGACGGCTGGTCGGCGGATTCCGACGATGTCGAGATGGAAGTGTACTTCGCAAATGCCGCTGCCGGGACGGCGGCCGTCAAGGGCGATAACTTCCGCGCATGGGGCCACGGCCCGCTGACGGGCGATGTATCGCTCGATGCGGACGAACCCATGGTCACCTATACCATTCCCTGCGTGCATCAGGGCGAATTCGCCGAGGCACGCATCGCCTTCCCCGGCGACTGGGTGCCGCAGCTTGCCGCTTCGGGCGAAGAGCGCATGTCAACGATCCTGAGCGAAGAGAAGGAATGGGCCGACGAAGCTAACGCCCGCCGCGCTCACGCTCGCATGATTGCCAATGCACTTGCCGTGCTAAGTGTTGTTGCGGCGGTGGCCTTTACCGGCACAATCGTTATGCTCAAGCTGCGCAAGCGCAAGCCCAAGCCGCTTTTCCAGGACGAATATTTCCGCGATGTGCCCTCGGCCGACCATCCCGCCGTGCTTTCGGCCCTCATGAGCTGGAACGAGGTGCCCGATCAGGCATATATCGCCACACTGATGAAGCTGACCGACGACCGCGTGATCAAGCTGGAAGAAGCGACCGAGACCAAGAAGAAGGGTCTGCTCCGTCGCGAAAAAGAGGAGCAGACGTATCGCATCACAGTGACCGACGAGGCCTGGAAGGCTGCCAAGAAGGACGGCATCGATCGCGATGTGCTCAAGGTCTTCTTCGCCGGCGTTAAGCCCGATAAGGACGGAGTCCGTTCGCGCACGTTTAGTGAGCTGGAGGAGTACGCTAGCGAGCGTACCACATCTGTTGGCGACAAGCTCGAGGACTATCAGAGCACAGTTAAGGGCAAGCTGGAAGCGCGCGAGCTTATAGCATCGGATGGCACTATCGCGATGGTGGCCGGCCTGGTTCTCGGCATCATCATTGTCTTTGGCATTCTGGGCTCTCTGTTCTATACCGACTTTGCGGACGCCAACGTCGGTGCCGCTATGATCTCGATCCCCGTCACGATCGTGGGCTTTGTCCTGAGCTGCACCTTCCGCCGTTACACGCCGGAGGGCGCCGAAGTGGCGGCTCGCTGCAAGGCGCTTAAGCATTGGCTCGAGGACTTTACGCGCCTGAAGGAGGCCATCCCCAGCGATCTGATTCTGTGGAACAAGCTGCTGGTGATGGGCGTTGCCCTGGGCGTTTCGAAAGAAGTGCTGCGACAGCTGGCCGAGGCCGTGCCTGCGGACCTGCGCAACAGCGACGATTTCTACGACAACTACCCCTGCTACTGGTGGTATTACCATCACTACGGCAACGAGTCTCCGCTCGATTCGTTCAATGATGTGTATCACGAGACCATCCGCGAGCTGGCTTCGAGTTCCGATAGCTCGAGCGGCGGCGGTGGCGGTGGCTTTTCCGGTGGCGGCGGTGGCGGCGTCGGCGGAGGAGGCGGCGGAACGTTCTAGTGCGCTCTGATTTTTGGGATGGATCTTCTCCGGCGACTGCCGACGGATCCATCCCATTTTTATGCGCTACCTACGAAGGCTGTCCCCAACGACTAATCACTGGGAACGTTCCTAAATGACTAGGTATGGCTGCCAGGTTTAGGCTGTTAGGTCGAGTTCGTAGAGGAAGCTTTCGCGCGGCATGTCGTGACGGCGCTCTTCGCGGTTGGCGCGGTGCGTGGCCGTGCGCTTAAAGCCGTGCAGCTCGTAGAACTTCCACGAGCAGTTGGAGTCGGTGTACAGGTGTGCGCTGGTCGCCCCGCGCGAGGAAAGATACGAGACCGCGGCATCGAGCAAAACCGAGCCAACGCCCAGGCCATGGACGTCGCGATCCACGGCAAGCAGCGTTACCTCGTTGTCGTGCGGTAACGGGCTGCTCTCGAGCAGGCGGTTGTTGGTTCGGATGGTTGCGCGCACAAACGAGAGATACTCGGCGCACGCATCGGGCTCCAGCTCGCGCATCTGCGACAGCAGTGCACGCTCAGTATCCATCCAATGTTCGTTGATAGTGACGCCGGAGCTCTGTCCTGCGCGTGCAAGCGCAATGCCGCGCGCCTGACCGTCGATTACGGCAACCTGTGAAAACGTCGATGAAGAAAGGCAGTAGGCAAGATCGCACGCGGCTTCGAGGCGGTTGTACTCATCGTTATCCGAGTTGTTGTGCCAAAGCTGCTGCAAGATCAGCGCGATGGCGTCGAAATCTTCGGTATCAAACGGTCGGTAGAGAACCCGCGAGACCATGGTGCCTCTTTCTATTGCGGATGCATATCGAGCACAGTTCTACCACGCCGTTGGCATCTAATTATGGTGCCGCTGTGTTCCATGAACTCACCGCGCCCGGTGCCACGCCCATACCCCCGCTCGAAGCTTTTTCTGCACAGCCGTGCGTTGCGGGGTGCATCGTCGCGCTCGATGCGCTACATTGAATCAGTATTTTCAATGCCGCTGCGCGAGCGCTGCAGATCGACGTATCACCGACTCACAGAGCACGGCGGCGTACCAGACAGGAGGACTGCATGGGATCTGATGTGAAGATCGCACGCGCGTTGATCTCGGTTACCGATAAGACGGGCGTCGTCGATTTCGCACGGACGCTGGTTGACGACTTTGGCGTCGAGATCATCTCTACGGGCGGCACGGCTCGTGCCATCGAGGACGCGGGCGTTCCCGTAACCCCCATCGAGGAGTTCACGGGCTATCCCGAGATGATGGACGGCCGCGTCAAGACGCTGCACCCCAAGGTCCACGGCGCGCTGCTGGCCCGCCGCGATTCCGAGCAGCACATGCAGGAGGCCGCTCAGCACGGCATTAAGCTGATCGACCTGGTCGTCGTCAACCTGTACGAGTTCGAGAAGACCGTCGCCAACCCCGAGGTCACCTTCGCGGATGCCATCGAGCACATCGACATCGGTGGCCCCTCCATGCTGCGCTCTGCCGCTAAGAACGCCGCGAGCGTTACCGTCATTTCCGACCCGGCCGACTACGACGCCGTCCTGGCCGAGATGCGCGAGACCGGTGGCTGTACCACGCTCTCCACCCGTCGTCGCCTGCAGGTGAAGGTCTACCAGACCACCGCCGCCTACGACACGGCTATCTCCCGTTGGCTTGCTGCCCAGGCAAGCGACGTGGCGGACACCTCTGCCAAGCTCGAGATCTCGCTGGAGAAGGTCGACGACCTGCGCTATGGCGAGAATCCTCAGCAGAAGGCTACGGTCTACCGCTTTGCCGAGGGCTGCGAGAACACCGCGAGCTCGCAGTTCCCGCTCGTGGGCTCCGAGCAGATCCAGGGCAAGCCGCTCAGCTACAACAACTATCTGGACGCCGACGCCGCTTGGAACCTGGTCCGCGAGTTCGACGAGCCGGCCTGCGTGATCCTCAAGCACCAGAACCCCTGCGGCTCTGCCGTTGCCGAGGACATCACGGCCGCCTACGACCGCGCCTTCGCCTGCGATCCCAAGAGCGCCTTTGGCGGCATCATCGCCTGCAACCGCGAGGTTCCCTTTGATCTGGTTGAGCACTTCGCCGATCAGAACAAGCAGTTCGTCGAGGTCATCATCGCCCCGAGCTACACCGCCGAGGCACTCGAGCGCATGGCTAAGCGCCCCAACCTGCGCGTGCTGGCTACCGGCGGCGTGGACCACGGCGCCCAGGTGGAGCTGCGCTCCGTCGACGGCGGCATGCTGGTGCAGGAAGTCGACCACGTGACCGAGGATCCCGCGACCTTTACATTCCCTACCGACCGCAAGCCCACCGACGCCGAGATGGCCGAGCTCGAGTTTGCCTGGAAGGTCTGCAAGGGCGTTAAGTCCAACGCCATCCTGGTCTCCAAGGGCAAGGCCGGCGTTGGCATGGGCCCGGGTCAGCCCAACCGCGTGGATTCTGCGCTGCTGGCCTGCGAACGTGCCGAAGACTTCTGCGAGCGCGAGGGTGTGGAGAAGGGCGGCTTTGCCTGCGCAAGCGACGCGTTCTTCCCGTTCCGCGACAACGTCGACGTGCTTGCCGCGCACGGCGTGACCTGCATCATCCAGCCCGGCGGCTCCAAGCGCGACGACGAGAGCATTCAGGCCTGCAACGAGCATGGCATTGCGATGGTCTTCACGGGTGCTAGGCATTTCCGCCATTAAGTAGGGAAGCGGCGCTGCGGCTTGCCCAGCTACCGCACCTTGCCGTTCATTCGTCGCTCGCGTACCCAAGTACGCGTCGCTCCTCTTTCACGGCAATCTGCGGCATCTGGGCAACCCTCGCCGACCTGTTGGGTTGACTGAGGAGAATGGGATGTTATCTCGTCCCTTGGACTGGCCTCGCTCCTAAAATAATCTCCGCAAAAGACGGCTGCTCCGTTTGGAGGGCCGTCTTTTTGGTATAAGAGGACGGAATGACTAACACGAAAGGTACAACCATGCCCCAGATTGATGATGACGAGCTGTTTGGCAATACCGAGGATCAGCGTGCGTACGAGGACTTTTGCGCCAATCAGGAGGCGGTCGAGAAGTTCACGCTCGACAAGCCCGCGCTCATCTGCCGTTGGCGCATGTCCAACAAAAAGGTGCCCACGCTCAACCGTCACATCCGCGCGCTGTCCGAGCGTCTGGTGCAGGGCGAGCCACTTACCCATAACATGCTCAGTTGGGCCAAGCAGCACGTTGAGTGGTCACTTGCCGAGGGCGACTACACCGCCCGCGACGGCGTGCTCATGCTGGTGATCGACGTTAACGGCAACGCCGCCATGACGGTGGGCGAGTACGAGCCGCTGGCCGACACGTCGGCCAAGGCGCTGCGTGCCCGTTCTGCCGAGGCTCGCTCCGAAGCCGACGAGACCGGCGTGGCGCCCGAGCTGCTCGCCGCCGTCAACAACGGCGAGCTTGCCTTTGTGGCGCCGGCGGACGAGTGCCTGTGCGGCACGGCAACGCTCATCGAACAGTTGGCCCAGACCAAGGGCATCCCAGTCACGCGCGTAGACATTCCCGCGCAGCTCAAGGGTGCCTTGTTCCTGGTGAGCGACGAGCACGGCGTGGTCCCCGCAACCGAGACGGACGCCGCGGAGGCCGACGCCGCCACGGTCGCCTTCTTTGCCGACGGCTACGAAAAGCTCCGTGCCCGCCGCTAAATGATGTTTCTGGGACGGGGATTAAAAACTCATTTAATTCCCGTGGCCGTTGCGAGCGAGGGGCAAGCCCCTGCCGCTCGCGAACAGTTCTGTCACCTTGGTGACGCGCAAGGCGCGCACCTGCGGCTCCGCAGCCATAATGGTGGCAAGACAACCAAGGGGGGAGCGGAATCCATGGCGCTGATCTATATCGTTGAGGACGACGAGCCCATTCGTCGCGAGCTTGCCGATATCCTTGCCCGTGCGGGTTTTGAGGTCGAGGCATGCGAATCATTCGAGCACGTTTCGCGCGATATTCTCGCCGCCGCGCCCGACCTGGTGCTGCTCGACCTCACGCTTCCCGTTAAGGACGGCCAGCATATCTGCCACGAGGTTCGCCGCGAATCCGAGGTTCCCATCATCGTCCTCACGTCGCGCACGACCGAGATCGACGAGGTCATGGCCATGACGCTCGGCGCGGACGACTTTGTTCCCAAGCCCTACGGCGCCCGTGTGCTCGTGGCGCGCATCAATGCCTTGCTGCGTCGCACCGCGGCGGCAGGCGAGCGCAGCACGCTCGTCCACAAGGGGCTGGAGCTCGACCTCGCCCGCTCCATGGTCACCAATACGGCAACCGGCGACAGTACCGAGCTCACCAAAAACGAGCTGCGTATCCTCTCGCTGCTCTTGGGTCGCGCGGGCAAGATCGTCTCGCGTCCGGCCATCATGCAGGACCTGTGGGACTCCGATGCCTTCGTGGACGACAATACACTCACCGTCAACATCAACCGCCTGCGCACCACGCTCGAAAAAATCGGCATCAAGGGGTATTTGACGACGCACCGCGGCCAGGGCTATTCGGTCTAGGGGCCGGCTATGTCGTTTGCCAAGTTCTTTAAAGACGCGCTGCTTCCCGTCGCCGTGTGGACGTGCGGCGTGCTGCTGAGCTGCTTTGTGCTGACGGTCGCCGGCGCACCCGTTTCTAACGTGGCCGTGGCGGTCGGCGTGTCCTTTATCTTCGGTATGCTCGGCATCGTGATCGAGTACGCGCGTCGTCGTCGTTTTCTGCGCCAGCTGGAGCGTGCGGCAGAGGAGCTCGAGAGTCCCGCATGGGTGCAGGAGATGGTGCAATGCCCGACCTATGCCGAGGGCGAGCTCGAGTACGAGGTCTTGCGCCGGGTGGGCAAAGCTGCCTGCGACGAGGTTGCCGAAGGCCGGCGTCAGACCGATGACTATCGCGACTATATCGAGAGTTGGGTCCACGAGGCCAAGTTGCCCCTGGCGGCGGCTCACCTGATTTTGGAAAACCTGGACGGCAGCGAAGACGACCTGTCGCGCGTGGACGACCTGGGCCGTGAGTTGGCTCGCGTGGAGCGCTATATCGACCAGGCGCTGTACTATGCGCGCTCGGAAGTCGTGGAGCGTGACTACCTGATTCGCCGCTGGGATCTCAAGACCTTGGTGACGGGCGCGATCAAGGCCAATGCGCGTGAGCTCATCGCGGCACACGTGGCGCCGGTGTGCGAGAACCTCGACTTTGAGGTCTTTACCGACGAGAAGTGGCTCGAGTTTATTCTGGGCCAGCTCATTCAGAACAGCATTAAATATGCGCGTGAGGACGGCGCAAAGATCGTGTTTTCGGGCGCGTTGCTGGACGAGGGCCTGGCAAGCGAGCGCATCGAGCTTACCGTCGCGGACAACGGCTGCGGCGTGTGTGCGGCAGACCTGCCGCGCGTGTTCGAGAAGGGTTTTACCGGCGACAACGGCCGCACCACCAAGCGCGCAACGGGCATCGGCCTCTACCTGGTGGCACGTCTGTGCTCCAAGATGGGCATCGACGTCACCGCATCGTCCGAGCCCAGCGAAGGCTTCGTCGTCACATTCGCCTTCTCAACCAACAAGTTCCAATATCTCGAGTAGCGCACACGGCAGACGTCCGCCCAAACAAAACGTGCCGCCCCAACCGGGGCGGCACGCCATCTTTTATCAGCCAACTCGCTGAAGTACGGTGACGAAGGCGCAAGGCCGGGAGGGGTTATCTAAGCCGACATCCCGCAGCCGCGAAGCGGCGAGGACGTCGGCGTGATAACCCCGCAGGCCTTGCGCCGGCGGGAAGGAACCTACTTCACGACCAAAATGTCGCAGTCCGTATTGCGCAGCAGGAACGTCGAAATCGAGCCCAGAAGCGCGTACTTAATTGAGGACAGGCCGCGGGCGCCGCAGAGCACCAGATCGGGCTTGACCACGTCGAGCATCTCATCCTTGAGCGTCTCACGAATGCGGCCGGTGCGAATCATGACCTCGACCTCGGGAATGTCGGGATTGGCCTTGGCCTCCTCGAGTTGCTTGGCGATGGAGTTGTTAAAGGCCTCCTCCAAGCCGTTGACCAGGTCGACCGGATAGGAACCGGCGCTCTCGAGCGCGGTGGAGTCGATAACGTGGCCGATGATCAGCTTAGCGCCGTTGTTCGCGGCGACCTTGATGGCGCGTGCGAGCACAAAATCCTGCTGCTCAGTACCGTCGAGTGAAACAAATACCTTGGTATAGCCCTCGTTCATGGTTTCCTCCTTGGTCTATCGCACGGGCGCGGGGCTCGTGCGTCGGGCGGGCGCGGGCGCGTTGGCCGCCGGACACTTTATCTTGTTGCAGTTATACCCAAGGATTTCGGTTTGACCGCTCGCAATTCTGTGAACGGGCGAGTTTTTTGGTAAGGGTAGGCGCAGGCGCGCCGCCAACGGTTGATAATGGGACATCGCCCGCACCGTCCGCAGAACAATATCGGCGGGTGTCTAACGAGGGGGTCCCTTTGGATATCATCGAGCTTCTAAAATCTGCCTTCATGGGCCTGGTCGAGGGCGTCACCGAATGGCTGCCTGTTTCGTCGACCGGTCACATGATCTTGGTGGACGAGTTCGTCAAGATGAACGTGAGCGAGACGTTCTGGAATATGTTCCTGGTCGTGATTCAGCTTGGCGCCATTTTGGCCGTCTGCGTCCTGTTCTTCTACGACCTTAACCCGTTCTCGCCCAGCAAGGGCAAGGAGGGCCGTCGCGACACCTGGGTGCTGTGGGGCAAGATTGTGCTCGGCTGCATTCCCGCCGCGGCGATCGGCCTGCCGCTCAACGACTGGATGGAGGAGCATTTCTACAATGCTCCCGTCGTGGCGCTGGCGCTCATTGTGTACGGCGTACTGTTTATCGTGATTGAGAACTGGCGCGCGAGCAAGCGCGACCAGGCCGCTCTTGCCGGTTCGTTTGGTTCTCGTGCTGTGGTGTCGGGTGGACGTCCCGCCGGTGCGCACTTTGCGGCGCCCGCCGCGGCTACCGCCGAGGATGAGGGCGATGACGATAGCCTGGACTTTGGCTCCATCGCTACGCTCGAGGATCTGAGCTGGAAGACCGCGCTGGGTATCGGTTGCTTCCAGGTGCTTTCGCTGATTCCGGGCACATCGCGCTCCGGTTCTACCATCATCGGCGGCCTGCTTTTGGGCTGCACGCGTTCGGTGGCGTCCAAGTTTACGTTCTTCCTGGCCATCCCTGTCATGTTTGGCGCGAGTGCGCTCAAGCTGGTCAAGTACTTCATCAAGGGCGGCACGTTCGGCGCCAACGAGGTCGCTATCCTGGGCGTGGGCTGCGTTGTGGCCTTTGTGGTTTCGCTCATCGCCATCAAGTGGCTCATGGGCTTCGTCCGCCGTCACGACTTTAAGTGCTTCGGTGTTTACCGCATCATCCTGGGCATCGTAGTGCTCGCATACTTCTTCGTTCTGGAGCCGATGCTCGGCCTCTAGCTTAGTCGACGCAGCGCGGCGGCCAGGGCGACAACTTATCATTCAAAGAGGGTGGCATGACCAAAAGGTCTATGCCGCCCTCTTTTCATGCCAATTTGTTCGCCCTGGCCGCCGCTCGCTACCGTTGCCGTGACATCGGTGGCTCCGTGATTGGTGCATTGGGGTCAGGTTACTTTGCACCAGCTTGGTGCAGACAAACCTGACACCTTTGCACCAAACCCGCTGGGGCGGGCCTGACGATCGCGCACGGAGTCGTGGTGTGATTTGCGTCGGTGTCCGCGCGGCTCGGTATACTGGTACGGCTCAAACTATGGCGCTGCCCGCAGGCGCGCCGTCCGTCAGATGAGGAGTCGCCCATGACCCAGCCCCTGCCCTGGGAAAAGAACACTGCCGCACCCGTGCCATCCGCGCCGGAACCCGTGCCGCTCGATGCGTACACCGCCCCCGCCGCGCCGGAACCCGAGCTCGTTCCGCTCGACATCTACGACGCCCCGGCTCCGGCGCCCAAGCCCGCCAAGCCGCTCGTCGATATCGATAGCCTGAACCCCGCCCAGCGCGAGGCGGTCCTGACCACCGAGGGCCCGCTGCTGGTCCTTGCCGGTGCTGGCTCGGGCAAGACCCGCGTTCTGACCTTCCGCATCGCGCATATGCTTGGCGACCTGGGCGTTAAGCCCTGGCAGGTCCTAGCCATCACGTTTACCAACAAGGCCGCGGCCGAGATGCGCGAGCGTCTGGCGGCGCTCATTCCCAGCGGTACCCGCGGCATGTGGGTGTGCACCTTCCACGCTATGTGCGTGCGCATGCTGCGCGAGGACGCCGACCTGCTGGGATACACCGGGCAGTTCACCATCTACGATGACGATGACTCAAAGCGCATGGTGCGCGACATTATGCAGGCGCTCGGCATAGAGCAAAAGCAGTTCCCCATCAACATGATCCGCAGCAAGATCAGCTCGGCCAAAAACGCCATGATCGGCCCCGAGGACATGCTCAAATCCGCCGACAGCCCCAACGACAAAAAGGCCGCGCAGGTCTACCTAGAGCTGGAACGCCGCCTGCGTGCCGCCAACGCGATGGACTTCGACGACCTGCTCGTGCGCACGCTCGAGCTGCTGCGCACCCGCCCCGAGGTGCTCGACAAGTACCAAGAGCGCTTCCGCTACATTAGCGTCGACGAGTATCAGGACACCAACCACGTCCAGTACGAGATCGCCAACCTGCTGGCCGCCAAGTACCAAAACCTCATGGTCGTGGGCGACGACGATCAGTCCATTTATAGCTGGCGTGGCGCCGACATCACCAATATCCTGGACTTTGAGAAGGACTTTAAAGACTGCAAGACCGTCAAGCTGGAGCAGAACTATCGCTCTACGGGCCATATCCTGAGCGCCGCCAACGCCGTGGTGCGTCACAACTCGCAGCGCAAGGACAAGCGCCTGTTTACGGCCGAGGGCGATGGCGAGAAGATCCAGGCCTTCCAGGCGAGCGATGAGCGCGACGAGGGCCGCTGGATTGCTGGCGAGATCGAGAAGCTGCACGCCAAGGGCACGAGTTACGACGACATCGCCGTGTTCTACCGCACCAACGCCCAGTCGCGCATTCTCGAAGATATGTTCCTGCGCGCGGGCGTGCCCTACAAGATCGTGGGCGGCACGCGATTCTTCGACCGTGCCGAGATCCGCGACGTTATGGCATATCTCAAGATGATCGTGAACCCGGCCGACGAGATGAGCGTCAAGCGCGTCATCAATACGCCGCGCCGCGGTATCGGCTCCACCTCGATCCAAAAGATTGAGCAGCTGGCGCGCGACAACCGTTGCTCGTTCTTCCAGGCCTGTGAGATCGCGTGCGCCGAGACCGGCATGTTTAGCGCCAAGGTCCGCAATGGCCTGTCGGGCTTTGTGTCGCTGGTGCGCGAAGGTCGCCGCATGGACGGCGAGCTCAAGGACGTTGTCGAGATGATCGTCGATAAAACGGGCCTTCTGCAGGCCTTCCGCGCCGAGGGCACCATGGAGTCCGAGAGCCGCGCCGAGAACATCCAGGAATTCTTGGGCGTTGCTGCCGAATTTGAAGAGACGCACGAGGATATCGAGGGTACGCTCGAGAGCTTGGAAGAGCTGCGCGCGGCTGGCGTTGCCGATGTACCGGCCGGCGCCGAGTCCGAGCCCGTCGTGGTGAGCGCGCCTGCGCCCGAACCGGGGCCGTCTGCCCCGGCATCCTCGTTTGAGGCGCTCGTTGGCGCGCGTGATGCCGCGGGTTCCAATCCGCTCGATAGCCTGGCGGCCCCGGCGCTTTCTCCGCAGGATGCCCTGGCCGCCGCCATCGCGGGCAACGCGTATGCCGCGCCGACGGAGTTGCCGGCGGGCGCCGTGCATGCCGACGAGATCGAGCGCACCTACGGTCCGCTCACCTGCAAGGCGCTGCCGGCACTCATGGAGTGGCTGGCCCTGCGCTCCGACTTGGATTCCCTGGCCGGCGAGACGCATGCCATCACCATGATGACCATCCACTCCGCCAAGGGCCTGGAGTTCCCCGCGGTGTTCGTGGCCGGCATGGAGGAGGGCATCTTCCCGCACGTGCACGACTTTGGCGGCAGCGATGACCCGGGCAAGCTCGAGGAGGAGCGTCGCCTGGCCTACGTTGCCATCACGCGTGCCCGTAAGCGACTGTTCTTGACCTATGCGGCCACACGTCGCACCTACGGTTCGACCTCTGCCAACCCGCGCTCGCGCTTCCTCAACGAGATTCCGTTTGAGGATATCGAGTTTAGCGGTATCGGCTCTGCCGGTTTTGAGGGCACGGGCTGGGAGAAGCGCGGCGACCGTCACGGCACCTTTGGCTCGGGCATGGGCTCGGACATGTATGGCGGCAAGGTGTTTGGCTCGCATACGCGCTCGACCGGCGGTTCCGGTTCGCGCGGCGGATCGAGCTTTGACGATTTCTTTGGCGGCAGCAGCTACGGGACCGAGCGCCATCGTGGGGTTTCGCCCGATGCCGGCCGTGTTGCCTCGACCTTTGGCTCGGGCGCGCCGCGAGCCAAAAAGCCCTCGTCCAAGGTGTCCCCGACGGTGGAGCGCAAGGTCGATCGCGCCAGCGCATCGCAGGACTTTGCCGCGGGCGATACCGTGAGCCACAAGACCTTTGGCACGGGTACCGTGATCTCGGTCGCTGGAGACATGATCGAGGTCCAATTCGAAAAGACCGGCCAGACCAAAAAGCTAATGAAGGGCTTTGCACCGATCGTCAAGCTGTCGTAATCCCGGCGGACCTGGGCGGGCGTATGGGGCAACATCGCCTGCTCGGGCAGTCCTGCGCAAGACGGAGGCCACATTAAGTGGCCTCCTTTGCGTGCGGAACTCGCGATCGATGTTGCCCCATACGCCCGCCCAGGTCCTTGGGTAACGTTGCTTGCGAACGTTGCTTTGCTCGTTCGCTTTTTGATCTGGAGAGCCGGGTGGGCTGATAAATAGATACGAGTAGGGGCTCTCCCGTACATGGACGGGGGAGCCCCTTGTTGTGTTTGGGTTGTTGTTGCGATCTAGAGGTGGCTGATAATCAGTTCCATATTGCCCTCGAGCTCGATCTTGTCCACGGTGCTCGGAGCTAGCAGGTGGCTTCCCTTGTGGACGGGGTCGCCGCAGACGGTGCCTTCGCCGTCGATGACCGACAGGCACATGAAGGGCCAGCGCTGGTCGATGGTTTTGCTGCCGTCGACGCGCACGCGATCGACGGTGTAGCAGGGGTTGGACTCGAGCTCGGTCACGCCGTCCACCTCGGGCGCGGTCACCGTGCCGTCGGTCGGAGCCTGAGCATCAAAGTCGATGCAGTCGAGGCTCTGCTCAATGTGCAGTGGGCGCAGCTTGCCGTCGGTGCCGGGACGGTCGTAGTCGTACAGGCGATACGTCACGTCGCTCGACTGCTGCGTCTCCAAAATGAGCGTGCCGGTCTTGATGGCGTGCACGGTACCGGAATCAATCTGGAAAAAGTCGCCCTTGTGGATCGGCAGTACGTTGAGCATGTCGTCCCAGCGGCCGTCCTCGATCATCTGCGCGGCCTCGGCGCGGTCGTGCGCGCGCTGGCCGACAATGATCGTGGCACCGGGCTCGCAGTCCAGCACATACCAGCACTCGGTTTTGCCCAGGCTGCCGTTCTCGTGCTCGGCAGCGTACTCGTCGTTGGGATGAATCTGGATCGAAAGGTCGTCCTTGGCGTCCAGAATCTTAATGAGCAGCGGGAACTCCTTGCCCTCGCAGTTGCCAAAGAGCTCGCGATGCTCGGCCCACAGCCACGACAGCGTGTGGCCGGCATACGGGCCCTCCGCAATCTGGCAGTCGCCGTTGGGGTGGGCCGAGATGGCCCAGCACTCACCGATGGGGCCATCGGGAATGTCGTAGCCAAATACGGTTTCGAGCTGGCGGCCGCCCCAGATCTTCTCGTGGAAGATCGGCGTCAGCTTAATCAAATCGGACATGTTCATACCCCCATTGTGTTGCGCGGGCGCTGCGTAAAACTGTTCAAAGCGAGCGCCCGGATGACTACAAAAACCTATGCCAACGTTACGTTGTGCAACTCAAAGCGGTCGCCAACGTTGCGCGAGACCGAATACTCAAAGGCCGCGCCGCTGTCCAAAAAGCCAATCTGGGTGAGCTCGAGCAGGGGAGAGCCAGGCTTGGTGTCCAAGCGCTCGGCTTCTTCCTCGGTTGCTGCCACGGCGCGAATGGTACGGTGGAAGCTCGAAATCTTCAGCCCACATTGCTCGCGGATGAAGTGGTAGACCGATCCGTACAGGTCCTTCTTTTTAAGGCCTGGAATCAGCTCGAGGGGCATGTAGGTGTACTCGATAACGATGGGCTTCTCATCGGCCTGACGCACGCGCACGATGTGATAGGCAAAGTCATCCTCGGCAATTCCCAGCTGGGCTGCGATGTCCGCTGGTGGATTAACAATCGAGAAATCGTAGACCACCGAGGTCACCTTCTCCCCGCGGTGCTCATACGAAAAGCCCTGGGCACGGTCGTTTTTGCCCTGGAAAAACGCCTGACCGGGATGTCCCGCCGTGTCCTTAACGTAGGTACCCGATCCGCGTCGGCTGGTAATAAGACCTTCCTCGGTGATTTGCTCGATAGCTCGTTTGACGGTGATTTTGGAAACGCTATAGAGCTCGCAGAACTCAACGACGGTGGGAAGCTTGTCGCCCGGTTTAAGAGTGCCATCCTCGATACTTCGACGAATATCTGCAGCTATCGCCTCGTATTTGGGAATCATTGAACCTCCTTTCCGACATATATCAATACGCAAGTAAGTATAACCCTTAACAAGGCACCCATATAACCTTTATCTAAGAAGCTCGAGAAAGAAAAAAGAAAAAGACGCTTTACTTTTAGAATTAGAGCGCTATAGTTTAAGCAACGAACGGAATCTTTCCGCAGAACAGGATCGACCGTTTGGGGACGGTTTTGTTTTGGCGGGTTGGATATCGGTATGACCGGTGCGCGCCCGCGCCGGATAACCTGCCAAAGCAAACCCGTCTCCAACCGGAAGCTCTAGAACACGAAAGCGAGGACTTTGATGGCACAGTATCAGCTGCCCAACGACTTCTTCTTTGGCGCTGCTATGTCCGGCCCGCAGACTGAGGGTCAGTGGAACCAGGGCGGCAAGCTCGAGAACCTGTGGGACACCTGGTCCATCCAGGATCTGGGCTCGTTCTACAACTGCGTTGGCTCTTACGCCGGCAATGACTTTATGGCCAAGTACCAGGAAGACCTTCGCATTTTGAAGGACTTGGGCCTGGATACCTATCGCACTTCCATCCAGTGGAGCCGTCTGCTCGATGCCGACGGCAACCTCAACGAGGAAGGCGCCGCGTGGTATCACGAGTTGTTCCGCGCCTCTCGCGAAGCCGGCCTGGAGCCGTTTGTCAACTTGTACCACTTTGACATGCCCACCTACCTTTTTAACCGTGGCGGCTGGGAGAGCCGTGAGGTTGTCGAGGCTTACGCACATTACGCCGACGTCGCCTTCCACGAGTTTGGCCAGGAGATCAAGTACTGGTTCACCTTTAACGAGCCCATCGTCGAGCCCGAGCAGCGCTATCAGGAGGGCGTGTGGTTCCCGCAGCTCCACGACTTTAGCCGCGCTCGCACCGTGCAGTATCACATCTCGCTGGCACATGCGCTGGCCGTGGCCAACTACCGTCGCGCCTATGACGAGGGCGCCGTTCGCAGCGATGCCAAGATCGGCATGATCAACTGCTTTACCCCGGTCTACACCAAGGAGAACCCCAGCGAGGCGGACCTCGAGGCCGTGCGTATGACCAGCGGCATCAACAACCGCTGGTGGCTCGACCTCATTACCAAGGGCGAGCTTCCCGCCGACGTGCTCGACAGCCTGGTCGAGGGCGGCGTTAAGCTTCCGTTCCGTGCCGGCGACCAAGAGATTCTTAAGCAGGGTGTTGTCGACTGGCTCGGTTGCAACTACTACCACCCCACGCGCGTTCAGGCGCCGGCGAGCAAGATCGACCAGTACGGTCTGCCGCACTTTGCCGACGAGTACGTGTGGCCCGACGCCGTTATGAACGAGAGCCGCGGCTGGGAGATCTACCCGCAGGGCCTCTACGACTTTGGCATGGACTGCGCTAAGAACTACCCCGATCTTGAGTGGTTCGTTTCCGAGAACGGCATCGGCATCATGGACGAATACAAGAACCGAGACGCCGAAGGAACCATCCAGGATGACTACCGCGTCGACTTTGTACGCCAGCACCTGGAGTGGGTTGCCAAGGCAATTGCCGAGGGCGCCAAGTGCCGTGGATACCATTATTGGGCCGTCATCGATAACTGGTCTTGGGCGAATGCCTTTAAGAACCGTTACGGTTTTGTCGAGGTCGACCTTATGGACGGCTACAAGCGCCGCCTTAAGAAGTCGGCAGCTTGGCTCAAGCAGGTCGCCACGACTCACGTGGTTGATTAGCGAACGGGCGAACGCCCAGACCGCGCGCCGCTGCGCGCAACACATGGCACATCTGGTGGCAGAGGGCGACAGACCACCGTGCGCATAGGAAAAGGCCGGATTTGAAAGTTAGGAGCAATCATGGCCAGTGACAACGGAAAGAGCTTCCTCGACAAGTTTGCCGAGGTCTCTGCGAAGGTGGGAAACCAGGTTCACCTGCGTTCCCTGCGTGACGCCTTCGCGACCATCACGCCGCTCTATATCCTTGCGGGTATCGCGGTTCTTATTAACAACGTCGTGTTCCCTCTGTTCCCGCTCGATGCGGCGGGCCTTGCCAACCTTCAGACGTGGGGTTCGGCAATTACGCTGGGCACCCTCAACGTCTCTGCCATTATCTTGGCCGGATTGATTGGCTACAGCCTCGCTAAGAACAAGCGTTTCGATAACCCGCTCGCTTGCGTGGTCGTCGCTATCTCTGCTTTCGTCATCATGATGCCGCAGCAGATCACCGCCTCGCTTGCCGCCACGAGCCCGCTGCTCACCGACAAGATCACCTCCGCCGAGGTCACGGGCGCCCTTTCGACTGCCAACACCGGCACCAACGGTCTGTTCTCGGCTATTATCATCGCCCTGCTTTCCGTCTCGCTCTTCATCAAGATTTCTGGCGTCGAGAAGCTCAAGGTTAAGCTGGGCGAGGGCGTGCCTCCCGCGGTCTCCAACTCCTTCAACGTCATGATCCCGATGCTGCTCAACCTCGCGATCTTCGCTCTTGCCGCAGCCCTGCTCGCCGTGTGCGCCGGCACCGATCTGTGCACCATCATCTCCACGTGCATCTCCAACCCGCTCAAGAGCATCATGAACGCCGGTCCGTGGGCTGTTATCCTCATCTACACCCTTGCTAACCTGCTGTTCTGCGTCGGTATTCACCAGTCCACCATCTCTGGCGCTACCGTCGAGCCGATCCTGACCATGCTCATCGTCGACAACATGGCTACCTTTGCCGCCGGTGGCACCATCCAGCCCGATCACTACATGAACATGCAGATCGTTAACAGCTTTGCCCTCATCGGCGGCTCGGGCTGCACCCTCATGCTTCTGCTCGACACGCTCCTGTTCTCCAAGAACAAGGCTTCCGAGACCGTTTCCAAGATGGCTATCCTGCCTGGTCTGTTCAACATCAACGAGCCGGTTATCTACGGTTACCCCATCGTGTACAACCTGCCGCTCATGATTCCGTTTGTCCTCCTCCCCGATCTGTTCATCGGCATCACCTATGGCCTTACCTGCGCAGGCATCATCAGCCCCTGCATCGCCCAGGTGCCCTGGACCATGCCTCCCGTCATCAATGCCCTGCTCGCTACGGGCTTTGACTGGCGCGCCGGCGTGTGGCAGGCTCTCGAGATTGTCATTGGCATGGCCGTCTACCTGCCCTTTATGAAGATTTCCGAGAAGGCAATCGCCAAGCAGGAGGCTCTCGCCGAGTAGAACGCCTAACGTTCGTCCCTTTCACCTTTGCGGGCGCCGGTACGCGGTGCCGGTGCCCGCGGCTCTCTCCCTTGTGTAAAGATGCAGAGGGGTGGGCACAATAGCCGCAAGGAATACAACCAGTTGTCGTCTGCGCGCCGCGCAGTTATAAGGAGGAAACCATGAAGAAGATCATGCTCTGCTGCAATGCCGGTATGTCCACGAGCCTGCTGGTCCAGAAGATGCAGGCCGAGGTTGCAAACCGTGGTCTGGATATTGAGATCGAGGCTCGTCCCATGAACGAGGCCCACGATCACCTGGACGAGTGCGACATGTTGCTGCTTGGCCCGCAGATCGGCTACACCAAGGGTGACTTTGAGAAGGAGGCCGCTGGCCGCTTCCCGGTCGAGGTCATCAACATGGTCGACTACGGCCGCATGAACGCTGCCGGCATTATCGACCACTGCGTCAGCGTGATGGGATAGGTGCTCCGCATGGAGGATATGAACGAACTGCAGATGACCTGCTTTGAGATCATCAGCTACGTCGGTACCGCCAAGAGCATGTACATCAATGCCGTGCAAAAGGCCAAGGAGGGCGATTTTGACGCCGCCGAGGAGCTTATCAAGCAGGGCGACGAGGCCTATAACGGTGGCCACGATGTTCACATGGGGCTTCTGAAGAAGGAGGCCAACGGCGAGCGTAACGGCGAGGCCCCGTTGATTCTGCTGCATGCCGAAGACCAGATGGCCGGTACCGAGACCATGCGCGTCATGGCGACGGAGCTCATCGAAATCCACAAGCAGCTGCAGGCACTTAAGGCCTAGTCGGCGTTATCGCCGCGAAGGACCGTGCGGTCCAACAGACAACATAGTCCCTTTGACGGGCGCCGGGAGTCTCCGCCTCCCGGCGCCTTTATTTTTGGGGATGGTCTTGCGCGGCCTGTTGAGCAGCCATTTGCGTTTCCCCAGATAAAACCTGCCAAAACAAACCTGTCCCTTTTTGGTAGGTTTTTGCCTTGGGAGCGGTACCATACAGGCAATGTTTAAACGAGAAAGGTGGGCTCCCATGGAACCTAAGCAGTATTACATCGGCATCGACGTCGGCGGCACTTCGGTTAAGGAGGGCCTGTTCGACGAGGACGGTAACCTGCTGGCCAAGGCCAGTGTGCCTACGCCTCCCATCGTTGACGCTGCGGGCTTTGCCGCGGTGACCGAGGCTATCGACCAGGTGGTCGCCAAAGCCCAGATTCCGCGTGCCTTTGTGGCGGGCATTGGCCTGGCCGTTCCGTGCCCCATCCCGGCATCGGGCGATGCCAAGGTCAAGGCCAACATCGCCATTAACCTGCCCGAGCTGAGGATCGCCATTCAAAAGCACTGCCCCGACGCGGTCGTTAAGTACGAGAATGATGCCAACGCCGCTGCCATGGGCGAGGCCTGGCTCGGTTCTGCCAAGGGCGTGCAGAACGTCGTGATGGTCACCATCGGTACCGGCGTGGGTGGCGGCGTAATCGTCAACGGCGACGTGGTATCGGGCGTTGTGGGTGCTGGCGGTGAGATTGGCCACATGTGCCTGAACCCGGCTGAGGAGCGCACCTGCGGCTGTGGTGGCCATGGCCATCTGGAGCAGTATTCCAGCGCCACCGGCGTGGTGAGCAACTACCTTGCCGAGTGCAAGAAGGCGGGCGTCGAGCCCATTGAGCTCACCGGCCCCTCCGATTCCAAGGACGTGTTCCAGGCCTGCCGCGAGGGTGACAAGCTCGCGTTGGCAGCTGCCGATACCATGGCCGACTACCTCGGCCGCGCCCTGGCGCTTATTGCCAACGTGGTCGACCCCGAGATGTTCCTGATCGGCGGCGGTGCGTCCGCCTCGGCCGATGTCTACCTCGACGCAGTTCGCGAGCACTTCCAGCGCTACGCGCTTTCCGCCTCACGCGAGACGCCCATTAAGGTCGCTTCGCTCGGCAACGATGCCGGCATCATCGGTGCCGCCTACGTAGCCCTGCGCGCCGCCGGTAAATAGCTGGTACAAGGGGGTCAGGTTACTTTGCACCAACACGGTGCAAAAGGGATAGTCTTGGCCCCGTGCCTGCCCCAAAATATGCCGTGGCCCTTCCGTCTGCGAAGGCTCGGCATCGGCGTGCTACCATAGCTACGTCCAAGTACACATATCAAGTGGAGGATATCCATGGCAAACGTTCTTGTCTTTGGTCACCAGAACCCCGATAACGACGCCATCATGAGCGCCGTCGTCCTGTCCCAGCTGCTCAACCAAGTTGAGTATGCCGGCAACACCTACGAGGCCTGCGCCCTTGGTCAGCTTCCGGCAGAGTCCGCCAAGCTGCTCGCCGACGCCGGTATCGCCGAGCCTCGCGTGATCGAGTCCGTCGAGGCCGGTCAGCTCGTCGTCCTCACCGACCACAACGAGTCTGCCCAGTCTGTCGCCGGCCTTAAGGACGCCACGGTCTTTGGTGTTGTCGATCATCACCGCATCGGCGACTTCGAGACCGCCGGCCCGCTGCACTACATCTGCCTGCCCTGGGGCTCCAGCTGCACCATCGTCACCAAGCTCGCCGGCGTGCTCGGCGTTGAGCTTTCCGACGTCCAGGCCAAGCTGCTGCTCTCGGCTATGATGACCGATACGCTCATGCTCAAGAGCCCCACCACCACCGATGTCGACCGCGCCGTCGCCGCCAAGCTCGGCGAGCAGGTGGGCGTCGACCCGGTCAAGTTTGGCATGGAGGTCTTCCTTACCCGTCCGTCCGGCTCCTTCACCGCAGCCGAGATGGTCGGCAACGACATCAAGATGTTCGAGCCCGCCGGCAAGAAGCTGCTCATCGGCCAGTACGAGACTGTCGACAAGAGCCGCGCGCTCGGCATGATCGACGAGATTCGCGAGGCCATGCGCGCCTACGCCGCCGAGAAGGGTGCCGACGGCATCGTCCTGTGCATCACCGACATCATGGAGGAGGGCTCGCAGGTCCTGCTCGAGGGCGAGACCGAGGCCGCTCAGAAGGGCCTGGGCATTGCCGACGAGCACGACGGCGTCTGGATGCCGGGCGTCCTCTCCCGTAAGAAGCAGGTCGCTGCCCCCATCATGGCCTCCTGCTAGGTTTAGTTGACCAAACGCCACGACCGGATCGCGGACGCCCCGTGATCCGGTCGTTTTTTGTGCACGGCGCCGCGTCGTCTCTTGGGCAGACGTGCCCGTGCCGCTGAGAAATAATGTTCAACCTGTGGTTCCGCTTTTCGGCCACGCCTGCGTGCTTGTCGTGCAGGGTAGGCTAGATGCAAGCGTAATACGTTAGAGCGCGGCGCCGCCACTTGGGCGGGCCGTGCTTTTTTAAGACGGGAGCCTTCCCGTGAAAGGAGCCGCCCATGGCAGCAACTGAGCAGCTGTTCAACGTTCGTGAGCGCAAACGCTTTGAACGTCACGACATCTGGGAGCGCATCGCCGAGAACGGCACGATTTCCGCCGCCGTCATGGTCTTCGCCGCCATCGCCGCCGTCATTTGCGCCAATACCGATGCCTACGAGGCCATCCATCACTTTTTGGAGACCCCGCTGTATGTGGGTCTTGGCAACCTTACGGCCGGTCTCACCGTTGAGCTTTTCGTCAACGACTTCCTCATGGCGATTTTCTTTTTGTTGGTGGGCATTGAGCTTAAGTACGAGATGACGGTCGGCGAGCTCAAGAATCCGCGTCAGGCCATGCTTCCCATGCTGGCGGCCGTGGGCGGCGTCGTCGTTCCCGCCTGCATCTACCTGATCTTTAACCATGCCGGCGCCCACAACGGTTGGGCCATCCCCATGGCAACCGATATTGCCTTTGCGCTGGGCGTGCTGTCACTTTTGGGCAATCGCGTGCCCAACGGCGTGCGCGTGTTCTTCTCGACGCTCGCCATCGCCGACGACCTCATCTCCATCGCCGCCATCGCCATCTTCTACGGTCAGAGTCCCAATCCGTTTTGGCTGGGTGCCGCCGCGCTTGTGACCTGCGCGCTCGTGTGGCTCAACAAGACGCAGCATTACCGCCTTGCCCCGTACTCGGTGCTGGGTTTGCTGTTGTGGTTCTGCATGTTCAAGAGCGGCGTACATGCCACGCTTGCTGGCGTCATCTTGGCCTTTACCATTCCGGCCAAGTGCGGCGTCAAGCTCGACAGCCTCACCGATTGGCTGGGCGAGTGCCTGCCGCTGCTCGATGACCGCTACGACGACGAGGCACACATCCTGGGCCAGCATGACTTTACCGTCTCGACCACCAAGGTCGAGCGCGTCATGCACCGCGTGACCCCGCCGCTCATCCGCATGGAGCGTCTGATCTCCACGCCGGTCAACTTTGTGATTCTGCCGATCTTCGCGTTCGTCAACGCACAGGTTCGCCTGGTGGGCGTGGACATGAGCACGCTGCTCACCGACCCGGTGACGCTCGGCGTGTACTTTGGCATGCTGCTGGGCAAGCCGATCGGCATCTTTGGCATGACGTTCGCCTTGGTCAAGCTCAAAGTCTGCGAGCTGCCGCACAATGTCAACTGGCACATGATTGCCGGTGTGGGCATTTTGGGCGGCATCGGCTTTACCATGTCGATTCTCATTAGCGGTCTTGCCTTCCCGACGGCCCAGTTTGAGGTTCTGGCTGCCAAGGCCGCCATCCTTGCCGGTTCGGTCACCGCCGCCGTGCTCGGCATGATCTACATGAGCGTGGTCTGCGAGCACCCCGCGCCCAAGGACGAGTAAAAGCACATACAAGTTTGAAAACGCCGCCTGTGAACACCATCACAAGCGGCGTTTTAGTCAATGGGGACGTTCTTAAATGACTAGGTTTATTCCACCGTTCCGTAGACGGCGCCCCAGCCGTGGGCGGCCAAGGCGGAGTTGAGCTGGTCGCAAAGTGACTGGCGGTCGTAGTAGCCGGGCGGCAAAAGGTTGACGATCTCCATGAGGTCGGGCGCCAGGTCCAAGATTTCGGCCTGTACGATCAGATCCAGGCGGTCGATGGCGTGGCGGTCGTAAAACAGTCCGTCGACCAGGCGCTGCAGGTCGCCGAATTCCTCGGCCTGAAACGATCCGTACTCCATAGTGCCTCCTTGGGCGCCCCACGCCGGCATGCGCGGCGATTCGTAATTCATTGCGATGAACTTAATCTATCACGGCTTCATAACGTTGCGGCGGTGGCGGTCTATACTTAGACGAACTGCAACGTACCGCTTCGCGAAAGGTCGCACCCATGCAGACGATCTACCAGAAGATGGAAACCACCGAACTCGATGCCGCCATCGAGGCGCTCAAGGCCGAGGTCGCCGAGGTCAAGGCCAAGGGCCTGGCGCTCGACATGGCCCGCGGCAAGCCGTCGCCCTCCCAGGTGGACATCTCGCGCCCCATGCTCGATATCCTCAATGCCGATGCCGATCTGCACGACGGCAATGTCGACTGCTCCAACTACGGCTGCTTCGAGGGCATTCCCTCGGCTCGCAAGCTGGCAGGGGAGTTTTTGGGTTGCCCCGCCGAGCAGACGCTTGTGCTGGGTTCGTCGAGCCTTTTGATTGAGCATGACATCGCCGGCATGTTCTGGCGCTGTGGCTCGTGCGGCAGCGAGCCCTGGGACGCCTACGAGGCCGCGCACGACGGCAAGAAGGTCAAGTTCCTGTGCCCCGTTCCCGGCTACGATCGCCACTTTGGCATCACCGCCGATCTGGGTATCGAGAATGTCCCCGTTGCGATGACCGACAACGGCCCCGACATGGACGAGGTCGAGCGCCTGGTTGCTGCCGACGACTCCATCAAGGGTATCTGGTGCGTGCCCAAGTATTCCAACCCCACGGGCATCACCTTTAGCGAGGACACCGTGCGCCGCCTAGTCGAGATGC
This sequence comes from Collinsella aerofaciens, assembly GCF_015548375.1. Taxonomy (GTDB): domain Bacteria; phylum Actinomycetota; class Coriobacteriia; order Coriobacteriales; family Coriobacteriaceae; genus Collinsella; species Collinsella aerofaciens_AB. The sequence goes on from NZ_JADMWW010000004.1 coordinate 87,549, forward strand.
CCACGGCCGCGCCCGATTTTCGCATCTTCTGGGACAACGCCTACTGCGTGCACGACCTGTACGACGAGACCGACGAGCTCGCAAACATCTTTGACCTCGCTCGCACGGCGGGCACCGAGGACCGTGTGGTGGCCTTTGCCTCGACGTCCAAGATCACCTTCCCGGGCGCCGGCATCGGCTTTATTGGTGCGAGCCCCGCGGTTATCGCCGAGTTCTCCAAGCGCCTGAAGGCCGGCCTCATCAGCGCCGACAAGCTCAACCAGCTGCGTCACGTGCGCTTCCTTCCCACCATCGAGGCGGTCAAGGAGCACATGAAAAAGCATGCGGAGTTCCTGCGCCCGCGCTTTGAGGCCGTCGAGCGCAAGCTCACCGAGGGCTTGGGCGACACGGGCTGCGCCACCTGGACGCACCCCCGCGGCGGCTACTTTGTAAGCTTCGATGGTCCCGAGGGCTCGGCCCAAAAGGTCGCCGCGCTTTGCGCCGACCTGGGCGTCAAGCTCACGCCGGCCGGTGCCACCTGGCCCTATGGCAAGGACCCGCGCGACACCAACATCCGCATCGCGCCGAGCTATCCCACGGTCGAAGACCTGGAGGCCGCGCTCGATGTGCTGGTGCTGGCCGTTAAGCTTGTCGCTGCCGAGCTTGCGCGTGCCGAGCGCGCCTAACGCGCGGCTTCCCGTACTATCCGCACTTTCGATACGTAAAGGAGCGTATACATGGATTTGGGTATTTCCACCAACCCCACGCCAGAGCTCTACACCATTAAGGTGACCGGTGAGATCGATATCTCTAACGCCGATAGCCTGCGCAATGCCATCGACCTGGCGCTCGAGCAGCCCACTGAGGCCGTTGAGCTCGATTTTGCCCAGGTGAGCTACATCGATTCGACGGGCATTGGCGTGCTCGTGGGCGCCGCGCACCACGCGGCCGACCACGGCAAGCGCTTTAGCTGCACCAATGTGCAGCCCCCGGTGATGCGCGTGGTTCAGCTGTTGGGTGTCGACCAGGAGATTTCGATCACCGCTGCATAATCTTTGCCCCCAAAAGGGCGTGCCGTTTGGCATATGTTTGTGATGCGCTCGGACGTTTTGGCGTCCGGGCGCTATACTTGACCGAATGAATAGACGAGTTCCGGCCGAATGGCGCGGTGCGGGCTCGACTCACATCGAGCCTTGGAGGTATGTGTGTTTGGTATTGGAGAGGGTGAGCTCGCGATCATCGTGGTCTTCGGCTTTTTGCTGTTTGGCCCGGATAAGCTCCCGCAGATGGGCCGTACGATCGGCCGTGCCATCCGTCAGTTCCGCGAGACGCAGGAAAAGATGACGGCCGTTGTTCAGTCCGAGATTATCGATCCGGTGAGCGAGGCCGCGTCGGCCCCGGTCAAGCCCAAGAAGGCTGCTGCGACCGACGACGATTCCGATGCGGACGAGGATGCCGCCGAGACGGCAGCGCCCGCCAAGAAGGAGACCTTTGCCGAGCGTCGCGCCCGTCTTGCTGCCGAGAAGGCCGCGAGCGAGGCTGCCGCCGAGGGCGAGGGTGCTGCTGAGGAGTCCGAGGCCGAGGGTGCCGAGCCTGCCGCTGCCACCGCTGCCGCCGTCGAGCTTGAATCTGCTACAGAGCCGGAGCCCGAGCCCGAGCCGGCAGAACCCACGACGGCTGACCTCTACGCCCGTCGTCCCCGCAAGCGCAAGGCCGTCGTCGACCAGCTCGCTCGCGAGCTCGAGGCCGAGGACGACGCCGCTGCCGCCGATGCCCCGAAGGGAGGCGATGAGTAATGCCTATCGGACCTGCTCGTATGCCGCTCTTCGATCACTTGGGAGAGCTCCGTCGCCGCCTGACCATCGTGGTCGTTTCGGTGTTTGCCGCCGCCATCGTGCTGTATTTCGCCACGCCCGTGGTGCTCGACATCCTGGAAGACCCCATCCGCTCCTTTGTGCCGGACGGTAAGTTCTACATCACCACCACGCTCGGCGGTTTTGGCCTGCGCTTCTCGCTGGCCATCAAGATGGCCGTGGTCATGTGCACGCCCATGATCATCTGGCAGATCCTGGCATTTTTCCTGCCGGCACTGCGCCCCAACGAGCGCAAGTGGGTTGTGCCCACGGTGCTCGCCTCGACGGTTCTGTTCTTCCTGGGCGCCATCTTCTGCTACTTCATTATCATCCCGGCGGGCTTTGAGTGGCTCATCGGCGAGACCTCGGCTGTCGCTACGGCGCTGCCCGATCTGGAGAACTACGTCAACATGGAGCTGCTCTTTATGATCGGCTTTGGTGTGGCGTTCGAGCTGCCGCTCATCATCTTCTACCTGTCCGTCTTCCACATCGTGTCCTACGCGGCCTTCCGCAGTGCCTGGCGCTACGTGTACGTAGGCCTGCTCGTGGGTTCGGCTGTGATCACGCCCGACGGCTCGCCTGTCACCCTGGGCCTTATGTACGGCGCCCTGCTTTCGCTCTACGAGATTTCGCTCGCTATCGCGCGCGTGGTCATTACCGCGCGCGAGGGCAAGGAGGGCCTGTTCGTGAGCCGTCTGGACCTGTTCTCGGACGACGAGGGCGACGAGGAGTAAATCGGTATGCACGAGGTTGGCATTGTCAACGGCATACTCGATACAGTGATTCGCGCGGCGCGTGGGGCGGGGGCCTCGCGCGCCGTTTTGGTAACGCTGCGTATCGGGGATATGACCGAGGTCGTGCGCGAGGCGCTTGACTTTGCGTGGGAGACGTTTCGCGACGAGGACCCGCTCGCGCGCGGCTGCGAGCTTGCCGTGGAGGAAGTCCATCCACAAAGCGAGTGTCTGGACTGCGGCGAGGTTTTCGACCACGATCGCTTCCACTGTCGCTGTCCCCAGTGTGGTGGTGCCAACGTGCGCCTACTGCACGGCCGCGAGCTCGATATCGCGAGTATCGAAATCGAAACCCCCGACGATTAGCCCGCTAGCCATCTAGTGATGGGGTATAAAGGGGCCAAAGTAAGGAGCGCTAAGTATGGCCGAGAAAACGATTGATATCGCGTCGCCGATTCTGTCGCGCAACGAGCGCCTGGCAGATCAGCTGCGTCAGCGATTTAATGAGACAAATACCTATGTGATCAATGTGCTGTCGAGCCCCGGTTCGGGCAAGACCACCACGATCCTGGGCACCAACGAGCGCCTGCGCGACAAGGCTGGCCTGCGTTGTGCCGTCATCGAGGGCGATATCGCCTCGGACGTCGACGCCATCACCATGAAGGAAGCCGGCATGCCCGCCATCCAGATCAACACGGGCGGCCTGTGCCACCTCGAGGGCAACATGATCATGGAGGCCGTTGACGCGTTCGACCAAGCTGTCGGCCTGGAGAATATCGACGTCATCTTTATCGAAAACGTGGGCAACCTGGTCTGTCCGGTCGACTTTGACCTGGGCGAGAACCTGTCCATCATGATTCTTTCGGTGCCCGAGGGCGACGACAAGCCCGTCAAGTACCCGGGCATCTTCCAGCACGCCGGTGCGCAGCTGCTCAATAAGGTCGACGTGGCCCCGGCTTTCGATTTTGACATGGATAGGTATACTAAGACACTCGATGACCTCAATCCGCAGGCGCCGCGGTTTGCCGTGAGCGCTCGCAAGGGCGAGGGCATGGATGCCTGGTGCGATTGGCTCATCGGGCAGATTGAGCAAGCAAGGGCGTAAGTCGGCCGCCATACGGGCGGGCGTAGCCGCAGGGATACGAGATAGGAGCCTCTTTTGAAGCTCATCATCGCCGAGAAAAACGACGCCGCGCGTCAGATCGCCGAGCGTCTGTCCACGGGCAAACCCAAAAAGGACAAGGTGTACAACACCGCCATCTACCGTTTTGAGTGGAAGGGCGAGGAGTGCGTGACCATCGGCCTTGCCGGTCACATCCTGGCGCCCGATTTTTGTGACAGCGTGCTGTTCGATAAAAAGCTGGGCTGGTATTCGGTCACGGAGGACGGCGAAATGCTGCCGGCCGACATGCCCGATGGCTTGGCCCGCCCGCCGTACGACACCAAGCGCAAGCCGTTTCTTGCCGACGGTATCTCCATCAAGGGCTGGAAGCTCGAGAGCCTGCCCTATCTCACCTGGGCGCCCGTCATTAAGTTGCCGGCCGAGAAAGAACTCATTCGTTCGCTCAAGAACCTCGCTAAAAAGTCCGACAGCGTCATCATCGCCACGGACTTCGATCGCGAGGGTGAGCTGATCGGTTCGGACGCTCTCAACAAGGTGCGCGAGGTCGCGCCGGACTTGCCGGTCGCCCGCGCCCAGTATTCTTCATTTACCAAGGCCGAGATTACGCAGGCCTTCGATAATCTTGTCTCGCTCGACCAGAATCTGGCCGACGCCGGCGAGAGCCGCCAGCACATCGACCTCATTTGGGGCGCGGTGCTCACGCGCTACCTGACGCTCGCCAAGTTTGGCGGCTTTGGCAACGTGCGCTCCGCCGGCCGCGTGCAGACGCCGACGCTCGCCCTGGTGGTCGAGCGCGAACGCGAACGCATGGCGTTTGTGCCCGAGGACTATTGGCAGATTCGCGGCATGGGTGCCGCTCAGGGTGCTGCCGAGGATGACCGCTTTAAGATTGCGCACAAGACGACACGTTTTACCGACAAAGATGCTGCCGAGACGGCGTACGGCCACGTCGACGGCGCTACGACGGCAACCGTCGCCGCGGTGACCAAGCGCTCCCGCAAGCAGCAGCCGCCCACGCCGTTTGCGACGACCTCGCTGCAGGCTGCCGCCGCGGCCGAGGGCATCTCACCTGCACGTACCATGCGCATCGCCGAGTCCCTCTACATGGCGGGCCTTATCAGCTATCCGCGTGTCGACAACACCGTGTACCCTGCGACGCTCGATCTGGGCGCCGTGGTGAGCGACCTGGCAAAGATCAACCCGGCGCTGGCGCCCGTGTGCAAAAAGGTACTCGCCGGCCCCATGAAGCCCACGCGCGGCAAAGTCGAGACCACCGACCACCCGCCCATCTACCCCACGGGCGAAGGCGATCCGTCCACGCTCGATGGCGGCCAGCGCAAGCTCTACGACCTCATCGCCCGCCGCTTCCTGGCGACGCTTATGGGTCCCGCGACCATCGAGAATACCAAGCTCGAGCTCGACGTGAACGGTGAGCCGTTCGTGGCTTCGGGCGATGTGCTCGTGACCCCGGGTTTCCGCGAGGCGTACCCGTACGGACTCAAGCGCGACGAGCAGATGCCGCCGCTGGAGCAGGGCGACACGGTCGACGTGTTCGACATTAAGCTTGAGGCCAAGCAGACCGAGCCGCCCGCGCGCTACAGCCAGGGCAAGCTCGTGCAGGAGATGGAAAAGCGCGGCCTGGGCACCAAGTCCACGCGCGCGAGCATCATCGAGCGCCTGTACGCCGTGCGCTACCTCAAAAACGATCCCGTTGAGCCGAGCCAGCTGGGCATCGCCATCATCGACGCGCTGACGCAGTTTGCCCCGCGCATCACGAGCCCCGATATGACCAGCGAGCTCGACGGCGACATGACTCGCGTCGAGCGCGGCGAGGACACCGAAGAGCATGTCGTGACGCACTCGCGTGCGCTGCTGGCCGGCGTGCTCGACGAGCTGCTCAAGCATACGCAGGAGCTCGGCGACGCCATCAGCGACGCCGTCACGGCCGATGCGCGCGTGGGCACCTGCCCCAAGTGCGGCAAGGACCTGGTTATGAAGACGAGCGCCAAGACCCGCGGCAGCTTCATTGGCTGCATGGGCTGGCCCGACTGCGACGTGACCTATCCGGTGCCGAGCGGCGTCAAGGTGAGCCCGCTCGAGGGCGAGGCCGCCGTGTGCCCCGAGTGCGGTGCGCCGCGCATCAAGTGTCAGCCGTTCCGCCAGAAGGCTTTCGAGATTTGCGTGAACCCGACGTGCCCCACCAACTACGAGCCCGACCTTAAAGTGGGCGAGTGCAAGGTGTGTGCCGAGGCCGGACGCCATGGCGACCTGATCGCGCACAAGAGCGAGAAGAGCGGCAAGCGCTTTATCCGCTGCACCAACTACGATGACTGCGGCGTGAGCTATCCGCTGCCGGCGCGTGGCAAGCTCGAGGCGACGGGCGAGACCTGTCCCGAGTGCGGCGCCCCCATCGTGGTGGTCAACACGGCGCGCGGTCCGTGGCGTATCTGCGTCAACATGGACTGCCCGACCAAGGAGAAGAAGCCCGCCCGCGGCCGCAAGACTACGACCAAGGCGAGCACGGCCAAGAAGACGACGGCGGCAAAGAAGACTGCTGCCAAGAAGTCGACTGCCAAGAAGACTGCCGCGAAAAAGACGACCACCAAGAAGGCGGCCGCCGACAAGTAGCGGCGCAGCCGAAACATAGCCCAAAACAAAAACGAGCGAGGGTCCCATGATCCTCGCTCGTTTTTTGCGTAGTCATTGGGGACGTTCTTGAATGACTAGTCGTTTAAGACCGTCGCATGCGACTAGTTCACTTCGACGGGTTTGGCGCCGGGATAGCGCTCCTCAAAGTCTAGGCGATACTTATTGTCATTGGTGCCCGCCACGTTGTCGCGCGACAGCGGCGCCACGATCTCATTCTTGTGGTCCGCAGGCTTGGCGTATTTCAGGCTGATCTCCCAGGCATCACAGATTGCGTCAATGCGGTGATCCAGGTCGTCGTACAGGGCAACGATGTCTTTCCAGGAGCTGTAGTTCTTGGAGCTCGTCGGGACGTCTAGGTCCTCGACGATGTCGTAATACTGCTCGATGGTGTCCTCCGTGCGCTCGGCGACGTCGGCGAGATTTTGACGGGTGGTTCGATCCTCTTCCAGATAGCTGCCGTTGAAGTTCTGTGCGCAGCCACGGACGTAGTTGTCGAGGTCTTCGAGCAAGTCGTAGTATTCGCTCAGTCGGCGGTAGAGGTTCTGCTCGGAGAGCGTTGCTTCGCCGCCATCCTCGTCGTCATCGTCATCATCGTCGTACAGGCTGTTGGGGTCGCCGAGAGGCCTTAGGTCATCGTCGTCGACGTCATGGTGCAGCTTAGCTACCTCGGCAGTCGTCTGCGTGGCGGCGTTGTCGAAAGGCTTGATCACAAAGAAAACGACCAGGGCGATGATGATCGCCACCAGCACAACGATAACGGCGATAAGCGGCCCGGTGCCGCTCTTTTTGGGAGCGGGGGTCTGTGGCGAAGCGGGCGCGTATGCGGGAGCCGGCTGCTGTTGGGGCGAGCCGCTCGCGACGGGTATGCGCTGCGTGGTCTCGACGGCCGCGGGGCCTGCGGCGAGGTCGGGGCGATAGGCGAGGGGGTCGTCCGCCTTGGCTTGCGGCGTATCGAGGGAACCGGTCTGCTCAAAAGCGGGCTGGCTATCGCTCGCGGTTGTTTGCTCAACGGGTGCACCGCACGAGGTGCAGAACTTGGCATTATCTGCAAGAAGCTTGCCGCACGAGGCGCAATACCGAGACATTGCCACTCCTTTCGCCACATTTCAATGCAATACGACGATTATACCCAGCGTCCAAAATTCCCCATCATAAGTTGCGGTGAAATAGGGACTGTTTGGCGGTCTCAGAGCTTCAATCAGTCCCTATTTCACCGCAACTTCGGGGATGCCTCGATGGCTAGGTTGGATTTGGGACGCGCCTGCCCCTGGGGTATCATGGCTTGGTTGCTATAACTCGCATTTACGCGCCTTGTAGGAAGGGGCTGCGCCCATGGCTTTTGAGCCCGCTCAACATAGCTTCATTACGCTCGAGGGTGTCGATGGCGCCGGTAAATCTACGCAGGCGCGCCTGCTTGCCCGTGCGCTCGACCTTGCCGGCTACCAGGTTGTGACCCTGCGCGAGCCGGGCGGTACCGCCATCAGCGAAAAGATCCGTGCTCTGCTGCTCGACCCCGCCAATACGGCGATGGGCGACACCTGCGAGTTGTTGCTCTACGAGGCCGCGCGCGCCCAGTTGGTGCACGAGGTCATCGCGCCTGCCCTTGCTGCCGGCAAGGTGGTTCTGTGCGACCGCTTCTACGATTCCACAACTTGCTATCAGGCGTTTGCCGATGGCCTCGATCGCCAGATAGTACGCGATGCCAACAACCTGGCCGTCGCGGGGACGCACCCGGCGCTCACGCTCGTCTATCACATCACGCCCGAGCAGGCGGCGCTGCGCATGGCAGCCCGTGGCGCGGCAGATCGCATGGAGGCTAAGGGCATGGCCTTCCAAGAGCGTGTCTACCAGGGATTTTGCGCCATCGCCGCCGAGGAACCAAACCGCGTAAAGCTCATCGACGCGACCGCGTCCACCGAGGACGTATTCGCACAGACGGTCGAGCAGGTTCGCGCCTACGGCCTCGACATTTCCCAGGATGCCGTCGCCGCCGCGCTTGCCAAGGAGGCCGAGTAACATGGCCCCCGCTCAGGCAAGCCTGCTGGTCAAGCTTGACACTCAGGAACGCGTGCGCGACTTTTTGACCAATGCCGTCGCCAGCGGTCGTGCATCGCACGCCTACCTGTTTTTGGGCGCGCCCGGCGCGGGCAAGCTCGACGCCGCGTGGGCGCTCGCCCAAGCCTTCCTGTGCGAGCAGGATGGCTGCGGCTCATGCGATAGCTGCGTGCGCGTCGCCCGCCATACGCACCCCGACGTGCACTATTACACGCCCGAGAGCGCCACGGGCTACCTCATCGCCCAGACGCGCGAGCTACTCGACGACGTACCCCTGGCGCCCATCCGCGCCAAGGCCAAGGTCTACATCATTGACCGTGCCGAGCAGCTGCGCGCCAACAGCGCCAACGCACTGCTCAAAACACTCGAGGAGCCGCCCGAGGGCGTTATGTTTATCTTGCTGGGCACCTCGGCAGACGTGATGTTGCCCACCATCGTGAGCCGCTGCCAGTGCGTGCCGTTTCGGCTGGTATCGCCCGCCGTCGCCGCGCAGGCCGTGAGCCGCGCCACCGGTCAGGACCCTGCGCGTTGCCGCATGGCCGTCGCCGTAGCGGGAAGCCCCACGCGTGGTATCGAGTTCCTCAAGAGCGCCGAGCGCCAGGACGCCCGCCGTCAGATGGTTCGCGCCATCGATTCGCTTATCGCCGCCGACGAGGCCGACGTGCTCAGCCGCGCCAAGTCACTCATCGTCGCCGTTAAGGCGCCGCTCGCCGAGGTCAAGTCCACGCAGGAAAAGGTGCTCGAGCAAAACGCCGATTACCTGTCGCGTGGAGCATTGAAGCAGCTTGAGGACCGCAACAAGCGTGAACTCAACGCGCGCGAGCGTTCGGGTATCATGGAAGCGCTGGCGAGCGCGCGGACGCTCATGCGCGACGTGCTGCTGACGCTTCAGGACGAGGCAGCCGACGTGGTGAACGAAGACGCGTGCGACACGATCGGGCGGCTTGCCGCCGCGACCAATGTTGCGGGTGCCACACGGGCGCTCGAGGCAGTCGCGACCGCCGAGCGCAACATCGCCAGAAACGTTACTCCCCAGCTGGCCATCGAGGTCATGCTGTTCGATATCAGGAAGGCACTGAAATGCCGTTAGTCGTACCCGTTAAGTTTACCTACGCCTCGCGCGACCTGTGGTTCGACCCGCAGGATCTGGATATCCTCGAGGCCGATTATGCCATTTGTTCCACCGAGCGCGGAACCGAGATCGGCCTGGTCACGGCCGATCCCTTCGAGGTGCCGCAAGACGAGATCGGTCAGCCGCTCAAGCCCGTGCTGCGCGTGGCGAGCGACATCGACCTGCAGCTTGCCGACGACCTGGCCATCCAGGGCGACGAAGCCATGGTCGACTTCCGCCGTCTGGTCAAAGAGCTCGACCTCGAGATGAAGCCGGTGGGCGTCGAGTACCTGTTTGGCGGCGAGAAGGCCGTGTTCTACTTTGCGGCCGAGGAGCGCGTCGATTTTCGCCAGCTCGTCAAGGATCTGTCCTCGACGCTGCACATTCGCGTCGACATGCGCCAGATCGGCGTGCGCGACGAGACCCGCCTGGTGGGTGGCTATGCCCAATGCGGGCAGGAGCTCTGCTGCACGCGCTTTGGCGGACAGTTTGAGCCCGTCTCGATTCGCATGGCAAAAGAGCAAGACCTGCCGCTCAATTCCTCCAAGATCAGCGGCGTGTGCGGTCGTCTGATGTGCTGCCTGCGCTACGAGTTCGAAGCCTACAAGGACTTTAAGAGCCGTGCGCCCAAAAAGAAGACGCTCATCGATACGCCGCTTGGCAAGGCGCGTATCCAGGAGTATGACACGCCGCGTGAGCAGCTGGTGCTGCGCCTGGAGAACGGCAAAGTCTTTAAGGTCAACCTGGCCGATATGACGTGCTCGGAGGGCTGCAAAAAGAAGGCCGCCGAGCAGGGCTGCAACTGCCGCCCCGACTGCGTGACGCGCGACGTGCTCGAGCGCATTGAGTCGCCCGAGATGCGTCTGGCGCTCATGGAGCTCGATCGCGAAAACGGCGTCGATGTGGGCGATGGCCTGTCGAGTGCCGACCGTCTGGCCGGTACGTCGATGCCCAAGCGCCGTCGTCGCGATGCCGAATCCGATGCTCGCGCCGGTCAGGGCCAGGGCGAGGGCCGTGGCCGCGGAAAGGGCCGCGGTAAGGTCGAGGCACCCGAGGCCGAGGAGGCCGCCGGTGGCCGTCGTCGTCGCAAGCGCTCGGGTTCGGGCGATGCCGGCGAGGCCGCTCCCGCAGGCAAGAACGCTTCCCGCGAGCGCGAGGCTCAGCAGCCCCAGCAGCAGAATCGCGGCGGTGGCATGAACCCCACACGTCGCCGCCGCCGTCATCTGTCGAGCGAGGAGCGCGAGGACGCCTTCCGCGCCGCAGCCGCTCGCGAGGCTGGTACCGCCCCCAAGGGTGGTTCGGGTTCCGATGCGCCTGCCGACAAGGGTGGCAAGTCACGTGGCGAGGAGGAGCGCGCGCCGCGTCCGCGCCGTCGCCATTCCTCGGGCGCGCAACAGAAGCCCTCAGTGCCCTCCGTGGCCGATCAGGTCTCGGATGGCGAGGTCAAGGTCACGCGCCGTCGTCCCGGGGATGGCGGGGGAGCGGCTGCCAAGGCTTCGCGTGGCGCCGCTCGCGACGAGCGCGAGCCGCGCGAGGATCGCGGTGGCGAGGGCTCGGCCGACCAGGGTCAAAAGCGCCGTCGCCGTCGTCGTTCCCGCAAGCCGCGCCAGGATGGTGGCGAGGGCTCGACCCCGTCTTCGTCCGCACCACAACCGCCCGCCGGCGAATAACGTCCGTAAGCGGATGTAACCCGCCTGACCCCAGCACCTTTGGGTATCATGGTTCTACACCGACAACCCTCCCTTCGCCTTCGCGTAGGGAGGGTTGTGTCATGAAGAGACATCTGAACGTATTGACTCGCTTGCAGGGGGCAGGCGTCCTACCGTTTGCGGACGAATTGCTACCGTTTGCCGAGCGCGCGACGTACGAGGCGCTCGAGGCGTTGTCGCCCACGCGATGCGCTGGCTGCGAGCGTTCCGGTGCGTTGATCTGCCAGGATTGTCTGGCATCGCTCGCGCTCATCGATCCGTGCCATAGCTGCATCCGATGTGGCGCCCCGTTTGGGGATTTGCTGTGCACCGAGTGTTCGGTCGAGGGCACGTCTTCGGCAATGGCCGAGGCGCTCGATCGCTGCCTGGCGTGTGCCGTCTACGCACATCCGCTGCCGCGCATCATCAGGGCGTACAAGGATGCGGGCGAGCGCCGCCTGGCACCGTATCTGGCGGAGCTACTCTACGACACTGCCTTGCATGCCCAGGCGGCAGCCCCCGATCGCTTAGGCGGTGTGCTGTCCGGCGCCGACGCGGTGGTATTTGTGCCCGCGACTGCGGCGGCGTTTCGGCGGCGTGGGTTCGACCATATGGAAGCAATCGCGCGTTCGTTTTGCGATCTTTCGGGCGTGCCGCTGCTCGACGCCCTCGTTAAGTACGGCCATGGTGACCAGCGCGAGCTCGGTCGCGATGAGCGCCGGGAACACGCTCGGGGTATGTACGAGACGGTCGAGGATGTGCGCGGCCGCCGCCTGCTGCTCGTCGACGATGTCATTACCACGGGCGCGACCATGGCAGCGGCCTCGGCGGAGCTCAAGCGTGCCGGCGCCGCGGCAGTCGATGGTCTCGCTATCGCACGCGTTTGGTAGGGGTGGTTTTGTGGCAGTGAAGATTGAGCGGCGCAACGAGCCGACAAGCGAACAGCTAGCGGCTTCCGTAATCCTAACAGGCGCCTCGGCGCTACGCATGATGCGCTCCGAGCGCCGGCAGATGGGCTACATAAGCTGGAGGGACCTTGATCCCGATGAAGAGCGCCATGTGCTGCGCACGTCGTCGCCCTCGACCGAGGACATCTATCTTCCCGACTTGGTGCGGATTGGGGCCGCAAGCGGCGAGGTGCAAGAAGATCTTTGCTTGCTGGTGGGATCTGCGGCGCAGCGCCGCCGCATGCCTAGCGTGGGCTGGTCCGTATGCTCCGGGTTGCCCGTCGGCTCGATTCTAGAGGCGGAACCGGGGGTGTACAGTCTATCTCCCGAGGCCCTTTGTGTTGCCGTTGCGCGCGAGGTCGGCTGCATCCAGGCATTTGCCCTGGCTCAGGAGCTGTGCTCTAAGATTTCGCTGAGTGACCGCGGGAAGTATCTGCCTCCCTACACCTCGCCCGTTACGAATAAGCTTGCAAAGGACAAGGACCAGCCAGCAGACGTGGGCTACTTTGAGGTTGAGCCGGTGCTGACGCCCGATCGTCTGGCAGATTACCTCGCGGTATGCAAGGGGAATGCGGCCAAAAAACTGCAGCGTCTGTGTCCCTACTTGTCAGAAAACTTGCGCTCGCCCATGGAGTGCATCATGCTCGCTCTGTTTTCGCTTCCGTTTTCCTATGGCGGATTTGCCTGCGGTCCCTTTAAGACCGACTACAAGATTGAGTTCGATGACCGCGCGCAGGCAATCTCGGGGATGCCGCATGCAGTTTGCGATGCGTATCAGGAAGCAGCCCGGTTTGACCTGGAATACAACGGTGAGCTGGGTCATTCCTCCCGGAGGGGACGTATCCATGATGAAAAGCGCAACACGGGCTTGATTACTATGGGAATCGAGGTCGCGACGGTCAACAACGAAATGCTCTGTGACATGGAAGCGATGGAAGCGCTCGCATGGCGCATCCACCAGCGCATGAGTAAGCGATATCAGAATCGCGTAGAGGCTCGTCGAAAGAGGCAAGATGCTCTGCTGAATACGCTCCGAGCGTGCTTTGGGCTCAAACCAGCGTAAAACTATGGCTTTATAGGGGGTCTGTTTATATGCTCTGTGCAAAAAACGGCAAATATGAGTACTGTTACTAGATTAGTGACAGCAAAAACAAAGAAACTTGGGCCGATAATCTGGATTCAGCGAAGAGATAATAAACGAATGTGGAATATCTTGGCGCCAAGCAGGCTGTGCGGAACTCAAAAAGGGCTCGTGAGGCGGTAATACGCTGCTACTAAATTGGTAACAGTACTCATATTTGCCGTTTTTTGCACACGGCACCCTGAGACGGGTGCCCCGGAGCTCCCCGCAGGGGAGCTCCGGGCTTCACGGGGCCACGAACGGCCCGCTTCGACCTGCGAAATCTGTACTCGCGATGCGAATGACGCCCCTAACCTTAAACTTTAGCTTGAACTTAGCTATAATGCGCTTCGTTCCTACCAGGCTGTGGTTGCGGACGGACGAAATGCCCGTCCTAGTCCAAGACAGACGCGGTCAAAGGGATCCACGTAAGCGACCGCGTGCGCGCGGCGCGATCATGGCGCGTCCTAGATGTAAGCCGCACCGTCCGTTCTACTTTCTTTGGGGCAATACCGCCTCGCGGGCGAGCGGGCCAGTCGTGAAGGTGGCTGCGGCCTCCCGAGCAAACACCCCGGTGCGCAAGTGTGGGGTCAAATACCAGGTCAGCTGGTGGGAACAACCTGATATTCCGCGCAACGCACGGATCGTATACGACACAGAAGGCAGGGTAGTGGACATGGTGAGGGGCAGCTTGATGCACGCGGCTCGGTTAGGTGCTGGGGCCGCAGCGGTCATCGCCGTTTTGGGCCTGAGCGGATGCGCGTTCAACCCGCTGTCTACGTTCACGACTCCCACGATCGACCAGATCGAGTACAAGACCGTCACGCCGGCGGTGTCGGACGATGCCCTGGTTACTCCCGGAACCCTGACGGTTGCCCTCGATACTTCCGATGCGCCGCAGGCCATGCAGGGCGCCGACGGCGAGCTCGCGGGGTATGCGGTCGACGCCGCCCGCGCCCTCGCAAGCCGCATGGGCCTTAAGGTCGCCTTTGTCGATGCGTCCTCGGCAGGTTCCGCGCTCGCCGACAAAAAGGCCGATATCTTTATCGGCGAGATCAACTCCACAGACGGGGACGTTAGCTCGCTCGGCACCTGCCTGTACGATGCCGCTTCTGTGTTCGGTAAAACCAGCGATGGTGGGTCGCTAAGCGTTTCCACCGATACCCTTAACACGTCTACCCTGGGTGTCCAGATGTCCTCGGCCTCGCAGGAGGCGCTTGCCAAGCAGAGCATCACCGCCAACCAAAAGACCTACTCCAACATCAACGAGTGCTTTGAGGCGCTCGAGTCCGGCGAGGTTGACTATGTGATCTGCGACTCCACGGCCGGTGGCTACCTTGCACGTCTGATGAGCGAGATCTCCTATGTCGGTGCGCTCGAGGCGCCCTCGACGCTCGGTGTTGCGGGCCTCTCGTCCAATGACGAACTGTGCCGTGCCGTGAGCGATGCCCTCGACGACATCACGGTCGACGGCACGCTCGAGGCAGTTCACTGCGTCTGGTATGGCAGGATGCCCTACGACCTCACCACTAAGACGGTTTCGGGCGCTAACGTGCAGCCGGGCGACTCTGAGTCCAGTGAGACCACGTCTTCCGGCAGCGAGTCCTCCGATTCCAACAATGAGACCGCATCCTCCGAAGACAAATCGTCCAGCCAGGAAGGCACCATCACCGACGACGACATTAACAAGCTTAATGGCTAGTTATTGCTAGGGGTGGTGTCTTCTATACGTTGGAAAGGACACCTCTTCACGGTTTCAACACGCACTGCCGGGCTTCCCCGATGGGGGAGCCCGGCTTTTTCATCTCTATAAAACCAGCAGTTCAAAGCCAATTTTCGGGACCAAATACAAAGTCGCCGGCTCCCTCCTATAGCGCACTTTGCCACAGAAAAGTGCGAGACTTCGGTATGCGGTATCAAGCAATCGTTATTCGGGTCTTTAGGAATCCGCGTGATTAAATGCACGGCAATGGGTACATAGCCAGTACAGTAAGTCCCCGAGGCAGATTGGAGCCACGTATGGATATCAAGGTTTCTGGACGCAAGACGACGGTAACCGATGCTCTGCGTGCGCATGTGGATGAGAAGATCGGCGAGGCGCTCAAGGTTTTCGATATCGAGCCCATGACGGTCGACGTTGTACTTCGCTATGAGAAGAACCCCTCGAACCCCAACCCGGCAATCGTCGAGGTTACGGTTCGTGTCCGCGGTTCGGTGATTCGCGTTGCCGAGCACGGTGCAGATATGTACGCCGCCATCGACCTCTCCGCCGATAAGGTCACTCGCCAGCTGCGCAAGTTCAAGACCAAGGTCGTGGACAACCGCCAGGGCGGTGCCAGCGCAGCGGATGTCGCGCCGGTCGAGCGTGTCGAGGATCTGGCCGACTTGCTGCTGCCCGAGGACGACGACGACCTGCTCGTCCGCGAGAAGGTCATCGATGTCACCCCGATGACTGAGGAGCAGGCGCTGGTGCAGACCGATCTGCTCGGTCACGACTTCTACGTGTTCGAGAACGCGACGACTGGCCTCATCAATGTGGTGTATCACCGTAAGAATGGTGGATATGGCATCATCAAGCCCCGTATCGAAACACTTGACGAGTAAAATACGTTAACTTGCATGAGTTAACGGCTGGCGGCCATCCCATGCGGGTGGCCGCCTTTTTACGTAAGGAGTCGCTTTGATGGACAAGGCTGCATCTACCGGCCATTCTGACCGCTGCCGCATCGTCGTCGATACCTGCTGCGACTTTAGCCCCGAGGTCGCCGCGAACCTCGATGTCGATATCTTGGGCTTCCCCTTTATCATCGATGGCGAGGAGCGCACGGACGATATCTGGTCGAGCATGAGCCCTAAGGAGTTCTACGACCGCATGCGCGCCGGTGCCCGCGTGTCCACCTCGGCTGTGTCGCTCGGTCGCTATATCGAGTTCTTTACCGAGTGCGCCAAAGAGGGCACACCCACGGTCTACCTGTGCTTTACCTCGGCGCTGTCGTCGAGCTACAACTCCGCGTGCCAGGCGGCAGATGCCGTGCGCGCCGAGTATCCCAACTTCGAGCTCTACGTGGTCGACAACGCTCTGCCCTGCGCGACCGGCGCGCTCTTGGCGCTCGAGGCCGTGCGCCAGCGTTCGGCGGGACTGACCGCCAAGCAGCTGGTCGATTGGGCAAACGAGGCAAAGACCTACGTCCACGGCTACTTTACGCTCGAGAGCTTCGACGCGCTGGCTGCCGGCGGCCGCATTCCGCCCGCGGCGGCGCAGCTCACGGCAAAGCTCGATGTCAAGCCCGAGCTCTCCTACGACCTGGCCGGCTCGCTGTCGCTGATCGGCGTCAACCGCGGCCGCAAGAAGGCGCTCAAGTCCATCCTCAAGTCGTTCCGCGAGAACTACGTGCCCGACCGCACCATGCCCATCGCCATCATGACGGCCGATGCCGAAAAGGACGGTGACTGGCTCGAAGCCGCCATCCGCAAGGAGGAAGGCTGCGCCGACGTCACGATCATTCGCAGCTCCGTGGGTCCCACCATTGGCTCGCACGTGGGCCCCGGCATGGTGGCCTGCGCGTTTTGGGGCAAGAATCGCGCCGAGAAAGCCTCGCTTTCCGATCGCATCGCGCGCCGTGTGCGCGGTGAGTAGACAGGCGTTACAACCGCGGGCGCCCCGCAGCTCAAGCGTTGGCGCCGAGTATTTAACCTGGTAACAACACCCAACCCAAAAGGAAAGGTTTCATGGCAAACAAGCTCTCCGTCGCATTCATTGGCACCGGAATCATGGGTGCCCCCATCGCCGGCCACATCCTGGATGCCGGCTATCCCGTCACGGTCAACAACCGCACCAAGTCCAAGGCTGCAGCGCTCGTTGAGCGCGGTGCCGTCTGGGCCGATACGCCGGCAGATGCCGCGGCGAACGCCGACGTCGTCTTTACCATGGTGGGCTATCCCTCCGAGGTCGAGGAGCTCTACCTGGCGGGCGACGGCCTGCTCGCGTGCACTAAGCCCGGCGCGGTCCTGATCGACCTCACCACGAGCTCGCCCGAGCTGGCGCGCGACATTGCCGAGGCCGCCCAGGTTTCCGGCCGCATGGCGTTTGACTGCCCCGTCACCGGCGGCGAGTCGGGTGCTATCGCCGGCACGCTTACGGCTATCGTGGGCGCTACCGAGAACGACATTGCCCCGGTCCGCGATATCCTTTCCACCTTTGCGGCAACCATCTGCTGCTTCGACGGCGCCGGCAAGGGCCAGGCTGCCAAGCTCGCCAACCAGGTGTCGCTGGGCGCCTGCATGGTCGGCATGGCCGATGCGCTGGCGTTTGCCGAGCTGAGCGGCCTCGATCTGGAGAAGACCCGTCAGATGATTCTGGGCGGTACCGGCAAGTCCGGCGCCATGGAGAGTCTGGCGCCCAAGGCGCTCGACGGCGATTACAAGCCCGGCTTTATGGTCGAGCACTTCATCAAGGACCTGCGCTTGGCGCTCGCCTATGCCGACGACCGCGAGCTTGCGCTGCCCGGCGCCGACGTGGCCTTTACGCTCTACGACATGCTCGATGCCATCGGTGGCGCCAAGCTGGGCACCCAGGCCATCACGGTGCTCTACAAGGAGGAGGCCGACGCCATCGCCGCCGGTCTTGACTGGTCGCAGTATCGTCCCGAGGAGCATGGTGCTCACGAGGAAGGCTGCGGTTGCGGCGAACATGGCGACGACCACGAGTGCGGTTGTGGCCACCACCATGGCGAGGACCACGAGTGCTGCGGCGGCCACGGCCATGACGACGGCCACGAGTGCTGCTGCGGCCACCATCACGGGGAGTAGCGCCCATGAGCTGGACGTTCGTGGTGCTTGCGCTGGTGCTCTTTCTCTTTGCGATCTACATCGGCTTTTTGTGCGGCCAGTGGGCGTGCGAAAAGCGCGTCATCACCAAGCGTGACTACTGGATTGCCAACTTTGCGGGAGCGGCGGCAGTCATCCTGCTGACCTGGGTGTTCTCGCTGTTCCCGCTAGTGCAGTTTGCGCCGATCGGCTGGCTCGGCGGCTTTATCGCCGGCCTTAAGATGAGCTTTGGCGAATCCGTCGGCCCGTGGCGCAAGCACGACGAGGTCTTTAACGTCAACAAGGCTCACCGCGCCGCCGCCGACGCGGGCGACGCCGAGGAGCGCCGCCGCGCGCGTCGCAATGGCGCGGCCGACCGACAGCTCATCTCGGTCACCGATGACAGCAAAGGTGCTGGCAAGCACGCTAAGAAATAGTAAAAAGAGGTAACTATGGCAGAAAACAAAGACGAACAGCTCACCGACGAGGAGCTGGCACAGCTCCAGCTGGCAGAGGAGAACGAGAACGCCGTCGACCGCCTGGTCAAGGAGCTCGGCTGCCCCACGCGCCGTATCCGCCAGTTTGCCGCCCGCGTGCTGCACCTGCTTGCCGAGCGCGATCCGCAGCGCGTCGTGCCCTGTGTGCCCGCGCTGATCGAGGCGCTCGATCGCCCCGAGGCTCAGACCCGCTGGGAGGCCCTCGATGCCCTGACGGCGCTTGCCACCACCTGTCCCGAGCAGCTGGGCGATGCCTTTGAGGGCGCCGAGACCGCACTGTTCGACGAGATTTCCTCCACGCTGCGCTATGCCGCCTTCCGCCTGCTGTGCGTGTGGGGCGCCACGAGCGTCGAGCGTTCGCGCGAGGCTTGGCCCATCCTGGACGAGGCCATTCAGTGCTACCACGGCGACCTCGAGTATCGCGACATGCTCGGTTGCCTGTACGAGTTTGGCCAGGGCGAGATCGACGCCGAGGTCGCCGAGAAGCTTGCGCTGCGCCTTAAGTTCGACGCCGAGAACGGCAAGGGCAGCTATCTCAAGGCCCGTTCGAGCGAGATTTGCGAAATGCTTGTTAAACGCTTTGACCTTGATCTCTCCAAAAAGAAGAAGCGTGCTAGCGTTAAAAAATCTGACGCCGCCGAAGACGAGGAGTAACAGATTATGGCGCACGATGTAGTCCTGATTCCCGGTGACGGTATCGGTCCCGAGATTACGCAGGCCATGCGCCGCGTGGTCGAGGCCACCGGTGTCCAGATCAATTGGAATGTCCAGGAGGCCGGTGCCGGCGTCATGGACGAGTTTGACACGCCGCTGCCCCAGCACGTGCTCGATGCGGTCGCCGAGACCAAGGTTGCCATCAAGGGTCCCATCACCACGCCGGTCGGCACGGGTTTCCGCAGCGTTAACGTTGCCCTTCGCAAGCACTTCGACCTGTATGCCTGTGTGCGCCCCTGCCTGTCGCAGCCGGGCGACGGCTCGCGCTTCCGCGATGTCGACCTGGTCATCGTGCGCGAGAACACCGAGGACCTCTACGCCGGCATCGAGTTCGATGAGGGCGCTGCCGAGGTCGAGGAGCTCTCGCAGCTTGTCGAGCGCTCGGGTCAGAAGACCTTCGCCGCCGATTCCGCCATCTCGATCAAGCCCATCTCCATCGCCAAGAGCCGCCGCATTGTGGAGTATGCCTTTGAGTATGCCCGCCGCTGCGGCCGCAAAAAGGTGACGGCCGTGCATAAGGCCAACATCATGAAGGCGACCGACGGCCTGTTCCTGCGCGTTGCGCGCGAGGTGGCCGCCAACTATCCCGATATCGAGTTCAACGACAAGATTGTCGACGCCACTTGCATGGGCCTGGTCCAGAACCCCAACGACTTCGATGTCCTGGTGCTGCCCAACCTGTACGGCGACATCGTGAGCGACCTGTGCGCCGGCCTGGTGGGTGGCTTAGGGATGGCCCCCGGCTCCAACATCGGTGCCGACTGCGCCATCTTCGAGGCAACGCACGGCTCCGCGCCCGATATCGCTGGCCAGGATATCGCCAACCCCACGGCCGAGATCCTTTCTGCTGCGATGATGCTCGATCACCTGGGCGAGAACGACGCTGCTAATCGCATTCGCGCCGCCGTATCTGCCACGCTCGACGAGGGCGAGCAGGTTACCGGTGACGTGCGTCGTGCCCAGACCGGCTCCGTCGAGGGGGCCGTGGGCACGCAGGCCTTTGCCGATGCCGTTATCGCGCACCTGGCCTAAGGCATGCGTGCTGCAAACGCCTAAATAGTACTTAAGTGTTTGCGTATAACCTGAGAATCAATACGCCCGGCGCTCTGTCGGGCGTATTCTATTGAGGACTATGTTTCCTAACAAGGAGTAACCGATATGGGTCTGATTCAAAAGAAGGACGAGAAGGACGAGATCGACGGCATCCAGATCATCGAGCGCGGCGAAGGCCCCGACGGTGACGAGGATGAGAAGATCGATCTGGTCGCCGGTACGTCTGCCGAGCACATTGCCGCCGGTACGACGGCCGAAGAGGAGGACGCCCGACTGGAGGCTCAGATTGCCGCGGATGCCGCTGACGAGAATCTGATGCCCGAGGCCCAGGATGAGGACGACGATATCCTGGGTTCCGATGAAGACGATCGCGTATCCAAGCACAAGAAGACGATGATCGCCGCCTTTGTGGTTGCCGTCGTGATCGCTGCGGTGGTCGGCTTCTTTATCGGCAATGGCGGCTTTGGCGGCAAGGGTGTCGGCTCGGCGACCCTGACCGAGGACCAGCTCGATTCGACCGTGGCAAGCTATAGCTACAACGGCAAGAAGAGCGATATCACCGCGCGCGAGGCCATCGAGAGCCAGTACAGCCTCGATACCGTCAAGGATAGTGATGGCAACTACACCGCTCCTTCTGCCGACGTCATCCTGTCCTACGTGCGCAACAAGATCCTGCTCGATGCCGCCGAGGACGAGGGCATTACCGTCTCTTCCAAGGAGATGAAGAAGTACGCCGAGGATTCCATCGGCACTTCTGACTACAAGACCATGGCCACGCAGTATGGCGTGTCCAAGGACCAGGCCAAGCAGATCGTCCGCCAGTCCGCGACGCTGCAGAAGCTCTACAAGAAGAAGGTGGGCGATAGCTCCGCAAGCATGCCGACCGCTCCGACCGAGCCTTCTGACGGCAACGAGGAGACCGCGAGCAAGGATTACGCCGACTACATCATCAACCTTGCGGGCGATGAGTGGGATAGCTCGAAGAGTACCTGGAAGGACGAGAACGGCACCTACGCTAAGGCCTTTGCCGACGATGCCTTTACGGCCGATAGCGCTACATATAAGCAGGCCATGACCGCCTACTACACTGCTTACCAGCAGTACTCTTCGCAGGCTTCGAGCGCCAGCTCCAAGTGGACCGAGTATGCTAACGGCCTCTACGCCAAGGCCAACATCAGCATCTACGGCCTGTTTGCGTAAGGTTTGCCTGCACTACTGCGCGCTAGCCGATCTGCCTGATTTAGCCCGCTAGAACGGACAACGTTCTAGCGGGCTTTTTGCTGCCGAAACCACTGGGGTAGGCCTCGCGCCCGCGCAAGCGCTCCATCGCGCTTCCCTAATTCATCTGGGAAAACAACTGCAAACGATTGCAAGTAACCGGTGAACGGTCGAAAACTACCGTTCACCGATAATCTCAAAACTGGTTCTAACTGGTATTAAGTCAAAAAGACCAATTCACATATCTTCACAATGACCTGCAATTTTTCTTCACGCTATTTTTAGCCGCCCTGCGTTGTTTAGACACAGGAAAAGATCCGATCTTTTGCCAAAACATTTCGAAACGGTTTCAAAACCGCAGGTAGAAGTGTTAACGACCGGTAAACGGTCGATTTATCACCGTGAGCGGTGCAAAAACGTTTTACCGTATGAATCAAGGAAAGCGACCTCTTCTGGGGTGATATAGTGACAACAACACGTCACGTGGTTACTACCAGTTTAGAAACCACTGGTCTTCAAAGAACGCTTTCTAAGAAGCTTTAAGGGCGAGCGCCCGCTGGCTTCCGAGAATCATCGGACTCAGATTGTACACACCTTCGGAAGGGAAATTTGAATGGTTGGCTTTATTCTTACCGGTCATGGACAGTTCGCACCCGGCCTTGCAAGCGCTATCGCTATGGTTGCCGGCGACCAGCCCGCTTTTACCGTCGTTCCTTTTGAGGGCGACCAGGCTGCTTCCTACGGTGAGGATCTCCGCGCCGCTATTACCGCCATGCGCGAGGAGTGCGATGGCGTGCTCGTCTTTACCGACCTGCTTGGTGGCACCCCGTTCAACCAGTCGATGATGATTGCCCAGGATGTCGACAATGTCGAGGTTCTGACCGGCACTAACCTTCCCATGGTTATTGAGCTTCTGTTCCTCCGCGGCAACGCCACGCTCGCCGAGCTTGGCGAGCAGGCCGTGACCGTTGGCCAGACGGGTATCACCGCCCAGACGGTCGCATCCGTTGCCGGCTCCGAGGAAGAGGATATCTTCGGCGACGAGGACGGCATCTAATGGCCGATTTCGGAGCCAACGTCCTGAGCTCCTCGGTCGCCCTTTTAGGCCTGCTCGCCATCATGGGCTTGATTTACACCATCTGGTCGCAAATCAACATGAAGAAGAAGCAAAAGTACTTCAAGGAGCTGCACACCGAGCTCAAGCCGGGTCAGGAGGTTCTTTTCGCCGGCGGTATCTACGGAACCGTCAAAGGCATCGAAGGCGAGAAGGTCCAGATCAAAGTCCGATCCGGAGCCGTCGTAGATGTTTCGCGTTACGCGATTCAGGAGATCAAGTAACTGTCGTCAGCAAATATCGAAAGGAAGCTGATCAACATGGCAGAACCCAACATTCTTCTTACCCGCATCGATAACCGACTGGTTCATGGTCAGGTTGCAACCCAGTGGAACTCCACCCTGGGCTCCAACCTCATCCTCGTCGCCAACGACGACGTGGCGTCCAACACCATGCGCCAGAACCTCATGAAGATGGCCGCTCCCGCCGGCGTCGCTACGCGTTTCTTCTCCCTGCAGAAGACCATCGACGTCATTGGCAAGGCGAGCCCGCGCCAGAAGATCTTCATCGTGGCCGAAACACCGGAAGACGTGCTTACGCTCGTCAAGGGCGGTGTGCCTATAAAGAAGGTAAACATCGGCAACATGCACATGTCGGAAGGAAAGCGCCAAGTCGCCACCTCCGTCGCAGTTAACGACGAGGATGTCGCTGCGTTTAAAGAGCTGCAGGAATTGGGGGTGGAGTTGGAGATCAGGCGCGTTCCGAGCACGCCTGTTGAGGACACGAGCAAGCTCTTCTCGTAATCCTCGTGATCCACGTTGTCAGGAGTGAAACCCTGACGTTCTGTACGTGATATCCAAAGTGCGTACATACATTTTGAAAGGAGGAGCAAGATGGAATACTCGATCATCCAGATCGCTCTGGTCTTCGTTGTTACGTTCATCGCGGCAATCGACCAGTTTGACTTCCTCGAGTCTCTCTATCAGCCCATCGTCACCGGCGCCGTCATCGGTCTTATCCTTGGCGACCTCAACACCGGTCTTCTCGTGGGTGGTACCTATCAGCTCATGACGATCGGCAACATGCCGATTGGAGGCGCTCAGCCGCCTAACGCCGTCATCGGCGGCATCATGGCAGCCATTCTCGCTATCGCCACGGGCCTCGAGCCCAACGCGGCAGTCGGCCTCGCCATTCCGTTCGCTCTGCTTGGCCAGCTTGGCGTTACCCTGGTCTTCACGCTTATGTCCCCGCTTATGTCCACGGCCGATAACATGGCTCACAACGCGGACACCAAGGGCATCGAGCGCCTGAACTACTTCGCCATGGCTCTGCTCGGCCTGATCTTCGCTGTCGTCGTCACCCTGTTCTTCATCGCTGGCGCTACCATCGGTCAGACCATCGCTTCTGCCATCCCGACTTGGCTGCAGACCGGTCTGTCCGCTGCAGGCGGCATGATGCGCTTCGTCGGCTTCGCCGTCCTGCTCAAGGTTATGATGAGCCGCGATATGTGGGGCTTCTTCCTCATGGGCTTTGGCCTCGCGCTCATCACCGTTGCCAACGATTCGCTGGCAACCCCTGCTCTGCTCATCCTCGCTCTCATCGGCTTCGGCATCGCTTTCTGGGACTTCCAGCAGCAGACCGAGCTGAAGGGTGCAGCTGTTTCTGACGGAGGTGACTTCGAAGATGGCATCTAATGAGTATGTGATCCCGGAGCACTACGAGGATCTCACTCCTGCTCCGCAGCTCGACCAGAAGACCCTCAACAAGATGGCTTGGCGCTCCTGCTTCCTGCAGGCATCGTTCAACTACGAGCGCATGCAGGCCGCTGGCTGGCTTTACTCCATCATCCCCGGTCTGGAGAAGATCCACACCAACAAGAACGACCTCGCGGCTTCCATGAGCCACAACCTGGAGTTCTTCAACACCCACCCGTTCCTCGTCACCTTTGTTATGGGCATCGTGCTTTCGCTCGAGCAGAACAAGGTTGACATCCCCACGATCCGCGCCGTCCGCGTCGCCGCAATGGGCCCGCTCGGTGGTATCGGTGACGCCCTGTTCTGGCTGACGCTCGTGCCTATCACGGCCGGCATCACCTCCAACATGGCCATCAACGGCAACGCCGCTGCGCCGATCATCTTCCTGGTGATCTTCAACGCCGTCCAGTTCGCTCTGCGTTTCTGGCTCATGAACTGGTCCTACAAGCTTGGCACCAGCGCTATTGACGCTCTGACCGCCAACATGCAGGCCTTCACGCGTGCCGCTTCCATCATGGGCGTCTTCGTCGTCGGTTGCCTGGTCGTCACCATGGGTGGCACCCAGATCAACCTCCAGATCCCCAACGGCACCACCCGTGGCCTTGCCCCTACTACCGTGATTGTCTCCGAGAAGGAGGCCGAGAACTTCACCGGTATGGAGGGCATCGATACCGAGACCGCTGAGGCCGGTACCATCGCCATGACCGATGAGGACGGCAACGCCCTCACCGCCACCGATGCCGACGGCAACGAGGTCAAGTGCGGCGTCGCCGATCTGGGCAACGGCATGGAGTCCGTGACCTACGCTACCGTCACCGAGGATCCGGTCAACTTCTCTGTTGCCGACACCCTCAACACCATCGTCCCGAAGCTCGTCCCGCTTATGCTTACGCTTCTGCTTTACTACATGTTCGCTAAGCACAGCTGGACCCCGACCAAGGGCATTCTCCTGCTCTTCGTCCTTGGCATCCTGGGCGCTGGCCCGCTTGGTCTCTGGCCGAGCATCTGGTAAGGCTCTAGCTTGAGGGGTGTGTCCCTACGCGGCTCACACCCCGACCCCTTAAGCCATGTGTATGTTAAAAGCCGCGTGCTCGAAAGAGCGCGCGGCTTTTGTTTTCTTGATGATTCGGGTGTGGCAGACAGATAATGCTAAACACCCTAGGTAGTTAGCCGAATTCGAGCAAAAGGGAGGATAGGATGGCGATCGGAGCGCGTAAGCAACCGCTGTACGATCAGCTGGTCGATATTCTGACCGAAAAGATCGACCATGAATATCGCGCCGGTGACATGATTCCTTCCGAGCGCGAACTTTCGGAGCGCTATGGTCTCTCGCGTACTACGGTACGCCTGGCTCTGCAGGAACTGGAGCGTTTAGGACTGGTGGTTCGGCAGCACGGTCGCGGTACCTTTGTGATTGACCGTTCGGCAAAGGCAACCAATCTTATACAGTCCTACAGCTTTACCGAGCAGATGCGCGCGATGGGTCGCGACCCCGAGACCACGATTCTCAAGTTTTGCGAGATGGAGGCCGATAAGAATCTGGCCGAGCATATGGGATTGCGTATCGGTGATCGCATTTTTAAGCTTAAGCGCCTTCGTTCTGCCGACAACATGCCCATGATGGTCGAACGCAGCTATCTACCAGTTCGTCAATTTCTGTCCCTAAAGCGACCGCTGCTGGAGCGTAAGCCGCTTTACGATGTGATTGAGCAAGACTTTCAACAAAAGATACGCGTGGCCGAAGAGGAGTTCTATGCGAGCATAGCCCGTCCCACCGACGCGCACCTTTTGGGAATTGTCGAGGGCTCGCCTGTGCTCGATTTGGTCAGGACTACGTATAACGAGTCAAACGAGGTTGTGGAGTACACACTCTCGGTTGCTCGTGCCGATCAGTTTAAATACAAGGTTTACCACCAGCGTAGCGATTAGTGTCCGCATCGTTTCCATATGATGATTCTTTGCATTTAACTGGTTACTACCAGATAACCAACCGAAGTGTATAATTGCACGTCAGAGGATTACTTCTAGAGAGAGGTATTAAAAATGTTCGAGAAGAGTGTCGAGGAGCTCACCGAGCTCGGCGCCCAGATCACCACGGCCGAGATTGCTCAGCAGCCCGAGCTTTGGCGTGATACGCTCAACATCTATCGCGAGAACAAGGAGGCCATCGAGGCCCTCCTGGCCGAGGCTCGCGCTATGGGCGAGGGCCGTCTGTCCGTTGTCTTCACCGGTGCCGGTACGTCCGACTACGTTGGCGATACCTGCGCCCCGTATCTGCGTCACGCTGGCAACACTGATCTCTACGACTTTAAGCCCATCGCCACGACCGACATCGTGAGCGCTCCGCGCGACTTCCTGCGCGCCGAGGATCCCACGCTCGTGGTTTCCTTCGCCCGCTCTGGCAACAGCCCCGAGAGCCTTGCCGCCGTTGCCGTTGCCAAGGAGCTCGTCCACAACGTCAAGTTCCTCAACATCACCTGCGCTCCCGAGGGCAAGCTCGCCGTCGAGTCTGCCGATGATCCCAACGCGCTGACGCTGCTCATTCCGCGCGCCAACGACAAGGGCTTCGCCATGACCGGTTCTTATTCCTGCATGACCCTGCTCTCTACCCTTATTTTCGACACTGCCTCTGATGAGCAGAAGGCCGAGTGGGTCGAGACGATTGCCAAGATGGGCGAGGAGGTCATCTCCCGTGAGCCCGAGATCGCCGATTACCTGGCTGGCGACTTCAACCGCGTGACCTACTTGGGTTCTGGCTCCTTCGGTGGCCTTGCCCAGGAGAGCCAGCTCAAGATCCTCGAGCTCGCTCACGGTCTGGTCGCTACTTCCTACGACACCTCCATGGGCTATCGTCATGGACCTAAGTCCTTCGTCGACGATAAGACGCTCGTCTTCGTGTTCGTCAATAACGACGCCTACACCCGTCAGTACGATATCGACATCCTCAACGAGATCGGTGGCGACGAGATCGCTCAGCACACCATCGCCGTTCAGCAGGAAGGTGCCACCGTCTACGAGGGCGAGTCCTTCACCTTTAAGGGCTACGAGGCACTTCCCGAGGGCTACCTTGCTCTGCCGTTCGTGATGTTTGCCCAGGCTATCAGCCTGCTCAACTCCGTGCGCGTGGGCAACACGCCCGACACGCCGAGCCCCACTGGCACGGTCAACCGCGTGGTTAAGGGCGTGACGATTCACCCCTTCACCGCTTAATCGCGTCCCCCTGTAAGGGCGCCCGTCCGCTCATAACGGCGGGCGGGCGCTTTTTGTTTTACGTGAGCTGGGTATAAGCATTACCACAGTCAACTGCTTTAGAAGCGAGGAGTGCATATGAGCACGTACGCAATTAAGGCTGACAAGTTCTTCTTGCCGGCAGGCCCGCAACTGGGCGGCTATCTTATGGTCGAGGATGGCGTCTTTGGCGCCTGGCAGGCCGACGAGCCCTCTTGCGAGATTAAGGACTACACGGGATCGTGGATCGCACCGGGTATGGTCGATACTCACATCCATGGCTTCTACAACCACTCAACTACTGATAACGATCCCGAGGGCATCGATATCAGCTCGACTGAGCTCGCCCGTCGCGGTACCACCAGCTGGCTGCCCACGACGTTCACCGATGGCGTCGAGCAGATCAAGGACGCCTGCGCCGCCATCGCTCAGGCGGACGAGGGTCGCGGCCCCGACTTCTGCGGTGCTCGCATTCAGGGCATCTACCTGGAGGGCCCCTTCTTTACCATGAAGCACGTGGGCGCGCAGAACCCCGCTTATCTTATCGATCCCTCCGAGGAGGTCTTCGATCAGTGGCAGGAGGCTGCGGGTGGTCGCATCGTTAAGAGCGCCATGGCGGCCGAGCGCGACGGTGCCGCTGCTTATGCGGCTGCTCTGAACGCCAAGGGTGTGGTGACCAGCATCGGTCACTCCGACGCCACCTACGATGAGTGCATCGCCGCCATCAACGCCGGTGCCAGCTGCTTTACGCATACCTATAACGGCCAGCGCGGGTTGCATCACCGCGAGCCCGGTGTTGTGGGTGCTGCCATGTCCACGCCCGAGGCCTACGCCGAAATCATCTGTGACGGCAAGCACGTAAACCCTGCCGCCATCAAGGCACTGCTGCAGGCAAAGGGCTGGCAGCATACGGTGCTCATCACCGACTGCCTGGGCTGCGGCGGCATGCCCGAGGGCAGCTACACCAGTGGTGGTATGGACGTCATCATGAAGGACAACCTGTGCTGGCTCGCCGACGGCAAGAGCATTGCCGGCTCGGTGCTCACGCTTGCCCAGGGCGTCAAGAACATCGTCGACTGGGGCATCGCCAGCGCCGATATCGCCATTCGCATGGCAACCGAGGTGCCGGCACGCTCCGCGCACATCGAGGATAAGTGCGGCAGCATCATGCCGGGTCGCGACGCCGACTTTGTCGTGTTCGACCATGAGCTCACCCTCGTCGAGACGTATGTTGGCGGCCAGAGCGTCGGCAACGCCTTTACCGAGTAACGATAAAAAAGACGGCGGGCCCGAATCTGCTCGGACCCGCCGTATGGGTTAAACGCTCAAAAGCACCTTCACAGTTACAGCTTGTTAGCAATCTTCTTTGCCGTGCGCTTAACGCCGGCCACCAGGCCTCCCGCAGGATGCTCCTTCTCGTATGCTAGGCGCTTCTCGCGCTTGGCGTACTCTTCGACGATGATGTCGCCATACTCGTCTTCGATCTTGTCGAAGAAGTCGACGGCGCCCTTAATTTCCTCCGCGGTCGGGTGTCCCTTTTGGACACCGCCGGCGAGCTTGAACGGCCCCCACGTATCAAAGCCGGGGCAGCCGTAGACACCCATAAAGATGGCCTGCCTCATGCGGCAGATGCCATCGATATCCTTGCCGTACCACTTGTTTTTGCCACCGTAGGTCATAAGGCCAAACACCTTGTCCTGCGGCTGCAGCACGTTCGTGAGCACGCGTGCCATGTCCTTGTCGATCTCGGAGTAATAGATGCCCGTGGCGACACCGATTAGATGATATTCGTGTAGGTCGGGGTACTCGTTTTTACCGAGCGCCTTGACGTCGAGGGTATCGATCTCGGGGTGTGCCTCGACGATGGCGTCCACGAGCTTTTTCGTATTGCCGTGGTGGCGCGAGGCGTAGAGGATGATGGTTCGCATAAGAAGGCCTTTCAGCTGTAATTGCATCAATGTCTGTATGGTACCCCGTTGCATGGCTGGGATACCGCACGCATCGATGAACGTGCAGGCTTGTCCTTTGGTCAGGGCTGAGACGGGTACTTGTGAGCAAAAAGCAGTTGTTCGAAAGGATGGGCAATGGAATACGCTCTCTCCAACGATTCGATTTCTATTAAGGTGTCCACGGCTGGCGGTTCGTTTACCTCGATCGAGGCTGGAGGTCGCGAGTATCTTTGGCAGGGCGATCCCGCCGTATGGTCCGGCCAGGCACCGATTTGCTTCCCGATTTGCGGAGGCTTGCGCGACAACAGCGCCATGACGTTTGCCGGGCATCATGTAAAGCTCGCTCGCCACGGCTTTGCGCGCAAGCAGGAGTGGAAGCTGCTGAGCCAAGGCGAAAACGAGCTGGCGATGTGCCTGGCTTCGGAGGATAACGCCGCGCTGCTGAGCGATTATCCGTATCCGTTTAAGCTTGTCGCCCGCTATACGCTCGAAGACGCCGCCGTGCGCGTCTCCTATGAGGTTACCAACGAGGGCACCGAGGACATGCCGTTCTTTATCGGTGGGCACCCCGGCTTTAGGTGTCCGCTCGATGAGGGCGAGGCCTATACGGACTACGAGTTGCGCTTCGATAAAGACGAGGCTGCGGAGCTTTGCACCGCCGTACCCTCGACCGGATTGATCGATGTAGCTAACCGCTCCAAGAACCCCATGGTGGGAAAGACGCTGCCCCTGTCGCATGAGCTCTTCGATTTTGCGGAGACCATCTTTGACGTGCTCGAGAGTCGTCAGGTCACGCTTTCCAAGAAGGGCGAGGACAAGGGCGTTCGCTTGAGCTTTGAGGGCTTTCCGTATCTCATTGTGTGGAGTAAGCCCGAGGGCGATTTTGTGGCAGTTGAACCCTGGGGCGGCCTTTCGACCTGTTCCGATGAGGACGACGTGCTTGAGCATAAGCGCGGCTGCCTTGTCGCCAAGCCCAAGGAGACCGTCGTTCGCTCGTTCACGATTGAGATTCTGTAATTCCGTTTTGTCGACTCGTATCGCGAGGCATAAGGAGCCTGCGAGATAAGGAGCTAAAAATGATCCTCACCGTTACGATGAACCCGTCTGTCGATACGCGCTATCAGCTCGATGAGCTCATTATCGACGACGTCAACCGTGTGACGCCCGAAAAGACCGCCGGCGGCAAGGGCCTCAACGTGGCCCGTGTGCTGGGTCAGCTGGGCGACGACGTTGTGGCAACCGGTCTGCTCGGCGGCCACATGGGCGCCTACATGGCTGAGCTCATGGATGCCAACGGCATTAAGAATGATTTTGTACCCATCAAGGGCGAGACTCGTATTTGCCTCAACATCCTCCACGCCGGCAACCAGACCGAGCTGCTCGAGAGCGGCCCGACGATTGCCCCCGAGGAGCTCGATGCCTTTACCGCCAAGTTTACCGAGCTTGCGAGCAAGGCCGCTGTCGTTACCATCTCGGGTTCGCTACCCCGCGGTGTCGAGGCAGACTACTATGCCAAGATCACGGGCATTGCCGAGAAGGCCGGTGCCAAGGTGCTGCTCGATACCTCGGGTGCTTCGCTCGAGGCCGCCCTTAAGTCCGAAATTAAGCCCGAGCTGGTCAAGCCTAATCTGACCGAGATTAACGGCCTTCTGGGCACGAGCTTTACCACCGACGATGTGGACGAGCTCCGCGCCGCACTTGCCTCTGACGCCCGCTTCTCCGATATCCCCTGGGTCGTCGTGTCCATGGGTGCCGCCGGTTCCGTGGGCTTCCACAATGGCCGTGCGTTCCGCGCCAAGACTCCCGATATCCCCGCCGTTAACGCTACGGGCTCTGGCGACTCGACCATTGCCGGCTTCGCACATGCGATAGCTGCTGGCGCAGACGACGAGACGGTGCTGCGTACCGCCAACACCTGTGGCAAGCTCAATGCCATGGATCCCATGACCGGCCATCTGGTTATGGACCGTTGGGACGAGGTCTACAACGGCGTTGCCGTGACCGAGCTGTAAGAGCTTGGGCGTCGGCCCCGGCATCGGTTGCTTGCTTGTGGATAGAGCCGATGACAAGTGCGGTAGCATTATGCCGGGGCGCGACGCCGATGACGTCGTGTTCAATCCCGACCTTACCCTGGTCGAGACGTATGTGGGTGGCAACAGCGTCGGTAACGCGTTTGCCGAGTAGCTGCCAAAGAAACGATCCGAGAGGGGATTTAGATGATTTACGGTGCACTGGGCGATATCGAGGAATACCGCGGAATGCTCAAGAGCCTCGATGTGCTGATCGACTGGCTCGAGGAGAACGACCCGGCGCAGCTCGAGGTCGGCAGCCATCAGATCCTGGGCGACAAGGTCTTTGCGAACGTCATGGCTCCCACGACGCGACCCGAGGCCGAGGCTCACTATGAGACGCATCAGCGCTATCACGATCTGCAGATCGACGTTGAGGGTCGTGAGGCCTTTAAGGTCGCCACGGGCAGCCTGACGCTGGTTCAGGAGTTTGACGAGAAGGACGACTACGATCTGGTCGATTCCGACGCTTCGATTGCCGGCGATCTTGCTGACGACAAGTTTGCACTGTTCGTTGCCGGCGAACCTCATATGCCCACGCTCGAGTTCCCGGGCGATGGCGCACAGCCGGTCAAGAAGATCTGCTTTAAGCTGCTTGCCGACGCCTACTGGGAGGAGTAGCGAACTGCTCGGCTGAGCTGTTCGTGTTGTGAGCGTTATCCCTTGGAGGAGCGCGCTTGGGCCCCGCTGATCGCGGTTCCTTTGGGGATTGCGGTTGGCGGGGCTTTTTGCTGTGTAGGGGAGTTGCCGGCGACGTTGTGCTTGGATTGGCGGATGTGCGTCCGAAATCGGCAACAAAAAAGCCGTCCGAAGGCGGCTATCTTGTGCAATGGAGCCAGCGACCGGGCTCGAACCGGTGACCCCCGCTTTACGAGAGCGGTGCTCTACCAACTGAGCTACGCTGGCGGCCATGTGGTGACGCAACTGAGGCGTCAACGGCTGTCTATGATACGGGACATCGCACATCCGCGCAAGGGTTCCGACGGCTTTTCTCACTTTAAATGCACTAATATTGGAGACGTGATGTCCCGCTCGTATGGGTCTCAAACAGAATGGGGCAGCCATGGCTCAACCCAAGATTCTTCTCACGCGTATCGATGACCGTTTCATTTACGGGCAAGACGTTGAGCTGTGGAACGAGGCGACTGGTTCCAACCTTGTCCTAATCGTCAACGATGAGATCGCGGCGGATTCGCGCCAATGGGCACCCATGAGGGCGGCGGCGCCAGAAGGCGTCTGGACAAGGTTTTTCTCGGTGCAAAGGACTATCGACATCATTCATACCGCAACGCCGCGTCAATGGATTCTGATCATGGTAGCCTCACCCGTCGATGCGCTCGCGCTAGTTAAGGGTGGTGTGCCGATTACCAAGATCAGCATTGGCCATATGCAGACAGGGGAGGGCAAACGCTCTGTAACGCCCGCAGTCGCCATAGACGATGCGGACATCGTCGCCCTCAAAGAGCTGCAAAAGCTCGGCATAGAACTAGAAATCCGTTACCTCCCCAGCTCCAATCCCGACCCCATCCAACTAGTCATTGGGTAGTCATTGGGTGTTCCTATAGTTTTGTCAACCGTCGGGGCTACTCCCGGTAGGGCACCCGGTCGCGCATCACGGCGTATATCGCCCTGAGCCGCTTCCTCGCGACGGCCTTGAGCGCCCGCCCGTGCCCCATGCCCCGCGCCCTGCAGGCCCGGTAGTACTCGCCGTAGCGCCCCGAGGACCTCACCAGGCTGTTGCACGAGAAGATCAGCAGGGACTTGAGCCTCGCGTCGCCGCGCCTGGACGCCCTGACCGACCTCACCGACGTGCCGGAGCTCCTCACCCTCGGGGCTATGCCGCAGTACGAGGCCAGGTGGTCGTGGTCCGGGAACCTCCCGATGTCGACCGACACCGCGAGCTGCGCCGCGGTCCTCGGGCCGATGCCGGGCACGGTGAGCAGGCACGCGTAGGTCTCGTCGCCCTCGAGCAGCGCCGCCGTCTCGGCCTCGAGGGCCCCGGCCTCGTCGAGGGCCTCCGATATCCGGGCGGCCAGGAACCTGACCTGCCTGTTCTCGGCCTCGACGAGCGCCGGCGGGGGCGCGGTGGAGGCGGCCGCGGCCTCCCCGGCGGCCTCGGCCCGCGGGCCCCCGGCCCCGGAGCGGGCGATCCCCCACGCCCCGCCGAACCCGGCGAGCAGCTCCAGCCACCGCCGGTCCGACAGGTCGACCGCGGCCTCGAGGGCCGGGCAGGACTCGAGCAGCACCGCGCGCAGGCGGTTCTTGTCCCTGGTCGCGCAGGCGACGACGTGGTCGCGCTGCGACGAGAGGGCGCGGGCGGCCTCGAGGGCCTCGCCGCGGCCCGGGACCCCCGACAGGGAGTCCGGCACGCCCAGGGCGGTCCGCGCGATCACCGCGGCGTCGCGCTCGTCGGTCTTGGCCTCGCCGGCGAACAGGCCCGCGGCGCGGCTGGCGGCGAGGCCGGGCAGGTAGGCGACCCCGAGCCCCGCGGCGCGGGCCCGCCTCACGGCGAGGGACCCTATGTTGCGGAACTGGTCGACGACGACGAGCGTGCCGGCGGGCGCGGAGGCGAACAGCGCGTCGAGCTCGGCCTCCCTGTTGCGGACGGGGGCGCTGTCCAGCACCTCCCCGTCGCGGTCGATCAGGCAGGCCCAGTGCGATGACTTGCCGACGTCCAGGCCGAGCACGGCCGCGGGTCTGGTGGATGGCGCTTTCACGGTGGTATCCTTCCGGTAGTCGTTCGACCGGATGGCCTCCCCCTCGGCACTCACATTACCAGCCGCGGCACCTGCCCGGCACTTTCCTATCAGCCGTCGGGGGCGGCGCGCCCCGCGCCGGCAGCACCCAACTGGCCCTCTCGGGGGCAGGGACGTTCGGCCGTGCGCGGGCGCCCGGTCGGCGGCCCGTTCTGGGCGCGCCTCAATCGTAGCCCGAGACGGTCCCGGGCTGACAATTTCGACTGTAATGGACGTTCTTAAATGACTAGTCAAGCGGGACACCCTTGGCACTTGGGGACGTTCCTTATGTGCCGGCCTTTTAGGAGCGTCCCCAAGTGCCGGCAGATTGGGACAGTCTTTCTTGCCAAACGTTAAAGACTGTCCCCAACGACTAGTCATTTAAGAACGTCCCCAATGACTAGATAGCAAAACGCCCGTCGGCGGTGGTGCCGGCGGGCGTTGCTGTGCAATATGTTGCATTGTGGGCTTAGTGCCTCATAAAGTGGTACTCGATCACATTGCTGTAGGGGTGACCCGGGCCCACAATGCCCTGCGGGAACAACGGCTGGTGCGGCGTGTCGGGGTACATCTCGGCCTCGAGAGCAAAGCCGGCGCCCCAGCCATAGTTAGCATCGTCCTTGGCGTGCTCGTCGCCCAGCCAGTTGCCGGTGTAGAGCTGCACGCCCGGTGCGGTGGTGTAGTAGTCCAGCTCGCGGCCGGTCCACATCTCCTCGACGTGCATCGCGCGGCGGAGATTGCGGCCGTACTGATAGCCATCGATGCACAGACAGTGATCGTAGCCACGGGCCTGCTTAATCTGCGGGTCGTCGGCCTCCATGCCGGGAGCGACGGGGCGCAGCTCGCGAAAGTCAAACGGTGTTCCCTCGACCGGAGCGATCTCGCCGGTGGGGATATTCTGCTCGTTGATGGGCAGGTAGTGGGCAGCGTTGGCAACAAAGAAGTGCTCGCAGTCCATGCCGGCGTTATGGCCGGCAAGGTTAAAGTATGTGTGGTTGGTCATGGACACGTAGGTGGCGCGGTCGCTCTCGCAGCCATACTCGATGCGAAAGACGCCGGTGCGTGTAACGGTAAACACGGCCGTAAAGGTGCGTTTGCCGGGAAGGCCCAGTTCGCCATCCTCAAGCGAGGTGGTCATGCGCACGGCGTTGTGAGTCTCGTCGAGCTCAACGTCCCACACGCGTTTATGCAGACCGTGCTCAAGATTGCTGTGCAGGTTGTTGGCGCCCTCGTTGGCGGGCATATGCCAGTCCGTACCGTCGATGGTGATCGTGGCGCCCGCGGTGCGGTTTGCCACGGGGCCGATGGTCGCGCCAAAGCAGGCGGGGTTGTCAAAGTAATCCTCGAGCTTATCGAAGCCCAGCACCACATCGCGCACGTTGCCGGGAATGTCGGGCACGTCGATACCAAGCACGGTGGCGCCATAGTCCATAATGCGAACGCAGATCTCGGGCCCGTTGAGGGTGTAACGATGAACGGGGGTACCGCACGGCGCGGTGCCGAAAAGCTCGGAAGTGATCATTTGGTTCCTAACATCGAGGTATTTCCGACAAACTGTAGCGCGAACAGGCGAGATTATCACTACACCCCACTAAAGCAGGGGGTATTTTTCTCAAAAAAGTGATGATTGGAGCTGTGCGGGCGTTCATTTTGACGCGCACGAGTCTGATACAATTTGTTCGTTACTGTTTGAATTGACGCAAGCATGGAACAGCGAGGACTCATCGTGATTAAAGCGGAGCGACAGGATAAGGTTCGTCAGTTGCTCGAGGAGCAGGGCACGGTCTCGGTCAAGGAGATTTCGGATGCGTTGGGTGTCTCGGACATGACGATTCGTCGCGACCTTGAGGAACTTGCGAACCTGGGCGAGATCGAGCGCGTGCACGGTGGAGCCCGTAGTGCGCAGGGTCGCCCCCACGCTATGCTGCGCCATGAGTATTCGCACAGCGAAAAGCGCACCAAGCATGCCGAGGAAAAGCTGCAGATCGCGCGCCGTGCTGTGGAGCTTATCGAGGAGGGCTCGACCATCTTTTTGGGTACGGGCACCACGGTTGAGCAGATGGCCTCGATGCTGCCGGCGTTTCGCCTGCGCATCGTGACTAATTCGCTTTCGGTGTTTAACCTGCTCGAGGCGCGCGAAGATTGCGACCTGTGCCTCGTGGGCGGTATGTACCGTCGCCGCACCGCCGCTTTTGTGGGGCCAACGGCTGAGGATACCCTGCGTGCGCTGGGCATCGATGCGGCGTTTATCGGCGCCAACGGCATCTTGGACGGTGACGTATCTACGTCCAACATGGACGAGGGCCGTATCCAGCAGCTCGCTTTTAGCAAAGCAGACTCGCGCTATCTGATCGCCGACTCCAGCAAGATCGGCAAGCGCGACTTCTACACCTTCTGCCGCCTGGACAGCCTGGACGCCGTAGTGTGCGAGCCGAGCATCTCCGCCGAGGACCGTGCCGCCATCGAGGAGCACGCGCAGGTCATCTGCTAGCTAGCGCAGCAGGCGATACTTCTGTCCCCTGCCGGTGCCTTCAACTGTCGCCAGGCCTGTCTCAACGAGTTTTTTGAGGATGCGATTGAGCTTCGAGCGGCTGAAGCTAACTTTGGCTGCAAGCTCACCTGTCGATTGAGGATGTGCGCTACTCAACAGTTCGAATACGATAAGTTCGTCGCCTTTGAGCCCCGGGTTATCCATGAGCAGGGGAAGTGTGACCACAATGGCGTTATCCGAAACTTGAAACCGGGGCTTTCTGACGCTGTCCTTATAGGTGTCGCGAATTCGCATGATGCCCGTTCCAAAGGCTTCGATAAGACCCAGGCGCAAAAAGACTTCGGCAAGAATACGATTGCGTCTAACGGATAGCATGTCGGACAGGTATTCATCGACAGTCATGCTTGCTGGCAAGCCGCCGGGCGAGGCGACTTCCACGCGGTCGTCGAACATCGAGATGCGAATGTGCGCGGGTACATCCCAAGTCCTGTGAACGATTGCATTGGTAATGGCCTCGCGGAATGCTTCGAGCGGAATGAGCTCCTTGCGGACCCGCTCCATTCCCTTGATCTCTTCGTAACAGTACTGAGTTTCAAATAGTTCAAGAGCGCCGTCAATCTCCGTTAAAACCGATGCATGTTCGAGAGTTTTGCGCTGCTTAATGAGATTGATGGTGTCGCCAAACACCGCCATGTCGATACCTGGGAAATCGTTCTCGTCCGCGAGCAGTTCTGCCGCGTTGTTGTAGGTTCCGGTCTCATCGAGCAGGCCGAGGGTTTTGAGAGTATCGGTTGTGAATGACTGAAGTGAGAGCTTTGCTTTTAGGCGATTCTCTAAAACGGTGAAAGATAGATCTTGCTTGCTTGCCGGGAGCTGTTCAAAGGAGAGGTTTTGACCCTCGAGTACAAGACGCGAAAGCCCTAGGGTGTCAACTGGTATGGTCGCGGTGTCATTGCGCTTGTATGCCTTCGAGCGGTATAGGTAAGGCTTCGATCTGCCGGGAAAGACCGTAAGCTCTACGGTTGCATCGGACTCGTTGATTTTTAGGGAGTAATCGGGCTGGGGGATGATCGAATCGTTAATCTTGTTTTCGATATCCAGACAGGTCTGCTTGAGGTCATCGAGGCCAACGGCTTCTCCGTCGTCGTTAATTCCAAATAGCACGCGTCCTCCCGTGCCATTTGCATAAGCGGAGACGGTTTTAAGGAACGAATTGGTGACGCATTCCTTGAATTCAAGATCTTTGGATTCTTGCATCGTGTTGCTCCGTTTCGCTTCAATTTGACGTGAGAAATGACACGTAAAATTTTACACGTCATTTTGCATGTCAAAAATATGACACGAAAAAATTTGCGTGTCATTTTGCGTGTCAAAGTGACGTGAAATGACACGCAAACGTGGACGCAGTGACGTTCTGCGGGCAAACGAAGTTTGCGGGCCTGTGATTTGGCTGAGCTGGCACACCGGATTCTCTCGCATAGCCGAACGGGCTTTCGGTGTCATATCAGCACCAAATGATACCGAAAGCCCGTTCGTGATACCGAAAACTTGAGGCTGTGCTCCATAGCTGATTGGATAGTTTGGATTCCACCATCCGATTGTCTCGATCTGTAACAGTTAGGGGAGAAAAGCTCATCTAGATGTTACAGATCGAGATTATCTGCCTGGCCGATTCCGTTTGTCTAAATCTGTAACGGATAGGGGTGAAATAGTCGTCTAGATGTTACAGATTGAGATTGAATGGATTGGCCTGCGCGTTCGTCTCGATCTGTAACAGGTAGGCGGCCAATACCGGATTTAGTGTTACAGATTTAGATCTTTCGGCCCGGGCGGGCCCGTTCATCTCAATCTGTAACAGTAAGGACCGAAAATCCCTGCTAGATGTTACAGATCGAGACAAACGGCCCGCTCGGGCTCGGCGAAAAACAAAAAGGCCGCATGCGAGCCCGTGGGGGATTCGCATGCGGCCGACAGGGGTATGTGGCTGAAACTAGGCCATGAGCAGGCCGGTCTCCGCGACGTTCTTGTACCAGTACGCGCTCGCCTTGGGATAGCGCTTCTGGGTCTCAAAGTTGATGTAGAACAGGCCATAGCGCTTGTTATAGCCGTTGGTCCAGGAGAACTGGTCCTGCAGCGACCACACAAAGTAGCCGTCGACGTTCACGCCGCCGTCAATCGCCTTGAGGATCCACGCGAGATGTTGACGCATGTAGTCGATGCGAGGGGCGTCGTCGATAAAGCCGTCCTCGAAGTCGTCCTTATAGCCCATGCCGTTCTCGGTGATGTAAATCTTCTTGTAGTTGGGGTAATCGTTCTTAATGCGGAGCAGCAGATCGTACAGGCCCTCGGGATAGATAATCCAGTCCCAATCGGTGGTGGGTACGCCTTCGCGCACGCATGACTCACCAACGCCCTTGAGGAACCAGCGCGAGGAACCCTTGTCGCCAGTGCCATTGTGGTTGATGTCGTTCTCGCCCTCGGCGGCACGCAGGAACTGGCACTTGTAGGTGTTGACACCCAGGCAATCGTTGTAGGGGAGCGCGGCGGTCAGCGCGGCGATGTCCTCGTCGCGGACGTCAAGCTCGCCGCCGGCGATATGCGCCAGCTTGGTCGCGGCTTCCATGGTATCGGCTGCGTAATGGCCGCGGAAGGTGGCGTCGAGAACCCAGCGGTTGTTGATGACGTCGGCCATGCGGGCGGCCTCACAGTCGGCAGCACTGTTGGGATCGAGGGGATACTTGGGCTCCAGGTTCTGAACAATGCCGATCTCACCCTCAAAGCCGCCCTCATGGAAGGCGACGACAGCCTTGGCGTGGGCCACCATCATGTTGTGCATGAGCTGGAAGGCCTTGTCCAGGCGATACTTCTCGCCGTGCGGCCAGTTGCCAACGATAAAGCTGCCCTCGGCGGTCGCGGGAATCTCGTTAAAGGTAAACCAGTGCTTGACCTCGGTGAACTCGGCAAAGCAGAACTTGGCGTACTCGACAAAGGCGTCGATCGTCGAGCGCGTCAGGAAGCCCTCGCCGCCGTTCTGGTAAAAGGCCTCGGGCGTATCAAAGTGATCGAGCGTGACATAGGGGATAACGCCAGCTTTGTTGCAGGTGGCGAAAAGCTCGTGATAGAAGGCAACACCCTCGGGGTTGATCTCGCCGGTGCCGTTGGGGAAGATACGGCTCCAGGCGATGGAGACACGGATGCCGTTGATGCCAAAGCGCTGGCACAGGTCGATATCGACCGGGTATTTGTTGTAGAAATCGCTTGCGGGGTCGGGGGAGAAGCGACCCTGAGCAGCTAGGAAATCGTCCCAGGGCACTTTGCCCTTGCCGTGCGTGCGGGTCTCGCCCTCAACCTGGTAAGCAGCGGTGGCGCCGCCAAACACAAAGCCGTTGGGGAACTGCATGGGATTGGTCATGAGTCATCCTTTCTGTGGGATTCGAATAGGGAGGGTGCCCGAACTGGGGATCCGGGCACCAACAGAGGGAGGAAACTAGTCGAGGTTCTCGCGGAGCCACTTGATGGCGCCAGCGGGGTCGCGAGTAAGGTCGATATATTCCTTACCGCGGGGAGCGAGCAGCTTAATGCCCAGACGATCGGTGTCGGCCTTCATGTCGTTGTAGTAGCTACGGACCTGCGGGGCAAGCACGATAACGTCGTACTGATCCATGATGGCAGTGTGCTGACCATAGGCGCCTGCGGAGGAAGCGATGTTCTCTCCGGTCTGTGCGGCACCTTCCTTGATGGCGTTGGCGAGCATGGCAGAGGTGCCGGCGCCGGCGCACAGGACGAGGACCTTCAGGCCGTCGACATCCTTCTTAGCGGATGCGTCGGCGGCGGGCTCGGGCTGATCGGCGACAGGCTTGCTGTCGGCGGCAGCGGCGGTCGGCTCGACGGCAGCGGCGGTCTGCTCGATGGCGGGTGCAGAGGTGCTGGCGGCGATGGTGGCAGCACCATCGGACTCGAGACCCAGCTCGGCGGCGCGTTCGGCCTCCTGGTCGCAGAGCAGCTTATCGTATGCCTTCAAGAACGGCAGGTAGATGATGGCGTCCAGCAATATGATGATTGCGACAAACACCAGGGCGATAAGCTGGAAGTTCGTGGTGATGAAGATGCCGATAGGGGCAGGGGTAGCCCAAGGCACCACGAAGGAGAAGCCGTTCATGCCCACGTTATCGATAAAGAACTTGGCAACGCTTACGTTGACGCAGCCGGCGGCAACAAAGGGGATGAGCATGTAGGGGTTAAGGATCATCGGCGCGCCAAAGAGCAGCGGCTCGTTGACAGCAAAGGCAACAGGAACAATTGAGGCCTTACCGACGGCTTTGAGCTGCTTGGACTTCATAAAGAGAATCAGCAGAAGCGGCACGATGAACGTGGCGCCGGTGCCGCCGAACTCACCCACGAGCGACATGTTGAAGGTGAGGGAATGGGCGGGGTGACCACCGGCCAGCAGAACCTGCAGGTTCTCGGCCTGGTTGGCAAGACGGATGGGGTCGATGCCCGGCTGGACGATCGAGGGGCCGTGGACGCCGATGAACCAGAAGAACGCGGTGGCTGCCTGGATAAGGATAAGGCCAGGATAGGTTTCTGCAGCGGTAAAGAGCGGGGAGAGCAGTTTGATAAGCAGCTCGGAGAACGGAACGCCCATGAGGTTGCGCACGACGACATCGATGATGCCGCAGATGATGACGGCGCCACCGAAGGGGATAATGTCGCGGAAGTTCTGAGCGATGGCGCCCGGGACTTCCTTGGGCAGCTTAATGGTCAGATCGCGCGAGACGCAGAACTTATAAACCCACACGGTAATGAACGCTGCGATATAGGCCGAGAACAGACCACGCGTGCCCATGCTGGTGCAATCGAAGACCGAAAGTTCGGAGCCGTTGAACTTGGTGGTGAACTGCGTGACTGCGAGCAGCAGCATGCTGCACTGGGCGGCCACCATGGTGGAACCGTCGTTGAGCACTTTGCCGGCGGGCATGCGACGGTTCATGGAAGCCGTAAAGTTCTTGGCGGTGGTGCCGGCAACCATGATGCCCATAACGCCCATGGTGAAGTTGTACAGCTTGTTGCACCAGTCGATGAGCGGCTGGGGCAACGTGATTCCAACTACGCCGGGAAGGGTGGCGATCAGCAGAAAGATCGAAGAGGTAAGGACGATGGGCATGCACCCAAGGAATCCGTCTTTGATGGCCTGGAGGTAGATGTTTCTCGAGATCTTCTCGAAGAACGGTTGATGCTTTTCGAGCATCTTTACGATGGCGTCCATAGAGCTCCTTTGCTACTTGATGCGCGATGCATGTGGATGGAACTGGTCGTCGATGGATGGTCAGGACTGCCCGGAAACCTTCCTGCTTAAGGAAGGCATTGCGAAATGACAACGTTGTCATTTCGTTAATGACAACGTAAGACATTTTTGGAAGAGCAACAAGGATATACGGGTGAGCGGTCGATATTGTCCGGTAAACGGTTGATTTGTCAGTCGGGCAGGTAGTGTATGCTAGAACGCAAAAAGCAAGCGATGCAAAACCGACTGGAGAAGTAGTGGCAACGATGGACAAGAAAAATGTCTCAATGAACGATGTGGCGATTGCTGCGGGTGTTTCTCTCAAGACGGTTTCGCGTGTGATCAACGAGCCCGATAGCGTGCGAGAGTCGACACGCGATAAGGTTCATTCCGCAATGGAAGCGCTCGGATTTCGAACCAACTTTGCCGCGCGTTCGCTCAAGTTGGGCCGTTACGGGTGCATCGGCGTGGTGCTGTTCCACTTGTCGGGCGGTGCCGTGGACATGATTGACGGTATCGCCGATGCCGCCGAAGAGCGCGGCTTTGCGCTCACGATGATTAAGAAGCGCGCGGGGGAGAAGATGACCCTTGCCGAAGCGGCGCGCAGGATGTCGCAGCTTCCCGTCGACGGCATGATTTTCAACCTGCGCCAGATGGTCGATGACTTTGATACCTTTGAGGCGCCGAAAGACCTCAAGACGGTGATTATTACGCCGATGGAGCATCCTACCTGCTCTACCGTCAGTGACGATCAAGAGGGTGGCGCGCGCATGGCGTGCGAGTACTTCTTAAATCGCGGGCACAAGAACGTGTACTTCGTCTCTGGTAAGAAAGAGTCGCTGTCGAGCCAGTGCCGTATGAAAGGTTGGCGTGCGGCACTCGAGGCGCGTGGCATTGAGCCGCCCGAGCCTCTGCAAGGCGATTGGAATGCGGATAGTGGCTATGCCGCGGGCCTTGTGCTTGCCGATAAGCCCGATTGCACGGCGGTCCTCGCTGCTAACGACTGCATGGCAAACGGCGTGATGATGGCCCTACGTGACAGAGGGCTCAGTGTGCCCGACGACGTGTCCGTGATCGGCTTCGATGATGAGCTCTACAAGACGATTCCCAACTCGATTCTGACGTCGGTGAAGTTTCGCCACCGCGAGCTGGGTGTCCGTGCGCTCAACGAGGTCGTCGCAGGTCTGGAAGCTCCGAGTTCCAGAAGCCGTACGCTCGTCTCGGGCGTGTTGGTCGAGCGTTCCAGCGTAAAGGACTTGCGGGCGTAGGGTTTTTCGGCCCGTTCGTCTCAATCTGTAACAGTTAGGACCGAAAAACTCAGCTAAATATTACAGATTGAGATATTTCTGCTCGGGCGTTCTGTTTGTCTCGATCTGTAACAGCTAGGATCCAAAAACTCAGCTAGTTGTTACAGATTGAGATTTTCGGCTTGGTCTGTGCGTTCATCTCGATCTGTAACAGCTAGGACCGAAAAACTCGGCTAGATGTTACAGATTGAGATGAACAGGAGGACGGGTGCGGTCTAAACAAAATGGCCCGCGCATCACGCATCGATGCACGGGCCATTTTTTGTCTGCGAGCGGCAGGTGGCGTCAGCGTCTTATGCCTTGAGGTTTTCCTCGATCCAGGCGACGGCACCCTTGGGATCCTTAGTGAGGTCGATGTACTGTTTGCCCTTGGGCGACAGCAGCGTGATGCCCAGGCGGTCGGTGTCGGCCTTCATCTCGTTGTAATAGGTGCGAACCTGCGGAGCCAGGACGATGACGTTGTACTGGTCCATGATGGCGTAGTGGCTGCCGTAGGCACCGGCGTTGGCGGTAATGTCGATGCCCAGCTCGTCGGCGCCTTCCTTAAGCGCGTTGGCGAGCAGTGCAGAGGTGCCGGCGCCAGCGCACAGAACCAGAACCCTCAGATCCTTGCCCTTAAGGGCGGACGGAGCTGCGGAGGCCTCGGTGGCAGAAGCGGTCTCGACAACAGGAGCCTCAACGGCGGGGGCGGCAGCGGTCTTGACGGCCTTGGTCTCCTCGGCCTCTTCTTCGGCCAGGGTCTCGGCCTCCTGCTTGCACAGGACGTTGTCGT
Source organism: Collinsella aerofaciens (assembly GCF_015548375.1). Classification (GTDB taxonomy): domain Bacteria; phylum Actinomycetota; class Coriobacteriia; order Coriobacteriales; family Coriobacteriaceae; genus Collinsella; species Collinsella aerofaciens_AB. The sequence continues at coordinate 131,736 of NZ_JADMWW010000004.1, forward strand.
AGGCCTTGCAGAACGGGTAGTAGATCAAGAAGTCAACGACCAGCAGGACGACAACCAGGACCAGAGAGATCGGCTGGAAGTTGGTGTCGATGAAGGTGCCGATCGGTCCGGGGAGTGCCCACGGCATGGCATAGATAAAGCCGTTCATGCCCAAAAAGTCGATGAAGAACTTACCAATGAGGACGTTGGCCACGGGGGCAAACAGGAACGGGATCAGGAAGTACGGGTTGAGGATGATGGGCGCGGCGAACAGCAGCGGCTCGTTGACGGCGAACATCACGGGTACGACAGAGGCTTTGCCGACGGCCTTGAGCTGCTTGGAGCGCATAAAGAGCAGGAAGATGATCGGGACAATGAACGTGGCGCCGGTGCCGCCGAGTTCGCCGATGTAGTTACCGAAGTTCTCGGTCAGGGCGAGGGCGGGGTGACCGCCGGCCTGCAGCGTGGCGAGGTTGGTGGTGATGTTGCCAAACAGCGCGGCGTTGAGGGCAGGCTTAACGACCGAGGGGCCGTGGATGCCCATGAACCAGAACAGCGGGATCATGAACCAGATGAGGGCGAGGCCGGCGTAGGAATCGGCAGCGGCGAACAGAGGGCTCACCAGCGTGGAGATGACGTTGGCAAACGGGACGGCCAAGCAGGTGCGGCAGATAACGTCGATGACGGCGACAAACAGGATGGAGAAGCTGAAGGCGAAGATGTCGCGGAAGTTCTGGGCGATGGCGCCGGGGACTTCTTTGGGCAGCTTGATGGTGATGTCTCGCTTAATGCAGAAGGCATAGATGTTGACCGTGGCAAATGCGGCGACAAAGGAGCTCAGCAGGCCCTTGGTGCCCATGTTGTCGGTAAAGAACACCGAGACATCGGCGCCGTCGATCTTGGCACTCGTCTGGGTAACGGCCAAGATGAGCATAGCGCACATGGCGGCGACCATGGTGCTCGTGGCGTTGATGGCCTTGCCGGCAGGCATGCGGCGGTTCTTGGAGCCGGTCAGCGCGCTTGCGGTGGTGCCGGCGACCATGATGCCCACGACGCCCATCGTGAAGTTGTAAACCTTGTTGCAGAAGTTCACGACGTCGACGTTCCACCAGTCGGGCAGCGTAAAGCCGCCGACCGTGGCGACAACGCCCGGCAGGGTCGAAATAAGCAGGAAGACAGAAGAAGACAGGATGATGGGCATTGCTGCCAAAAAGCCGTCTTTAATGGCCTGAAGGTAGATGTTCTTAGAGACCTTGTCGAAGTACGGCTGACCTTTCTCCAAGAACTTAACGATCGATTCCATAGTTCACGCTCCTCTTTGCATGAAATCTTAATGGCATGGACGTTGAAAACCTATATGGTCTCCCGCTTGCTAAAAGCCCGGGTGCAGGCGGGGTCGGTCCCAGGGGGAGAGAGGGGAGCGGCTGGGTTTGTATCGCATAGGGCCGCTCCCTTCTCGGGGGAAAGCGAGGCGATGCGCTACTGCGCGTCCGCCATAGTGTCGGCGAGCTCCTTGTACCAGAGTGCCGACTGCTTGATGTAGCGTTTTTGCGTGTCGAAGTCGATGTAGAACAGGCCGTAGCGCTTGTTATAGCCGTTGGCCCACGAGAACTGGTCCTGCAGGCTCCAGATAAAGTAGCCCTGGACGTCGACGCCCTCGGCGCGCGCCTGGAGCACCTTCTCCATGTGCTGGTCGACAAAGTCGATGCGCTCGGGATCGGCGACGATGCCGTTTGCGTCGGGCTCGGGGTCCTTGTGGCCCAGGCCGTTTTCGGTGATATAGATGACGGGGAGGTTGGGATAGGTGGCGCTGATGTGCTTGAGCGTGTCGTAGAGGCCTTGCGGGTAGATGAGCCAATCCCAGTCGGTGGTGGGGATACCCGGCATATCGACCTGCTGCCCGACGCCCTTAAACTTAAAGCACGAGGTGCCCTTGTCTCCGGTGCCGTTAAAGCTGTTGGTTGACTCGCCATCGTAGGCGGCGATAAACGCCGACTGATAGTAGTTGAGGCCGAACATATCGTTGCGGGGCGCCGCCTTGGCGAGCTCCTCCATGTCGCTGTCCTCAACCGTAAGTGTGGCGTTGTTGGCACGCAGAATCTCGTTGATGAGTGAGAGGGTGCGCGCGGAGTAGTGACCCAGGAAGGCGCCGTCCATGATAAAGTCGGTGTAGAAGGCGTTGTACAGGTCGGCGGCGTGCTGGTCGGCGGGCGAGTCGGTGGCAGGATATGCCGGCGTCAGGACGTTGACCATGCCAATGCGTCCGCCCAGGTGCTCGGTCTCGTCAAGATCCTTATACAGGTTGACGGCGCGGGCGTGGGCAACGAGCTCGTTGTGCTGGCTCTGGATGCCGCTCGTCACATCAAAGTGATGGTTGGGCGGGAAGTTGCCTTGGATGTATTGGGAGTGCGAGAGGCTGATGAGCTCGTTGATGGTGAACCAATTCTTGACCTCGCGGAACTCGCGGAAGCAGAACTCGGCATAGCGCACATAGGCGTCGACGGTCTTGCGGTTGAGCCAGTCGCCCTGGTTGAACAGGGCGGCGGGGGAGTCAAAGTGATGCAGGGACACATAGGGCTCGACGCCATACTTTTTGCAGCAGGCGAACAGCTCGTGGTAGTGCTTAACGCCCTCGGCGAGGGGTTCGGCATCGTCGCCGTTGGGGAAGATGCGGGTCCAGGCGATGGATACACGAATGGCGTTGAGTCCATGCTCGGCAGAAAGGCGGATATCCTCCTCGTAGCGGTTGTAGAAATCACTGGCCGGGTCGGGCAAAAAGCGACCCTGGGCGACAAGGTAATCGTCCCACATGGTCTTACCCTTGCCTGCCACCTTCGTGGAACCTTCCGTTTGGTACGCGGCGGTTGCGGCGCCCCAAACAAAGCCCTTCGGCAGCTGCTGTACGCGGTTTAGCAAAGACATATGCATACACCCTCTCGTCTCGCTGTTCGATATTGTGCGTTTGCGCTCAGGAGGCTCCCTGGTTAGCGTTCAGCGGTGAAAAAGCCCGATAAACACTATCTTAAAATGATTAGAACCAAAATAAGCACGTGAACATTTGACAATGAGCACGTTAGCATCCGGCTGGGATGTATAGAAACAAAACAACTTCAAACAGCCGCGAACGGTTGTATTTGTTCGGTAAGGGTTGATTTCCGATCTCAGCCGAACACATTGAGCAAATAGGCCATTCCCGCAGTTAGCTGAACGCCCCCGCGGCCCC
>NZ_JADMWW010000050.1 GCF_015548375.1 Collinsella aerofaciens
GAGAACGGCTGGATCACGACCGCCGGGCTGGAGGAGGCCGCGGAGGCCTACGGCAAGTCGGTCTACGGGCAGCACCTGAAGAAGGTCGCCGCCGGCGAGATCGTCAACAGCCCGCGCGAGTACTAGCGCAAGCTTGTTTTCTTTAGGGGTCACCGTTTATCTGGTGGCCCCTTTCGTTATGATTACGTTGACCATAAAGACAATATGATTGGGAGTGGATGTGTTAAGCGTCTACTTTGGCGATATGCCAGAAGCGATTTACAACACAGCGACATATTTCAAAAACTCTTACCGGTCTTCTTGGATTACGGATCCCTATGCAGTCTCGATAATTAAAGATGTCGATCGATCGGTTGTTGTCTCCGAAAACGTCATCGAAAGCCCTGTGCTTGGATCCATCTCCCCACTCCAGCTTTCTGGTGGCGTGAAAACGCTGCTGCTTATGAGATTTGATCGTAAGCATATTTTTAACGCTTCTACCTGTGGTGACAACTGTGCCAAGTGGATTCTCGACATGGCGAAAGACCGCAAGCTCGTTGTGAATCTCTATCATGTGATGGACTTTGGTCGCGAGGATTTTAAAATTAAAGTCGTGAATAGCGGCCGAATCGTTCACAGCATGGCCGATTTGATTCACGAGTCGATTCCGTATCTGTAGGTGCTGCTTATGAACGGTTCGCATCTCGTTAAGATTTCCCGCCGCAGGGGAACCAAGTACACATTTACCATTAAACGGAACATTACTATTGTGCGTGGGGATAGTGGCACGGGTAAGACGACACTGTTTAACATGGTCGCAGACTACATGCGAACGGGCGAGCAGTCGGGTGTTTCCTTGCAATGCGATTGTCCCTGTGTCGCCCTGACCGATTATGATTGGCGAAACCAGCTTTCGTCCGTTCATGACTCGATTGTATTTGTCGATGAGGGCTTAAAAGAGATTCATTCTGATGAGTTTGCCCATCATGTGCTGTATTCCTCGAATTATTTCGTGCTGATCTCAAGGGCTGATTTCCCCAATCTTCCGTATAGCGTGGATGAGATTTACAAGATTAAGACGAGCGGAAAATACCATTCTTTCGTCCCTGTTTATCAAGATCGCGGGAATCATCGTTATGCTATTTCCCGGTCGGCGCCAAAACAGGACTTTTCTATCCTTCTATGCGAGGACAGTAAGTCTGGTTTCCAGTTCTTTGAACGGCATTTCGCTGACAGTGAGCTTACCTGTACTTCGGCCATGACGAACAGCGCGATTTTGGGCTGGTTGGATCAGCATCTCGACGATCGCGTGTTTGTTGTCGCGGACGGGGCGGCATTTGGGTGCTATGCGGACCGCGTCCTTAAGCTGCAAGACATTCACCGCGATACTGTTACGGTTTGTCTTCCCGAATCATTCGAGTGGCTTCTACTGAGCTCCGGCGTAATTTCAGGGCTAGATGCCAAAGCAGTTCTGCAAGAGCCGGAAGCGTTTGCAGACAGTGAGAAGTTTAAAAGCTGGGAGGACTTCTTCTATAAGTACTTACGCGATAAAACTGGGAATTCGGTCTTCCGGTACGACAAAGACTGCATTCCGGAGGCGTTTTGTAGGGGAAGTAATTCTGCGAAGGTTATGGCTCTTATCGCGTGCCGAAATGTCCGATAGTTTTGTTGAATAGTGTCGCGGCATCACTTCCTGCGGCATACTAAAGAAGCTGTACATGCTTCAGATTGGATTTTCATGTCTGAGATTTTTGAACCTAAGAACATCATCGTCACGGGCGGCTGCGGCTTCATCGGCAGCAACTTCGTGCAC
>NZ_JADMWW010000051.1 GCF_015548375.1 Collinsella aerofaciens
CGGCATTCAGCATCAGGGTAGCGCTGCGACGCGGAAATCGCGCGCCGTTGCCGCGCCCCGCAGTGCCCGCTTCCCCCGAGAACAATTATCAGTGCAGGTAGATGGCTTGCGGATTTTGCGAAAAGTCGGTTATGGTCGACCCGTGCGGGTTAAACGTAGTAGATAGGCCGTTTTTGTGGCGAAGCCTTGGCAGGATGTGGCAAAGGGGTTGTCCCTTTGCCACATTGCCTAGTCTAGGCGGAGCGGATCGTGGGGGTAGGCGTTGAGAATCTCGGCGCCGTTCTCGGTCACCAGGGCCAGGTCCTCGATGCGGACACCGGTGCGGCCGGGGAGGTAGATGCCCGGTTCGATGGAGAACGTCATGCCCGGCTCCACGACCTGCTCGTTGACGAGTGAAACGTCGCACGGCTCGTGGTCCTGCAGGCCGATCGAGTGACCCAGGCGATGCGTAAAGTACCGCCCATAGCCCGCGTCTTCAATCACATCGCGCGCGGCGCGGTCCAGGTCGCACATGCGCACACCCGGTGCGATGAGTGCCTCGGCGGCCTCGTTGGCGCGGCGCACGATGTCGTAGATGCGCGCCGTCTCCTCGTCCGGATCGCCCCAAAAGAACGTGCGCGTCATGTCCGAGCAGTAGTTGCGATGACGCCCGCCAATGTCGAACAGCACTACGTCGCCGTTCTTGAGCACGGTGTCGTCGGGCTCGTGGTGCGGGTCGCCGGCGTTAGCACCAAAGCTCACGATGGGCGGAAAGCTAAAGCCCTCGCAGCCGTGCTTGCGATACAGGCCGAGCATCTGGTCGGCAATCTCGCGCTCCGTCACGCCTTCGTGGACGAGCTTGATGGCGTCGGCCATCACGGCGTCGTTAGCGGCCGAGGACGCGCGCATGAGCTCCTGTTCGGCGTCATCCTTGTGGGTGCGCGCGGCGGTGACGGCAAAGTCGCCCAGGAAAAACTCGCTGGCTGCGTGGCGCTCCATGAGCGGCATCAAAAAGCCGGAGCGCATGACGGTGTCGATGCCGAGTGGTTTGGTCGGATCGACCTCGCGAGCGATGGCGTCGGTCACGACGTCGGTATCGGTGTGGTAGGCAACGCGCGCATTGTCATACTCGGGCAGCTGATGCAGCGCGTTGACTAGGATCACCGGCTCGGCGCCGCGCGCGAGCAGCACACCGCAAAAACGCTCGAACAAATCGGCATAAAAGCCGGTCAGGTAATAGATTGACCACGGGTCGTTTACGAGCAGCTGTGCGCCGGGGTGCTGAGCCTCGAACGCATCGAGCACGCGCGCCGCACGCTGGTCATCGACATGTGCCATGAAGCATCCTTTCGCTAGGGTGCCACCATGGTATCCCAAGCCCGGCACATAGGGACGTTCCTTTTATGCCGACACTTTGGGACACTCCTTGGCATGGTCACTCTGGCAACCATGCGGGCAAAAGTAGCTAAAAGAGGCCCGTCCCAAATGGGCTGCTTACAAAACTATGGCGGATTACGGGGCTGGACCTGTATTGCTTGACCATGGAAATAATTGCGAATTTAAAACCGACGCTCCTATAAGTTGTCAAGAGGCAGTTTGCGGGAGCGCTCTCTCCAATTCGCACAGGAGCTCGTAATAC
>NZ_JADMWW010000052.1 GCF_015548375.1 Collinsella aerofaciens
GGTTGATTTCCGATCTCAGCCGAACACATTGAGCAAATAGGCCATTCCCGCAGTTAGCTGAACGCCCCCGCGGCCCCTCCTGGGGTCCGGGGGCGCCGTTTTCCCAGTTGATGGAACGGTGGAGATGTGTTTCGATAGGTCCGGTGGCCATGCTCCGCCCGCCGCCCGGCACCTCTTCCCAGACTCAGCCGGACGGTCGGTCCGTCTATTCCGTTTTTCCTTCTAGGCTAGGCCAGCGGGGCATCGCCCCTCTCGGCGCGCGCCCTCTCGATGAGTCCCGGCGTCAGGTCGAGGTCGCCGAGCGGCACGTCCCACACACCGTAGGCGTCCAGCAGCGCCGCCGCGTCCTCCCCGAGCATCGCCCTGAAGGCGCGCGCGGGCGTCGCGAAGCCGAGCGCGCCGCGGGGCTCGGAGTTCACGTGCGACATGGCCAGCGCCAGGTCGGCCGGGGCGAGCCGGTCGAACCTGATTCCGGCGCCCTTGGGCAGCAGCTTCCTGATCTCGACGTGGTTGCGCTCGCAGGCGCCCTTCTGGTCGCTGCGCCCGGGGTCGCAGTAGAACAGCCTCGTCTCGCCCGGCCCCTCGCCGAGCAGCGCCGCGATCGCCGCCTCGTCGGAGAACTCGGCGCCGTTGTCGGTGAGCACGGCGCGGAAGACCCTGCCCATGCCGTCGGCGCCGAGGACCTCCCTGATATCGCCCAGGGCGTCCGCGACGCACCCGGCGGTCTTCTCCTCCAGCGGCAGCGCGAGCTGGAGCCTGCTGGGGCGGTGCAGCAGCGTGAGCAGGCAGGCGGAGTCCTCCCGCGCGCCCTCGACCGTGTCCATCTCCCAGGCCGCGGCGCACGCGTCCTCCCCGAGGGCGAGGAACGCGGCATGCGACCTGCGGGCGGAGTGGCGCGTGGCCGCCCGGCCGGCGGCGCTCTTCCTCGGCCTGTAGCCGACCTTGCGCCTGAGCTCCATGTTGGTCATGCCGTCGTAGCCCGCCGAGACCCAGCGGTAGATGGTCGACGGCGACAGGTCCACCGGGCCGCCGTTGCGCGCCGCCATCTGCTCGGGCGAGAGCCCCCGGCGCAGGCAGTCCCTTATCGCCTCCAGCCTGGCCGCCGCGGCGGGCTCGTCGGCGTCTATCCCGCGCCTGGACGAGACGAGGACCGAGTCGGCGCACAGCTGCGCGGCCCGGGCCTCGTAGAAGACGTGGGGGCGGCGCTTGCAGCCGATCGCGCGGTACCGGCCGCAGCCGTTGCAGCATCGCGGCCACGCGGCCAGGCGCGGGCAGGCCGCCGACAGGTCGGCGGAGGCGTCCACGCGCTCGCCGCGCCTGGACTTCGGCGCCGTCACGAACCTGTGCGACGCCACCTCGGCGCTCACCGTCGAGGGCGACCTGCCCAGCTCCCTCGCGATCTCCCTGCACGAGGCCCCGCGCTCCAGCATCCTCTGGACCGTGTCCCGCTCGTGCCTCGTGAGCCTTCCGTAGGCCCTCGGGACCGCCCTCGCGGAGCCCCTATTCTTCTTTCCGGACATGCCGTCCTCCGATCTCCCGGGGCCGGCCGGTCCGGCCCTCAGGGTATCGGGTTCCCACATTCATCCGCACATGTGCGGATGAATGTGGGAA
>NZ_JADMWW010000053.1 GCF_015548375.1 Collinsella aerofaciens
GCCTTGGTCTGGCCGTAGACGGAAAGCGGGCTGAGGGGCTCGTCCTCGTCATGCACCTCGGCGGTGCCGTCGAAGACGTAGTCGCTGGACACGTGGACGAGGGTGATCCCGTGATCAGAGCATGTGCGGGCGAGGAGGGCGGGGCCGGTCGCGTTGGCCTTCCAGGCGGTCGCGCGGCCCTCGGCGGTCTCCGCCCTATCCACGGCGGTGTAGGCGCCGCAGTTGATGACGGTGCCGTAGAGCGACCAGTCGTACTGTGTGTAGGCGTCCGGGTCTGACATATCGAAGGTGTCGATGTCGCAGAAGTCGAAGTCCTTGGCGACGCCGCGCTCCTCCGCCAGCCTGCGCACGGCATGGCCCAGCTGGCCGTTGCAGCCGGTGACGAGGGTGCGCTTGGGCGCCATCGGGACGACGTCGGCGAGCATCGGGTGGTTGAGGTCGGCCTCGGAGACCGTGGCCTCGGCCAACGGGATCGGCCACTCGATGGCGAGCTCCGGGTCGGCGAGGTTCACGAAGGTGTAGGTCCTCTTCAGCTCGAGCGACCAGTGGGCGTCCACCAGGTAGGTGTAGGCGGTGCCGTCCTCGAGCGCCTGGAAGGAGTTGCCCACGCCGCGCGGGACGTAGATGGCCCTGGACGGGTCGAGCGTGCAGGTGAACACCTTGCCGAAGGTCTCGCTGCCCTCGCGCAGGTCCACCCAGGCGCCGAAGACCGAGCCGCGCGCCACGGAGATGAACTTGTCCCAGGGCTCGGCGTGGATGCCGCGAGTGACGCCGCGGCTGTCGTTGTAGGAGACGTTGTTCTGGACGACCCTGAGGTCCGGGATGCCCAGGGCGGTCATCTTGGCGCGCTGCCAGTTCTCCTTGAACCAGCCGCGCGAGTCGCCGTGGACGGCGAGGTCGACTACCTTGAGGCCCCCGATGCCGGTCTCGGCGACGGAGAGGTCCTTCTCGAATGCGATGTCTGCCATGTGGGAAAAGCTCCTATCGATGCTGATTAAAGGCGGGGGCGCCCGCGCGGGGACGCAGGATCATCCCCATGCCCTGCATCCCCGCGCGGGCGCCCCGCGGTGCGGTTCGCCGGAATGCAGTCTTACTGGCCCTGCGCGCGGTAGCGGGCCTCGGTGGCCTCCTTGGCGGGGCGCCACCAGGACTCGTTGGCGACGTACCAGTCGATGGTCTGCTTCAGGCCCCCGGCGAAGTCGGTGTGCGCCGGCCTCCAGCCCAGCTCGCGCTGGAGCTTGGTGGAGTCGATGGCGTAGCGGCGGTCGTGGCCGGGGCGGTCGGCGACCCAGTCGAAGTCCTCGGGGTCCTTTCCCATGGCCTCGAGGATCATGCGCAGCACGGTGATGTTGTCCCTCTCCCCGTCGGCTCCGATGAGGTAGGTCTCCCCCATGCGCCCCTTCGTGAGGATGTCCCAGACGGCGCTGGAGTGGTCCTCGGTGTGGATCCAGTCGCGGACGTTCTCGCCGCGGCCGTAGAGCTTGGGGCGCACGCCGTCGACGATGTTGGTGATCTGCCTGGGGATGAACTTCTCCACGTGCTGGTAGGGGCCGTAGTTGTTGGAGCAGTTGGAGATCGTGGTGCGAAGCCCGTAGGTGCGGGTCCA
>NZ_JADMWW010000054.1 GCF_015548375.1 Collinsella aerofaciens
AAAACATTGAGAGCCCCTGCTGCATGAAAGACCGCGGATTAGGCCGACAATGGTGAGTGTCTAATTCAGCCGCGGCGGCCACGCCGCATTCATGGAAGGGGCTCCCATGCTCGATACTACCACCTTCGTCGGCCTCGACGTCCACGCCCGCTCGATAAAGGCAGTCTCCCTCGACGTCATGACCGGGGAGGCGCGCTGCGCGACCTTCGGCTACGACGCCGGCGCCGTCGCGGGGTGGGTGCGGTCCGTGGACCCAAAGGCCAGGTGCGTGTACGAGTCCGGGGTCACGGGGTTCGACCTGCAGAAGAGGCTCTCCGGCCTGGGGGTCGACTGCGTGGTCGGCGCCGTCTCGAAGATGATCAAGCCCAGCGCGGACAGGCGCAGGAAGAACGACCGCAACGACGCCGAGTTCCTCGCCCGCATGCTGTCGGTCGGCAACGTGGTCGAGGTGTGGGTCCCCGACGACGAGTGCGAGGCCGCCCGCGACCTGACCAGGGCGCTCGAGGACGCGAGGGACGACCTCTCGCGCTCGAAGCAGCGGCTCTCCAAGTTCCTGCTCAGGCACGGGCTCGTCTTCGACGAGAGGACGCCCACCGGCCGCAGGAAGGGCAACTGGACCCGGGCGCACTGGTCCTGGATCGAGTCGATAAGGTTCGCGGAGGGGGCCGACAACGACGTGCTCGCCTACTACGTCGACGCGGTCAGGCGGGCGGCGGAGGAGAAGGCGAGGCTCGAGGGGCTCGTCGGGGCCGAGGCCCGCAAGCCCAGGTGGAGGAGGAGGGTCGACTCCCTGCGCTGCCTCAAGGGCGTCGACACCGCGACCGCCGCCGACCTCGTGTTCGAGGCCGGCGAGTTCTCCAGGTTCGGGAACGCCCGCTCGTTCGCCGCGTGGGTCGGCCTGACGCCCTCCGAGCACTCCAGCGGGGAGAGCGACCGCAGGGGCGCGATCACCAAGGCCGGCAACAAGCACCTGAGGAAGGCGCTGGTCGAGGCCGCGTGGCACTACCTGACGTGCTCGGGGCGGCCGAAGGACCTCGCCAAGGGCCAGGCCCCGGACCGGGGCGCCCGGAGGCATGCCGCCAAGGGCGTGCGGAGGCTGGTCGAGAGGCGGGAGGCGCTGCTCGCGCGCGGGGTCCACGGCAACAAGGCGAACGTGGCCACGGCGCGCGAGCTCGCCTGCTGGGTGTGGGCGGTCGGCCTCATGGCCGAGGAGGCGTAGGGGGGGCGGTCCCCCGCACATAAGCCGATCACCCCGGAAGCGGTTCGATCCGAAGCCGTTGAGGCGAACCTCAGGTCCCTTTTCTGCGAGCGCCCAGGGCGCCACACGCGTGCACAGACTGTCGGTTCGACGAAGAAGCCTCAGCCGTAGCAACGGATTGCCCAGCGAGAGATCGCCGCGGGCGGATATTAAACTGCAAAGACGAGCGTCGGGAAGACACGCCGAGGTCGCCGCGGACGGGCTGATATAGGGAGAGGGCCTGACCCCATATCGTTGGGGCCAGGCCCGATTTTGCCTCTTGACAATGTCCTGCTCATATTAAAAGGAACGTCCCCA
>NZ_JADMWW010000055.1 GCF_015548375.1 Collinsella aerofaciens
GGCTCTGTTAGACCAGGATTGACATACATGTGTCCCCACGGTGCCATATCTTTGACCCCGTAGACCGCGATGATGGGGGCAGCATGAACGCCGAAGACCTGGTCCTCAACTTCAAGAAGGGCATGGCGAACCTCAGCAAGACCGAGCGCCGCCGCGCTATCGAGTCCGTCAGGGACGTGATCCGCGCGGCGGCGTTCGACGACGCGGCCGGCTCCGCCTACGAAATCGAACGCTGCCCGCGCTGCGGGTCCGCCGCGGTCGTGAAGAAGGGCAAATCGAAGAACGGCGAGCAGCGCTACCTCTGCCGGGGCTGCGGCAGGACCTTCGGCATGGGCAGCGAGCGCATCCTGGGGACGAGCAGGCTCCCGAAGGAGACCTGGATGGCCTACGCCGAGTGCTTCGTGCTCATGCTGCCCCTGCGCGAGTGCGCGAGGCGCTGCCGCGTCTGCCTCAAGACCGCCTACACCATGCGCCACAGGCTGATCGAGTGCCTCTCGGCCTACTCCCCCTCGTTCAGGGTCGAGCGGGGCTGCGGCTGCGAGCTCGACGAGACCTACTTCCCCGAGTCGTTCAAGGGCAACCACGCGAAGGGGTCGTTCACGATGCCGCGCCCCTCCCGGCACCGCGGCAAGCAGGTGCACAGGCGCGGGCTGTCGCGCGAGCGGATTTGCGTCATGACCGGCGTGAACGACTCGAACGAGACGTTCCTCGAGGTCACGGGGCGGGGCGCCCTTTCGAGGGAGCGCGCCATGGACGCGCTGAGGGGCCGCATCGCGGCCGGCTCGGTCGTCGCGACCGACAGGGCGGCCGCCTACGTCGGCGTCCTCGCCGAGCTCGAGGTCGCCGCGCACGCGGCCTACGACCCCAAGGACCGCTCCGGGGGAACCATCAACCGGATCAACACCGTCCACTCGCTCCTCGGCGCCTTCATGGAGCCGTTCAAGGGCGTGTCGACGAAGCACCTCGATGCCTACCTCGCCTGGTTCAGGTGGTGCCGGACCTTCATGGCGACCGATTCCGGCGCCGCCGGGCGCACGGTCGCGCGGCAGCTCGCGCACGGCGTCTGCAGGAGCCGCGTCCGCGACATGTTCAACGTGGAGCCGCCCTACATGGACTACTGGGCCGCGCCCGCCGCATAGAGGCGGTAGAATGGTCGCACCGCGATACACGAGGAGGGGTGAGGCCATGCCGTCGAACATACCGGCCACGACGATCCGCATCGACCCGGAGGTCAAGAGGGAGGCCACGGCCATCCTGGACGAGCTCGGCCTGTCCATGTCCACCGCCGTCAACGCGTTCCTCAGGGCGCTCGTCCGGGAGGGCGGGATGCCGTTCGAGATGAGGGTCAAGACGCCGGCGCCCGACGGGGAGACGGCGAGTTAGCCGGCAGGTCGGCATGTCAATCCTGGTCTAACAGAGCC
>NZ_JADMWW010000056.1 GCF_015548375.1 Collinsella aerofaciens
GTCACCCGCATCGCCTTGCGCATCTTCGCGAGCTCGGGGCCTTCCGGCGCGGCGCCGTCGGGGTTCGGGTCCATGAGCACGCGGTACACCTCCCGCGCTATGTAGCGCTTCAGGCAGCGGACCGCCTCCCGCCGGGACTTCCCCTCGGAGGTCCGCCTCGCCACGTACCTCCTCGTCCTCTCGTCGTACGCCATGCGCTTGATCGCGATCTCGTAGAGCGCCCAGTTCGCCTGCCGGTTGCCGCCGCGGTTGAGCCTGTGCCGGTCCGTCTTCCCGCTCGACGCGGGGATCGGGGAGGCGCCGCACATCATCGAGAACGCCGCCTCGCCCCTCAGCCTGCCGGGGTTGTCGCCGGCGGCCACGACCAGGGCGGCGGCGGTCGTGGTGCCGCAGCCCTCGACGCCGAGCAGCGCGGGCGCGTTCGCCTCCAGCAGCGCGCGGATGCGCTCGTCGAGGGACTCGACCTGGCTGCGGGCCTCCTTCCAGACCGCCGCGACGGACCGCAGCGAGGCCAGCACGCTCTCCTCGAGCGCGTCGCCCGCCTTCCTCCCGCGCGCGAGCAGCGGCATGAGGTCCTTCGGCCGCTCGCGGCCCCTGAACCGCTCCCTCAGGGCGCTCGGGGCCGTCGTGAGCATCGACTTCGCGCAGGCCGCGCAGGACGTGGACGTCGCGACGGCCAGCCTGCGCGCGACGTAGAGCTGGCGCACCGCCTCGACCCAGCCGTCCTGCGACTTCGGCACGGAGCAGCCCCTCCCGGACGCCGCCTTGCGCGCCGCGCGCTCGGCGTCCAGCGGGTCGCTCTTCCCCTCGCCGGGCCTCACCTTGTCCCTCTTGGGCCTGAGCACCTCGACGACGTTGTACCCGAGCTCCACGAGCCTCCTCGTCAGCCCGGCCCCGTACGATGCCGTGCCCTCGACGCCGACGACCATGCAGCTCCCCGGGTCGCCTATCGCCTCCGCCAGCCTGTCGTAGCCCTCGGGGTCGGCCCCGAAGCTCCCGCTCCAGATCTTCCTCCCGAGGCCGTCGAGCAGGCACAGGACATGCACGTCCTTGTGCGTGTCGACGCCCGCGATGACCGTTTCGCCTTCCATTTTCGCTCCCCTCGGTCTGCCGCCTGCTCCGCGCCCGGGTCTCCCAGACATTGCACTGACGGGAGCGCTACAATCCAATTGGCTTGTCCGATTGTCCGCGCTCATGCTCCTATTAGGTCATGGCAGGACTCCGGGACGCGGATGCCGGGGCGAGACAGGTCGGATTTGAGGACGGCCGAAGAGGCGTCAGCAGGTCAGTGGGTCATCGTCCCGGCATTCAGCATCAGGGTAGCGCTGCGACGCGGAAATCGCGCGCCGTTGCCGCGCCCCGCAGTGCCCGCTTCCCCC
>NZ_JADMWW010000057.1 GCF_015548375.1 Collinsella aerofaciens
ATCAGAAATGGAAGAATAGAGAGGATGAAAGATGATAACACTGCAGTAATTTTTTTTGAGGCTCTCATCGATTCCGCATCTCCTTGCGCGCCCACATTCCACTCCGCCTTAAATCAAGTATACGTTTTGAGACCGGCAAGCTGTTGCCGGCTCGAGGACAGCGGCCCGGTGCACCGGGCCGATCGATAGAGGACTCAGCTTCACAGCGCAGTTTCTTGGGGCTCGCATATATAGGAAGACTTGATCGGCAATCGATTTTAATGAAGTCGACAGCGCATGTCAGAGCTTTCAACAAATTGCAGGTAAATCCATGTACCAATTTTTGGTACACGGATTTACCTGCGATGTTCATGCTTGGCCAAAAGCCCATCAAGCGATATATTCATTATTTTAATGCGCGCGCCTGAGCTTTTGGCTGAAGTGGCAGTCCGACCGCCGGCAGGCGGCCACGCTATATCCAAAGGCCACGCCTACTCCCCGTGCCCGGCTACGTCGACGACCCAGTGCTGCCCGTCGAGTTCCTGCCGCAGAGCTACATCAGGGACGTCTTATTGGGGGACGACCACATGGAACCCGGGAGATCAAGCTGTACGGCTGATCCATCCGTCAACAACATGTCAAAGCCCCAAAACCCAACAGGATCGCGAACGAGGGGATGAATTGACCGCCCGGGTATTTGCGCCCGGGCGGTCAATTTTATCAAGCATGGGTGCGATTCTGTGAGGCCATTTTTCTGGCATCCGCCGTTTGCTCCGGTCTCAACGCACCCATCGACCGTTCAGTTATCTTTGCGAACGCGACCACGTGCGCATTTGTCGAACAATCAAATGTCCGACAATGTCTGACGGAGCTGTCAGACATTCACGCACGAACAGGTGAGCTTCGCGAGCGATTGTAGGCAACTAGTAGCCCCAGCTGCGTCTTTGGCGCAGGTTCGACGTCTGACATCTTGAATGTCTGACGTTGAACGAAGCTGGTTGATAACAAGCAGGTGGAATAAACATGGAGCCCGACACCTCTCGCGCAATCGGCGCGCGGCAAGGGTCTGGCCCATCTCATATGTTGCCAACGCTAACGGTGAACCTGAGCGCCCGGGCACATTCTTTGTTGGCTGAAACCGGCATAGCAACTAGCGGAAGGCATCATCGAAGGAGTGTGCTGGAAAGCACCCGTCTCCTTAACTGTTAGAAATGCAAGTTAAAAATCTATGTGGTCAATGTGATACCGTTGAACCCGCATATCGATACCGTTCAGCCATTCGCCTCGCCCCCGTCGCACGTATCTTCATTCGGTCTGTCATTATTAATCTAACGATGCTTTGAGGAATGCAGG
>NZ_JADMWW010000058.1 GCF_015548375.1 Collinsella aerofaciens
TCGTATGTATCGAGGTATTCCTGCTTGAGCGTCTGCGAGGACGACTTGATCTTTTCCACGAGCGTGCCGGCCTCGATGAAGTAGAACGAGTTGGTGAGGTCTGCCAGGTCGTCGAGCAGATGGCTTGAAATGAGCACGCTTCGTCCCCGCGCCACCTCGCTGCGCATCGCGTCGCAGGAGGTTTTCCGCTTTCCCGGATCGAGGCCGTTCAGCGGTTCATCGAGGATGAGGTACGGGCAACCGGTCGATATCGCCATGGCAAGCTTTACCTGCTGCTTCATTCCTGTCGAGAGTTTACGGGTCGGCTTGTCGAGATATGGGGAGATTCCGAGGGAGTCGCAGAGCGAGTCGATGTCGGCGGCCGATTTCCACGCCTCCCTAACGAAAGAGAGGTGCTCGCGGGCCGATAGCGTGGGGTAGAGATCCGCGCCGCCCGAAGAGCTCAGGTAGACGAGTTCTGCGAATTCGGCTGATCGACGTTGGCTGATTCCGTCTGCCACCAGGCTTCCCGAGCGGATGCGGGTGGGAAATTGGCCCGACAGCGCTTCAAGAAGGGTGGTTTTCCCCGAGCCGTTGGGAGCAACGAGGCCCGCCGCCGTTCCCGGGCTCAGGAAAAGCGACCCGATTGAAAGTATCGTCGTGCTCCCGTATCCCACGCTCGCGTCCAGGAGCTCGAGCCCATGGTGCTTTTTAGCGGGTCCAGGCTGTTTGGGGGAACGTGCCGCAACGGCGCCGACCGCAAAAAGGACCGCGACGTATGCCAGGGCCACGGCAAGCATCGATGCGCTGCCTGAACCGGAGCCAATGAATTCCGTCGGGAAGCATCCCACGTAACCCGTGGCCTCGATAGGCGAGAACACGGCCAGCGGCAGGAGCCCGAGCACGGCATTATGCTCCAGCGCCGAATCGGACAGTAACGGGAATGCCGGGGCCGCGACAAGCAGCGCGGAGGCAAGGGGGCCCGCGAGGACGCGCCTCGTTGCGGTCGATAGGACGGCGGAGAAAACGGATATCAAGGTTCCGCCCGCAAGCAGCGCGAGAAGCAGGGTCGTGAAGACGTTTCCCGCGGTCGTGGCGGTAAGCGCGCCGTTATGGAAGAAGGCGATCGGGTACCCAATTTGCCCGAAGCCGTTTAGGGCCAAGGCGTAAATGCCCCCGGGTGCGAGGCCGGCGAGGAGCATCGCGGTCCCCGCGCCGATTATCGAAAACACGATCTGGATAAGGCGCCGGAATTTGGGCGCGGGCGCCTTTGCCGCCAGGGTCCCGGGCCTTGTGGCGCCGAGCACGAGTATCGACGAGAGAAGGAAGGGGATGAAGGGAAGGAA
>NZ_JADMWW010000059.1 GCF_015548375.1 Collinsella aerofaciens
GTCAAGACGCCGGCGCCCGACGGGGAGACGGCGAGTTAGCCGGCAGGTCGGCATGTCAATCCTGGTCTAACAGAGCCTAAAATAATCATTGCTACCGTTTGCCGAACCGCTCACCTTTGTTGGGCGGTTCGGCCTTTTTCTTCCTTTCCTTTTGTATGCTGTGACTACTGCATCCTTGGAAGGGAGGGTTTCGATGACTCGTGTTGCCCGTGCGTTGTCCGAACTCGGCCATTATCACGTCATGCTCAAGGGCTGTGCTGGCCAGCTGATCTTCGAAGACGATGACGATCGCCTTTATTTTCTCAATCTATTGAACAGACGATTTACGTCCGCTCATATTCGTCTTCTTGCCTGGTGCCTCATGGACAATCATGTTCACCTGCTATTTGATGATCTCGATAATCAGATGAGCGTTGCTATGCATGCGATTGATACGGCATATGCGAAACACTTCAATCAAAAAACCGGCCGCCGCGGACCGGTGTTCCAGGAACGATTCAAGAGTGTGATCATTTCTGACGACAAACAGCTGCTCCGTTGCGTCCGATACATACACGACAATCCTGCAAAAGCAGGTATTTCTTCTGCTCCTCTGTATCGCTGGAGCAGCTTCCATGAGTATTTCTCTCATCCCGAAATTTGTGATTGTGAAGGTATTCTCAATCTGTTTGGGGGTACGGAAGCGTTTTATCTTTCGAGTACCGACGGCAAGCCTAATCCCTATTTTATGCCCGAAGGTAAGCATATCTCCGATATGGATGCGCTGGAAGTTGCCCGGGCTCTTTTGGCTCCGCATGAGCCTTATCAGCTTAAAACTTTGCCGAAATCAGAGCGAAATCGTCTTCTGGCAGTGTTGAGGCATCGGGGGTTTACGATTGACCAGATTTCGCGTCTGACGGGAATTGGGACCAATATCATTCAAAGGGCGAAATGACGCTCCAAATGATTAAAAAAGGCTCTGTTAGACCAGGATTGACATACATGTGTCCCCACGGTGCCATATCTTTGACCCCGTAGACCGCGATGATGGG
>NZ_JADMWW010000005.1 GCF_015548375.1 Collinsella aerofaciens
GGGGCCGCGGGGGCGTTCAGCTAACTGCGGGAATGGCCTATTTGCTCAATGTGTTCGGCTGAGATCGGAAATCAACCCCACAAAGGGGACAGGCACCTTTGTGGTGGTTTTCGACGCTAACGGTCGACTATCTCGCGCCATGAGATTAAACTTGAATTGTTCTCTGAACATATCCATTTCTGCCTATCCTCAACAGATCTTTGTCTCGAGGAGCGCATGTGAAGCCGTCTCATTCCACCGGTCGCAACGTCATCGCCATTCTCGCCATACCCATCGTGATGCTCTTCCTTATCGTCATCACGCCCTTTTCTTTTGGTATCGCCTCGCCCTTCGATCTTTGCGGGATGATCGACGCCGGCTCGCGTGCCACCTCGCTCTCCTTTGTCTGCCGTGGCGTGTTCTACGAATATGCAATTCCCACCGGAAGTTGGCAGTCCAAGTTACCGTTGCTCGGCAAGGTCGACGGATGCTCCCCCTATTTCTGCCTTGAACCTCAGGCGCTAAACTATCTGATCGACGACCAGCCACTCGACTCCATCACCCTCGCCTACGACTACGCACCAAACACCGATGAGCGCCACATGAACCAAGTCCTCGACAAGCTGCTTGGACAGTGCGGGCTCACCGCGGAAGCCGGTCGAACCATCTATAGCAACCGGAAATTAAAGCGAACAGAACTCCGCCGTGTCGGAAAAATCAAAGGGCGAAACGGGGCCGCCTACTGGGATGCCTGGGCAACACGCGACAAGGGCGAATTCGGACACAGCACCTATATGGTCACTGTCTACACCAAAGACGGAATTAAGGACAATGTTGACGATTTCGCGTCATCCAAACTCGGCATCCCCAAAACAACCAAGCCCGCCAGCCCAGATGAAATCCTGTAGAGACGTTCATTAACATACCGCTCAACAATCACAACAACATCGAGCTCGTTCCCCACCGCCACAAAGGTGCCTGTCCCCTTTGTGGTGGTTTTCGACTCCGGCGCTCATCTGTCTCGATCTGTAACATCTAGCGGCCGTTTTTGACCCCAGATGTTACAGATTGAGATGAAATGCTCAGCGGCGCCCGTTTATCTAAATCTGTAACAACTACTCGGCAAATAAGGGTCCACCTGTTACAGATCGAGATAAACAGAAGACACCCGAATCGATAATCTAAATCTGCAACACCAAGCCCACTTTTAACGGCCCAGATGTTACAGATCGAGACAGACTGAAAACCACCGCAAAGGGGCACCTTTGTGGTGGTCGCGTTCTCTACTCTTTTGCCGAGCCCGTGCTTCCCGATTCGGCGGTCCAGGGCATCTCATCCTCGAATAGCCATGTACGAGCAGATCCACCATCGCGTGCAGTCTGCGGGTCGGGCAGGCAGGTCTGGTCGTACGCGTCCATCACGCAACGATCCAAAAAATCGATCACCTGCTGCTGGTCGCCTTCAAGAATGTAGGTCACGCCGCCATCTTGGATATAGACGCCGTCCCCACCTCCGGCTTTTGCGTATTCCGGATTGTAGTTAACGGTGCGCATCAGTTTGCCATCAGATGAATACAACTTCAGCGTTGTATAGTAGCCACCGTTCACAGAACCACGTCGGCGCTCATAGGCATCCCAACCGTCCCAGCGTTTGAACGAACGCCCGTTTAGCAAGTCCAGCGCCTGTCGGGACAACTTCTCGTCCTTGGTATAGCGAGACGAGCCAAGTTCAATCATGGGGTAGTTGCTTATGCTTAGAATGCCCGGCGTTTCCTCGATATCGAGCGTTATCTCATCGGGCTTTGTAACGTCCGAAATCATTTGCCCGGGCATCGATGCAACAAGGGACGCCATCTCAACCGTCTGCTCAACCCCACTCGGCCCATAGAAGATAAGCGAGCCAAATAGGACCACGTCCGCAGCAGCGACGACGCAAGCCACCAACAGCAACAAAACAGAAGTGCAACGCTTCATCTTCAACTCCACAAACGAGAGTGTTTTGAGCTCACTTTAAAGCGCCAACTTCATACTGTCAATTCTAGATAGCATATGAACAAAGGCGCACTCCCCCATAGAGGAGAGTTGCAACCTCGATTTTAGCGCCCTCAAGACCCAACGAGCAGCACTTAACAAGTA
Organism: Collinsella aerofaciens; assembly: GCF_015548375.1. GTDB lineage: Bacteria > Actinomycetota > Coriobacteriia > Coriobacteriales > Coriobacteriaceae > Collinsella > Collinsella aerofaciens_AB. The sequence goes on from NZ_JADMWW010000005.1 coordinate 2,115, forward strand.
GCCCCGGTTATACCTTTCTCTGACGCGACCCTCGCGAAGCGCGTGAGCGGCAGGGAAAGGTATAACCGGGGCGGACAAGTATGTGCGTTACTCGGCAGCGGCCTTGAACTTGTTGTAGTTGATCAGGCAGCCGGCCTTGACGATGGCACGCTCCTCTGCCGTCATATCGGCAATATAGAGCTCAATCTGCTCGACCGTGCCGTCGGCGCGCACCACGTAGGCGGCGATGTTCTTCAGGTCACCATCGAGCGCAGCGCGGATACCCGGCACAAAGACATAGTCGCCCACCTCAAAGTTGGGCTCAGCCTCCATCTGGAAGGGCACCATGCCCCAGTTCATCACGTTGGAGCGATAGCGCTTGGTGGCGTACTCGTGAACGATATTGGCCAAGCCGCCAATCACGCGCTGGCAGCTCGCGGCCTGCTCGCGGGCAGAACCGTCACCAGGCTTCTTGGCATAGAGCATGGAGCCACACTCGGTCGCCTTGGCATCGGCCGCGACACCCGCGCCGGCCAGTGCCTCAAACACACCGGCAAGCTCGGCATCGAGCGCCGCCAGGTCGCCCGCGGCCTCACCGGCCACACGGCGCTTTTCCACCGCGTCGACCTCCTTGGAGCGGCCCACGTAGGCCGGGTCGCGGCGGCTGAGCGTAAACTCGGCCAGGCCCAGCGGGTTGGAGCGGAAGGAGCTCGTCTCGCCCGAGGGGATGAGCTCGTCGGTCGTGGTGACCGGGTCCATGATCTTGGAGCACACCTTGAGCAGGATATCGTCGCCGAGGGGCTCCATCGCGGGCCACGGCTTGATGTTGGGGCCTTCGACCAGCTCGTCGGCAGGCTCCGCCTTGCCAAAGCCCCAGTACACGCGCTTTTTGTACGGCGCGTCGTCAAAGGTGTACTCGCAGGCCTCGTCCCAAGTCTCCTCGGGCAGGTCGGTCGCCGGCGTCAGGACGCCGCCGTTGGCAGCCGTCGCCGCAATGGAGCGGGCGTCCATCAGGGCTACGGCGCTCAGCTGGCCATTACCCGGCTTGGAACCCTCGCGGTTGGGGAAATTGCGCGTGGTGTGGCGAATCGAAAGGCCGTTGTTGGCAGGCGTGTCGCCGGCGCCGAAGCACGGGCCGCAGAATGCCGTGCGCACAATCGCGCCGGCCTCCATAAGGTCGTAGATGTAGCCGCGGCGTGTAAGCTCGAGTGCCACGGGCTGGCTCGTGGGGTAGACCGACAGCGAGAACTCGCCGCAGCCGGTGTTGGCGCCCTTGAGCACGCGGGCAGCCTGGACCACGGAGTCGTAGTTGCCGCCCGAGCAGCCGGCGATAACGCCCTGCTGCACGTGCAGCTTGCCGTCGACGATCTTGTCGAGCAGGCTAAAGTGCGTCTTGCCCTCGCCGATCTTGGCGGCCTCGAGCTCCACCTCGTGCAGGATGTCCTCGAGATTCTCGTTGAGTTCGTCGATCTCAAAGCCGTTGGAAGGATGGAACGGCAGCGCGATCATGGGCTTGATGCTCGACAGATCGACCTCGACGCAGCCGTCGTAGTAGGCAACATCGGCGGGCTTGAGCTCGCGGTAGTCGTCGCCGCGGCCGTGCATGGTCAGGAATGCGTGCGTGTCCTCGTCAGTTGCCCAAATGGAGGAAAGGCAGGTGGTCTCGGTGGTCATGACGTCGACGCCGTTGCGGTAATCGGTCGTCATGCTCGCGATGCCGGGGCCCACAAACTCCATGACCTTGTTCTTAACGTAGCCCTTGGCAAAGACGGCGCGGATGATGGCGAGCGCCACGTCGTGCGGGCCGACGCCGGGGCGCGGGGCACCCGTGAGGTAGATGGCGACGACGCCGGGATAGGCGACATCGTAGGTGTCGCGCAGCAACTGCTTGGCCAGCTCGCCGCCGCCCTCACCCACGGCCATGGTGCCTAGGGCGCCGTAGCGGGTGTGCGAGTCGGAACCCAGGATCATCTTGCCGCAACCGGCAAAGTTCTCACGCATAAAGGAGTGGATGACGGCGATATGCGGCGGGACAAAGATGCCGCCGTACTTCTTGGCCGCAGAGAGGCCAAAGACGTGGTCGTCCTCGTTGATGGTGCCGCCCACGGCGCACAGCGAGTTATGGCAGTTGGTGAGCACGTAGGGCAGCGGGAACTGCTCCATGCCCGAGGCACGCGCCGTTTGGATGATGCCGACAAAGGTGATGTCGTGGCTCGCCATGGCGTCGAAGCGAATCTTGAGTGCCTCGGGGTCGCCGGACGTATTGTGTGCCTGGAGGATCGAATACGCGATGGTTCCGCGCTTGGCATCCTCGGGCGTCTTCGTAATGCCGCGCTCGGCAGCCTCGGCCGCAGGCACGACCTCGCTGCCGCCGCGCAGGTAGATGCCGTCCTCGTACAGCTTGACCATACTGTCTCCCACTCTGCCCAAAAGATTTGGGCGCATAGCATACATTCGTTCAATATCGTGCCATAGAACGGTTGCCAGCGGGTTACGAATCTGTACGTTCACTTTATCTCAGTAAAGTAAAGGACGTGCCGGTCGAAGGCCGGAAGATTTTGTGCAAGAGCGTCCCTTTCGACTAGTCATTTAAGAACGTCCAATGACTACCCTACCGCATCCGGAGCAAGGCAGCGCCGCAGGTAGAGGACGGACAGCGAGCGACGTCCAGAGCGAACAAGTTGGCATGAAAAAGGCAAGGCATAGACCTTCTGGTCATGCCTTGCCCTTTGAATGACAAATTGTCGCTCTGGGCGGCGTGCAGCGTCAACTGGTCCGCCGTTCGTCAGAACGGCGGAACCTACAGATCCCCGCCGGCGCCCAGCAGCTTGCGCATGACCTGCTCGGGGTTGACTGAGCCATCACGCGGGGCCAGGGCGGTGATCTTCTTCTGCATCTTGTACTCGTGCAGCTCGTCCTCGAACTGGCGCACGCGGGCGCGGAGCTTTTCGTTCTCGCGCTCACGCTCCTCGGCACGCTCCTTCATATCGAGGATGCGCACCACGCCGGCAAGGTTGATACCCTCGTCGGTCAGTTGGTTGATGAGTTCCAGACGCTCGATATCGGCACGCGAATACAGGCGCGTGTTGCCGCCCGAGCGCTGAGGATTCACCAGGCCCTTGGACTCGTAGACGCGCAGAGTCTGCGGATGCATGCCGGTCAGCTCGGCCGCCACGCTGATCATGTACAGCGGTTTGTTCCTATTGTCCTCGGCCATGCTACCTGACCCCTTTCCGTCTCGCTATCGTCCATCATAAGCCCGCGGGCGCGGGCGTGCGCCACGGCCGCCCTAGAACGTCGCCTTGTAACGGTTGACCTTCTCGCGATAATCGCGCGTATCGGCCTCGCGCAGCTTGGTCATGGCATCGCGCTCATCGTCGGACAGGTTCGAGGGAACCTGCACCTTGATCTCGACGAGCAACGCACCCGTGCGGCCACGGTGCTTAACGTCGGGCGCCCCCATTTCCTTAAAGCGGAACTTCTTGCCCGTCTGGGTGCCAGCGGGCACCTTCAGACGAACCGTCGCACCGCCGGGCGTGGGCACATCCACCGTGCAGCCGAGCGCCGCCTCGTAGACCGAGATCGGCACCTCCATGGTCACATCGGCACCCTTGCGCTTAAACAGCGGGTGCTCCTCCACATGCGTGGTCACGACCAGGTCGCCGCGCTCGCCTCCGGCAACGCCGTACTCGCCGCGACGCTTGTAACGCAGCTTACCTCCGTCGACCGCGCCCGCAGGCACCGAGACCGTAATGGTCTGCTGCTCGCCCGTCGAGGGAATGCGGTAGGTAACCTTGTGCGTCACGCCGCGAAACGCGTCCTCGGCCGTCACATCGACGGTCAGCGACAGGTCGCCGCCCTTGCGTGCGCGGTTGCGGCCCGCGCCCGCACCGGCAGCACCCGCGGCACCGGCAAAGCCCGAGCCCCAGTCGCTGCCCCAGGCGCCGTTGCCGCTGAAGATGCTGTCGAAGATATCGCCCCAACCGCTCGCGCCGGCACCGGCGCCGTAGCCACCGCTATACGCGCCGCCCGCGCCCGGCATGCCGCCGAACATGAGCATCTGGTCGTACTCTTTGCGCTTCTTCTCGTCCGAAAGCGTCTCGTAGGCCTCGCTAATCTCCTTAAACTTGGCCTCGTCGCCGCCGGCATCGGGGTGATATTTTTGCGCGAGCTTGCGAAACGCGCTCTTGATCTCTTTATCGGAGGCGCTCTTGGATACGCCCAGGATGTCATAGAAGGTTTTGCCTGCAGCCATCGTAGCTCCTCTCCTGTTACGTCCGCCGCCCATGCAGACGACGGCTCATGCTTTCATATGGCACTAGGCCAGAAAGGGCCCCGGGTGTTGCCCCGGGGCCCTTCTCAATTACTCCTCGGTGCTCTCGGCCGTATCGGCCGCAGCATCCTCGGGCGCCGCTTCGGGCTCCGGTGCGGGGCGCTTCTCGCCACCGTAGGTCACCGTCACCATCGCGGAACGCAGGATGCGATCCGCCATGCGGTAGCCCTTCTGGTACACATCGTTGACGGTCTCGTCGTACTGCGATGCGTCCTCGACGCGACCCACAGCCTGGTGCTCGAGCGGATCGAACGCCTCGCCCTTGGGGTCGATGGGCTCAACGCCCTCGTGCGCAAACACATCGAGCAGCTTGGCATGTACCGCGTCAACGCCATCGACGAACTGCTTAAAGTCGTCGGAAAGCTCTTGGCTGCGGGCATGGTCGATCGCGCGCTCGATATCGTCGATCACCGGCAACAGCGCGGTGACAAGCTTCTCGGTCGCGCGCTCGCGCTCGGCAATGCGCTCGTTGGCGGTGCGGCGACGGAAGTTCTCCCAGTCGGCCTGCAGACGGGCGGTGCGCTCGGTGGCGTCCTTCGCCTTGTCCTCAGCGGCCTTCTGAGCCTCTGCCGCAGCATCGAGTTCATTGCGCACGTCGGCAAGCTCCTTCTGAGCCTGCTCGAACTTGAGCTTAAAGTCGTTGTCGGCGGCTTCCTCACCGGCGCGGATAGCGGCTTCCACCATCTCGTCCTCGGTCATCGTCGCCTCCTTGTTTGAATCCTCTACCTGGTTCTCGGCAGCCTCGGCGGCCGCGGCCTCATTGGCCTCGGTATCGTCAACGGCCTCTACGGGAATCTTCACGTCCTTCTCCTCAGAGTCAACGGGGGCGACGCCAGCGGCAGCCGCCTCCGTGCGAGCTTTACGGGCGGACATGATTACTTGTCCTCGTCGTCCACAACCTCGTAGTCGGCGTCGACGACGTCATCGTCGGCAGACTGAGCGCCGGCGGCACCGTCGGTCTGCTGCTGAGCGTCGGCGTAGACAACCTGAGCCAGCTCGTAGGCCACGGACTGCAGGGACTCGCCAGCGGCCTTGATGGCCTCGACGTCAGAGCCCTCGAGCGCCTTCTTGGCGTCGGCGATAGCGGCCTCGGCCTTGGACTTCACGTCGGCGGAAACCTTGTCGCCCAGCTCGTTGAGGGTCTGCTCGGTGGAGTAGCACAGGCTGTCGGTCTGGTTGCGGACCTCGACCTCCTCCTTCTGCTTCTTGTCCTCCTCGGCATGAGCCTCGGCGTCCTTGACCATACGATCGACTTCGTCGTCGGAAAGCGCGGTGGAGCCGGAGATGGTGATCTGCTGCTCCTTGCCGGTGCCCTTGTCCTTAGCGGAGACCTTGACGATGCCGTTGGCGTCGATGTCGAAGGTGACCTCGATCTGCGGCACGCCGCGGCGGGCAGCCGGGATACCGGTCAGCTGGAACTTACCGAGCGACTTGTTGTCGCGGGCAAGCTCGCGCTCGCCCTGGAGCACGTTGATCTCGACGCTGGTCTGGTTGTCGGCAGCGGTGGAGTAGACCTCGGTCTTGGAGGTCGGGATCGTGGTGTTGCGGTCGATCATCTTGGTCATGATGCCGCCCATGGTCTCGACGCCCAGCGACAGCGGGGTAACGTCGAGCAGCAGGATGCCCTCGACGTCGCCGGTGAGCACGCCGCCCTGGACGGCAGCGCCGTCGGCAACGACCTCGTCGGGGTTCACGGACATGTTGGGCTGCTTGCCGGTCATGGTCTTGACGAGCTCCTGGACGGCGGGCATACGGGTGGAGCCGCCGACGAGGATGACCTCGGTCAAATCGGAGAGCTTAAGCTTGGCGTCACGCAGGGCGTTGGTGACAGGCTGCTTGCAGCGCTCGAGCAGGTCGCGGGTGATCTTCTCGAACTCGGCGCGGGTCAGCGTGTAGTTGAGGTGCAGCGGGCCGGACTGGTTCATGGTAATGAACGGCAGGTTGATGGTGGTCTGCTGGGCGGCGGAGAGCTCCTTCTTGGCGTTCTCGGCGGCCTCCTTCAGACGCTGCAGGGCCATGGGGTCCTGACGCAGGTCGACACCGTTCTCCTGCTGGAACTTATCGGCCATCCAGTCGATGACGCGCTGATCCCAGTCGTCGCCGCCCAGGTGGTTGTCGCCCGAGGTGGACAGAACCTCAAACACGCCGTCGGCGAGGTCGAGGATGGAGACGTCGAAGGTACCACCGCCCAGGTCGAAGACCAGAATGCGCTGGTCGGTGCCCTGCTTGTCCAGGCCATAGGCCAGAGCAGCAGCGGTCGGCTCGTTGACGATGCGCTTGACGTTGAGGCCGGCGATCTTACCGGCGTCCTTGGTGGCCTGACGCTGGGCGTCGTTGAAGTAGGCCGGGACGGTGATGACGGCGTCGGTGACGGTCTCGCCCAGATACTTCTCGGCGTCGGCCTTCATCTTTGCGAGCGTCATGGCGCTCACCTGCTCGGCGGTGTAGTCCTTGCCCTCGATGTCGACGACGGCACGGCCACCCTGGCCCTCCTTGACCTCGTACGGCACGGTCTTGATCTCGGAGGTGCACTCGGAGTACTTGCGGCCCATGAAGCGCTTGATGGAGAACACGGTGTTCTTGGGGTTGGTGACAGCCTGGTTCTTAGCGGCCTTACCCACGACGCGGTCGCCGTCGGCACGGAAGCCCACGACGGACGGGGTGGTGCGGTCGCCCTCGGCGTTCACGATAATGGTCGGAGAACCGCCCTCGAGGACGGCCATTGCGGAGTTAGTAGTACCAAGGTCGATACCAAGAATCTTGCCCATTAGAAATTCCCTCTCTCTTGTGCGTTTGCACCGACTCGGCGGTCTGCCGAGCGGTGTTTCGGCTTGTCTTTCAGGATGTAGTGTATCCCCTTATGGGCCGGAATATACAAAATCTAAGTCAATTCATATAAGATTTCTTATTGCCGAGAGTTTAGGTTCGCAAATACGCAGGTAGACACACTGTTTGAGTTCTCGGCAAATCTATCGAGATCTATGTAGAGTTGGCTGAGGTTTGAGCTTGGAGCCGCGCAGGAGACTTTGGGGCGACCCCGGGGAAAGTGCGTCCCGTTTTGAGCGGCGATTCTGGGATGCAGCTTCCGCTTGAAGGCTCAACCGGAAAATGCAGCCCAGTTTGAGCGTAGATTCCGGGACGCAGTTTCCCGCGGAGCGCTCAACTGGAAACTGCATCCCGTTTTGAGAGCGAATTCTGGGACATAGTTTCCGCTAAACGTCCATCGGGAAAGCGCGTCCCAGTCTGAGCGTCAATTCCGGGTCGCGCTTTCCGTAAGCACGCTCAATCGCCCTATATTTCAAGTCACCTTTAGCTAACATTTACGCAGCTCAACGGCCCCACCTGCACGTTTTTTAGTAAACCTTGGCATACTCGGCGAACGGTATGAAGATGCCGGTCAGAGGGTATTGCAAACGGTCGCTCCCGTGGTATGTTTTTGCCCGAATCAAACCGGCGCGCATCGCCTGTAGCGTCGGTCAACAGAGAGGAAACTACCATGGCTCATCCCGTAATTGATGCCGACGAGTGCATCGCTTGTGGCGTTTGCGTCGACTCCTGCCCCGCTGGCGTTCTGGAGCTCCAGGACGTCGCTACCGTCGCTGACGAGGACTCCTGCGTCGCCTGTGGCGCTTGCCAGGACGCTTGCCCCGCTGGCGCGATCACCGAGATCGTCGAGGAGTAACCACTCCCCCACCTGCACACTCAAAAGTACACCGTGCACAAAAAAGAGGCCTCCGCATCGCCGCGGAGGCCTCTTTTAATATGAGAAAGCCATTGTCAATAGGCGTGTTTGTTCGAGCCCGGTTTTAAACCGGGCTTTTTCGTTTCCCGTCGGGAGGGCCCGCGCACGCTGCACGTTTAGTCGACGCTTGCCTGGCAAGCTAATATCCGCGGGCTCTTGCGGGCGCGCTGCCGGCGGTCAGCCCGGTATGTCCGCGCACCCCACCGCATTTCGATTCTCCGTCCGGCGCGATCGTGCGAATCCAGTCTTTTGTCGGGCGCGGCCCGGGGGCTGCCCATAAAAGAGGCCGTGAACTCGCGCCGGCGATGCGTCGAGGCGCGGGCCCTCTCGGCGGGAGTCGGTTGTCGCCGGCCGCTAGAGGATGGTCCCTTCGGACCTGCACCCGATCTCCCAGACCCAGCAGGCGAGCTCGCGCGCCACGGCGGCGTTGGCCTTGCAGGCCGGCTTGCCGGCGCGCGCGAGCGCCTCGCGGCGGCGGTGGAGCCTGGCGGTGCAGTCGTCCGCCCTCGAGCGTACCGCCGTGGGCACGTCGGTGCCGGGGGCGGGGGCCTTGGGCCTCGGGGAGCACATGGAATAGTGCCATGCGGACTCTATGAGCGCCGTGCGCGCGAGCGCGTTGCCGGCCTTGGTTATCCCGCCGCGCCGCTCGGACTCGCCGCTCGAGTGCTCCGACGGCGTGAGCCCGCACCAGCTCGCGAAGGCCGGTGCCGAGCGGAACCTGCTGAAGGACCCGGCCTCCGCCGCGAGCCTGAAGGCCGTCAGGGTGTCGATCCCCTTGATGCAGGAGAGCGCCTCCACGGCCGGGCGCCACCGGTCGGCGCCGGCCAGCGCGACGACCCTCCTCTCGAGCTGCCGCCTGTCCGATTCCGCGCAGCGGGCGGCCGTGACGTAGTACTCGAGCGCGTCGCGCTGCGGGCCCTCGAGCCTGATCTCGGATATCCACCTCCAGTGGGCGCGCGTCCAGGCCTTCTTCCTCGTCCCGTCGGCGTTGCGCTCGTCCCAGACGTATCCCAGCCTAATCAGGAACATGTTGAGGCGCTGCCTGGCGCGGCGGTACTCAACGGTGGCGTCGTCGAGGGCGCGGTCGAGGTCGCGGGCGGCCTCGACGGCCGCGTCCGGCAGCGGGACCTCGACGATGTTGTGGGTGGCGAGCATGCGGGCGATGAACTCGGCGTCGCGCCGGTCGTTCTTGCGGCGCGCGTCCGCCGCCGGCCTCTGCATTTTCGAGACGGCGGCCACGGCGCAGTCGAGGCCGAGGGCGCGCAGCTCGCGCGCCATGTGGAACCCGGTGGGACCGCTCTCGTAGCAGGCCCTGGGCTCCTCGAACCCGAGGGCCCACTCCGCGATCTCGGCGGCGTCGGTGCCGAAGTCGCGGTGCACCACCTCGCCGGTGAAGGGGTTGAACGCCGCTGCGGCGACCGATCGCGCGTGGACGTCCAGGCCGATGGAGGTAACATGGGGCATGGGAAGCCTCCTCCCCGCAGGTGCGGTAAGGGCTACCGCACGGGCCGATACTCAAAGCCCATTGTGGCACCCCGAGCCCGCGGAAAGAAACTGCAACGCGGGGGAGGCGACCCCAATGGCTTTCTCATATCGTCTTTTGTGTGATAACTAATTTGGCACCGTCGCAGGTTGAGCTCACGTCAGCGAAAACGTCCCTAAGCGAGCAAGGTGACGTGAAAGAGGAGGGAAGCGTACTTTGTGGTACGCGACCGACGATTGAACGTCAGATTGCCGCTTAGAGACGTTTGCAGCGTCGGCTACGATAGATCGTCTTCGTAGGGCATCAGGTCTGCCAGATAACCCTTCTCCTTGAGCATGGCCTCGATCTCGTCGAGGGTCTGCTCGTCTTCTGCCGCAATGCGATGGAAGTGATAGCCGCTCGTCACCGTTAGCAGCGGAAAGCTCTTGCCGCTCTCGATATCGTGCAGGTAGCGCTCAACATCGCGACGATTGCGGATGTCCAGGTCGGCCGTGATCTTACCGTACACGCGGTGATTGACGATCACGTTGAGCACGGCGCCGCCGGCGTCGACGACACTCGTGAGCTCATCGCCTGCCTGCTCCACGCTGTGGCGAACCTTGACCAAGCGCGTGGGCACGGCGGGGCTGCTGGGGGCCTCCTGCAGCACATAACCACGGTTGGTGGCCACGACATCGTGCCCATCGGCACGCAGCAGGGCAATATCCTGAACCACGATCTGACGGCTCACGCCAACCTCGCGGGCAAGTGCGCTGCCCGAAACGGGCTCCTTGGCCACCTCGAGCACGTCCATGATGGCACGGCGACGCTCGCGGGCGTTCATTATTTACCGTCCAGCAGACGCAGGTGCTTAAGTGAGAGGTCGAGGATCGGGGCGGAGTGTGTCAGCGCGCCCGAGCTAATAAAGTCAACGCCCAGGTCGGCGAGCGCGCGGATATTGCTGGCGTCCACGTTGCCCGAGCACTCGGTCTTGGCGCGACCGGCGATAAGCTCAATCGCGGCGGTCATGTCGTCATGGGTCATGTTGTCGAACATGATGATGTCGGCGCCGGCCTCCACGGCCTCGCGCACCATGTCCAGGTTCTCGCACTCAATCTCGACCGTCGTGGTAAACGACGCATGGGCGCGCGCCATCTCGATCGCACGCGTCACGCCGCCGGCGGCATCGATGTGGTTGTCCTTGAGCATGACGGCCGTCGACAGGTTGTAACGGTGGTTGCTGCCGCCCCCGATCTCGACCGCGGCCTTCTCGAAGACGCGCATGCCCGGCGTGGTCTTGCGCGTATCGACGAGCACGGTTTTGGTGCCCTCGAGCGCCGCGGCCATCTGGTGTGTATAGGTAGCGATACCGCTCATACGCTGCAGGTAGTTGAGCGCCACGCGCTCTCCCGAAAGCAGTACGCGTGCATCGCCGCGCACCTGGCCCACGTGGTCGCCGGCGTGCACCTCGTCGCCGTCGGCAACATCAAACAGCACCGAGCTCTGCGAATCCAGCAGCTCAAAGGTGCGAGCGAACACATCCAAGCCCGCGATGATGCCATCGGCCTTGGCGATAAGCTCCACCGTAGCGGGACGCGCCGTGGGGCACACGCTCGCCGTGCTCACGTCCTCAAACGTAATGTCCTCGCGCAGAGCCTGCAGAATCAGATCATCGACGACGAGCTTCATGGTAATGGGATTCATGGTCTACTCCTCCACGGCCTGCGTGCCGGCGGCACGGGCCAAATCATCGATTGCCAGGGCGTCTGCGCTTAGGGCGCGATGACGGCCATCGAGCGCGGGATCGCCCGCCTGCTCCACTGCGAGCGACTCGCCGGTGCGCATGTACCACGCGGCGCGACGACCCCAGACCAGCGCCTCGAGCAGGCTGTTTGATGCAAGGCGATTCTTGCCGTGCACGCCATTGCAGGCCGTCTCACCGGCTGCGTAGAGCTCGGGCATCGAGGTGCGGCCGTCCTTGTCGACCCATACGCCGCCCATAAAGTAGTGCTGCGTGAGCGTAACGGGGATGGGCTCGTCCAAGATGTCGCGGCCGTCCTCCAGGCAGCGCGCGCGGATATTGGCAAAGTGCCCGGTCACCACATCGCGCTCGACGGGGGCAAAGCTCAGCCACTCGTGCTCGGTGCCGTCCTGCTTCATCTGCTCGCGAATAGCGGCGGCGACCACGTCGCGCGGCTGAAGCTCGTCGGTAAAGCGCTCGCCGGCGGCGTTGAGCAAAATTGCGCCCTCGCCGCGGCAGCTCTCGCTGATCAGGAAGGTGCGGCCCGGCTGCGGCGAGAACAGTCCCGTGGGGTGGATCTGCACGTAGTCCAGGTGCTCCATCTTAATGCCATGCTCCTGAGCAATGTAGCAGGCATCGCCCGTGAGCTGCGGGTAGTTGGTCGAATGGTCGTATACGCCGCCGATACCGCCCGTCGCCCACAGCGTGTGGCGGGCATGGATCTTAAACGGTTCGCCGGCATGCACGCCCTCGGCGGCATTTGTCAGCTCGTCGGCGGGACGAACCGAGTTGTCCTCGTCCACGGGAACGGCAACGACGCCGGTGCACACCGTAACGCCGTCACGCTCGCCCGTCAGGATATCGGTCATGGCTACGTGCTCCAAAATCTGCACGTTGTCCAGCTTGCGAACGGCCTGGAGCAGCTTGGTCGTAATCTCCTTGCCGGTGATATCGGCATGGAAGGCGATGCGCGGACGGCTGTGCGCGCCCTCGCGGGTAAAATTGAGGCTGCCGTCGGCCTTGCGCTCAAAATCCACACCCATCGCTAGCAGGTCGTTGATGACCGAGCGGCTCGAGCGGATCATGATGTCGACGCTCTCGCAGCGGTTCTCGTAATGGCCGGCGTGCATGGTGTCCTCAAAGAAGGCATCGTAGTCCGAACCCTCGGGCAGCACGCAGATGCCGCCCTGCGCGAGCATCGAATCGCACTCATCGACCGCGCCCTTGGAGAGCATGATCACGCGCGTGCTCGTCGGCAGATTGAGGGCCGCGTACAGACCCGCTACGCCGCAGCCGGCAATGACGACGTCGCACTCCATATCGGGGTATTGCTTGGTTTCCACAGGAATCCTCTCCCTTGAATGTGACATAAGGGACCGTCCCTCATGCAACATTGTTCTAGCGTGCTGCGTACTCGAGCATACGGTCGAGCGTGAGCTTGGCCTGGTCGGCAGCCTCGTCCGACACGCCGATCTGCACCTCGCCCTCGCCCGTCTCCAGGCAGTGCACGAGCTTTTCGAGCGTGATGAGGTCCATGTTGACGCAGGCGGGCTGCACCGCGGGGAAGTAGAACTTCTTGCCAGTGCCCTGGCAGCGGCGCTCGAGCTCGTAGAGCACGCCGCGGACCGTCACGATAATGAACTCGCTCGCGTCGGACTCCTCGGCATACTTGATGATGCCGGCGGTGGAGCCGATGTAGTCGGCCTCGGCCAGGACGTCGGCCTTGCACTCGGGGTGCGCCAGCACGAGCGCGTCGGGGTGGGCCTCCGTCGCGTCGACGATCTGCTCGACGGTGATGATGTGATGGCGCGGGCAGTAGCCGTTGTTGAGAATGACGTGCTTTTGCGGCACCTGCTCGGCTACGAAGCGTCCCAGGTTTTGGTCGGGAATGAACAGAATATGCTGCTGCGGCAGCTCGGACACGATCTTAACGGCGTTGGAACTGGTGACGCACACGTCGCTCCAGCTCTTGATCTCGACCGTGGAGTTGACGTAGCACACCACGGCCAGGTCGTCGCCGTACTCGGCGCGCGCCGCGTCGACCGTCTCGCGCTTGACCATGTGCGCCATGGGACAGTCCGCGCCCGGCTCGGGCAGCAGCACGGTCTTAGTGGGATTGAGCAGCTTGGCGCTCTCGCCCATAAACTCCACGCCGCACAGCACGATAGTCTGCTGCGGCAGGCTCTTGGCGAGCTTTGCCAGGTAGAAGCTGTCGCCGACGTAATCAGCCACGGCCTGCACCTCGGGCGCCACGTAATAGTGCGCCAGGATCACCGCGTCACGTTGGGTTTTTAGCTGCTGAATGGCCTCGACGAGCTCTGCGGGCACCAGTGCCGCGCGCTCCGTTGCCGTCGTTGCCGATGCTAGGCCGGCCGCGATATCGCGTGCAAGCTCCGACGCATCCATGTTCGCGCTCTGTGCCATCAAGGCCCCTCTCTTTTGGCGAATCTTGGGGCTTTAGTATGACACCTAGGTTTACAGCTGACAAGACAGCTGTAAACCTAGGTGTAAAGTTGAAATAAAGATTCAATCTTGGGTCGGGTCCATTTTCGAACTGGCAAGCTGAGGATAGCTGAGCTCTCGATGGCGCAGGAGGCATCTTTCGCCACCGCAACACCGCTTGGCGCGAGCTGCACGCCGTGGGGCGCAAACGGACCGCACCCCCGCAAGCGGCGCGTGCCCGATGTGGCAAAATCGAACTACTTAAGGGGGCCGAATGCTCAAGATTATTGCCTGCGACGATGATGTCGCTTTTCTAGATAGACTGCACCGGATGATCGACCGTTGGTCGACCGAGACGGGCACGGCGGTCGATGTTGCGCTCGTCACGCGCGGCGAGGACCTGCTGGCCCGCCATGCCGCATCGCGCGCCGACATCATTCTGCTCGACATGATCATGCCGCTCGTCAACGGCATGGACACCGCACGCGAACTGCGCCAGGCCGACACCGCCGTGCGCCTGGTGTTCCTCACCTCGTCGCCCGAGTTCGCGCTGGAATCCTACGAGGTCCGCGCCTTCGACTATCTGCTCAAGCCCGTGACTTACGAACGCCTGGCGCGATTACTCGACGAGCTTTCGAGCATGCGCCCGGCGGCAACCGACGAGCTCGTGATCAAAACTTCCTTTGGCTACCACGCCTTGCGCCTGTCCGACATCGAATATGCCGAGGCGCGCAACAAGCACGTGGTCTTCCACCTGCGCGACGGACGCGATATCGAGGCACTCGAGTCGTTCCGCAGCGTCGAGGACCGCTTGGAGCAAAACGCGGTCTTCTTTAAATGCCACCGCAGCTACCAGGTCAACCTGCGCAATATCGATCACTTTGACCGCACGGACATCGTCATGCGCTCGGGCGCGTGCATCCCGCTTTCGCGCAGCTGCAAGCAGGGATTCCAAGACGCCTACTTTGCGGTGCGCTTTGAGGGCGGGAGGCGCTGATGGTCTCCTCGGTCGAAATGATCCTTTGGGCAATCCACCACGCCACGACGCTGCTCTTTGGCGTCTTTGCCTCGGCGGCGCTGTGCGGTGTCGAGATCAACCGGCGTCATGCGCTTGAACTGGTGCTGGTCGGCGTCGTGACCGGCGCTGCCTTTTCGATCGCCAATGCCGTCGGCGGTGAGCTTTTCGCCCGCCAGGTATATCCGCTCGTCGTGCATTTGCCGCTCGTCATCTATTTGTGCGCGCGCTACCGCCTGAGCCCGCTGCTTGCCGTGCTCGGCATTACGAGTGCCTATCTGAGCTGCCAGTTCAGCAATTGGATGGGCATCGCCGCATTTGCCGCAACCGATTCTCAGATCGCGTACTATCTGGCGCGCATCGCGACCACACTCGCCGTCTTTGCCGTCCTGTTGCATTGGGCCGGCGACATCGGTCCGCGCTTGGCGATTAAAAGCACCACCGAGCTGGGCATCCTTTTAATCCTGCCGCTCGTCTATTACGTCTTTGACTATGCCACCAACGTCTACACCACGCTGTTCCACTCGGGCTCGGTGGTGACGGTTGAGTTTTTGGCATTTGCGCTCTGTGCCTTCTATCTTATGTTTCTTGCCGTTTACCTGCGCGAATACGAAGAAAAGGAAACCGCCGAGCGAGAGCGCTGGATGCTCGAAACCCGCGACAGCGCCGCCATCAAAGAGCTCGAGGCTTGGCGTCAATCTGGGCGCGAGCTGTCGATTCTGCGCCACGACATGCGCCACTTCCTACGCGGCCTGGCCGCTTTAATTGAGGAGGGCCACACCGACGAGGCGCTCGATCGCATCGACGAACTCTGCGAAGCCGGCGACCGCACCGCCGTACGCCGCTTCTGCGCCAACGAGACCGTAAACATCGCGCTTTCGTCATTTAACTCGGATATCAATAGAAACGGCATTACCGCCAACCTGCGCGCCGCCGTACCCGAAACCATCCACGTAGGTGACGCCGACCTGTTTAGCGTGCTCTCAAATGCCTTGGAAAACGCTATCACCGCCGCAAGCGCCGCACCCCAAGGAAAGCGATTCGTCGACTTTGACCTGCGATTAGAGGACGGCCAGCTGCTGCTGTTAGTTTCCAACACGTTTGACCGCACGCCGCGCATGGTCGACGGCATGCCCGTAGCCGGGCACACCGGACACGGCTTTGGAACCAAGAGCATTAAGCTTGCCGTCGAACGCATGAACGGCAACTGCCAGTTCCGCATTAACGGCGATCGGTTTGAGCTGCGCGCTGTGATGTAGAAGTGCGGCGCCGATCTCGAGGCGTGCCTTGCCCGCCAGGCAATCGCTCGCCGGCGCCAATCCGCTACAGCGGAGCGACCGCCGGAGTCAGCTGCTTGATGTAGGCCCACATGCGCTGCTTAGCGGCCTTGTCGGTGAGTGCCGCCTCAAAGCCGTCGAGCGCGAGCACGCGGCGGCCCTGCACATGGGCGACCAGGCCGGGCTTGAGCATAGCGGTATCGAAGTCGTCGATTGCCACAAGCATGTCGGCATAGGTCTCGCGCATGGTATCGGCCGCGCGATCGTCCAGCAGCAGAACCGCCTCGGGGTCCAAAGCCTCAAGCGCCTCACGGAACAGCTCGCACGGCAGAGTCTCGCCCACCGCGACCGCTCCGTCACCCACGCCGGCGACGCTTGCCAGCACGCAAAAATCCTCGGGCGCGTAGCCGATGGCCCCAAGCGCCTTGCGCAACGCCGCGCCATCCGGGCCGGCGGCAAGCTCGCCACCCGAACGCTCGGCCTCGTCCAAATCGCCTTTGACCAGCACGATCGGCGAGCACGCGTTGCCCGCGATACGCACGCCACGAACCGCAAGCGATGTGAGCTCCTGCTCGGCCGCCTGGGCGATGGCTTCTTTTTTCTGGCTTTGTGACGTGGGCATGCGCTCTCCAATCGTTTGCGTGCCCACCATTATATAAAAGAGCCGCCCGCGAGTGGTTGCTTTGCGGGCCGCTGGGTATAAGCAGGGTCGTACTGAGTTTTACGCGGCCGAGCCGCGTCGCATTATGGAGGTCACCATGGCTGACATTAAGCAGATTACCCCCGAGAACTTCGATTCCATCGTTAACGACAGCCTGCCCGTGCTGGTTGATTTTTGGGCTCCGTGGTGTGGGCCGTGTCGTTCACTCTCGCCCATCGTGGACGAGGTCGCCGACGAGCTGGCCGGCAAGCTGGCCGTGGCCAAGTGCAACGTCGATGACAACCAGGACCTGGCCATGAAGTTTGGCGTCATGAGCATCCCCACGCTGATCGTCTTTAAGAACGGCGAAGAGGTTGACCGCTCGGTCGGCGCGCTGCCCAAGGCGAGGCTTCAGGCGCTGCTGGAGAAGCATCTGTAATACGCTTGTTACGTATCTGCCGTCCATGAGCGGTTTTGCACCGCTCGCCGGAGTGCCGGGCGCGGCGCGGACGACCACGGATAGTATGGTAGTTACAAACGGCCCCCAGTGAACGGGTGCGAGTCACACAGACTCGCACCCGTTTTCTTATGCAGCTGCGCACAGAGCGGGCGTAGTAAAATCTGAACCACTGAACTGCCCCATACAAAAGGAGATTTTCCATGCATGATGTTGGAATGAACATGAGCCAGCTTGCCATGAGCGTCAAGCAGGTCGACGACACCATCGAGCTCGCTCACGAGTGGAGCCATCAGCTGCTGCATGCGACCGAGAACTTTGATATGGAGCGCATTGGTGCCAAACTCGAGGCCGCCATGGCGGCGCTCCACGAGGCGCACGACGCACTCGAGGGCTACGAGGAGGCCATCGAGGCCGACCATAACTCCGTTGGCTCCGTAAAGCTGGTGTAGCGTGACCGAGCACGAGCACACCTGCGGGCACGAGCATTCGCACGGGCCGACCGGCGACGCAGACTGCCGTTGCAGCGGCTCCGCCTCCGAGCTGGTCCGTTTTTCGGTCACCGCGCCCGACGACCTGTTGCGCCGCTTTGACGAGCAGATCGCGCGCCGCGGTGACGTGGCCAACCGTTCCGAGGCCGTACGCGATCTGATTCGCGCCTCGATCGCCAAGGAGCAGATGCGAACGCCCAACGAGCAGGTCATCGGGTCGCTCACCATGATTTACGACCATCACACCGGCGACCTGACGCGCCGTCTGGACGAGGTGCAGCACGACTACACCGACGAGATTGTCTCGACCATGCACGTGCATCTGGACCACCACAACTGCCTGGAGATTCTGGCGCTCAAGGGTCGCGGCAAACGCGTCTACGAGCTGGCAGACCGTCTGCTGGGACTGCGCGGGGTTAAACACGGCGAGCTCACCTGTGCCGCCACCGAGCAGAGCCTGGGGCTGTAACAGCACACATTTCAATGAAGGAGGATCGCATGCGGCATGTGCATATCCATGTAACGGGCATTGTGCAGGGCGTTGGCATGCGGCCATTTGTGTATCGCGAGGCCATGGCGCATGGCATTTGCGGCTGGGTGCTCAACGCGGGCGATGGCGTGCACATCGAGGCGCATGCTTCGGTCGAGGCGCTCGACGGCTTTGTCGCCGCGCTGTCGGAGCACGCGCCTGCCGCGGCCCGCGTTGAGCATGTCGAGGTTGTGGACTTGGCAGCCAACGGTTGGGATGCCGCCAATGAAGAGGGTTTTCGCATCGTAGCATCGCAGGACCAGACCGCGCACACGACGCTCGTCTCGCCCGATATCGCCACCTGCGACGATTGCCTGCGCGAGCTGTTCGATCCCGCCGACCGACGCTATCACTACCCCTTTATCAACTGCACTAACTGCGGCCCACGCTTTACCATCATCCGATCGCTGCCTTATGACCGAGCGGCTACCTCGATGGACCGTTTTCCCATGTGCCCTGAGTGTGCCGCGGAGTATGCCAATCCGCTCGACCGTCGCTTTCACGCGCAGCCCGATGCCTGCTTTAATTGCGGGCCGCATATCATGTGGCGCGAAGCGAGCGTGGGCGATGAGCCGGGCGAAGCCGCCGCGCCGCTGGCCGTCGGCACCACGCGCGAGACCAGCGACGCCATTATCGACCGCTGCGTTGAGCTGCTGGCCCTTGGTGGCATCGTCGCCATCAAGGGCCTGGGCGGATTCCATCTATCCTGTGACGCCTCCAACGAGCAGGCGGTAGCCGAGCTTCGCCGCCGTAAACGCCGCAGCAACAAGCCACTTGCCGTTATGGTGCGCAGCCTTGCCGACGCTGAACGCCTGTGCCATATCAGCGACGTTGAGCGCGGCTTGCTGGCCGGCAGCATTCGCCCCATTGTGCTGCTGCGCCGACGTGCTGTTTGCGAGAGCGGTGATTCTCCCGACGCCCTCGCGCTCGCACCGTCCGTCGCGCGCGACCTGCCCGAGCTCGGCGTTATGCTCCCCTACACCCCGCTTCAGCATCTGCTGCTTGCCGCGGCAGAAGCCCGCGGTATGCACGCGCTCGTCATGACCAGCGGAAACCTGAGCGAAGAGCCCATCGAGACCGACGACGATCTTGCCTGGGAACACCTCGTTGCCGCCGGCATCGCCGACGCGTTGCTCGGTAACGACCGCGCGATCCTCTCGCGCTACGACGACTCTGTAGTGCGCGTGGTCGACGGCGCCGTTATGCCCGTGCGCCGCGCTCGCGGATATGCACCCCAGCCGCTGCCGCTGCCGGCGCTCGACGGCGCTCCGTCCTGCGTGCTCGCCTGCGGGCCACAACAAAAGGCCACGATTGCGCTCACGCGTGAAGGGACGAACGGCGAGGCAACCTGTTTTGTGTCGCAGCATATCGGCGATGTTGAAAACGGCGGGACCTTCGATGCCTGGAACGCCGCGCGCACGCGCTTGGAAGATCTCTTTGACTTGGCGCCCGCCGCCTTAGCCTGCGATGTACATCCCAGCTATCTATCGAGCCAGTGGGCGCGCGAGCAGGCGCGAAAATGCAATCTGCCGCTCGTCGAGGTGCAGCACCATCATGCGCATATCGCGAGCGTAATGGCCGAGGCTATCGCCGCGGGCCAGCTTACAACCGACGCGCGCGTCCTTGGCATCGCCTTTGACGGCACCGGCGCCGGTACCGATGGGACCATTTGGGGCGGCGAGTTTCTTGTTGCCAGCCTTGGCGGCTTTGAGCGCGCCGCGCATTTGCGCACCTGGGCGCTCCCCGGCGGGGCGGCCTCCGTGCGCGACGCCCGCCGCAACGCCTTTGCCCTGCTCAGTGAGCTCGGCCTGCTCGAGCACCCAGGCGCCGCTCGGCTTTTGGACAGCCTCGACGAGCAAACGCGCAGCGTGACAGCCACCATGATCGAGCGCGGCATCAACAGCCCGCGTACCAGCAGCATGGGGCGTCTCTTTGATGCCGCGGCAGCAATTCTGGGCATCTGCGACAAGGCAACCTACGAGGGCGAACCCGCCATAGAATTCGAAGCCGCCGCCTGGCGCGCGCTCAGCAGTGAAAGTGCCTGCCCCACCGGCAATATGGCCAGCTTTTCCGTAACCGAATCATCCCGTCCGGACGACTGCCATGTTCTGAACTCCAGACCGCTTTTTGAGGCGCTTTTGGAGGGAATCAGGACCGGCGTGCCCGCCGGCAAGCTCGCGCTCGACTTCCATGTCACCATCGCACGCGCGTCGGCCCGCATCGCAAGCGAGATCTGCGTCCGTGAAGGCATCGACACCGTCGTGCTCTCGGGCGGCGTGTTCATGAACCGACTCCTGCTTCAGTTCCTCACCCGCGAGCTCAAAAGCGCAGGCCTTACTGTCCTTGTCCCCCACACCGCACCCGTCAATGACGGCTGCATCGCCTACGGCCAAGCGGCGGTCGCAAGCGCTCGTCTTGCGCAGACAACATCGCGATAGGCTGTTTTGCCAGTCTGCGCGCCGCCGTCTCACAGGTGTAACGCGTTTGCTCGTGACTCCCGCGAGCGCTACCATCAACTGATGGGTAATTAGGCGCCTATCCAGCGCAAAACGTATAAAAGGGGAACATTATGTGCCTTGCCGTTCCCGGTAAAGTGGTCAAACGCGACGACGACCTTAAGGCGACCGTCGACATGATGGGCATCGAGCGCCCCGTTTCGCTGCGCCTCGTGCCGACGGCACAGGTAGGCGACTATATTCTCGTGCACGCCGGCTTTGGCATTCAGATTGTCGACGAGCAGGAGGCGCAGGAGACGCTCGACCTGGTCAACACCATGACCGAACTGGTCGAAGAAGACCAGCTGGCCACCAACCCGGCGGAGGCTTACTAGTGGCGGCCGGACAGCCGGCTCGCTCCGGTATCGACTTTTCGGCATTCCGCGATCCCAAGCTGGCTCGCGAGCTCATCGATCGTATTCATGAGCTTGTCGGCAACCGCAGCATCAACCTTATGGAAGTCTGCGGCACGCACACCGTGAGCATCGGTCGCTATGGCTTTCGCTCCATTATGCCTGCCGGGCTCAAACTGCTGAGCGGTCCGGGTTGCCCCGTCTGTGTTACCGCCAACCGCGATATCGACCATGCAATCGCGCTCGCCAAGATGGACGGCGCCATCATCACCACCTTTGGCGACATGATGCGCGTGCCCGGGTCGTCTACCTCGCTCGCCGCGCAAAAGGCGGCGGAGCGCGATATTCGCATTGTGTACTCCCCGCTCGATGCACTCGATATCGCCGAACACAACCCCGATCGCCCGGTCATCTTTATGGGCGTCGGCTTTGAGACCACGACGCCTACCATCGCCGCCGCCATCCTGGAGGCAGACGCGCGCGGGCTGCAGAACTTCTCGGTCTACTGTGCCCATAAGACCACGCCGCCGGCGCTGCGCGCCATCGCCAACGATCCCGAGACCACTATCGACGGCTTTATCCTGCCGGGCCACGTCGCCACCATCACGGGCCTGGCGCCCTTTAGCTTTTTGGTCGACGAGTTCAATACCCCGGGTGTGGTCACGGGATTTGAACCGGTCGATATCCTGCAGGGCATCTGCATGCTGGTCCAGATGGTTGTCGAGAACAGGCCGGCGATCGACAACGCCTACCGCCGTGGCGTCAACGCAGACGGCAACCCCGTTGCGCGCCAGCTGGTCGAGCAGGTGTTTGAGCCATGCAACACCACGTGGCGCGGGCTGGGGCCGATTGCCAACTCGGGCCTTTCCATCCGCCCCGAGTTCTCGCGCTTTGATGCCCGCACTCGCTTTGACGTGCCCGTTGAGACGACGGTCGAGCCGCGTGGGTGCCGCTGCGGCGACGTGCTGCGCGGGGCCATTACGCCGAGCGACTGCCCTCTGTTCGGCCAAGCTTGTACACCCGAGCATCCCGTCGGCCCCTGCATGGTGAGTTCCGAGGGCAGCTGTGCAGCATATTTCCGCTACCGAGGCTAATGGGTTCCGCCGCTCTAACGAACGGCGGGCCGGTCGACGCTGCACCTCACCCATATAATTCCGTCCTCGATTGGAGTTTTCGATATGTCCCGTACTGCCACCGATAGCACTGTCCTGTTGGGCCACGGCTCTGGCGGCCAGATGATGAAACGCATCATCGATGAGGTCTTTTTGGATGCCTTTGGGTCGCCCGAACTGCTCGAGGGCAACGATGCCGGCGTCGCTGCGCTGCCCGCGAGCGGGCGCATCGCCATGTCGACCGACAGCTTTGTAGTCTCGCCGCAGTTCTTCCCCGGCGGCAATATCGGCCGACTCGCCGTGTGCGGAACCGTTAACGACGTCGCGACCTCGGGCGCCAACGTGCGCTACCTCTCATGCGGTTTTATCCTCGAAGAGGGCTACCCCATGGACAAGCTGCGTCAAATCGTGCAGACCATGGCCGAAACGGCGCGCGAGGCGGACGTGGCGATCATCACGGGCGACACCAAGGTGGTCGAGCGCGGCGGGGCCGACGGCGTCTACATCAATACCGCCGGCGTGGGCGAGGTGCCCGAGGGCGTGGCGCTCAGCGGCGCCAACTGCCAGCCTGGCGATGTCATCCTGGTGTCGGGTACACTCGGCGACCACGGTATCGCCATCATGAGTCAGCGCGAGGGTCTGGCGTTTTCGAGCACCATCGAAAGCGACGCCGCGCCGCTCAACCACCTGATTGCCGATGTGCTTGCCGCAGCACCCGACACACGCTGCTTCCGCGACCCCACTCGCGGTGGCCTGGCGTCCACGCTCAACGAGTTTGCCCAGGCCAGCGGCGTTGCCATGGAGGTCGACGAGGATGCCGTGCCCGTACGCCCCGACGTGCAGGCAGCCTGCGAGATGCTCGGCTATGATGTGTTGCAGGTGGCAAACGAGGGCAAGATGGTCGCCGTGGTGCCGGCCGAACAGGCAGATGCGGCACTGGCCGCCATGCGCGCCGCCCGCTACGGCGAGAATGCCGCCATCATCGGTCGCGTGCTGCCGCTTGCCGAGGACGCCCGCCCCGCCGTGCGCGTACGCACCGGCTGGGGCTCGACCCGCATACTCGACATGCTCGTGGGAGAGCAGCTGCCGAGGATTTGCTAACGACAAAGGCTCAGGGCTATTAAAGATATTCAGATTCCAAACATGCCCGGCACGCATGCCCAGTATCATGGGGTGCGTTTTACAACTCAAGCGGCAGGAGCACCCATGGCAGCAGCTTTTTCTCATGTGATCTTTGACTTGGACGGCACCATCCTCAACACGCTCGAGGACCTGGCGGCCGCCGGCAACCATACCTGCGAGGCACACGGCTGGCCCACGTTTGCCGTTGACGAGTACCGCTACAAGGTGGGAAACGGCATGCTCAAGCTGGTTGAGCGCTTTATGCCTGCCGAGTATGCGGGCGACGGCCGTATGTTTGAGCAGACGCTTGCCGAGTTTAGGGCTTATTACGGCGATCACAAGGAGGACCACACTGCCCCCTATGCCGGCACGATCGAGATGCTCGACCGTCTGCGCGCCGCGGGCGTGCAGCTTGCCGTGCTCACCAACAAGGACCACATCTCGTCGGCTCCGCTTATCGAGAAGTATTTTGGTTCCGAGCGCTTTGCGCTGGTACAGGGCCGTGTCGATGCGTTTCCGCCCAAGCCCGAAGCACCCGTCACGCTGCATGTGATGGAGGAGCTGGGCGCCGATCCGGCAACCACACTCTATGTGGGCGATTCGAATGTCGATGTTCTGACCGGCCACAACGCCGGCCTTAAGAGCGTGGGCGTCAGCTGGGGCTTCCGCGGCCGCGCAGAGCTGGAGGCCGCCGGCGCCGACTACGTGGTGGACACCCAGGACGAACTCGCGGCGCTGATCTTGGGCGAGTAACGAAACCGACGCGCTACGCAGTCGCGGCGATTATGCCGCGCGGAAAGCGCGTCCCGTTTTGACGCTCCAGAGCATAGTCGTTGGGGACATTCTTAAACGACCGGTCAAACAAGAACGTCCCCAATGACTACCATGGCAACGTCACAGGTAGAGGACGGACAGCGAAAACGCCCCTAAGCGAGCAAGGTGACGTGAAATGAAAGGGCGCTGACCTTCTGGTCGCGCCCTTGAAATTGAACGTCAGATTGCCGCTTAGGGGCGTTTGCAGCGTCGAGCAGTTGCGGCGTTTGGTAAAACGCCGTAACTCCCTAGCTCATCATGGCATTCATCATCTCGTTGGTTGCGGAATCGTCGGCAGACCACTCGCCGTCGTCATTGCAGGAATACTTGAAGGTGACCTTGGTGTCCTTGGTCTTAGCAGCCTTGGTCACATCGACCATAACCTGACCGGCCATCTTGTACAGCTCGTCATCGGAAGGCATCGAATCGAGCGCAGCGACCTTCTCCTGGTACTGGGTGGCAAAATCCTCAACGATCTGGTTCATGGACTTGCAGGTAATGGTGACCTCGGCAGTCGCGGTGCCCTTGTCCTCGTCGACCGTCACGTCGCCGATCTTGTAGTCAAAGCCCTCGAGATAGCTCTTGGCGTACTCCTTGGGATCGATGCCCAGCTGCTCGAACTCGTCGCCCGAAGCCTCTTCCAGGCCGGCGAGGAAGTCGTCGCCACCGTTCTTGACCTCGTCAAACTGCGTCGTAAGATCCTCGGTGATGAGCTCCTCAACCGAAGGACCTCCGCAGCCGGAAAGCACAACCACGCACGCGACCAGAACAGCCATCAGGGGCACAAGCAGCAGCTTCTTTTTCATGAGATTCCTCCCAACAAGCGGCACCGCGCTTCCCGACGCGGCGCACGTCGTAACAATAAGGCCATACTAGCAGATAACGAACACCCCAGGCAAAGCAAAGGCGCAGTCGGCTCGATTTAACGTCCGAACGGTTTACCGATCCGCCCAACGCGCAATAAAACGTTCCGCCGCATTGTAATAAAAAAGGGTGGTCGAACGATTCGACCACCCCAAAACACCCTTATGTTGCCGCAGCTTACTTGCGAACGACCTTGACGATGACATCGCCGGCGGCGACAGCGGAGTCAGCCTCGACGGCGAGCTCGACGTCGGCGAACTCGGCGGTGTTGGACACAGCCACGACGACGCAGTCCTTGTAGCCGGCAGCGGCGATCTTGGCGCGGTCGATCTTGAGCATGGGCTGGCCAGCCTTAACGACATCGTCAGCCTTGACGAAGCCCTCGAAGCCGTCGCCGTTCATGTTGACGGTATCGACGCCAACGTGCACCAAAACCTCGATGCCGCTATCGGACTGCAGGCCCACGGCGTGACCCATGGTGACGGTCACCTTGCCGTCGCAGGGAGCGTAGACCAGATCGTCCTCGGGCCACACGGCGCAGCCCTTGCCCAGCACCTCGCCGCTAAAGACGGGATCGGGCACGTCGGCCATCTTGATGACCTTGCCCTTGACGGGCGAGCACAGCACGTCGGCGCCGGCAGAAGCAGAGATGGAGGCCGGAGCAGCGACAGCCGCGGGCTCAGCCTTCTTCTTGAACATGTCAAACAGACCCATACGTTTTCTCCTCTTGATTAAGCGCAACGTTATGCGCATGCCTATGGTGATTATAGTGCCAAATGATCAAATTGCTAAGGTAAGAGCTCGAGTCGAGAGCCCTTCCAGGCCCTTCCCAAAACCTTTTCCCCCAGTGGCACTCATATTGTCGATTAATCCTCGATAAGCCCCAGGCGAACGAAAGCGTTCCGGATGCCGCCGTCATCGACGTCGGTGGTCACGCAATCGGCTGCCTGTCCGGCGTTCGGCAGAACGCCGGAACTCAATCGCCGAAACTCAATTAATCCAGGCCCTCGGCGCCGTTGGACTTGATGATCTTCTGGTAGGCGTAGAAGCTGTCCTTGCGGCGGCGCTCGTAGGTACCGGTGCCGTCATCGTACTTATCGACGTGGATGAAGCCGTAGCGCTTGCGCATCTCGCCGGTGCCGGCGGACACCAGGTCGATGGGGCCCCACCAGGTGTAGGCGATCAAGTCGACGCCGTCGGCAATGGCCTCGCCCATGGCTTTGATGTGGCTGCGCAGGTAGGCAATGCGGTACGGGTCGTGGATGGAGCCGTCCTCCTCGACCTCGTCGTAGGCGCCCATGCCGTTCTCGACCACCATCAGCGGAATCTCATAGCGGGCGTAAATCTCGTTGAGGGCGATGCGCAGACCCAGCGGATCGATCTGCCAGCCCCAGTCGGTGGACTCCAGATAGGGGTTCTTGCCGCCAAAGGTCATGTTGCCCTCGGTCATCTCGTGGTCCTTGTGGGTGCCCACGGTGCCGGACATGTAGTAGCTAAAGGTGTAGAAATCAACCTTGCCGTCGGCGATATCCTGCAGGTCGCCGTCCTCCATCACGAGCTCAACGTCGTTCTCGGCCCAGAAGCGCTTGGCATAGAACGGGTACTTACCGCGCACCTGCACGTCGGAGCAGTACCAGTTCATGGTGTTCATCTCCTGCTGCGTGGCGAACACGTCGGCCGGATCGCACGTGGCGGCATAGGAGAGGATGAAGCAGTCCATGTTGCCCATCTTAAACTGCGGGTAATGCTCGTGGGCATAACGCACGACGCGGCCGCTGGCGACAAACTGGTGATGCAGCGCCTGCATACGAGCCTGCGGCGTGGTGTGGACCGCCGACGCCGGACCCTCAAAGCCCTGAATCATGCTGGTCTCAAAGAGGTTCCCCATGTCCTGAGTACCGCAGTTGATCTCGTTGAAGGTGAGCCAGAACTTGACCTTGTCTTGATAGCGGTCGAAGACGGTCTGGCAGTACTTCTCAAAGAAGCCGATGAGCTCGCGACTCGCCCAGCCGTTGTATTTCTCGACCAGGTGATAGGGCATCTCGTAGTGCGAGAGGGTCACGAGCGGCTCGATATTGTGGGCACGCAGGCAGTCGAAAACGCGGTCGTAGAAGGCGAGGCCGGCCTCATTGGGCTCAGCGTCGTCGCCGTTGGGGAAGATACGGCTCCAGGAGATGGACATGCGGAACATATTGAAGCCCATCTCGGCGAACAGCGCGATGTCTTCCTCGTAGTGATGGTAGAAATCGATACCGTCATGATTGGGGTAGAAGCGGTTGGGGTCGATGTCGATCGTAATCTGACGCGGCTCCTTGTAGCTGCCTCCCAAGAAGTGGTCGTCGACGGAAGGACCGCGGCCGTCCACGTTCCAAGCGCCCTCAAACTGGTTGGCGGCGGTGGCGCCACCCCAATAGAAACCCTTGGAGAACTTGATGTTTGCCATGAGCATCTCCTTTGCATCGCGGGTCGATAATCCGAGTATCGCCCACGCGCGGGACGGGCAGAAGCGGGCGCGCCAAACCCGATACTTCTTTTCGCAGCGGCACCCCGCCGCCTGCCCGCCCCTGACACTTCCTGACACCTGCCAAAAAGGGACAGGTTTATTTTGGTCGGTTTTATCTGGGAAAACGCTGACGATAGGCAGCCGGCGTGCAGCCATAGCGCTCGGCAAACTTTTTGTAGAAGAAGCTCATGTTGGCATAGCCCGCCTCGCGCGCAGCCGCCTCTGCCGTGGCACCGGCGTCGAGCAGTGCCGCTGCGCGCGCCAGGCGGCCCTCCTGCACGAGCTGCATGAATGTGCGGCCTGTCTGACGCTTGAGTAGGGCGCTTGCGTAGTTGGGGCTCAGGTGCAGATGGCGGGCGAGGTCGTCGAGCGCGCAATCGCAGGCGTGACGCTCGATATAGCCCATAGCAGCCGCGACCTGCGCCGATGGCAGCGCGGGCGCGTCCGATCGCAGAAGACCGGCCTCGTAGCTTTGCATGAGCTCGACCAACAGCAGCTCAAACAGCCTCGAGACAATCTGGGGGCTCGCTGGCGTGGGGTCCAGACGCTCGCACAGCATCTCCTGCATGTAGCGGCGCACGCGACGGCTGCCGCCCGTATGGAAATGCACGTGTCCGCGGTGGTCGGTTTCGTCCGTGAGGGCGTTGAGCAGGAACCGCGAGACCGCGCTTGTGGGCGAAAGGCTTTGCTCCAGGCTACGGCGCAGCATTGGCCGCGAGATGATGACGCTCAGCATTATGTCGTGCTCACCGAGCTCGCCAACAGCATGCGGGCAGGCGGCATCGAGCAGGAGGACCTCGTTTTGAGCGAGCATGAGCGGCGCGCCGTTGACGATCTGCGGCGCTCGTCCTCGATAGACATAGCTGATTTCGACATAATCGTGCACGTGTTCCGGCACAGGATTGAAGCGCGAGTTGCGAACAATCGATAGCCCCTCGGGCATGCCTTCTTGGTGCAGAGCGAGCGTTGGGTTGCCAATTTTACGAATGAATCGGCCATCAATATCTGCCTGATTACCTTGACCGAGTGCATCGCTCCAGTCGTAATGGGCGCCCGCGCGATAGGCGCGTTCACTGTCGGTCAGCTCGAGTAGCAGGTTATCCAAGCGCGCGAGCTCCATAGTGCTCCCATCGTTGATTCGGTCATATTCTGCCGTGGTTTTGATATTAGCAGGGCGGCGCGCTCGGCGTACTCTGACTTCAATGGATTTGAAAGGCCGGTTTTGGAGGAGCGTATATGGCGGCGTATTTTGAGCAGGTGCTTGGCGGCACCTACGACAACCACGTGCTTCCGTTCTTGTGGCTCAAGGGCGAGGCGCGCGAGACGATTACCGAGTATCTGGAGCAGATCGCCGGGGCGGACATCCACGAGGTTTGCCTGGAATCGCGCACGCATCCCGATTTCTGTCGCGACGGCTGGTGGTCTGACCTGCGCTTTATCATCGGCGAGTGCAAGCGCCTGGGGTTAAAGATCTGGCTGCTCGACGACGCCCACTTCCCCACAGGCTATGCCAACGGCGCGCTTGCGGGCGATGGCGTCGACCCCGCGCTCAAGAAAACCGTGCTCAAGCATCGCACGATTACGGTTGTTGGTCCCCAACCGTCCACGACTATCAAGCTCGGTAATCTCATGGACCCCACCGAGCGCTTTGTGGGCGTGGCAGCTTTTGATGCCGCTGGTGCGCCGCTCGACCTTGCGCTCGCTGTTGAGCAAGGAGACGATGGAACGCCCGCCCGCTTGCGTTTTGACGCCCCCACCGGCGTCACTACGATCGTGCTGTACGCCACCAGCCAAAAGACCGGCTTTCGCGATGAGTACATCAACATGGTCGACGCTGCCTCGTGCCACGCGCTCATCGACGCCGTCTACGAGCCCACGTTTGAGCATCTGAGCGACGAGTTTGGCAAAACGATCTTGGGCTTTTTCACCGATGAGCCCGGCTTTATGAACGAGAAGGGCACCACGCTCGACGATGCTTCTACCAGCAGTTTTATCGGGCGAGGCGACCTAGCGCTGCCGTGGTCGAACGAGCTTGCCCACCGCCTGCGCGATGCGCTTGGCGAGAATTGGCTTGCTAAGTTGCACGGCCTTTGGACGCGCGAGGCAAACGGCGCCCAGGTTCGCCACGCCTATATGGACCTTGCTACGCAGCTCTACCGCAGCTGCTTTGACGAGCAGATTGGCGGTTGGTGCCGCGCGCACGGCGTCATGCACATTGGCCACGTGATCGAGGACAAGAGTTGTCACACGCGCCTGGGTCAGGGCGCTGGGCACTACTTCCGCGCGGTCGCAGGACAGGACATGGCCGGTGTCGACGTGGTCATCAACCAGCTTGCCCCCGGAATTGACCGCGGGCGCTACAGCTACTTCCACGGCGCATGGAACATGGAGTTCTTTACGTACGCGCTTGCCAAGCTGGGCTCTTCGGCCGCGCGCCTCGACCCCAAAAAGCAGGGGCGCTGCATGGCCGAGGTCTTTGGCGCCTTTGGCTGGCACGAGGGCCTGAGCGAGATGAAATGGATTGCCGACCATATGCTCGTCCGCGGTATTAACTGGTTTACGCCGCACGCGTTTAGCATGGCGCCCTTCCCCGATTGGGACTGCCCGCCGCACTTTTACGCGCACGGCAACAACCCGCAATGGCCGCACTTTGGCCAGCTCATGCGCTATATGAATCGCACGGCGACGCTCCTTTCGGAAGGCGCTGCCGCTCGCCCCGTCGCCATTCTGTACCATGCCGACGCCGAATGGGCCGGCAACGCCATGCCCGTCGAGCGCGTGGCGGCCGAGCTCACGCGCGCGCAGATCGATTTTGACTTTGTGCCTGCCGAGGCTTTTGAGGATGAGGGGCGTTACGAGGTTTCGATTGCCGATGGAATGCTGGCTGTTAACGGCTGTCGCTACCAGGCGTTTGTCATGCCGGGCGCCTCGTTTATTGGCGCGGCTACAGCGGAAGAGGTGAGGCGCATGATGGCCGCGGGTGTCACGGTGCTCGCTGCTGACGAAGTGCCCGGCGCTCTTTATGACGCGGATGGCGCAGCCGATCTGGACGGGCTTACGGCAACGCCACTTGCCGATGTGGCGGACGCGCTGGCAGACGCGGGGCTGCAGACCGTTGTGACCGATAGGCCACAGCCCTGGCTGCGCGCACTTCGCTACGAGCGTGCCGGCGAGACCTACGTCATGTTGGTCAACGAGCACCCACGTGAAAGCATTTGCTGCACGGTTTCGCTTCCGCAAGACAAGTGTCTTTGCGGAACGCGCCTCGACCTGCTGAACAGCACCAAGCCCGTTGCGTTTGACGGCGTGCTGGAGCTGGCGCCTTACGAGAGCTGCGTTGTTGTTCTGGAGGCAAGCGGCGCAATCGAGCCCGCGGACTGCACCGACACGAGCACACGTGCAACGCTCGCCCTCGACATCAGCCACCCCTGGACCGTCGCCCTCTCCCCTGCCGGCAGCGATGGAACCTTTGGCGAGCCGCAAAAGCTCGAGCGCCTGTGCGACCTCACGGCCGAGCAGTTCCCCGGCGTATGTGGTACGTTCCGCTATCGCACGTCGTTCGAGCTGGCCGACGACCTCGCCCACACCGTCATTGACCTAGGGGATGTCTACGAAGTCGCAACGCTCACGCTCGACGGACAAACGCTCGGCACGCGCATCTGCCCGCCCTATCGCTTTGCGACAGGCGCGCTTGCCGCCGGCGCACACGAGCTCGCCATCGATGTCATCAACACGCTCGACCATGCGACCTCCGACATCTTCGCCCTCACCGAGCCCGTCGCGCCCAGCGGTGTCCTCGGCCCCGTTACCCTTCTCGGGCAAAACCTGCCAAAATAAACCCGTCTCTTTTTGGCAGGTTTGGCGAGTGCGGGAGTTCGAATGGATATCAAACGCAAGATTACCGAGGCGCAGGGCCTAACCCCTACCGAGCAGCAGCTCGGCATCTCGGCCCTCGCCATGGGCGAAGACATCCGCGGACTCTCCATTAAGGAGTTTGCCGCCCGCGCCAATGTTTCGGTCGCAAGCGTGCACCGTTTTTGCAAAAAGCTCGGCCTCGAGGGCTTTAAGGATCTCAAGGTCGAGCTCATCCGTCAGGCGACCGAGGCGGGTAACCGGCGCGAAGTGGACATCAACTTTCCCTTCGATGCCACGTCCACGCCTGCGCAGGTTATGGAGCGCATGGAAGGGCTCTACCAGACCACGCTGGCCGAGACGCAGGAGCTGCTCGACCCCGCACAGCTCGACCACGCCGCCAAACTGATCGCGAAGGCACGGCAGGTCGACATCTACACCGGCTCGCACAACCTCTATCCAGCGGGGATGTTCCGCGACCGCCTGCTCTCCGCCGGTAAAAGCGCGACGTGCCACGACGGTGTCGAGGCCCAGGTGCGAACGGCGCTCGCCTCGGATTCCGGCAATGTGGCGATCGTAATCTCCTACAGCGGCCTTGCGCCCAACCTCAAGGAAATCTTGCCGATCCTCAGCAGCCGACATGTTCCCGTCATTGTCATCGGCACACCTTATTGTGCGCGCCTGCACCCCGGCTTTGCCGCCTACCTCACGGTGAGCGACCACGAGAGCATGACGCACCGCATCACGCAGTTCGCCAGCCACATCGCCGTGCAATACGTGCTCGATTCGCTCTACAGCAGTTACTTCGCCAAAGACTACGCCCGCTGCGCCGAGTTCCTAGAGCGCTCGTTCCCCTACACCCGCCTGCCAGGACTCAAGTAGCAACAAGCGTGGATTTTCGGACACTTATCAAATGAGCGTGGATAATCTCCCACTTTGAGCCCCCACACAGGCCAAAAACGGGAGATTATCCACGCTCATTCTGGATGGTACATTTTCCTCCGTCCCCAAGGGATCCAAGCACCAGCTAAGACAACGCCGATGTCTTGGCACCGACAGCGAGCGGGTCGCATTTGAGACAAGGTGACGTGAAACGAAAGGGCGCTGACCTTCTGGTCGCGCCCTTGAAGTTGAACGTCAGATTGTCCAAATGCGGCCCGCGCAGCGTCGAGCTGTTACGGCGTTTGGTAAAACGCCGTAACTACTCCCGAGCTCCGTACTGCTCGTAGTAGGCATCGATGGCGGTCTTGAGCTCGTCATCGATGACGATCTTGCCGTCGATCTCGTGGTTGTAGAGGGTCTCGACGACCTCGGCCATGGAGACGATGCTCGCGACGGGGAAACCGTACTTGGCCTCGATCTCCTTCTGCGCGGTGGTCACGCCACCCTTGCCGACCTCCATGCGGTTGAGGGACACGATGAGGCCCTTGATCTCGACATCGGCAGCAGCCTTGACCTTGGGATAGGTCTCGTCGATGGACTTGCCGCTGGTGGTGACATCCTCGACCATGACCACGCGGTCGCCGTCCTGGGGCTCATAGCCCAGCAGGTTGCCCTTGTCGGCGCCGTGGTCCTTGGCCTCCTTGCGGTCGCAGCAGTACTTGACCTCCTTGCCGTACAGCTCGTGGTAGGCAATTGCGGTCACGACGGCCAGGGGAATGCCCTTGTAGGCCGGCCCAAACAGCACGTCAAAGTCGTCGCCAAAGTTATCGTGGATGGCCTGGGCGTAATACTCGCCCAGCTTCTTGAGCTGGTAGCCCGTCACGTAAGCGCCGGCGTTCATAAAAAACGGGGACTGGCGGCCGCTCTTGAGCGTAAAGCTGCCGAACTTAAGAACGTCGGACTCAACCATAAACTTGATGAACTCTTGCTTGTAAGCCTCCATGCGGGCTCCTCTCGTAATCGCGTACGTGCTTCACAGTTTAGCGCAGGTAGGACGTCGATGCGGGCGCGCTTTGAAGCCATGGCGCTCTGTAAGGGCTTTGTCAGGGGCGATGATTTTCCGAACAATGGGGTTGACACGTCAAACCCCCTCGTCAAAAATACCGGCGGATTGAAACGGGCACGAGATACCCAAAGCGCGCTGCGCCCGGCCTTAAGGAGGTGTGCCATGGAAGGCAGTCATAGTCGAAAAACCTGCATGTCGCCCTCGGCACGCCGCAAGGATTCCGCGCACGCATAAGCGCCAACAGCCGATCACCAAAATCACCACAAAGGTGCCTGTCCCTTTGTGGTGGTTCGTGAGCTTGACGTGAGCGACATCTAGGTTTTTTGCAACTCAATACGACACGTACGCTAACTCCCTTCAACAAGGAGGACCCTATGCTGATGCTCAAAACCGCCACGGTACTCGAAGCTATCTCCAAGCGCCGCCGCACGGCGCGCCCTGCCGCTCACACCGGCCTGTCCAAGAACACCATATTCGCCGCCACCCATAGCGCCGAGGACGCCCTCGTACTGCTCGACGCCACGACAAACGGCCTCACCGCCGAGCAGGCAACCGAGCGCCTGGACGCCTCCGGCCCCAACACCATCGAAGCACCGACCAAGACGCTCGCCCGCCGCATCGCCGACGCCTTCATCGATCCCTTCGCCGGCATCCTCGCCGCGCTCGCGCTGGTCTCGCTCTACATCGACGTGCTCGCCGTGCCCAAGCCGCAGCGCGACCCCTCCACGGTCATCGTCATCGGCATCATGCTGCTGGTATCGGGCGGCATGAAGTTTATCCAGGAAGCCCGCAGCGGCAATGCGGCCGAGGCCCTTAAGGACCTGGTCTCCAACACCTGCTGTGCCCTGCGCGACGGCGAGCACATCGAGATCCCCTTCGACGAGCTCGTCCCCGGCGATGTGATCCGTCTCTCTGCCGGCGATATGATGCCGGCAGATGCCCGCATCATCACCGCGCGCGACCTGTTTGTGATCGAGTCCGCACTCACCGGCGAGAGCGAGGCCGTCGAGAAGACCGCTGCCGCCACCGTCGTCGAGGGCGCCGACGGCTCCGCGCTGCCACTCTCCGCCTGCAAGAACATCGTCTTTACCGGCACCTCCGTGCAAAATGGCACCGCCATGGCACTTGTCGTTGCCACCGGCTCGGACACCTACCTGGGCGGTATCGCCAAGATGCTCAACGGGCGCAACGAGAAGAGCGCGTTTGACCGCGGCGTCTCGAACGTCTCCATGTTGCTCGTACGCCTCATGCTCGTTATGGCGCCGGCCGTCTTTGCCATCAACGCCGCCACCAAGGGCAACGTCATCGACGCGCTGCTGTTCGCCACGAGCGTGGCCGTGGGCATCACGCCGCAGATGCTTCCCGTCATCGTGACCACGAGCCTGTCGCAGGGCGCCAAGGACCTCGCCCGTCGCCAGGTTATCGTCAAGGAGCTGCCGGCGATTCAAAACCTCGGAGCGATGGACGTCCTGTGCTGCGACAAGACCGGCACCCTCACAGAAGACCGCATCGTGCTCGAGCGCTACCTCAACACCGATGGCAACGAGGACGCGCGCGTGCTGCGCCATGCTTTTTTGAACAGCTTCTTCCAGACCGGCCTCAAAAATCTTATCGACCTGGCCGTAATCGACCGTGCCGATGTGACACCCTCGACCGTCGCACCCGATTCCATGCTGGGCCAGAGCCTGCGCGACCGCTACACCAAGGTCGACGAGGTTCCCTTCGATTTCTCGCGCCGTCGCCTGAGCGTAGTTGTCTCCGATGCCCAAGGCAAAACCCAGATGGTTACCAAGGGAGCTGCCGAGGAAATGCTCGAGATCTGCTCTTTTGTCGAGGTCAACGGTATCGCCCGGCCGCTCGCCGAAGACAAGCTCGCCCAGATTCGCAAGCAGGTCGCCAATCTTAACGCCGAGGGCCTGCGCGTGATCGCCGTGGCGCAGAAGACCAACCCGCGCACCGTGGGCGAGTTTGACATCGCCGACGAGTGCGACATGGTGCTGATGGGCTTTTTGGCCTTCCTCGATCCGCCCAAAGCGAGCGCCGCGGGCGCCGTCGCCACCCTCGAGGCCAAGGGCGTGGCGGTGAAGGTCCTGACCGGCGACAACGACCGCGTCGCCGCCACCGTCTGCGAGCAGATCGGTATCGATGCGAGCAACGTTTTGCTGGGCTCCGAGATCGACGCGCTCGACGACGCCGAGCTGGCGGAGCGCGCCGAGCAGACGCATCTCTTCGCCAAGCTCTCGCCGCTGCAGAAGGCACGCCTGGTGCGCGTCACGCGCGAGGTGCTCGGCCATACCGTGGTCTTTATGGGCGACGGCATCAACGACGCCGCCGCCATGCGTGCGAGCGACTGCGGCATCTCGGTCGACTCCGCCGTCGATATCGCCAAGGAATCCGCCGACATTATCTTGCTCCAGAAGGACCTGGGCGTGCTCGAGCGCGGCATCATCGAAGGCCGTCGCACCTACGGCAACCTGCTCAAGTACCTCAAGACCACGGTGAGCTCCAACTTTGGCAACGTGCTGTCCGTGACCGTCGCGAGCCTGTTCCTGCCGTTTTTGCCCATGAGCGCCCTGCAGCTGGTGCTGCTGTCGCTGGTCTACGAGATCGTGTGCATCGCGCTGCCGTGGGACACCGTCGACGACGCCTGGACTGCCCGCCCGCGCGCCTGGGACGCCGCGTCTATCAAGGGTTTTATGCTCGAACTGGGCCCTGTGAGCTCGCTGTTTGACATCGTGACCTTCGCCGCGCTCTTCTTTGCGGTGTGCCCCGCCGCCGTGGGCGCGAGCTGGTCCGAGCTTGCCGCCGCGGGCAATGTTGCCGGCATGGCGACCTTTGCGGCGATTTTCCAGAGTGGCTGGTTCGTCGAGTCCATGTGGTCGCAGACGCTAGTGATCCACATGCTGCGCTCCCCGCGCCTGCCAAGCCCGCGCGACCACGCCGCACCTGCGCTGTGCGCGCTCACCGTGCTGGGCCTGGCACTTGTCACCTGGCTGCCGGCAAGCCCCATCGCCGACGCACTGGGCCTCATGCCGCTGCCGCCGAGCTTCCTTGCGCTGCTCATCGGCATCGTCGCCGCCTATATTGCGCTGACCCAGCTGACAAAGCGCCGCTTCATAGCCCGCCACGGCGAACTGCTGTAACAGACGGCCCTAAGGCAAAACCACCACAAAGGTGCCTGTCCCCTTTGCGGTGGTTTTGGGGCGTTACGAGGCGTTGGCCAGGCGGCTCCAGAGTTCATCGATATCGATCTGGTCGCCGCCGCTCAAGTAGCCGGTTCGAATAAAAGCCTCATTGTAGATATAGATGTCATGAGCGCTATCGCCATCGTCTTCGGTGTCGTCGGCCATAATCACGTAACGGTGGCCGTCAAGCGCTTTGACCAGCCAATACTGGGTATCATCGATCGTGCATTTCTCCTGCACCATCGCCGCATCGCCAATCGCGCCGATGAGCGCCCGCTCGCCCTTCGTATAGCCGCCCACCGAGAGCAGAATCGCGATGTTTTCGTCTCCGCCGCCCGGTTCAAGCTCCTCGTACTCGGACTCCGAAAGCGGTATCGCGCTGTTCGCAAGTTCGTCCACATCGTCCGAAACCTTGGAAAAGGTAAAAGCGAAAAATCCCGCGTCATCGACGGCGCCGTAGCCCACGTTCTCGCCTTGCCACTCATAATTTTGATGTTTGAGCAGGCGCACCAGATCGGCACCAGCCAAGTTGATCGCGGCATAGACCGTCACGTTGGCATTGTCGTCCACGCAGGCGGCGTCCGCCGTGCTCGCTGCTTTGGCGCCGCCCGTTGTGCCCGAGCAGCCAGCCAGCGCGCAAGCCGCCGCGCCCGCGCCCGCCACAAAAGCCGCACGGCTCATCGTCATCTCGTTCATCATGTTCGTCCCTCGCTATGCTATTGGCCGCATCGCACTTAGCCGAGCGCGCGCCCGGTCTTCTCCTGCCAAAATTCGTTAATCGTGGGGGCACCGCCGCCTTGGGTAAACGTACCGGTTTTGATGGCCTCCTCGGTAATGAGGTCCAGGCGGTAGTCGCCGTTTTCCATTGGGCTCACCATGGCAACGTGCCGCGCCATGTTGGAACCGTAGACGCACGCGATCCACGAGCCCGAGGTGATCTGCGCCCGGTCCTCAACCGGAACGGAAAAGCCCGCGATAACATCCTCGCAGCTCGAATAGCCCGCAAGCTGCAGCGTAAACATCACGGTACTCCCGGTGCCGCCCTTGTCGAGCTTTCCGATTTCGTCCTCACCGAGCCATTCGGTTGCGCCGTCCTTGCTGATATTGCAGACGCTGAGCACGCGGCCTGCCTCGTTCTCGTACATCTCGAGCGCATCTTGCCAGGTATAGCCCTGTTGCGACGCAAATTCCTGCAACTGCCAGCCCTTAAGCTCGAGCAATGCCGCGATGCTGATGTTGCGGTGTGCATCCCAGCAGTCATCCGACCACGTATCAAACGCATCCGTCGAGCCGCCGTCCGCATCCGAGCTGCCGCCCACATCGCCGGAATCGCCCGATGGCGAGCCCGCGTCCATCTTGTCCTTTACCGGGCGATCGTCGTTAAAACCCGTCGTGTCCTGCGCCTGCTGTCCACCGCACCCCGCAAGTGTCAGCAACGCCGTTCCCGCCGCCGCGACAAACGCCGTGCGCGAAATAACCGTCTCCCTCATCGTTGTTCCTTTCCCGTTTCTTATCACGGTGCCGAGCAACGCCTCGACACCGATCCTCCCGTAGCCCACTCACGCTATTGACGGGGCAGCTCCGTCCAGCCAAAACCGGGCTCAAAGCCATCGCGCGTGCCGATCACGTCGCCCGAGCCGTTCACCCAAGCTTGGTCCGCCATCACCGAAACCTCGACATCGGTACCGTCGGGCCTGGTGTAATGGTTGACCCCGCGAATAGCATCGGAATACGAGGCCACGCCCGTTCCCACACCTGCGCTGGAGAAATTGGCCGCGCTGGCGGCCATATTCGCGGCGTGTTGACGATCGCTGCGCTCAAACCAAGCCTGCTGGTAGCTGTCGAACGCCGCCTGCTGCGAGGCATGCATCTGCTGCCAGGCCGCGAACTGCTGTTGCTGCTGGGCGATGTTCATCTGCGTGCGCTGACGCTGCTCGAGCACCATCTGCTGCTTTTGAGCGCACGCTTCGCGCGCAATCGACGGGTTGAGCCGCAGGGTCGATGCCATTGAGGCAAGCGCCGTGGAGGCCGCCTCGTCCAGACGGCCTTCCGGCGCAACCAGGCAGAAGCTGTCCCTGATACGCCACTGCAACAGGTCTGCCGCGCCCAGCTTGAACGGCGGCCCGTCTGGGCAATCGCCCTGATCCGGAGCCTGATCTTTCGCGGCGCGCTGACCCGCCGCCGCAGCCGCCTGGCGCTCGCGCAGGCGCTTACCCAGAACGCCACCGATCAGTCCGCTCGAAAGGCCCGCGCCCAGCAGTGCCTCGGCCCCGGCGGCAACGCCTTTACCCACAGAACCCGCGACTCCACCGATCGAGACTACATAGCCCTCGACCTTTGCCGCCACTGCAAGCTCGGTAGGCGCCGGGACGCCCGCGAGCCGATATCGACGCATGCGGCACTCATAGACCACATCGCTCGGTTCCATCGAAAAGCCCTGAATCGCAAAGTCGTTTGCAGCCTCGCGCTTTACGCGAGCACGCTCATGTTCAATATCGCCTGCCGCGCTCGACGGATAGGGTTGCTCGGCCACAACCTCCGCCCGTGCGCCCAATTGCGCCGCGCAGGCTTGAGCTAACTCGTCGCACGCCGCCTCCACGTGCACAAACGCCTTGCGCTCGGTTTGCGTGGGGATACGCTTGGCAACAGCGCCCGCGTCCACGTAGCAGAGCTCGGAGCGATACATGATGCGTTCGCCCGCCGGGCCTGCCGCCGTCACGCCAACTGAAATCGGGCAGTCGAAACTACTGCTGCGCTCAAGATGCGCCTCTTCGATACGCCAACCCCGCGGCAGCGCCACTTGCGCGAGCGCCTGGCCGCCAGAGGCATCGCATGCGGTGTGGAGCTCAAGGTCGCCGACGCGGGGAGCATCCGCTGCGGCCACGTCGCGGACCGGCGACGCGGCGTCGGCATCCTGCATCGGCACATCGACCGGCGCGTTCGCGCTCGGCTCACAACCTTCGCCCGCGCCATCATCGGCAGCCGCCCCATTTGCGTGTTCCGCGACACCCGGGTCATCCTCAACGCTCTCAAGCCGAACACCGCAGCCCGGGCAAAATCGCACCGGCACGCCGGCGACCCGCGGCAGCTGCATCCCGCACGCCGGGCAGAATCTCAAATCACTCATCCCGTACACCCCTCATTTCATTGGCTGTTCTTGATGGCGGCTAGCTGTCGCCACAGTTCATCGGCACCGTCAAGGCGATATGCCGTCTTGTCGAGCACGATATTCCCGCCCTCGAACTCCACCGATTGCTCCGAGCCGTCTTCATAGACAAAGACGAGCGTGCGACCGGCATCGCTCATCCGCTCATCCACCGCACCTCCCACGGTACAATCGTCGAGCGCGGCAAAAGTCGATGCGACCAGCTCGGCATCGTCGGTCTCATAGACCGTCCGCGCCTCGCCGTCCTCGATAAGCTTGACTGCCACCGGATCGGCAGCACAATCGTTCAGCAACGCTTGCGCGGCGTTCTTTCCCTGGTCGGCACGGGCACCAAAGCCGTATGCCCGCACAAGCGTCACCGCCGCAGCAAGGACCACCACGGCGATAAGCGCGCCCGCAATTTTATTAGACGAGCAACCACGAGACGCCATAGGCCCACCCCTTCCGTTCTGCTCCGCTCAACATCACATTCATATGCCTTTGAGCGCCAAAACGGCAGGTGACAAATGTCTCATATTCATATTTTTGCAGGTAAAACCACCACAAAGGTGCCTGTCCCCTTCGTGGTGGTTTTGGCTAGTCTTGGGGTGTCCAGGACCAGAAGAAATTGATGAGGGCCACGCGCGAGGCGGCACCGGTCTTTTTGTTGATCGAGGCGATATGGCGGTAGAGCGTAGAACGCGAAAGGAAGAGCGCTGCCGCAACGTCCTGCACGCTGTCGTCCGATACGACCAGCGCCTCCAGTACATCGCGCTCGCGCTTGGTAAGTCCAAAGGCGGCTACAAAACCGTCGAGTCGATCGTCAAACGAAAGCTCCGGTGTCTCCAGGGACACCGTGTCGACCTGATCGGGCGCACGGCTCACGCCAAGATCGTCGGTGGCAAACGCCAGCCCGCTGTGCGCAGCCTCGGCCTCGGCACCCTGTCCAAACTGCCCCAGCAGCGAGATCGCAATGCCGACAAACAGCACGAGTACGACACCTACCGCCATTAGCACGTTTTGGCTCGAGATGATCGCCACCGCCGGCGCCGTCACAAGCATTGAGCAAATATTGTTGATGGCGCGGCCCATGCACGGCCACAAATACGACCAGCGCGCATACATCGAAATCGCGGCGAACTTCGCGGTGAAGAACACCACGAAAAAGCCCGTACCCAGGTAAAAGATAATCGTGGCAGCGAGCGCATTGCCACCGTTGCCATCGGTGATAAGCACGAAGAACGAGAGCGTGGACAGCATGGCGGCGCACGTCATGATGATATTCATATACGAGCGTCCTCGCAGGTCATACAGGGCGCCGGCGGCAAGCGCGCTCACAACCAGCAGCAAGCGCGGCCAGTCGCCCAGATCGATGGCGCCGGCGGCATGCGAGGTCGTAAGACCGGCGTTGAGAGCCGCGAATACGCCGGTAAGGCAGGCGGTCGCCACCGTCAAGCGCACTACGGCACCTTGGAAGGCCGCCTTTGCCTCGGGACTATCGCGCCACTTGGCGCCATGCTCCGACGCATCGACCGATAGCTCGGCAATCTCGGCTTCGAACTCGGGCGCGGACTCATCGCGTAATTTAGCTCGGCGGGTACCGTGAAGCAGCCCAACCAGCGCAATCGCACAGGCAATAAGGACAAACTGTTGAGGAATGCCCGCAGGCATCACCATATGGTTGAGCACCTGTACCAAAATGCCCGCAGCATAAGAAACCGCCACGGCACGTGCCAGACAAGGCGTCTGCGCAAAACGCCGCGCCAGATTGGCATGAGCGGTCGATCCGCAGTAGCCCAAGGCGCAGCACGCCACCAGACCGCCCGCAATCACAACCTGAAACTGCGCCGCCATAATCAGCAGCAGCAATGCCGACACCAGCAGCACGCCCGTCATATCGCTCGTTGCATCGATTGCCTGGGGACGGCGATAGTACAGGAGAGGACGCACAAAATAGCCAATCACGCTCGCGCCGACGACGATGCTTTCGTAGATAACAACCTCGTTCGCTGGCACAAACTCGGCCACGCGTACGTCAAAGAAGTACTCGCCGGCCAAAAACGTGAAAAAGAAAAGCGCCAGGCACAGAATCTCCCGTATGCCCCGGCGCAAATATGCGGTTGTGTCTCCCAGGTCCCTCATGGTAACCCCCACCCGCTTAGATGTCCGGAAAACCATTTTAATGGAGAACGGGTCTTACTACACACGCAATGCCGGAAGTATTACACATCAGACCTCTACCGCCCTCAACAGCAGTTGCGGTGGAATACGGACTGTTTACAGCCAAAAAGGCTGGATTTAGACCGTATTTCACCGCAACCAAAGGAGCCCTTCTCCGATCGCGCGCTCAGTTGCGGTGGAATAGTTCCTGTTTGTCCGGCTGAGGGCACTTTTTAGGAACTATTCCACCGCAACTTATTGAGGGACTGGGTTGCGTGCGATGGAGAAGGGGATGGAGGGATCGGAAGTGTTGGAGCTCGGGTGTTAGTGCTCGGGCGTCAGGATCACCAGGGCGTCGTGCTCAAAAGGATGCTGAGCCACGCGCACGGTGCCGTCACCGTTGTCGCGGACGGGCAGCTTGGCGATGCGCTTGTCCTCCATGTCGAGGACCGTCGCCGTCCAGTCGCGCGCACCGTCGAGCTTAAACTTGAGCGCCGTGGTACGCGGCAGGTACGTGACGACGCGATCGCCAACGCGCGCCACACGAATGGCCTCGCGCGCGTCATCGAGCAGCTCCTGCGCCGGAACCACGGCAAGTGCGTCATCGCCAGCCGTAGCGCCCAGGCCGGCAAGCACATGCTCGATCGCGCCAAAGTCCCAAACGCCCGCAAACTGCAGGCACTCCTGCCAGCGGAACGGCATATCGAAGCCCTCGCCCAGCACCGAGCCCTGGCTCTTGCTGGTCTGCCAGTTCCAAACGCCGTGCGCGCCATAGGTCACACCTGCACTGGCGCCGGCGAGGATCGACGACCACACGCTCGCGCGGCAGTCCTGCGCGGTGAACCGCCAGTACACGTTGCGCGAGGCGCCCATCTGCTCGTAACAGGGCTCGGAGTTGACCATCGGCTTTTTGGGATAGTTGGCGATAAAGTCCTGCGGCAGGCGCCAGGCCTCGGGCTGGCCCTCGTAGTTGTGGCCGGGCTGGAACATGTAGAAGTCCAGGCGGTCCAGGTACTGCAACGGAATGGTGCGGTTGCCGCGGTTGATATGCATGGTGCGCAACGCTTCGGGCGCGCGCTGGACAACTTCGTCGAGGGCATCCTCGTAATAGGCGATCGCCTCGTCGCTGGTAAAGTCGGTATCGCCCGTCACCACATAGACGGGGTCGAACTCGCCCAGGTTCTCGACGACGCGGGCAACGTGGGCGCGGACCTCCTCGCGCGGCATAACCTCGGCACCGCAACGCTCAGCAATCTTGGCGCCCCAGGTACCGGGCACGTAGTTGCACCACATAAGCACGAGCGCCGGACGAATGCCGTGTTCGACGGCAGCGCGGCACATGGCAGCAGCGCGGTCCCAGTACACTTGGTTGGGATGGGACCAATCAAAATGTACGCCGTCCTCGCTGGCATAGGGCCAAATACCCAAATCGGGGCAGCAGCGATCCCACTGCGGCAGCGTGTTGATCTGCAGCACGTTCATGCCCTGCTCGGCGCGACGGGTCAGATAGTAGTCCCAATCGGCCTCGGTAATGCTCGTAAACGCGCTCCAGCACGTATCGGCAAACCAAAAGAACGGTTTGGCCTCGCACAAAAAGCCGTCCTGACGACCGTTAACGGTCAGCTTTCCCAAACTCATCTGCATGCCCTTTCGTTTGATAAAGGAGTTGCGAACCGGCAGATTCTTTCGCGGTAACCCCGCGCGAAAGCCCCTGGCGCTTAGCAAGCCCCGGCGAGTAAGCGCCGCGCGCCCCCAATCAGTCTACCTTGTAAGAAGGGCCCCGCCGGGCTTACGCCTGACGGGGCCCTGTCGTGTAGGTAAGGTCATATGCGTCCGAATGGTTTGGCCTTAGGCCTCCATCTCGGCGAGCTCCTCCTTGGAGAAGCCAGTGGCAAAGACGACGGCAGCGGCGATGACAAAGGAGATTGCCATACCGACGATAGCCCAGACGGTGTTCATCTGGCCACCCTGCAGGTAGTTGGTGAAGACCAGGAAGTTGGAGGCACCGCCGGCCAGGTAGTAGGTAACACCCATGAGGCCGGAGAACACGGCGCCGATAGCACCGCCGATGAACATACCAAGCATGGTGCGACGGAAGCGCATAAGGATACCGAAGAGCGCGGGCTCGGTGAC
Source organism: Collinsella aerofaciens (assembly GCF_015548375.1). Classification (GTDB taxonomy): domain Bacteria; phylum Actinomycetota; class Coriobacteriia; order Coriobacteriales; family Coriobacteriaceae; genus Collinsella; species Collinsella aerofaciens_AB. The sequence goes on from NZ_JADMWW010000005.1 coordinate 45,908, forward strand.
GCCGCCGGCGATGGCGGAGATGACGTAACCCAGAGCAAGACCCTTCTCGTCGGGGTTCTTCATCTTGAGGAAGGCACCGAAGGCGCAGCCCCAGACGGCGGCCATAGCGCAGTTGGTGGAAACGAAGACGAAGGGATCGTAGCCGGCAGCGATGATCTGAACCTGAGCGAGCAGGATGACGGGCATGTGCATACCGCAGACCACGAAGAGCTGCCAGAAGGCGCCGAGGACGGCCATGACGAGCAGGATACCGATGCCACCCATGTCAGCGAGACCGAAGAGGGCGTTAGCGATGAGGCTGCCGATCTCGTTGCCGAGCGGGGCGAGGACGATGAAGGCGATGGGGATGGTAACGATCATGGTGCAGAACGGCGTGAAGACCGTGGAGAGCACGTCGGGCATGACCTTCTTAAAGAACTTCTCGACGAAGTAGAGGACAGGCACCGAAAGGATAATCGGCAGGACGGACTGCTGATAGTTGGCAGCGGCGATCTGAATGCCGTAGACGGAGATGATTCCGCCGCCATCCTGGGTCGCGACACTCACGACGGACGGGGCCATGAGGGCGCCGCCGAGGAGCATGCCCAGAACCGGGGAGGCGCCGAGCTTCTTAGCGGCGGCATAGCCCAGGTAGATGGGGATAAAGGTGAACGTGGCCTCGTACAGGGTGGTGTAGAGGAACGTGTAGGTCGGATCGGTGTCAGAGAGAACGCCGAGCATGGTGGGACCGAGGACCGCAGCGATGGTGCGGAACAGACCGCCGGCCATGAGCAGCGGGATCAGCTGGGTCATGGAGCCCGACAGATAGTCGAGGATGATGTTCGGCAGGTTCTTGAGCTCGAACTTCTCCTTGGGAGCATCGAGGTTCTCGTCGACCGCGGCACCCTGCTTGACGCCGGACATGGCGACGAACTCGGCGAGCACCTTGGGCACGTTCTGGCCGATGATGACCTGGAGCTGGCTGCCGGCGAACTGGCAACCCAGAACACCCTTGACCTTCTTGATCTTCTCCACGTCGGCCTTGTTGTTGTCCTTGAGCGTCAGACGCAGACGCGTCATGCAGTTGGTGGCGACGGAAACATTCTCCGCACCGCCCACGAGCTCGAGGACATCGGTGGCAATCTGCTTGTTATCTACTGCCATGGGACCCCTCCCCATATCATCGTGTGCCTACTCGTTTGGGCGTAGGCACGCCTTTGGCTCGGCGACTATAACCCCTTACGGCCACCGAACCCTTGGATACGCTGTCGTAAACAATGCGTTTACTGAACGTTTACGGGCTTTAGTTTACACGGAACGTCTAATTTGTGGCAATTTTGCCGTCTGTAGTCCGGTGAACGGTAGGAAATCGGGGGTGAACGTACTTGAACGGTAAGGGATTGTCTATTTGACGCTCTGCTGCTAAATGCCTATTTACGTGGTCTTTTAATTTGGTAAACACCTCTATTCTTTGTTGACCCATCAACAAAAGCCCTGCTAAATGGTGATAAACGAATGTTTAGTAATTTGTTGAGTGTTCATTTTGACCGTTTACCGAGTTCATCTGCCTGTTCTGTAGCTCTGCATTAAACTAAACATGTTTAAGTTGTATTGCCGCTGATGTTTACCACTCGCGGCGCAGAGGAGGCAGCTCATGGAACTCAAATCGTGCACCTACGCAACCGTCACCACGCTGGGAGACTTTGGCCCCTGGATCAGCAAAGTCGTGCTCGACCTGCCGTGCACCGTTCGCGCCAACGATATCGATGCGCGCACCTTCCATATATATGTAGAGCGCCATGAACGCACGGGCGAGATCCTGATGCGCAAAGAGCGCGGCGCCGACCACGCCGCACCTTCCGTAGGCTATGTCGACGTCCTCGCCGCCTATCCGTGCGATGAGTGCGGACGCAAGCTCGCCTTTGGCACCCATGTGGCGCTCGAGATCGCCGAGCAGCGCCTGACCAAGAAGATCGAGGGCAGCGTGATGGGCTCGCGCTTGCTCGACGACCAGCTGCGCATCACGCAGCTCGCGGCCCTTCCCGGCAATGACGGTGACGATCCAACCTGCGGCCTGGTCTTTGACACCTGCCGCGGCGACATCTGTCCCGCGCTCAAGGGCTGGAGCAATGCCACGCAAAAGACCGCCGTCAACGGCATCGCGCTCGAGTACGGCTTCTTTGAGCCCAGCTTTAAGGCCGAGGACTCCGCCTGCTTCAACCCCTTCGCGCCCGAAACGACAGTCGTGCCCCAGAAGGCCCCGCTCGTGGTGTACCTGCACGGCGCTGGCGAGGGCAAGGGCGCTACGCAAGGCGAGGGCGCCACGCGCGCTTATATCGGCAACCGCGTGACGGCCATCAGCCAGGCGCAGATCCAACGCTACTTTGGCGGCTTTGCCTGGGTTCTCGTGCCGCAGTCGCCCACGTTTTGGATGGACAACGGCACTGAGCAGCTCGGCCACTCCAACCAGAGCATCTACTCCCCCGTCATTAAGGCGCTCATCGACGAGTTTGTCGCCGAGCATGCCGACCGCATCGACACCGACCGCATCGTGGTCGCTGGCCTTTCCAACGGCGGCTTTATGACGCTGCGCCTGTGCGCCGACTACCCCGAGTTCTTCGCCGCGGGCCTTCCCTGCTGCGCGCCGTGGTACAACGCCACGGACGAGGACGTTGCTGCCCTTGCCAAGACACCGCTGTGGTTTACGCACTCCAAGGGCGATGAGCTCGTGATACCGCAGGAGACCGTGCTGCCGCTCACGGCTCGCCTGCGCGCTGCCGGCGCCAACGTGCATCTCACCTACTTTAGCCATGTCGAGGACCTGACCGGGCGCTACCGCGAGGCCGACGGCTCGCCCAAGAAGACGTTCAACCACGGCGTGTGGATCCATCAATTCAACGACCTGTGTTATCAAGACTTCGACGGGGGCAACGTACTCATCGACGGCGAGCCGGTGGGCTGCTGGGAGTGGTCGGCCAGGGTCGACAGGTAATCTATCCCATCACGGGGCCGAGGGCTTACCTCTGAAAATGTCCTCGGGCATGCGGCCCGGTTGCACCACGCGCTTCGCGCTGTGCAACCGGGCCGCCCCCTGCGGAATATTTTCAGAGGTAAGCCCTCGGCCCCGCTGCGTTTCCGTTGCTGTTGACCCTGGGTGAGCGCTTCCGGCGGGCCGCCGGGTCGCGGGCGATGGGGGCGTGGGTCCCGTCTTGCCTTGCGCGTAACTGGCTGAAATGATTTTGGTTGGAGCTTTCTTATGACTCGCGATTTAACTCGGGTGATTGTTACTACTGATATGGAAGTCGATGATATGAACTCGCTCGTTCATTTGGCTCTGTATCTCAACTTGCTCGATGTGCAGGCTGTGGTGTATACGGCTTCGCAGTATCACTTTCTTGGGGATGGCGTCCATACGCTCGGCGAGGTGAATCCGCATTGGCGTACCAAGGGTCACCGTTCCTATGAGTGGGATGTGGTGCCTCATGAGCCTGATCCGCTTGCTGGGGAGCTTCGTGAGTATCGACCGTTTCCTGAGCATTGGATCGAGAGCCTCTGGAGCAATGAGTATGCCCAGGCCTGGCCTCAGCTGCAGGCTAATGCGGCCGCTGCCGGCGAGTCTCCGTTTCCCTCGCCTGCTCAGATGATTGAGCGTACGTTTGTGGGCAATGTTGCTTTTGAGGGCGATGTGCGTGAGGAGACTGAGGGCTCGCGCGCAATTGCTCAGGCGATTTTGGATGATGATCCGCGCACGCTGTGGCTGCTCAGCTGGGGCGGCATGAATACCATTGTTCGTGCGCTCATGAGCATTGCTGAGCGCTATCGTGATACGCCCGAATGGCCTTTCGTGCAGCAGCGTGTCTATCAGAAGGTGCGCGTGATGGGCGTCGCCGATGGCGTGGGGCAGGACAATTCTTGGCTCGACCATGGGCATGAACTCTTCCCCGATCTCATCTTTTGGTGTGTGCCCTATATGTATGGCGGCTACGTTGACGCCAAGATGGCTCAGCCCGATACGCTGCCGCTGTTCCAGGCTCCCTGGCCCGAGCAGAGTCTCACGCAGGACAACGGTCCCCTCATGGCGCGCTATATGCTCTATGGTGATGGCAAGGTCTACGAAAACGAGCCCGAGCGCTTTCAGTTTGGCAAGCATGCGCGCTTGGACTGGGGCCTGGAGGGCATGCCTGCGATGCAGTTTGAGCGCGGCGACTTTATGGCCGAAGGCGACTCAATGACCTATATCCCGCTGCTGCCGTTTGGCCTGCGCGGCATCGATAACCGCGACTTTGACACGTTGCTCGGCCGCATGTTCCTCGACGGGCATCCCGACTCGGACGCACCTGCCGGCTTTGCAGCCATAGGCACGCCCGTCGATGGCAATCCTAATCCCTATCTGCGCGCCTATCAGGAAGACTTCGCCGCCCGCGCGCAGTGGTGCGCCCACGAGCCCGCGGCCTGCTCGCATCCGGCATATGTTGCCGAGGTCACGGGCGACATGAGCGCCGCAGCCGGTGAGCGCGTTGACCTTGCAGCGACCATCGTCGACCCCGATGGCAGGGGCTTCGATGCTCATTGGAATGTCACCATGGGACCGTCGCGCTATGCAGGCGCTCAAGATCTGTCGCTGTGGCAGGAATGCGCGGTGAGCACCGCTTTTATCGTACCCGCCGACGCGCAGCCCGGCGACCGCTTCGTGCTCACCCTTACCGTGCAGACGCGCGCCGAGCGCCCCTGCAGCCGCTACGCCCAAGTTGCCGTGACCGTGGCATAGCAAGGACGGCGCCCACATTCGGCATGGAGTGTCCCCAACCGCCACTCATTTAAGTACGTCCCCAATGAGTGGCCGAAGACTGCCCCCAACGACTAGTCGTTTAAGAACGTCCCCGATGACTACCCAGAAGTTGCGGTGGAATAGTTCCTGTTTGGCCTTCTATGGCCCACATTTAGGAACTATTTCACCGCAAGTTATTTGGGGATGAAAAATGGGCCATGTGTCCCAGTTGTAGAGACTCGTTGAGCCATCTGGGTATCGTGAAAGATCGCGCACTCCCCCATCATCAAAAGTGACACACGCTACCTGTTGATGGGAGGCAACCATGGGCTTCTTTGACAAGATGTTCGAGAAGAAAGAGTGCGCGATTTGCGGTACCGAGCTGGGACTCTTGGGAAAGACCAAGATCAGCGAAGGCTACCTGTGCAAAGAGTGCGCCGGCAAGCTCTCCCCCTACTTCCACGGCTATCGCTCCAGCACCGCGGACGATATCCGCGAGCAACTCGCCTACCGCGAGGCCAACGCCGAGCGCCTGGCCTCGTTCAACCCCACGCGCACGCTCTCTGCCGGGCGCACCAACATCATGCTCGATGAGGACGCGGGCCTGCTAATCATCACTTCGCAGAGCCGCTGGCGCGACGCCAATCCCGACATCATCGAGTTCTCACAGGTACTCGGCTGCGATATGGATATCGACGAGCATCGCACCGAGATCTATCGCGAGACCAAGGACGGCGAGCGTGAGAGCTACAACCCGCCGCGCTACGACCTGGATTACGATTTTAATCTGACCATCCACGTCAACACGCCGTACTTTACCGAGATCAACCTGCGCGTGAACGACTCCACCATCGGTCAGCGCGGTTCCATCGAATACCGCGAGGCCAAGCGCCAGGCAACCGAAGTTCGCGACGCGCTGGTACAGCTGCGCCAGGAAACGCGCGACAGCGTCGTGGCCGCCAAGGCCCCCAAGACCGCGGTCACCTGCCCCTTCTGCGGTGCAACCACCATTCCCGATGCCAGTGGGCGCTGCGAATACTGCGGCGGCGCCATCGGCGCATAGCCTCCGGCACGGAAAGGACCGATCATGGCCTTTGAGAGCGTCAACTATCAGTGCCCCGCGTGTGGCGGTCCCCTTCACTTTGCCAGTGCCGAGCAAAAGCTCGTCTGCGACTACTGCGATTCGCGTTTTGAAGTCGAAGAAGTCGAGGCCCTCTATCGCGAGCGCCAGGACAAGGCAGATGCCAAAGCCGATGCCGCAGCCGCGGCCCCCAAGCCTGCTGTCGACGATGCCGTGCAGGAGCTGGCTCAAAACGCCGGCTACATCTGCTCATCGTGCGGTGCCGAGCTGGTCTCGGACGGCACTGTCGCCGTTACCACCTGCCCATACTGCGGCAACTCCGCCGTGGCACCCGGCCAGCTCTCGGGCGACTTCTCACCCGACCTGGTGATTCCGTTTAAGCTCGGGCGCGACGATGTCATGGCCGCGCTCAAAGACCACTACAAGGGCAAGATCCTGCTGCCCAAGAGCTTTGTCACCGGCAACCACATCGACGAAGTCCAAGGTGTCTACGTGCCGTTTTGGCTCTACGGTGCCCACGTGGACGGCGAAGTGCACTTCGATGCGACCAACGAGACTGTAACCGAGGAATCCGACCGCACCGTCACGACCACCGACCACTACGACGCCTACCGTAAGGGCAATATCTCGTTTGAGCGCGTGCCCGTCGACGGATCGTCCAAGATGCCCGACGGCCATATGGACGCCATCGAGCCGTTTGACTACGACGCGCTGTGCCCGTTTTCGGTCGCGTATATGCCCGGCTACATCGCCAACCGCTACGACGAAGATTGCGAGACCTGCAAGGCACGTGCCGAGCGCCGCATGGAGGAGAGCACGATCTCGGCCCTGCGCGAGACTGTTGTCGACGAATATGACGATGCCACGGTCGAAAGCAAGCAGCTCGACTACACCTGGGAAGACAGCGACTACGCCCTGTTCCCCGTGTGGATGCTTTCCACTTCGTGGAACGGCAAGAGTTACCTGTTTGCCATGAACGGCCAGACCGGCCGCATGGTCGGCGAGCTCCCCTGCTCCAAGCCCAAGCTCGTCATCGCCTCGGTGCTGTTCTTTGTGATCGGGTTTGTCCTCTCCCAGATTCTCTTTATGGGTGGGAATGCCTTCGATCCGGATTACCTCACCTTTGATGTCGAGGGCATCCTCATCAACATCGTCGCGCCGTTGATCATCGTGGTCATCGCAGACGTGCTGCTGGTAGGCCAGCTCAAGACGGCCAACGAGGCGACCCACGCCGATGAGTACTGCGGTGAGCTCGACCTGGTCGAGAAGCACGACACCTTCAGCCACACCGAGACCACCGTTGTCATGAAGGACGACAAGGACGACTAAGCAATCCAACCAATACCACCCGGACTTTGACGAGAAAGGAAGATCACCATGGGACTCTTGAAAGCTGGATTGGGAGCTGCCGGCGGCGTCATGGCCGACCAGTGGAAGGAATATATCTACTGCGAATCGATGCCTGCTGACGTCTTGGCCTGCAAGGGCGTCAAACGAACCGGCGGCCGCAGCTCCAACACACACGGCGAGGACAACGTCATCTCCAACGGCTCCGTCATCGCCGTCAACGACGGCCAGGGCATGCTCGTGGTGCAAAACGGCAAGATCATCGAAGTCGCACTGGAGCCCGGCGAGTTCGTCTTCGATACCGGCAGCGAGCCAAGCGTCTTTAGCGGCAACCTGGGCGACTCCATCAAGGAGACCTTCGCCAATATCGGCAGCCGCTTTACCTTCGGCGGCGACGCGGGCAAGAACCAGCGCGTCTACTTCATTAACACCAAGGAGATTATCGGCAATAAGTACGGCACCGCCTCGCCCGTGCCCTTCCGCGTGGTCGACAACAACATTGGCCTGGACGTCGACATCTCCGTGCGCTGCAACGGCGAGTATTCGTACCGCATCACCAACCCGCTGCTGTTCTACACCAATGTATGCGGCAACGTGACCGATAGCTACACGCGCGACAAGATCGACAGCCAGCTTAAGTCCGAGCTGCTCACCGCCCTGCAGCCCGCCTTTGCCAAGATCTCGGAGATGGGCATCCGCTACAGCGCCATCCCCGGCCACACCACCGAGCTCGCCCGCGCGCTCAACGAGGTCCTCTCCGCCGACTGGCGTGACCTGCGCGGCGTCGAGATCGTGAGCTTTGGCGTCAACTCAATCGCCGCCTCGCAAGAAGACGAGCAGATGATCAAGGACCTGCAGAAGGCCGCGGTCATGCGCGATCCCACGATGGCGGCCGCCAATATCGCCAGCGCCCAGAGCGACGCGATGCGTGCGGCAGCAGCCAACCCCAACGGCGCGATGGCCGGCTTTATGGGCATGGGCATGGCAGGCGGCATGGGCGGCATGAACGCCAGCCAGCTGTTCGCTGCCGCCAGGCGCAGCAGCAGGCCGCCCCGCAACCGGCTCCGGCCCCCGCCCCCGCACCGGCTCCCGCCGCCGCGCCTGCGGCCGGCACGTGGACCTGCAGCTGCGGCGCCACCAACACCGGCAAGTTCTGCCCCGAGTGCGGCAGCCCCGCGCCTGCCCCGGCACCGGCCAAGTGGTTCTGCCCCAACTGCGGTAGCGAAAACGGCGGCAAGTTCTGCAGCAACTGCGGAACGCCCAGGCCCTAGCCCCTCTATCTGGTAATTGGCGGGGGATCCGCCGCCCCCGCTCCTGCTTCTATGGGTTTCGTTCGATTAAGGGGGACACCATGAAGACAACGTTCAAAAAGTCCGTGCTCGCATTCCTGACATGCGTCCTGGCGCTCGCCTTTGCCCTGACGGGCTGCAGCGGCGGCGCCAAAGACCCCAAGGCCGACTTCGTCGGCAGCTGGGAGCTCTCGGGTGGAACCGTGGATGGCGAAGAGCTGACCGATGAGTACATGAAGATGCTCGAGGATTGGGGTGTCCACTGCGTCCTGATTCTCGATGAGGACGGTACAGGCGCCCTCGACCTGTTCCTTGAGGTTGTCGACCTTAAATGGGAGGCAAAGGACGCCACCACCGTAACGATCACCGCCGAAGATGAGTCGCACGACATGAAGCTCAAGGACGGCAAACTCATCCTCGAAGAGGATGACGGCAACCTCGTCTTTACCAAGTCCGACAAGGATCTGTCCGGCACGGTGAAGAAGGATCGCGAGGCTGCCGAAAAGGAAGAGGAGATCGATGAGGCCGTCGAAGACGACGACGTCCAGCGCGCCGAAATCTCCCCCGCCGTCACCGTCGCCGATGACGATCTGTGCACCATCACCGTCACCGAGAAGTTCAAGGACGACTGGGGCGACATCGGCTTTGTCGTCAACATCACCAACAAGAGCGACAAGGACCTGACCTTCTACGCTCCCAGCGGTAAGACCAACGTCAACGGCACCATGAAGGAACCCTGGTTCTCGGCTCACCTGATGCCCGGCACCAACGCCACCGAGGAATTCACGTTCTCGAGCGGCGAGCTCGATAGCCTCGACGACCTGGTCAACACGACCATTGGCATCGACGCCTACCTGACCGATTCCTACGAGGACGTCGCCTCCTACAGCGCAACCATCGCGTAACGGCATGTAACATCAGCCGCGGATTGGCGGACACATCCGCGCACACCAGACGGGGCCGCAGGAGTTAATCCTGCGGCCCCGTCGCTTTTATGCCGATGCGTACCGAGCGTTAGCGCTCCATGTTGGGAACAATGCTGCCCTCCGTTACCGCGTGCACGGCCAGGCGCATGATGTTGTCGTAGCCGGTCTTGTTGAGAATCTCCGAGATGCGGCGCTTGATGGTGCCCTCGCTCATAAACAGCTCGGCCGCGATCTCGCGGCGGCTTTTGCCCTCGCAGGCAAGGCGCAAGATCGACAGCTCGACATCGTCGAGGGCCGCCGTGCCCGAGAAGATGCTCTCGGGCGGCTTGGGAAACGTGCAGTAACCCGCCAGCGTGGAGCGCATCACGGCGAATAGCTCGTCGATACCGACGTTCTTGTACACAAAGCTGTCGACGCCCGCCTCGCGCGCCTGGTCCACAAAGGTGATTTCGGGCATACCCGTCATGATAATGACGCGGCACTCGGGCAGTTGTTCTTTAATGCGCGCCGCCGCCACGATGCCGTTGGAATCATGCTCGGTGCATACGTCCATCAGTATCATGTCCGGGCGCTCCTTGAGCGCGACACCCAAGGCCTCGGAAGCATCGGCAATGGCGGAAACAACGGTCATATCGGGCTGGTCGCCAACGGAACGCGCCAGGCTCTCGCGCAGGATGGCCTGGTCTTCGACTATAAGGACGCGGATCATGAGCTTCTCCTTTGAGCTGTGGCGCTGGCGTTGAGCGGGATGGACACCGCAAGCGTAAAGGGCGGGGCGGCATGGATTTCCAGACAGCCGCCCAGATCTTGCGCGACATGCCTCATACCTGGGATACCCGTTCCCTCGCGATACGATACGGGTGCAGGCGCGCCGTCGTTTGATACCGTCATGTGGGCAATGGCACCGCCATCCGACCCCTCCTGCCACAGGCGCACTTGGACTTGGTGAGCCTGCGCATGCTTGGTGGCATTGGTCGACGCCTCGCGGATAATCTGCAAAAAGGCGGCAGCGACGTGTGCATCGTCCGGAAGCGATCCATCCACATCGATCTGCACGCTCACCAGGCCAAAGGCATGAACGATATCGCCGAGCTGCTCCGCCGGCTCGCTGTCGCCACCGCTACGCAGGTCGGCGGCAATCGAGCGCAGCAGCGGGTCAATCTGCTCGAGCGACTTGTCATCCAGACGCCCCTCCTCCAAGTATCGATGGAGAATGGACAGGCGCTGCCCGATCACGTCGTGTACGCGGGCGCGCATACGCAGGTAGGCCGCATTGTCGGCAACCTTTTTGACTTCTTCGATCTGGGCCTGGAGCTCTTGGCCCGCAAGCTCGAGCAGGTGGTTGGCCTGCGCCAGACGGTCGTGGGCATGTGCGTACTCCGTCACGTCCAAGCCGATAATGCGCTCAAAGGGGCGGCCCGAAACCATAACCTCATCGCACGCGAACAGACGAATCTCGGAGGGGGAAACCTCGACCACCGCACGTGCCTCCCCAAAGCGGTCCAGGTCGATTCGAACGCGGTTTTTGCTGCTCTCGGGCATCTGCGCACTGAGTTTTCGAAGACCGCCCCACGCATCGCTCATGTCGTGCAGGTCGGTGGGCATGTGAAGCTCCACAAGGTTCCTGCGCATGCAGCGATTCATGAGCAGAGGGCGGCCCTTCGAATCCAGATACAGAATGCCGACGGGGATCACGTTAATAGTCTCGATCGTCGAAAACGCCGTGATGTCCTCCTGGCGGTTGCGCACGTCCATCAAAAGCGCCGCGACGGAGCGGAACAGGAAGAACGCGCCCTCCGCGATAAGGACTGCGGGCCACGCCGAACCCATGACGTAAACAACCGGCGGCGTCGCGGCGGCAACAAGCAGCAGCTCAACCATCATGACGGGACGACGATAATGCACCATAAGGACTACGCCATAGGCGGCAATCGCGGCGTTGAGCCATAGCAGCGCGCCCGCCGCCTCGGCGACGACATAGAGCGGCGCCACCAGATACGACCCGCTCGACGCGAACAAGATGACGGCCGAGATAATCAAGTGCAGCACAAGGCTCGACTCATAGACGCAAATCACTTTGCGGTTGTAAGACGAACGACGCGATGCGATGCGATGAGCGGAACATGGATGGTCTGCAGGCATGCCACCAAGGCAAAGAGCACATCGAGCGCAACGATCTGGGGAAGGATAAGCGGCATCTGCATCATCACTCACCCGCCCGCGGCATCAGCACGATCATACGCAGCTGACCGGCCTCGCCCTCAAGACGATACGCCACGTTACGCCCCTGCAGTGCAACCTCGAGCTCGTGCGCGGCGGGCGTCTGCGACAAGTCTTCCTCGTCGTTGGAAAAGAGTGTGGCACGCAGCTCCACGCTGCACGAATCGTGTTCGCTCAGATGGTACATGAGTGCCGGATGATCGGTGGTGTAGGCGAAAAACGCAAAGTCATACACGCAGTCGTACAGCGCGCTTACCGTACTGGCATGCATCGGACGCTGTATGGCGATGATCGAAGCGCAGTCGACATCGATGGTGCGCAAGTCACTTGCCAGCTCGTTGGCAATGAGTTGGATGCGATCGCGGTCAAATCCGCTTTCCCCATGCTGCGCCAACGTGAGCGAGCCCTTGCGTTTGCAATAGGCGACGAGCATCTTGGCACATTGCAGCATGCGATAGCGCTCATGCGAGGATGCCTCATCGGTTAACGGCGGCAGCGAGCCCAGCAGCCCATACATCTCATCGAGCGCGCGGGCAAGCGCCTGGTCGACATCTTTGACCAGCAAGGCCTCGGCCTCCTGGTCGGCAAGATGCGTCTTAAGATCGTAGTCGGTCGTAAGTAGCTCGTTTTGGCGCTGCAATTCCATGCGCCGGTACGCCAGCTCGCGATTGAGCTCGTTGAGCTCCGATACGTCTTGGGCGAGCAATGCCGATCCGCCTAGCAGTGGGAAGGCGCGGTACATCACATCGGGATCGGACGCCACGGTAAAGGCGTGGGCATGCCCGTGCTCCTGAGCGCGCAGCTCTTCGCGCACACCCGCCGGAATCGGCTTTGATACCGGCGTGGCATAGACTTCCTGCAGGTCGCGCGTTATAACTTTAAGATCGAGCGGCAGGGTGGCGAAAATGTTGGCAATGCCGTGGTACGACGGAATGACGCCGCAATCGAGGCAAATCTCGAGCGTCACCACGCACAGCACGCAATAGACGAGCGAAAAGTTGAGCTTCCATGCCCAAGGCACGCGCAGGGCGTACGAAATGGCAAAGAACGCGCCGCCCAGCAGCACGAGTGCCGCCGTGCCCGAAAAACGTCGGATACGGAAGGACGATGACCGACCCACCAAAATGAAAAAGGCGACAAAGTTAAAGGCCGTCCATATCAGAACGGCAAAATAGCCCCAGCCGTACGTGTAATCGTTACTCCAGGTTTCACTCGAGCGATCGAAATGAAAGACCTGTTGGTGAAAATCGTTGGTAAGCACAAACCCAATGAGCAGGATGGCCGCGATCCACAGGGCTGTGCGGTAGCGGCGACCCGCACGATGTTGCTCCAACCCTGCAAGGCGCAGGCCGCACAGCTGGTAGAGGAGCGGAATGAGCGTCATGGGCACGTAGTACAGGTACCACAGCACGGTGGCATAGAACGGCGTGAACGACTTGTACTTGAGGATGACCTCGATCATCCACAAGGCGCTGATGGTGGCAACGGCAACGAGGCGCCGGCGCAAGACGTAATCCAGACAGCGCAGATAGACCAGCACACCCCAGATTGAGAACGCGACGGCAGCGAGGAGCAGCGGAATCGAGCTCGAATGGATAAGCCCGTCCACGACTTCTTTGGACACCTCGTTATAGATGGGCACGGTGTTGGAGAGCTTGGGATCGGAAGCGAATGACGCCGGCAAGACCGCCAAAAGCAGAAGAAACAGTGCGGTTATGACGCCGGCAATGACGAAGGCGCGGCGACGGTACACCAGGTGCGTTATGCCAACGAGGAATCGCGGCATGGCTAAGAGCCTGCCGCCCCTGGGATCCGCCACCGGCGCGGATCGGGCGGCCGCATGGCCGATATGTCGCTCGCGGGTACCCATAGTGCTTTTAGTGTACCGACAGGCAGGCTCAAAAAACGGGCCGCATGTCCCAAAATCCGTAGACGGCAAAGCGCCCGACGAGCACAAACTGCTCGCCGGGCGCTTTGGTTAGGAGACTATGATTGCCGGGAAAGCCTAGGACAGGTCTGTAAGATTTGAGTCTAGGGTTTTCCAGGTGCCGTAGATTGGGTCGAATGGGGAGCGCCGCGTACTTAAGGTACGCAAGCGACGAATGAGGCCCAAGGTACGGTGGCTGGGAAAGCCTAGGCCAGATCTTCGCCGTTGGAAGCGATTACCTTCTTGTACCAGTCGAAGCTCTTCTTCTTGGAGCGCTTGAGGGTACCGTTGCCGGCGTCGTCGCGGTCCACGTAGATGAAGCCGTAGCGCTTGGACATCTCGCCCGTGCCGGCCGAGACCAGGTCGATCGGACCCCAGGTGGTGTAACCCAGCAGGTCGACGCCGTCCTCGGTCACCGCGTCGCGCATCGCGGCGATGTGCTGGCGCAGGTAATCGATACGGTAGTCGTCGTTGATGGAGCCGTCCTCCTCGACAACATCCTTGGCGCCCAGACCGTTCTCGACCACAAACAGAGGCTTCTGATAGCGGTCGTACAGGTCGTTGAGGGTAATGCGGAAGCCTAGCGGATCGATGGCCCAGCCCCACTGGCTCTGCTGCAGGTAGGGGTTCTTGGCACCGGCGAAGGCGTTGCCCTGGGTCTTCTCGACGTCGGGATTGTCAGCGCCCGCGGAGCAGCGGGTGCTGTAGTAGCTAAAGCTGATGAAGTCGACGGTGTTGTCGGCCAGGATCTCGCGGTCCTCGTCGGTCATGCCCACATCGATGCCCAAGCGCTCGAGCTTCTTGACGGCATAGGCCGGGTAATAGCCACGGCTCTGGACGTCGACGAAGAAGTAGTTGTCCTGGTTGTCGAGCTGGGCCTGGCGCACATCGCCCGGGCGACAGCTGTAGGGGTAGTAGGTGCCGGCAGCGAGCATGCAGCCAATCTTGACCTCGGGGTCGATCTCGTGGGCGATCTTGGTGGCCCAAGCGCTGGCGACGAGCTCGTTGTGGGCGGCCAGATACTCGACGGCCTCCCTGTTCTCGCCCTCCTCAAAAACCAGGCCGGCACCCATAAACGGCAGGTGCAGGATCATGTTGATCTCGTTAAAGGTGAGCCAATACTTCACCAGGCCCTTGTAGCGGGTGAAGATCGTAGTCGCAAGGTTCTTGTAGAAGTCGATGAGCTTGCGGTTGCGCCAGCCGCCGTATTCCTTGATGAGGTGAATCGGGCAGTCGAAGTGCGTGATGGTCACGAGCGGCTCGATGCCGTACTTTTGGCACTCGCGGAACACATCTTCATAGAAAGCCAGGCCGGCCTCGTTGGGCTCAGCCTCGTCACCGTTGGGGAAGATGCGGGTCCATGCCAGGCTCATGCGGAAGGTCTTAAAGCCCATCTCGGCGAAGAGGGCGATGTCCTCCTTGTAGTGATGGTAGAAATCGATGCCGGTCTGCGCGGGATAGTAGTAGCCATCCTCGAAGTCGAGCATCTTACGCTGGCCGGAGACCACCGCGTAGCGCTCAGCGCCGTGCGGCGCCACGTCCACGTTAGCCAAGCCGCGACCGTCCACGTCGTAGGCACCCTCGCACTGGTTGGCAGCCGTCGCGCCGCCCCACAGGAAGTCTTTACGGAAAGCCATACATCGATCCTTTCACACGCTGCTTGTCGTGGTTTCAGTATCCCCGTAAACGGGGCGCCACCCAACGACAACAACGCAGGTCGACACTTCTTTTCGCACGCAGGCGCCCAGCAGCCGCCCGAGCCTGACACTTTCTGATACCCAACCACCAAAAAGAGGACAGGCACCTTTGTGGTGGTTTGGACCCGAGAGATAGTCCGCTCCGCCGGTTTGTCTCAATCTGTAACAGTTAGACCGTTAAAACCGAGCCTGGTGTTACAGATCGAGATTTTCGGGCAGCCCCCTGCAGTTTGTCTCGTTCTGTAACAGGAAAAGACGATTTAGCCTGCTAGATGTTACAGAACGAGACAGAAGGTCCCGGTCTTCGTTGATGTCGAGGTTCTTTTCGATGAGCCCCATTACAGTCAGAAATGAGCTATTCGATACCCCGTTGATGCATTTCCCCGGTGTCGGATACGATTCAAGCAAGCCCGAAAGGGCCGCCGATCGGGCGCCCGCGTACGGCCGTCTGCCCCTGCCCCGTAGAGGGCCCGGGGGGTGTTGCCGACGCGGGCGTCGCCGTTTCAGACGACTGATAGGAAACTGCCGGACCTCAGGGAAGATGGCCACAGCCAGGTAATGTGGGTGTCGCGGGAAACGGCTTCCGATCGACCGACGATTGGAGGATACCATGGCCGATAACGCAGCGCCCGCGAGGAGAGCCGTCCTCGGGCTCGACGTCGGGAAGGCCTCCCACTGGGCCTGCATGCTCACCCGGGACGGGGAGGTCGCCGTCAACCGCCCCGTCGCGAACTCCGAGCATGAGCTCGACAGACTGTTCTCGCAGGTCGAAGAGGGGACCCTAGTCGTCGTGGACCAGGTCCGCAACATCGGCGCCCTGCCCATATCCAGGGCCAGGAGGGCCGGGCTCGACGTCGCCTACCTGCCCGGCATCGCGGCACATCAGGCCTCCAGGATGTTCGCCGGCGACGCCAAGACCGACGAGCGAGACGCCCACGTGATCGCCAGGACCGCCATGGGCCTGCCCGACGCGCTGCTGCCGGTCCCGGAACGCGACGGGAGCCTCGAGGCCGCGAGGTCGCTCGCCTCGCAGCGCGACCACATGGTGACGTGCGCCACGAGGGACAAGAACCGGCTGCGCTCCATCCTCTTGGAATCCTGCCCGGCGTTCGAGGCCCTGGTGGACCCCTCGGACCCGAAGTGGCTGCGTGTCCTCGCCCGCCTCGGCGGCGCCTGGGGCGTGGCGGACGCGGGGAGGGCGTCGTTCTCCGCGCTCATGCGGGGCGCGGGCGGACCGGCGCGCACGGACGCCTGGACGGCGATAACCTCATCGACGAGGCCTCCCGAGGTCATGGTGAGGGCCGAGAACCCGCAGGTGAAGATGCTTGCAAGGCGTATATCGGAGGCGATGGAGGAGGCATCGCGCCTCGACGCCGAGATCGCGTCCCTGCTCGAGTCGGACGACACCTACGCGTGCCTGCTGACGATCCCTGGCATCGGCCCGAGGACGGCGTCGGAGCTGACGATAGCGATCGACATATCGTCGTTTCCCGACCACGACCACCTGGCCTCGTACTGCGGCATCGCCCCGAGGAACCGCAGGTCCGGGACCTCGATAGCGTCGGTGGCGGCGTCGAGGCAGGGAAACAAGAGGCTGAAGAACCTGCTCATATTCTCATGCAACTCGCTGACGAGGAGCGCGAACAGGTTCGGCGAGTACTACCGCGCGTGCAGGGGCCGCGGGATGTGCCACGGCGAGGCGCTGAAGGCGGTCGCGAGGAAGAGGCTGAAGGTAATCTACGCGGTCATGCGGGACAAGGCCCCCTACGCGGCCTAGCCCCGCAAAAATGAAAGAGAGCTGCCGCGCCGATGGGCTGGCGCCAGCATGGAGAGAATCTAGGTAGCTCAACGGAGAAAACCGTTGACAAAACTATAGGAACACCCCCCTGAAGCCGCCCTCGACCAGTAGTCAATTTGACTGAATAGGAAAAAAAGGAAAAAATAGGAAAAAAAGGAAAGGAGACTTATGACTGAAACCATCTTCTCCCCTTCATTTGGAAATCGCCCATCCTATCTCGTTGGGCGAGGAAATGTAATTTCAACATTCATCTCCGGCCTTGAACAGGAGCCGGGCAATCGAGACCGCGCCATGCTCATGCTCGGCCAGCGAGGAAGCGGCAAGACGGTTCTCCTGTGGGAGCTCGCCGATCGCGCTCGCAAGCTTGGCTTCGTCGTCGCCACGCCCACCGTTGCCTCCGAGGACATGCTCGAGCGCATTGTTGAAAAAATCCAAGAGGCGGGCGAGCCCTATGCCAACAAACGCCATCTCCCTAAACTCACGGGCGGCAGCCTGAGCGTCTTCGGTTTCTCAGCCGGCCTTGAGTTCACGCACGATGTGCAGGAAACCAAGAGTTTCCAGTTCAAGCTCACGCAACTGGCGCGCAAACTAACCGAGCAAGGACATGGCATCCTCATCCTCATCGATGAGCTTCAGGCTAATTCGCCCGAGATCAGACAACTTGTCACCGCTTATCAAGAACTCGTCGGCGAGAGACTCAACGTCGCACTCGTTATGGCGGGCCTTCCGGGAGCGGTCTCGGCGACGCTCAATGACCGCGTGCTGACGTTTCTCAACCGCGCTCGCAAAGTCACACTCGAACCGCTTTCAGTCGGAGACGTCGACACCTATTACCAGCGGGCTTTCGAAGAACTCGACCTTGATATCCCAAGCGATCTTCGACTAGATGCCGCTCGCGCAACCCAGGGCTCGCCCTACATGTTGCAGCTCATCGGTTACAACATCGCCAATCGTTGCCAGGCAGGAGAACGCGCAACACGAGAGCTAGTCGACGGAGCCATCGAGGCGTCAAAGGTCGATTTCGAAAACGATGTGTGCGAGACGACGCTCGCCGCGCTCTCGGACCAAGACGTTGCGTTTCTTGCCGCAATGGCGGATGACGAAGACACCGTGTCGCGCATTTCTGATGTAGCCGAGCGCATGTCGGTCACACCCGACTACGCACAAAAGTATCGCCGGCGCCTTATCGACGCCGGCGTAATCGAACAGGCCCGCCGCGGGTACGTGCGCTTCGCCGTTCCCTATATGGCTGACTACCTGCGAAGTCAGCTGTAGCCGCAGACAAACCACCACAAAGGGGGCAGGCACCTTTGTGGTGGTTCGGGCCGGTTTGTCTTGATCTGTAACAGGAAGAGACGATTTTGCCTGCTAGATGTTACAGATTGAGACAATACCCTAGTCGCAGGTGATGTCGAGGTTCTTGCCGATGAGGCCTACGTAGCCGCCTTCGGCTGCTTTGGGGCTATCGGCGTGGCAGAGGACCCACTTGTCGGCCTTCCAGTAGCAGTAGCTATCACCGGCGGCGGGCATATCGGCTGCGGCCTCGGGGCGCGGGCCGTTGGTGCCGGCGGGCAGCGCGACCATCACTTGGAAGCCGTCGTCGTCGACCATACACGGCGTGTAGTGGAGCGTCGTGGCGTAGACCTCGACGAGCGTGCCGGCCGGCGCGCGGAAGGCCTTGACCCGCGCGGTGTCGAGCTTGCCGTCGACGATCTGCTCGCGCTTGGCCAGCAGCAGGATAAAGTCGCGGGCACCCAGGTTGAACTCGCTGGCGCGGTGATACTCCAGGCAGTTGAGCTTCGTGTTGTGGCCGTTGCACCAGCCCAGCTGGAAGGGGCGGCCGCCGTACATGAGCAGACCGAGCGTATCGGCGCCTTCGACCTGCTCCAGCTCGGGCGCGGAGGCCACATACTTGCTACCCTCGGGGATGGGCGTGGCGGAAAGCGCCTCGACGAGCGGGGCGGCCAGGCT
The DNA here is from genome assembly GCF_015548375.1 of Collinsella aerofaciens. Classification (GTDB taxonomy): domain Bacteria; phylum Actinomycetota; class Coriobacteriia; order Coriobacteriales; family Coriobacteriaceae; genus Collinsella; species Collinsella aerofaciens_AB. The sequence goes on from NZ_JADMWW010000005.1 coordinate 64,911, forward strand.
CGAGGGTACGTCGTCCCACACGCGGCCGTAGGACTTGAACTCGGGATCGGTAACAGAGTAGATATGCATGTTCGCTCCTGTTCGTAAATGTGACTATATAAACATTCTAGAACATTAGCCGTCTTTTGATGGAGTCAATACCGCAAACAACACGCACCAGAGTCACATGGGCAAAAGGGCGGCGTGTATTTTACTTAGCCGAGATAGCCCTTAAGGAACTCAATGACACCCGAGCACCAGTGATCAGTTTCCGGCGCATGAGGTTTCATTAACGCATGTCCTCCTTCTGGATACACAATCTCCTCGTGGTGCACCCCAGCCGCATCCAGTGCGTCAACCATCTTTCCGAGATTGCCGGGCGATACGACATCATCGTCGGCGCATTGCCAAAGATATGTCGGCGGATACCGTTCCCACACATGTTGATCAATGCAGAAATCATCAATCGCATCGTGCCCAGCTCCACCGCACACCGAATCAAGAAATCTATGGTCTGACGCACATTCGGACTCATGAAGGTCAATCGGGGCGTAACACAGAACCAAAGCTTTTGGCGGCTCGCATCCGTAAGATGCAAACCCCTTGTTATCCGTCCCCCACTCGGCGGTCAAATGCGCGCCAGCGGAAAAACCGATAACCGCATATTTTTTGTCCACATTAAATCGCGTTGAATTCTCGAGGACAAAACGGACTGCGCGATTAAGGTCATCGATCGGACGCGGCATCAGCGGCTCGACCCTCACCCTGTATGACAACACAAACACGTTATAGCCCGCATCGTTGAGCTCGGGAGCAACGGGAAAACCTTCCATTTGGTGACAAACGCTCTGATAGCCCCCACCCGAAATCGCGATAACGAATGGCGCCCCCGGTCGCCCCGGAAAGAAAAACAGCTTTGCGTTGCGCCGGGTCGGATCGCGAATACAATCGGCTTCATCCCAAATATCGTATGCAACCTGCCTCCCGTCATCCGCAAGCTCAACAATCCGATTCAACCCGCGCAGAACACGAGTAACTTCATACGGATTAGTGTCGGAATTCAAATGGGCCGCGATGGGCTTATTCCACATGCGCTCCCAAGTTGAAGGTCGGCAAAGCATGAGATGCTCACCGAACCCAGCGAACTCAGGAAGAAGTGCGATTTCTCCAAATGTCATATCGGCAGTAATTGTCATAACCAGTCACTCCAAAAACGAGGTGGGCTCGCGCAGATCAATCGCAAGCCCACCATATGCAATCTGCCGCGGGGTTTTCAGCAGCTTACATTCCGAATAATTGTCTATTCCGCCGACGTGTCTGCATCAGGGCGATACATGATGTAGACGAGGACGAAGGTAAGAATAAAACCAACGACATTGCAAAGGATCGCACCAATAAGGCTGCTCATATCACCGGAAGGATTCATGTAGCCGGGGAAGCTGAAAATACCACTCGACGTCATAACAAACGTGCGGGTATTGAAGATAGCCGGGATAACAGCGCTAATTGCACCAGAAATCATGGAAGCGACGATGATCTTCTTGTGCTCCAAAACTATGCCGTACAGGGCAGGTTCTGTAATTCCGCACAGGCTCGTAATGGCACAGCTGAATCCAAGGCTCTTTTCGCTCGGATCCTTCGAGCGGAAAGCAAACGCCAAGCAAGCGCCGACGACACCCATGCTACCGCAAAGAAGTCCAAGGATAGGGTCGGAACCGACGGTCATAATATTGTTGATGGAGATCACAATGAGGGCCCAATGAAGTCCAAGAGGAATCATGACGAGGCCAAATATCGGTCCAAGAATAACGCCGCAAAGAATGGGGCTGAACTGATAGACCGCCAGTACGGCAGTCGCAAGCAAGGAGCTCGCCTGTTGGATAACCGGGCCAACCACAAGAAGCGAGATGGGGGCAGCAATAGCAACTGTCAGGAACGGAACGAGTGCAAATGCCAAAGCATCGGGAAGAACCGCACGCAGCCACTTATAAAGAACGGATGCGAACCAAGCCGCCACGATAGCGGGAAACACCGTCGAGGCATAGCTCACCATCGTGAACTTCATGCCGAACAAATCCAGCGCATCACCAGCTCCAGCTGCGGCAACAAAAGTCGGGTAAAGCAGGATTGCACCGAGCACCGCACCGATATATTGATCGATTCCAAAGAATTTGGCCGCAGACGATCCGACGAGAACGGGCAAGAAATACATGCTGGCGTTTCCCATGCCGTACAGCAGGGTATAAATTCCGCTCTCAGCGGAAACGACACCTGCCGTCGTCAGGATACTAAGGACGGCGTTTATCATTCCGCATGCAATCAAGGCGGGAAGAACGGGCATCATGATGCCGCTGATCAGCTTCATCAGCTTTCCCAGAAAACCTTTGGTCTCGCCTTCATCTGCCGCGGACTTCCCGGTGTCAACCCCGGTTTCCTTTGCAACGATTTCGTAGACCTTATCGACCTTGGGCCCCACAATCACTTGGTATTGCCCTGCTGAATGGCGAATATCGATCACACCATCGATTGCCTTGACTTTTGCATCATCTACGATGCTTTCGTCCTTAAGATTGAACCTTAAACGAGTCATGCAGTGGGCTACAAATGTAACGTTTTCTGTACCGCCCACCATCTCGAGAATCTCGGCAGCGAGCTTGGTTGTATCTGCCATAAATACCATTTCTCCCATGTTGTGTTTTATATGTAACCATCGGCAAAGCGCGCGCCTTCGCCGACCAATTACCTAGCTTTCGATGCGATTCGATTGATATGCATCATCAGATAGAGTCTTTCTTCGTCTATAAGTTCTTGGCCCGTCAGCCGGCTGAGAACAGAAGCGATGTCATCGGCGCACGCCGATGCCACCGGATATTCATCTTTGAGCGAGAGATACATCTTGCGGTTGTCGCTTACGATACTTTCGCCAGAGTTCAACCTATTGAATAGGTACTGAAGGTGGGTTGCGAACCTTGCATAATCGAAGCCCTCCCGATCAACTTGAATACCAAGCCGTCTTTCAACAGCAATAGTTGATTCTTCGAGAACGCGATCGTAAACGTCCGTGCCAAACTCTTCAGCCAGCTCACATGAATCCGAATCGGCCATGTTATTGATAAACGCCATGGCAATTCCAACTGTCTCATGAGCGGGAAGCCTAACATTGAGACGTTTCCTGATTATTCGAAGCGCGTACTCGCCGATTTTGAATTCGACGGGATATTGTTGGCGAACATCAAAAGACAAGGGCATATGGACAACAATGTTTTGCTCCTTGCGCTTAATTGCATACGCGATATGGTCCGCAAGAATAAACGGCAAATTAGGGCTTACTTCATAGGGAAGCAGTCCTGTCGACATATCAATAACATCCGAGGTCAGCTCGAGAAGTTCATCCGAGACTTCATCAATGAGAGCGATGTAGCGGGAACTGCGTTATAGAACGTTCGTTGAATCTCCGAGAGCGGTAATTCATCGCCAACGTCCTTAAACCCCAGGCCACGCCCGAATGCCACCAGCTGCCTGCCATTTCCGTCGATGCAGAGGACAGCGCTGGTGTTAATTCGTTTAACGATTTCCATGTGTCCCCCTTAAACAAAACAAGGCTCCCGAAGCAGAATCCGACAATCAATGTCGACAGATGCTGCTTCAGGAGCCTTGCCTGAATATCACTCTGGTTGCCAGTTTAAGCGAAACACCGTAAATGACCTCGTGTAAACATTACTAAACAGTCAAACGGTCGATATCTCCATGTGAACGGTTTAGAAGCAGAAGGCAATCCTTACGCCTGCTGGTAGTGCAGGTGCTTCTCGTCGATATCGGCCAGGTCGCGGTCGAGGTAGCGGCGCGCGAGCCAGTTTGCCATGGGAAGGTTCTGGTCCAGGTAGTTGCCGCACTCCTCGGGAGCGGCACCGGGGACATCGCCCTCAAAGTCGGCGACGAACTCAAAGAGCTCGCGCACGAGCGGCAGGATCTCCTCGCTCGTCACCTCGCCAAACACGACCAGGTAAAAGCCCGTGCGGCAGCCCATGGGGCCAAAGTAAACGATACGGCTCGACCACTCGGCATGATTGCGAAGGAAGGTCGCACCCAGGTGCTCGATGGTGTGGCACTCAGCCGTGTTCATGACCGGCTCTTTATTGGGCGTGGTCAGACGCAGGTCAAAGGTGGTGACGGCAGCGCCGGTCGCCGGATCGCGGTCGATGCGACTCACGTATACGCCGGGCTCAAGCAGCAGATGATCGACAGAAAAGCTCGCAATGCGCTCCATGGCAGATCCTCTCGATAGTCAATTTGGGACGGGGCTCTTTTAGCTGGTTGGAATGGTCGCACCAATCATACCAGTCAAAAAAGCCCCATTACAGTTTGAGTCGTCCGAAAGGGCGGCTCTTTTCCGTTGCATGGTTATACGATTGAGCCGTACCGGTGGTCGCTGGCCGACCGCCCCGGACGGCCGTCAGGCCCTGCCCCGTAGAGGGCCCGGGACGTGTTGCCGCCGGGGCGGGAGGGGCCGCGGGGAACGACTGATAGAGATGTGCCGGGCCCGGACCGGGCCACGGCCGGGTAATGTGGGTGTCGCTTCCGCGGCTTACGGCCGGCTCAAGGGAGAGGATACACCATGCCTGCAGCAGAGACGCCCGTGGCCTACCTGGGGATCGACGTCGGGAAGAGCTCGCACAGCGCGTGCGCGCTCGATGCGGGAGGGGGCGTCGCCTTCAGGGCCGAGCTGGCCAACAGGCCCGACGACATCGACCGGGTGCTCGAGCGGGCCGGCTCCGGCGCGCTGGTCGTCGTCGACCAGAAGCGAAACATCGGCGCGCTGGTCCTCGCGCGCGCCCATGCGCACGGGAACCCCTGCGCCTACCTGCCCGGATATGCCGAGAAGCAGGCCCGCGGGATGTTCCCCGGCATCGCGAAGACCGACGCCATCGACGCCGAGGTGATCGCGCGCACCGCGCTCGGCGTGCCCCGCGCCCTCAGGCCGGCGCCCGAGGAGCCCGAGGGGACCGCCTCGCTGCGGATCCTGTCGTCGCAGCGCGAGTTCGCGTCGTCCGCCAGGACCCGCGCGAAGAACAGGCTGCGCGCGACCCTGCTCGAGGCCGACCCCGCACTCGAGGGCGCGGTCGACCCGTCGAGCCGCTGGCAGGTGTCGATGCTGGCCGAGTTCGGCGGGGCCGCCGGGTGCTCGGCCGCCGGCTGGCGCAGGTTCTCGAGCGCCGCCAGGCGCGCGGGCGCCCCCGCCGCGGGGGCCAGGAGGCTCTGGGAGGCGCTGCTGGCCTCGTCGCGCTCGGGAAGGCGGCTCCCGGCCGGCGAGGACGTCGCGGTCCGGATACTCGCCCGGGAGATAGCCTCCCTCGACGCCGACATCGAGGAGCTCGACTCGCTCGTGGCCGACTCGCTGGCGGGCGACGAGGTCTACGAGTGCCTCCTCACGGTGCCCGGGATCGGCCCCAAGACCGCCGCGGCGCTGGTGACGTCGATCGACATATCCGCGTTCAGGGGGCACGACGAGCTCGCGAGCTATTGCGGCGTGGCGCCGTCCGATAGGCGCTCCGGGAGCAGCATCAGGTCGACATCGCCGCAGCACGGCGGGAACAGGCAGCTCAAGAACCTGCTCATATTCAGCTGCAACTCCCTCATCGGCACGGACAACAGGTTCGGGAGGTACTACGGGGAGTGCAGGGCGAGGGGGATGAGGCACAGCAAGGCGCTGAAGGCGGTCGCGAGGAAGAGGCTCAAGGTCATCTACGCGATCATGCGCGACGCCGTCCCGTACGCGGCCTAGCGGGCGGCGGGATCAACCGAAGGGGAAGCGGGGGCGCCGGGCGCCCGGATGCGTCATGCCGAAATGGCGCGAAGCACGCGGTTGACAAAACTATAGAGACACGTCCCAAATTGACTACCTGGGACGAGGACCGATGATTATTTGATCCCCGTCCCAGAAAAATCATGCTAGGCGGTGTACGAGATAGTCGCGGCCACCGCATGGCGCCAGCCGCCGATCTTTTTGGCTCGCTCGTCGGCGGGCATCGAGGGCTCCACGATGCCGCGAGCACCGTACACGTCGACCACGTCGCGCGTGTACATGCCCAGCGCAATGCCGCAGGCCCAAGCCGCACCCAGGCCGCTCATCTCGTCGTTGCTCGCAATGCGGATGGGCGAGCCCACAAGATCGCTCTCAAACTGCATCAGGTACGCGTCGCGCGTGGGACCGCCGTCAACACGAAGCTCGGCCAGCGCCGCGCCCGAATCCTCGACCATCGCATCGATGACGTCGAAGATCTGATAGGCAATCGACTCATCGGCGGCCTTTACGAACTCCGCGCGGCCCGTGGTGCGTGTCATGCCAAAAACGCAGCCCTCGGCGTCACTCGCCCAGTGCGGCGCGCCCAAGCCGGTAAACGCCGGCACAAAGTAAACGCGGCTCGCCGGATTGGCGGCATAGCACAGGTCGGTGACTTCCTCGGGATTGTTGATGAGCTCCAGGTCGTCGCGCAGCCACGTCTTGACGGCGCCGGCGTAGCTCACGTTGCCCTCGAGCACATACTCGGTCACACCGTCCATACGCCACGCAAGCGAGCTCGAAAGCCCGTGCGAGCTGGCAACGAACTCGTCGCCGACGTTCATCATGACCGAGCTGCCGGTGCCATAGGTCGCCTTGGCCATGCCGCGGCTATGGCAGCCCTGGGCAAACAAGGCGGCATGGCTGTCGCCGAGCACGCCGTGAATGGGCACGGGCGCCGGCAAAAAGCCGCCCAGGTCCGTCATGCCGAACAGGCCATCGGAATCGGTCACCTGCGGCAGGCAAGCCGAATCGACGCCAAAGGCCTCGCACACCGGCTCGCTCCAGCAGCCACGGCGCAGGTCGAAGAGCTGCGTGCGGCTGGCATTGGACCAGTCGCAGCGGAACTCCGCGCCGCCCGTGAGCGTCCAGACCACCCAGGCATCGATGGTGCCCAGACACAGCTCACCTGCCGCCGCGGCCTCGGCAGCCGTGGGAACGTTCGCGAGAATCCAAGCCATCTTGCCCGCCGGATAGTAGGGCGAGAGTACCAGGCCCGTCGTGTCGCGCACCAGCTCGGCCACGCCCTCGCGCGCGGCCAGCTCGTCGCACAGCTCACGGGCGCGGGCGCACTGCCACACCACGGCGTCGCACAGTGGCTCGCCCGTCGTGCGCCTCCAGGCAACAGTAGTCTCGCGCTGGTTGGAGATGCCGATGCCGGCAACGTCGGCCGGATCGACCCCGGTCTCCTCCACCACGGCGCGCGCCACGGCCAGCACGTTGGCGGCGATCTCGGCTGGATCATGGCTCACCCAGCCAGCCTCGTTAACAATCTGGCGATGTGGGCGATCGGCACGATGAATCAAATGGCCGCCCTCGTCCACCAGCAGCGCCTTGGTGCCCTGCGTGGATTGATCGATTCCGATGATGTATTTGCTCATGTACTCTCCTGTCTCCCCCGTCGATTCAAAAACTAAAACCCGACGGACAAGGAGCGAGCGGCCGTCAAGTGCCGCAGATTGCCGTGAAAGAGGAGCGCCGCGTACTCTGTGTACGCAAGCGACGGTTTGAACGGCAAGGTGCGGTGCTTGGCGGCCGCGCAGCGTCTGTTTCTACTAGTTGCCGAGGAACTCGGCAACGGTCTTTGCGATTCCCTCGCCCGTCAGGCCGTAGTGCGCAAAGACCTCGGGGCTCGTGCCGGTGATGACCGGCGCGTCGGGCAGGGAGAGGCACTTGACCGGACGCGGGCAGTGCTCACCCACGACCTGCGCGACCATGGAACCCAGGCCGCCGAAGGGGCTGTGCTCTTCGACGGTCACGACGGCGCGCGTGGCACCGGCGGCCTCGATCACGGCCTCGGCGTCAAGCGGCTTGACGCAATACATGTCGAGCACCGTCGCCGAGATGCCCTGCTCGGCCAGCAGGTCGGCAGCGTCCACGGCATGGCGGACCATCTCACCGGTGGCGACGAGCGTCACATCGGTGCCGCGACGCACCCAGGTGGCGCGATCCATCTGGAACGGACACTCGTCCTCGGTATACACGTCCTCGACCGGGTTGCGCCCCACGCGGATGTAGGCCGGCTTGTTGTCGGCTACCAGGGCGCGCACGAGCTCAGCGGTCTGGAAGCGGTCACTCGGCAGATATACGCGCATGTTGGGAATCGCGCTCATAGCGGCGATATCCTGCGCAGAGTGGTGGCTCATGCCCAGGGCACCATAGGACACGCCGCCCGAGATGCCGATGAGCTTGACGTTGGTGTTGGAGTACGAAACGTCGACCTTGCACTGCTCATACGAACGCGTGGTCACAAAGGACGCCGGCGAGGCGGCCCAGGCCTTCTTGCCGCACGAGGCCATGCCGGCGGCGATGCTCACCAGGTCCTGCTCGGCAATGCCGACCTCAATGGACTGCTGGGGATACTGATCGAAGAACGGCGTGAGCGATGCGGAGCCGCGGGAGTCGGAGCACAGGACGACGATGTCCTTGTCAGTTGCGGCGGCCTCGAGCAGCGTGTCGCAGATAACCTTGCGGTTGGCGATCTTGTTAGCCATTGATAGCCTCCTTATGGGCAGCGAAATCGGCGATGATCTGGGCATATTCCTCATCGTTGGGCAGGTGATGATGCCAGGCGGCCTTGTCCTCCATAACCGGCGAGCCGTAGCCCTTCACCGTGTTGAGGATGATGACCGTGGGCTTACCCTTGGTCTCGGCGGCCAGCGTCAGCGCGGCATCGATGGCCTGGACGTCGTTGCCCGGAATGGACAGCACGTTCCAACCGAAGGCGGCCCAGCGCTCCTCCTGCGAATCCTGCTTCATGACGTCCTCGGTGCTACCGCTGATCTGCAGGCGGTTGCGGTCCACGAGCGCGCACAGGTTATCGAGCTGGTAGTTGCCGCCGCTCATGGCGCCTTCCCAGACCGAGCCCTCGGCAAGTTCGCCATCGCCCATGATGGTGTAGACGCGGTAGTCGCGGCCGTCCATCTTGCCGGCGAGCGCCATGCCCACGGCAACGGGCAGGCCGTGGCCCAGCGAGCCGGAGTTCATCTCGATGCCCTTGAGCTTGTTGTTGGGATGGCCGATGTAGGGGCTGCCGAACTTGGAGAAGCGGGCCTTGACGTCATCGAGGTCAAGATAGCCCTCGTGGCAGAGCACCGCGTAGTAGGCCTCCATGGCATGGCCTTTGGAAAGCACGAAGCGGTCGCGGTTGGGATCGTCGACGGTCTCGGGCGAAATGTTGAGGTGGTTGGCGTAGAGGGTCATGAGGGCGTCGATCACTGACATGTCGCCGCCGATGTGACCGCCGGCGCCAGCCATGATGATATCGACGCAATCGCGGCGAAGGTCCCAACGCAGGGACTCAAGCTCTTCGATAGTTGCCATTTCTACTCTCCTCGCAGGTAGGCTTTAACGTCTTCTTCGATGGGGTCGTACAGGTCGGGGGCAATGCCAATGTACTTGCACGCCTCGTAGAGCACCGGCACCACGTTGGCGTGAATGGCGACGCAGTGGTGGATGTAGGGACCCTCGACGATCTTGGCCTCGAGGCGCTTGAGGTTGTCGACCTCGACCCACAGGTAGGTGCCCATGCCGGCCGGGCCGTCGATGCCGCGGGCATTGCCCAGCAGCAGCGAGTACTCGCCGTTGTCGCCGTCAAAGCGGGCAAGGGTGAGGTCGCCGTGCTTGGCCTCGGCCGTCAGCGCGCCGGGGTGATCGAAGGCCAGCGGGTAGGTGAGCTTGGGCTTGACGGCCGCGCAGCTGCAGGGCCAGGGGCCGCAATGCTGCAGCAGCTCGCCGTTCTCGTTATCGGGATGGCGCACGGTCCAGTCGGCGAACATGCCGCGGTGACGGCCCAGGTCGGCGGCCTCGACCATCAGCGCGGTGATGGCGCCGTGGATATCGGTCTCGCATACGATAGGAATGCCCATCTCGTTGAGGATGGCGTTGGCGGCGCAGGGCATAATGCCCAGCTCGTCCTGCAGAGCGTTCCAGCACTGAATGGCACCGGCGTTGCAGCCATACTTCTCGACCAAGCGCTTCATGGCGATAGCAAGACCGGCGACCGCGGGGACCTTGTCCTCGGGGATGCAGATCTCAAAGCTGTCGTTGATGTGGGCAAGCATGGCGGCCATGGCCTGCTCGTCGGCCTGGGCGTCGCGCACAGCCTGGACAAGCTCGGTCATGGGGATGGGCGAAAGCTGGATGTTGAACTTCTCGAGCAGCTCGCCCTCGTTGCACATGGTCGACCAGAAGTCGAACGGACGGGTGGCCATCTGCAGAATGCGGGTGTGCTTGAAGGTCTTGACCACGTTGCACACAGCCAAAAAGTCCCAGACGCCGCGCTCGAGCTCGGGGTCGGTCAGGCGGCAGTTGGTCATGTAGGTGAAGGGAACCTGGAAGCGGCGCAGAACCTTGCCGGTGGCGAACAGGCCGCACTGGCTATCGCGCAAACGGGTGCCGTCGGGCTCGGGGCGCTCGTCGCGCGGGCCCCACAGCAGCACGGGCAGACCGAGCTCGCGGGCAAGGCGAGCGCAAACGTACTCGGTACCAAAGTTGGCGTGGCACAGCATAATGCCGTCGACGCCCTCGGCGCGGAACTTCTCGATGATAGGCTCGATATGGCTGTCGTCGAACAGCAGGCCCTCGTCATTGATGTCGTCGATATCCACGATGTCGACGCCGATCTCGCGCAGGCGATCAACCGTCAGGCCGCGATACTTGATCGCGTCCGGCGCGCTAAAGATACTGCGGCGCGTGGGCACAAAACCGAGCTTGATCTTATCCATGTACGTCCTCCCCTAATCACATATTCAGTAAACAGACGCATGTTTCGTTTTGTTATGTTTACTAAATGTTTTACTCTTTTGTTTAGTAGTTTAGCGCGAAAGTCCCGTAGACGGTAGAGAAATCAGCATAAACGGTATGTAAACAATCTGAACATACAAGGGCAACAAAAAGAGGGCCCCGAAGGACCCTCTCTATCCGCATATGCATGTACGCGAAATCAATGCCGCCCTATTGCCGCGAGCACACCGCCCGCGGGGGTAATCTGGCTGCAAGGCCCGTGGTTACGCCCCCATCTTGCGATAGACGTCCACGAACTCCTTGGCAAGGATGCCAAAGCCCTCGGCACTCATAAGCTGATCCTCGGCATGGACAACCAAAAGATCGATGCTCAGGTTCTCGCCAGCTGCAGTCTGCTGGACAAGGCCACCGTGAGCCGCGTGACCCTCGGCATAGTGCTGCTGGCCCTCGGCGATCTTCGCCTCGGCCTCTTCGAACTTGCCATCACGAGCTAGGTGAATCGCATCGATGTAGCAGCTGCGCGCGCAACCGACGCCTGCAATGATCTGAAAGCTCTGAAGCTGAACCTCTTCTGCCGTCATACCTACAGTCCCATCAGTTCCTTGGCCTGGGCCAGAGCCTTGGCGCCGTCCATCATGCCGTAGATGGCCATGGGGATCACGCCGACCGGTACCTCGGGGCATGCGGCAGAAACCTCGTCCTTGGCATAGCCAACCTGCGGCCCAAGCAGGATGCAGTCGGCATTGCGTCCGATGGTGGCAGCCTCGCTGACGGCGTGGGCGGAGACCTCGCACTCCAGACCCTCGGCGTCGGCAGCCTTCTTGATGTTCTTCATGATGATGCTCGTGGACATGCCACCGGCGCACATAAGAACGATGTTTTTCATTGCAGTTCCTTTCCTGTAACCCCTCACAGGGACTTATATGTTTCGGCAATCAACGTGATCGGCCGAACCTACGAACTTACGGACAATGACCTACTCGGCAGAAGCCTTTGCGGCGGCCTCCTCCTCGAGGGCCTCCTTGTCGGCCATCTTGACAAACGGGATGAACAGCAGGGCAACGGCGAGAATCGCAGCGCAGACAATGACAACCAGACCAGGACCGCCGATGAAGAAGTCGGTGATGGGCAGCGGCACGACGAACGGCATATTGACCGTCGGGTTATACGCGTTGCCAAGACCCAGCAGCAGGCCAATGGCGGCAACGGCGCATGCGATCGGCTTGAGCAGGATGTAGGGGATGAACATATAGGGGTTCATGGCGACGGGCGTACCAAAGATGATGGGCTCGGAGATGTTGAAGATAGCAGGCACCAGAGCGACCTTGGAAAGCGTCTTGTAGCGCTCGGACTTGGCCGTGAGCAGCGCAAGCTCCATGCCCAGGGCGTCAACAGAGCCCACGGAGAACATAACGATGAACGGCAGATACGGAAGCGGTTGGCCGGCAAGGTATGCCTCGACGTTGGCCAGAGCGCACGTCGAAACGACCGGCATGTACACGCTCATCAGGACGCTGGGGTGTACACCAAAAAAGAACAGCAGGTTGCACAGGATAAAGTAGACGACGACGGCCCACGGGCTGGAGCCCAAGAACATAACGGGTACCGCAATGGTGGAGTTGATGAGGTTAAAGACATCGCCGTAGCTCGTCAGGCCCATGCCCCACTTAAGCAGCGCGGCCGAGGTAAAGATGACGATGGCGCAGAACATCGGGGACAGCGAGTCGTTGACGAACTGCGGAACGGAATCGGGCATGGGGATGGCGATATGCTTCATAAGGAAGTTAAGCGCCTTCGGCACGATCAGCGCCACGAGCAGGGCCACGAACAGACCCGAGCTGCCCAGGTAACGGGTGGTGATGAAGGTCGAGCCGTCCTCGGCATGGCCCAGCGGGATCAGCAGGAGCAGAACGCCAATGGACGCAACCGTCGTCGTAAGGCCCTTGTTCTCAAGCACCTTGCCGTAGGAGTACGAAACCGAAGCGCACATGTAGATGGCACCGAGGTTCATGGTGACGACCAACACATCGGCAATCGTCGCCGACATGCCAGTGCCGGTAAGGAACGCCTGCAGCGGCGGGATCGGCAGTCCGTTGATGATGGAGAGCAGCGCCACGCCCAGCGTAACGGGCATGGTCGCCATCATGCCGGACATAAGGCCCTTTACGACCTTAAAGCTGCTCACTTTGTGGGCAATGGGGCCCACGTGCTTCTCGAGGAAGCCCTGCATCGAATCGAGAACGCTCATTTCGTGTTCACTGATCCTCTCTAAACGATTCATCTAGCTGTCAAGCGGGAAATTGCGGCCGACTCTTTCCCGCCTATGACCAAGGGAAATATGGTTATGCCTTGAGCTCGAGGACGAGGAGCCAATCCCCAACCTCGGGTTTGTCAGGCAGTGTGATGCTGTCCGTGACGACAGAGACGTTCTCGCCGTCACGGTATGCGCCCGTGCGGGGGTTAAACCATCGGCTTGCATAGGCAGCGCCCGTCGGCACGCCCTCGATAGCAAGCTTTCGGCGCACGGTATCGCCAAAGTACGCGACGATGCGCGAAAGGTCTCGGTTGGCGGTTGCCAGCGGAGCCTTGTTGGCAAACAGGTTGCCCGCATCGGTCGTTTCGTAGGGAGCGAGCTCCCAGAAGTGATTTTCTTCGTAGAAGGAGCGCATATAGCCCATCTGGACTGCACCCTCTCCGTCTACCGCCTGGGCCCACGTAATGCCAAAGCGGTTGAAGATCGCCATAAAGGGATCGAGCTCCTCGGGACTTTCCCACACGTTGTCCCAGATGCCCTGGGCTCCGTAGGTATAGCCAGCGCCGCCCGCCTGCATGCAGATATACGCCACGCGGCGCAACATGTCTGCGGTGCACAGGCGCGTACCCATTTCCTCGAGCGTCGAGCAAAACTCGTAGAGCGCCTCGCCCTCGACGAAGGGCTTGTCGTCATGAGCTGCCAGATAGTCAAAGTAGTCGCTCGCCTTGATCAGGTAATCGCCATGACCGGCCTGGTTGAGCGTAAAGTCCATCCAAGCCTCGTCCTGGTAGTAATCGGCAAAGGGGCGCTCGTTGGTATAGTGCGCCGTAGCCAGGTGGCCATAGCCGTCGCGGGCCTCGATCTCCAAGGCGACCTCACGCCATCCGTCGATCAAAGCGGCTCGATCTTCTTTGCCATACCCGGCAACCTCGCCGGCAAGCGTCCAAACCATCGGATATGCGCCATAGCGCGCCACCAGATAGCGGGCAAGGTGCTTTTGATGCTCCACGCCATGATCGCCGCGAATAGAAAACGCCCATGCCTGGCCAAGCGCGTTGACCAAACCGGCATCGGCGACATAGGCCATGCGGCGATCAAGCTCCTGCCGGTAGAAAGCAACATTGGGCAGATCCTCTGCGCCCTTGGGCATACCGCCGTCAATCCAGTAGCGACCATCTGCGCCCATGTCAGAGCGCAAGTTGGTCTGGTAGACGGTAAATCCCTGCTTGGCACGCAGGTCGACCATGCCGCGGAACTGACTCGTCATGCCAGGGTGGTTCGACTTGTCCCAGCTCTCGCGGTAGGCAAACTCCCAGTGGGTGTCGCCGAGCCAAAAAAACGGCGTGCCATCCGAATAGGCAAATAAGTGCGGGTTGTCCGCGACGCGGATAAAGCCGTGGCGATACAGGTCGAGGCCGCCCGTGTACGGTACAGCCTCGACGCTGCCCACACGGCCATTAAGACCGGTCTGCTCGGGAGCCTCGATACCATAGTTCCAAGCGCCGAGCTCGGTCGGGGCAAACGAGACGCGGTAGGTGCGGTCGCCGTCCCAGTAGGCCTCGCGGCGGATCACCCTGCCGCTCGGACCGACAAACTCCGCCCAAATCTCAACATCCAAAAACGGGTTGTCGAACGAACAGGCGCTCTCAAACGTCAGAACGACCGGACGCCAGATCTCGGCGACAGCGTCTTGGTTCAACGTCGTATCCATTACAGACCCCTCTCCGGTCTTAATACCTACTAGTTCAGTCCCCGCTCGCTCGCGGACCTCACGGCAAAGTCAACGATCGCCCGGGCGTCTTCGGCACAGACAAAGCCTTGCGACACCTCAATCGCCGTATCGCGCTCGCACAGGGCGCGGTAGTTTTCGAGCGATCCGTACAGCTCCTTGAGCATCGATGCCGAGAACGACTCCATGTGGCCAAACAGCCCATCCTTGTCGCTCGTCTTATCGACCGTGCCCTGACCCGGCTCGACCAGGCTCGTGTTGGAGTAACGGGCAAACGGATGCTCGAGCAGGCAGGTGCGAAGACCGCCCTTGGTGTTGCCCAGGGCATCCTTTACGTTCTCGCCGTTTGCATCCAGCTCAATGCGCGGGCACGTTGCCGGCGCGGCGCCGGTGCGGACCCAACGGAACAGGTTGCGGAAGGCAGCGTGGAAGAGATACTGCGACGGATAGGCGTTTGCCTCGGCATGCTTGCCGACATACACCGGCAGGTGGTCGATACGCTTAAGATCCTCGTCGTCCTGGTAATAGTCGACATAGCTCCACTGCGTATCGTGGGAGGCGCCCGTCACCTCGTACAGCCGGTACTTAAAATCGGGGGCATCGCTATCGGGCATAAGCGTGCGCCAACTCTCAAAGCGACCGTTCTCGCTTTCGGTCTGAAGGGCGATGAACGGCTCCTCGACGTGCTCCACGCGCATCAGGTGATGCGCATAGTCCCGGCAGCACTCATACTGGTTGACGGGAGTGCACAGCGAATGGATGCCGCCGCCGGACAGATAGCCGTCAAACACGCGGCCGTCGCGGCGCACCTCCTCGCGATAGGCAAAGCTGTTGAGGTAGCGGAACAGATAGGCGCCTGACTGGGACCATCCCGTAAGGCAGATCGCCTGGTGCGGATAATCGCGGATCGGGTTGAGGTCGGAGTCCTCGCGCAGGAGCCACGCAAGATCGGTCAGCATATCCCAAAACAGACCCGTCTCGTAGGAGATGTCCATGTCGGGAAGTGCGCCGCCGCGCTCGAGCTCGGCCGGATCATAGCCGAAGGGTCGCTCGGGAGTCGGGTTCGCCCAACTCATAAAGGCATAGCGATCGGGATTGAATTCCTTGAGCTTGGCGATGGTATTGGGCTTGCTGGTGATGCCTACATAGATGTCACCAGAGCGCACAAACTCGCCGTAGCCCAGAATCCACATGCGCTCGATTTCCATGAACGATGTGGGGTTGATAATCTCGACCACCACGTTGCCACTCGCCTGCGCCGGATCTTTGGGCGCGCGGACAACAATGCGATTGGAATAGGGGGCATCGGCGGTCATGGCCTCTACGCCGCCATCTTCGTCGGCAGTGCGATATACGTTGGCGGTGCCGTCAACGCGATATTCGCGTTCGACGTAGCCATTCGCGCTCAGATGACAGTAGCGCTCGGCACTCGAAAACGGATAGCTCTCATCCGTAACGGGCATTTCGGAAATAACGCTGATCATCTCGTCCCCCTTGCTGTTGCGTTTGTTGAGACAAACTCTACTGGGGACGCAACTTAACTTCTATCGATTCTTAAGTTGACTTACTAATTATTTAGCTTAATGAACAGCCGAGTGTTAAGCTCGTTTTAAGTTAAGAACCGTTAGGAACCACCATGGCCGTTACTGCAAAACAAATTGCTGATCAGCTGGGAATCTCGGCAGCGGCCGTCTCCCTTGCACTTAACAATCGACGCGGCGTAAGCGAAAAAACACGGCAGCTGGTGCTCAGCACCGCTGAAGCCCTAGGTTACGACTTTAGCAAGATTAAGTTCGAGCGACAAAGAAGCGGAACCGTTGCCTTGGTTGCCTTTAACCGGCGCCGCATCTTTGCGACCCCCTTTTTCGCCGACATGCTCGCCGGAGTCGAGGGCGCCCTTAGGCATGCGGGATTCTCGTTTTCGCTGGTGAACTACTCGCCATTCGAAAACATTCACCAACAGATCGCCGACATCGCCGAGGCACGATATGACGGCGTCATCATCCTCGCAACCGAGATGTACGAGTCGGATTTTTTGCCGTTTGCATCGCTGGACTGCCCTCTGCTGCTGCTGGACTCATGCATGAGCGTTGGGGTCGACACGGTCAAGATCGACAACGCTGCCAGCATGACACTTGCCGTACAGTACCTGTATTCGAAGTATGGATCGGTCCCCGGCCTGTTAACGACGCCCATTACCTTGGGCAACTTCGCCGAACGACGCTTCGCCTACGAGCACGCCATCGGTCAGCTAGCCGGGTCGGAAAAATGCGGCATCATCCACGAGCTCGCCGTCGATCTAGACGAGGCCTACTCGGGCATGCTCGACATTATTGATTCGGGCGAGTCCCTTGCCCAGAGCTACGTCGCCGTCATTGACGATGTGGCTATTGGAGCCATGAAAGCCTTCATCGAGCGCGGCTATCGCGTGCCCGATGACGTACGCATCGTCGGCTTCGACAACAACATCGGCGGTACCTACGTGCAGCCGCAGCTGACCACGCTCAACGTTCCTTCGCAGTATATGGGCGCCATCGCCGCACGACGCCTCGTCGAGATCATCGACGAGGCCGAGCACCACCCGCTCAAAATCGAGCTGGGGGTATCGCTTATCAAACGCCGTTCTGCCTAGATCTCGCGCACGCTTTGGCGCTCGACAAAATAGGTCGACACGGCAGTCTTGCAGGTGTAGCTCTTGGGGTTGCGGATGTTGCCCACCAGGCGGCGCACCGCGATCTCGCCCACCTCGTGCTTGGGGACGTGCACCGTAGTGAGCGGCGGGTTAGAGAAAGCGCCCAAAGACAGATCGTCAAAGCCGATGATCGAGACATCCTCGGGCACGCGTATGCCGTGCTCGTTGAGCGCGCGCATGGCACCCACGGCGAGCACGTCGTTTTCGGCAAAGAAAGCCGTCGGCAAGTCGTCGTGCGAGACGTCGTCGAGCCACGCGCCCATGTCGCGATAAGCGTCCTCGAGCGTGATGCCCAGCGTGACGCGCCATGTCGGGTTGGCCTCGAGGTCCGCATCCTCAAGCGCTTGGCGATAGGCGCGCTCGCGATCCTTAAAGTTGCGGATGCGAAGGTCGCCCGCCAGATAGCCGATTTGCTTGTGACCCTTCTCGATAAGGTAATCCACGGCGCGCAGCACCGAATCGGTATTGGCAATGACTACGGCATCGAAGTACTGGCGGTCGCTCCAGCCATCGAGCACAATCAGGTGGGCGGCGGCGTTGGCAAACAAGGCGTAGTCTTCCTCGCCCAACTCCGTACCCATTAGTACAATGGCGGCGGACGGATCGGCGATCAGGCCCTCGACCTGCGGACGCACGGCGTCAAGATCGCTAAAGTCGAGCGAGACAAAGCTCGTGCTCATGCCGTGGCGACGCGCCTGGCGCTCCACGCCCTCGATGACTGCGGGATGAAAGGTGCTCTCGTCCAGAATGGCGCCCGTCTTGCGCGCGAGCACAAACTGGATGCTCTCGAGCTGCGTCGACTGCTGATAGCCGAGCGACTGCGCGCACTCCAGGATAACCTTGGCGGTCTCCTCGCTCACGCTGCGCTTGCGGTTAAGCGCGTTGGACACGGTCGCAGGCGAAAAACCGGTGATGCGGCTGATCTCGCGAACACTTGCTTTGGCCATTGTTCCCCCTAGTAACGGTCGCGGCGGAGCATCGTGGCCTGACCGCCCCGTGGCTCGACAACTAAACGACCGCAAATTCAATCTAAACAGAATAGTAAATGTTTAATAGCTAGTTTAGCCTGTTGTCAAGCGAAGCGACGCGACTATTCCCCCAACGGGCGTATTTACTCGGTAGCTAATCTGGAACGGGGCACAGAAACCGTTTAGCCCAGGATGCGGGCCATGCGCGCCTTAAACTCCACGAGGAAACGTGGGGCGTCCACAGTCAGCGCCACGAGCGCGCTCTTGTCCGGATCGGACAGACGGTGCTCGTCGCAGATGGTGCGGCCGCGATACTCGCCCAGCAAGTCAACACGCAGGTTACAGCCGAGCGCACCCACGAGCGTGGGATCAATCGCCACGGCAACCGCCAGCGGATCGTGCAGCGCGCAGCCGCCCAGGTAGGGGGCGTTCATCTCGTACGAGCCAATGTAGTGCTCCACCATGCTCGCAAACGCGCAACCGGCCATGGTGCCCGAGCCCGTCCAGCCGGCAACGTCGCGACGCGTGAGCACCACGCGATGCGTCACATCCAGACCCACCATAGTGAGCTTGCGGCCCGAACGCAGCACGGCATCGGCCGCCTCAGGATCACTTGCCATGTTGGCCTCGGCGCCCGCGCTCACGTTTCCGGGCACGGTAAGCGCACCGCCCATCACGACCACGCGACCGATAGACATCATCGCCGCCGCATCGCGCTCCAAGGCAAGTGCCAGGTTGGAGAGCGGGCCGGTCGCCACGTAGACCAGATCGGGGCCATAGGTGCGCGCGGCATCAATCAGGTAATCGACCGCCGCGTTACCGTCGGCCGACGTCGCCCCCACCGGCTCGTACGGCGACGCGGGCACGCTCGCCCCGCCAATGCCGTTCTTGCCGTGGATGAGCGTGGTGGACGCCGGCGGCGTATAGGGTTCGGTCGCCTTCATGGGACGATCGGCGCCCAGGTATACCGGAACCTCGGGGCGACCCAGCAGATCGAGCACCGCCAGGCAGTTGTGCGCCGATTGCTCGACGCGCACGTTGCCAAAGCACGTGGTGATGCCCACGAGCTCCACCTCGGGGCTCGCGATGGCATAGGCCAGCGCCATCGCATCGTCCACACCCATATCCAGATCAAGGATCAGCTTCTTGGTTGCCATTGTTCTACTCCGCTTCTCCGTCTTTATCGTTTAACAAAACCAATGTTCAACTTCGGCGCGCGTGGGAATCGATTGCTGAGCGCCCAGGCGCGACACCGTCACTGCCGAGGCGCGTGCACCCGCCGCCATGCACTCAAAGAGCGGCAGGCCCTCTAGGCGAGCCGCCGCCAACGCGCCGATAAACGTATCGCCCGCGGCCGTCGTATCGACGACCGCGCTCGAAAGCGCCGGCATGCGCAGCGACTCGCCGTCATCGCTGAGCGTAACCGAGCCGGCGTCACCCAGCGTGATGACCGCGGCGCCGGTGCCCTTAGCAAGCAGGGCGCTGAGCGCAGCGGCGCAGCTCTCATCATCCGCGGGCAAGATGCCCGTCAGCGCCTGGCACTCAGTCTCGTTGGGACAGACCAGGTCGACCGCAGGCCAGACCTCCGCAGGCAACTCGCAGGCAGGAGCTGGATTAAAGACCGTATAGAACCCCAGCCTGTGGGCACAAGAGAGTGCCGCGGCCGTTGCCATCGGGTCGCATTCGCCCTGGGCGATAAAGACGCTTCCGGCAGCCGGGGCAATATCGTTGGCGTCGCCGTCGAGCTCATCGGCCACCAGACGTCTCAGCGCGCAGGCAACGTCCTCGCCCGCAAGCGCATGGTTGGCGCCCGGTGACAGCACGATGCGGTTGTCGCCCTCGCAGCGAATGATGGTCGCCGTTCCCGTCTCCACGTCATCGCGGCGCGCCACGAACTCAACGCCCACGCCGGCATCCCGAAGTCCCGTCACCAGCGCATCGCCAAACGCATCGCGACCGACCGCGCCAATCATGCACGTGCGCGCACCCATGCGCGCGGCGGCGACGGCCTGGTTAGCGCCCTTGCCACCGACGTTGGTGATAAAACCGCTGCCGCCGACGGTCTCGCCCGCGCGCGGCATGCGCTCGCACGCCACCGAAAGGTCCATGTTCATGCTGCCGAACACCGCAACGATGCCGCGATCCGCCATGGAAACCTCCTCGTCTGCGGGCCTTACGCCCACCGTCGGCCGTCGATCGTGCGCTCTCGCACCTCTATAACTTTAGTTCACTTTGATGTGAACGCGCGCTTGAGGTTGCGCCAGCAGCAAGCATTCACAGGAGCAGGCAGCTACAATGAATATGTGCTGATTATTCTCGTCATTGGATGATGTTTTATGGAGCAACTCCCACAATCGAGCCCACGCGACCCGCGCCGCGCGCCCGATAACCGGGCGCCGCACGAACGCCCGCGCGCCGACCGCCGCACCGACGAGTTGCGACGCGGCCCGAGCCCGCATCGAACGCCCACCAACAAGGGCGCCCATACAGCCAAGACCAACACCGGCGCCACACGCTCGTCCGCTACCTACCAGCAGGCGCCCGCTCGTCCCAAGTCCCGCTACATTCCTGCGCTCGACGGCCTGCGTACGCTCGCCGTCGTCGCTGTGGTGCTCTATCACCTCAACCTCACGTGGGCTCAGGGCGGCCTGCTCGGCGTCACGATCTTCTTTGTGCTTTCGGGCTATCTGATCACGCGCTTGCTGCTCAACGAAGTCGCTAAGACCGGCCGCATCGACCTTAAGAGCTTCTGGATTCGCCGCATCCGTCGCCTGGTCCCCGCCGTGGTAACGGTAGTGTTCGTGACCTGCGCGCTGTGCACCATCTTTAACCACGTGATGCTCACCAAGATGCGCCCCGACATCCTACCGTCGCTGCTGTTCTTCAACAACTGGTGGCAGATTGCCCAAAACGTCTCGTACTTCAATGCTCTGGGCGACCCCTCGCCGCTCACACACTTTTGGTCGCTCGCCATCGAGGAACAGTTCTACCTGATTTGGCCGCCACTGCTGTTTGCCATGGTATCCATGCATGTGAGCAAGCCCAACACGCGCCGCGTGGTTCTGGGCCTTTCCGCGGTGTCCGCCCTCGCCATGATGGTGCTTTACAACCCTGCCGCCGACCCCAGCCGCGTGTACTACGGCACCGACACCCGCGTGTTCTCGCTGCTGCTGGGTGCCTGGATGGCCTTTATCCCCGATCGCGACCTAGCGCCGGTGCGTCTCGCCCATCGCCTAGGACTCGACCGCCTAGTTCGTGCTGCCAAGCGCGGTAAGCTCGACAAGAATGCCAAGGGCGGGCATGACGAGAAGACCGATTCCGCAGCCGAGGCCGCCCCGGCACAGCCAAACGCCCTCGTGCGCTTTTGGTCCTCGCCCGCATCCATCGACGTGTTGGGCGTCGTGGGTCTGGTTGGCCTTGCCGCCATGGTCGCGCTCACCAACGGCTACACCGCGTTCCAGTATCGCGGCGGCACGCTGTTATGCTCCATCCTCACGCTCATGGTCATCGCGGCCTGCGTGCAACCCCAGGGAATGGTTGCCCGCGCGCTGTCCGCCGAGCCGCTCGTGTGGGTTGGCAAGCGCTCGTACAGTATCTACCTGTGGCACTATCCGCTGCTGTTGCTTATGAACCCGGTCGCCAACATCAACGATACACCCTGGTGGCAGTACATCTTGCAGGTACTTGCGGTGGTCGCCGTAGCAGAGTGCTGCTATCGCTTTATCGAGACTCCGTTTAGGAAGGGCGCCTTTGGGCGCACTGTTTCCGAATTCCGCGATGGCACTACTACGCCCGTCAACTGGGCACGCGCGCATATTCCCGTGTGCGCCACTTGCGGCATCGTGCTTGTTATCGCACTGGGCGGTCTGATCTTTGTGCCGGAGACCTCCGCACTGAGCGGCGAGGGCGCCGAAGTCCTCAACAAGGAAGCCAAGAACACCGCGCCCACCGACCAGCAGGCGGCCGACGGCGCCGACAAGGACAACGACGGTTTCCCCGATGGCTCCTACGACCTGTTGATGATCGGTGACTCCGTGTCGCTGCGCGCCGTTGATTCCTTTGACGGCGTGTTCCCGCACAGCCACATCGATGCCGAAAAGGGCCGCCAGTTCGATGCGGGCCGTGCGACATTTGAGGGCTATCTCCAACAGAACCTTGCCGGCAAGATCGTGGTCTTTGCGCTGGGCACTAACGGCTTGGTAACCGATGACCAGATCGACGCCATCATGGCCGATGCAGGAGATAAGCGTATCGTGGTGTTTGTGAACACGCGCAGCCCGCAGCCGTGGGTTGGCTCTACCAATCAGGCCATCGCCAACGCCGCTACGCGCTACAAGAACGTGCGCGTTATCGACTGGTACGGATACAGCGCCAACCGTAACGACCTGTTCGACGGCGACGGCACGCACCTGTCGGCCACCGGTGTAACCGAGTACCTCAACCTAATCCACGATGCGGTCAAAAAAGACCTACCCGTGCACCCCGAGGACCACGCCAACGATCCGCAGCCGGCAGCTGTCAAGTCCGCCGCCGACGCACTCGTCAATGCCCTCGCCTACAAGCCACACAAGCTGGGCACCGACAAGTAACTCGCAGCCAAATCTGCTTACACCCGCAGGGGGGGGCGTCGGCTGTGGCCGATGCCCCCCCCCTGCGGCAGTTAGGGACGCTCCTTTTGTACCGGCACCTGAAAGCCCTCCTGGCGCAGCCAATGAAGACCTCTACGGATGAATTCCAAGCCGCTCCGGGTCGCGCGCGCGAACGTGGTGTAAGAGTGTCCTGAGGTCCGTCGCTGCAAGTCCCGATATTACTCCTTCTTTAGACCGCGCCTCTCGACTATCTCGTCCGCGATCTCCTTGGCGCGCCGCCCGAGCGCGCGGCGCCTCCCCTCCGTCGGGGCCTGCCTGTCCGCGGGCTCGGCGAAGCCCTCGGCGGCCGATGCCTCGGAGAACACCCGCTGCTGGGACCACTGCCCCTCGGTCTCCATGAGGCTCGCGCACGTCAGGCGCAGCATCGACTCCCTCGAGGGGAAGGACTGCACGACCCTGTAGCGGCGCTTGATCTCGCGGTTGGCGCGCTCCTGGACGTTGTTGGTGCGGAGCTTGGGCCAGTGCGCCCTGGGGAAGGCCGTGAACGCCAGCGCGGAGTCCTCGGCCCGCTCGAAGACCTCGCCGGCCCTGGCGGACACCGACGCCACCCAGGGCACGGCCTCGGCCCACACGCAGCGCGCGAGGTCGGGGTCGTCCTGGTAGACCGCGGCGTGCACGAGGTCCCTGACGGCGGCCTTGGAGCCCTCGGGCCTGCCCGAGCAGGCGCTCTGGAGGTTGCGCTGCAGGTGCGTCACGCAGCGCTGCCAGGCGCATCCCTGGAACAGGCGCGAGACGGCGGCCGCGAGCCCGGCGTGGCTGTCGGAGACCACGAGGCGCACGCCGGACAGCCCTCACTCGCGCAGCCCGCCGAGGAAGGCCGCCCAGGAGTCCTCGCTCTCGGTGTCGACCACGTCGCAGCCCGGGAAGTGCTTGCGCCCGTCGGCGCCCAGCCCGATCGCGGTCACGACGCCCTGCGAGACGACCGACGAGCCGACCCTGCAGCTCATGTAGGTGGCGTCGAGCCACAGGTAGCAGCACGGCGTGCCGGACAGGTCGCGGCGGCGGAACTCGGCCACCTCGGCGTCGAGGCCGGAGCAGAGGCTCGAGACCTCCGAGCTCGACAGCGAGGATATGCCCAGCTTGGACGCCACGCGCTCGACCTTGCGGGTGGACACGCCGCACACGTACATCTCCTGCACGATGGCGGCCACCGAGGTGTCGACGCGCGACCAGCGCGCGAGCATGCCCTCGGGGTAGTAGGTGCCGTGCCTGAGCTTGGGTATCTCGAGCTCCACGTCGCCCACGGCGGTCCTGAGCGACCTGGTGCGGTAGCCGTTGCGGCTGTTCTCCCTGCCGCCGCCGCGCTCGTTGCGGCCCGCGCCGCACATCTGCTGGGCCTCGGAGTCCATCAGCGCGTTCATCACGCCGCCCAGCACCCTGCACGCGAATTCGC
This sequence comes from Collinsella aerofaciens, assembly GCF_015548375.1. Lineage (GTDB taxonomy): Bacteria > Actinomycetota > Coriobacteriia > Coriobacteriales > Coriobacteriaceae > Collinsella > Collinsella aerofaciens_AB. The sequence continues at coordinate 89,379 of NZ_JADMWW010000005.1, forward strand.
GCGCGTCGCCGCACTCCTGCCAAAGCCGCGCCGCCTCGAGGGCCTCGTCGCGGCTGAGGCGCAGTACACTCTCTTCTTGGGGCATCGCCTTTCCCTTCATTCGTCACCTTCACTACTCCAACGACGAATTCTAGGCGGTGCCCCCGCCCTTTCAAGGAAGGGCGGGGGCGGGGCATGCCCCGCCTCTTACACCACATCTCTGCGCGCGACCCCGCTCCGCCGCTCCAGACATCGTTTCCGCGCCTCGCGCCTGCCCCAACCAATCAAAACAAGCCCTTTTCGCCGCAACCTCAAAGGTCTGTGGGCAAAAAAGGGCAAATATGAGTACTGTTACCATTTTAGTAGCAGCCAAAACAACCAAAAATGACGTCCGAGCGAACCGTATAACCCCCTAAAGCAGCCAGCTTAACTAGTTTAAGGCGTATTGGAGTCAGTTTTAATGAACATATTATCTGCTATGTTCATTATCTTCTTGGGTGTAAATGCTATTCACTTAGCAACAGTACTCATATTTAGCATTTTTGGTCCACTTCCATATAACTAACACCCTATAGCAGGCAAAAACAGGCCGCAGTCCATCGCTGCGGCCCACCCGAAACCCAAAAGAGGCGCTACGCGCTGTAGCCCATCGCCTGCAGCACAAACATGACGACCGTCAGCACCGTAATCACGCCGATAGTCGCCCACGTGAGCACGTTCCATACGCGGCCGTTGCGGTTGGCGCCCATAATGTGGCGATCCGCCGCGATAACCACCTGGAATACCAAGACCACGGGCAGTAGCACGCCGTTGATGACCTGCGAGGTCATCATAATCTGGAACAGATCGACGCCGGGCATAAGCACCAACACGGCAGAGATACCGATGATGGCCGTAATGATGCCGCGGTAAACCGGGGCCTCGTCCCAGCTGCGATCGGCGCCGCGCTCCCAACCAAAAGCCTCGCAGATGGCACTCGACGTAACGCCCGGCAGCACGCAGGCAGCCAAAAAACTCGCTGCGACCAGACCCGAGGCAAACAGCACCGTGGACCACTGGCCCGCGATGGGCTCCAGCGCGCGGGCGGCATCGGCGGCATCGCTAATCTGAATACCCGCCGGGAACAGCACCGTACCGGTCGTGATGATAATGAAGCCCGCAATGATATCAGCAGCGATCGAGCCGCTCACGGTATCAATGCGCTGCAGCACGATGTCGTCCTCGCCCGCATTCTTATCGACCACGTTGTTCTGAGCCAAGAAGATCATCCACGGCGCGATGGTGGTACCGATCGTTGCGACCACGAGCGACACGTAGCTGGGATCGTTCTGAATATTGGGGACGACCAAGTCGACCGCGACCTCGCCCCAGTTGGGGCCGGCCATAAACGCGGCGACGATATAGGTCACGAACACGCAGCTTACCAGCAGCAAAATCTTCTCGATGCGCTGGAAACTGCCCGACATGGTAAGCATCCACACCAGCAGCGCCACGAGCGGCACCGAGATGCTCGCCGGAACGCCAAACAGAGCAAGGCCGCTCGCAATACCCGCGAACTCAGAGATGGTCACCGCCGTGTTGGCGATCAACAGCGCCGCCATGGCCAGCACGCTCTTGCGCACGCCAAAGCGCTCGCGAATGAGCGACGCCAGGCCCTTACCCGTGACGCATCCGCAGCGCGCCGCGGTCTCCTGCGTCACGATAAGCAGCACGGTCATGACGGGAAGCATCCAGAGCATCTTATAGCCATAGCTGGCGCCCGCGCTGGAATACGTGGCAATACCGCCGGCGTCGTTACCCGAAAGCGCCGCCAGCAGACCGGGGCCCATGGCGCCAAAGATGGCGGCGATGGTCAGCTTTTGTTTGGTGCTCGGCTTTGGGTTCGTGTTTTGCACGCGACCACCTATCCCATGACCGATATGGTGAGCAGCACCGCAGAGATGCAGTACGCCACACACGAGATCATGACGGCGATGACGTTCATGGCGGTACCCGACGTGTTAAGGTCGTGCTCATCGCGCCAGAACAGCACCATCAGGTAAATCACGGCGCTCATGTTGCCAATCAGACAAATGACGGCCGCGATGTTAAAGCAGCCGGTAAAGAGCTGCTCCTCAAACATAGGGGCATCGGGGAACGCGGTGGTGCGCACCAGCTGCGCGCACAGGTAGGTCACGAGCGAAAGGATCAGGCCCATACCCGTGCTCTGGAAGAAGAATCCCAGATACGGTTTGGGCTCGTCGTCGTGACCGTCGTACTCGAGAAAATAGTTCTTGACGAACGACACCATGCGCGAGGCAGCCAGCAGCACGAGCGGCATGGCGCACATGGGGAACACCGCCAGATGCGCGGAGCCCAGCGTCGTCCCCAGCACCGTCGCCATAATGCACGAGGCGATGCCCCACACGACAACCCAGTACTGACGATGCACGAACCAGCTGAGCACGTTCGTCGAGTCATCCGACGCGCTATCGCCCGAGCCGACACCGGCGATCTGCAGGTCCTCCTGATGCTCCTCGGCGATAACGTCCATGGCGTCGTCGAAGGTTACGATACCCAGGATATGACGGTTCTCGTCGCAGACAGGGATGGCAACCAGGTCGTACTTGGTCATCTCGTCCGTCACGTCTTCCTGGTCCTCGTCGGGCGACACGTAAACCAGATCGCGATAGGCGAGCTGGCCCAGCGTGGCGTCGCGGTCGGCCACGATCAGCGTGCGCAGCGAAAGCACGCCCGTCAGCATGCCGCTCGGATCCTCGGTATAGACGTAATAGACACTCTCAAAGTCCTCGTCGAGTTTGCGAATCGCCTCGATGGCATCGCCGACCGTCGCCGAGGCGGGCAGCGAGACAAACTCCGAGGTCATGATGCGGCCGGCGGTGTTGTCCTCGTAGCCCAGCAGATTACGAATCGCCTTCTCCTCCTTGACGCCCATCAGACGCAGGAGCTTCTCGGCCTTCTCATAATCGAGCTCGTCGATCAGGTCGGCAGCGTCGTCCGGGTCCATCATGGCCAGCATCGACGATGCGTCCGTGTCGGACAGGCCCTCGAGCATCTCGGTCATGAGCTCGTCGTCATCAAACTCCGAAATGGCCTCGGCGGCTTGGGCGGTATCGAGCTGCGCGAACACCTGCGCGCGCAGGCGCGGGTCGAGCTGCTCGATGATGTCAGCGATGTCGGCAGGATGCAGCTCGCCAAGCGTCTTGTGCGACACCGAGAGCTGGATGTTCTTAGTCGAGCGATCGAGCAGGTCCATGTAAGACCAGGCGATAATGTCCTCGCCAAGCGGCTTGCCCAGGTGCTTCATAAAGCTCTCAACGACGTGCTCGAGCGCGGGGCTGATTGCACGCAGCAGACCGCGGGCACCGACCTCGGCACCCAGCAGGCGCAGCTGATTTTCGCCCGACATGGAGAACTTGATGTCGTTGACGCGCACGACCTTCATGCCCTGCGTATCGACGATCTGCTTATTGAGAACATCGCGCGCCAGCAACAGCTCGGTCGGCTGCAGATATGAAAAGCGAATGTTGGTGGCAGACGTATTGAGGTACACGCCCGTCTCGTCGATACGGTCGACCCATTTGCGCCAGCTAATCATAAACGGCGTCTTGCCGGGACCACGGAACGCGAGCGACGTCACGTGCGGAAAAACTTCGCCGGTTGCAATGCCAAAATCGTTAACCACGCCGAGCTTTTCGCCGTCGACATCCAAGACCGGCAGTTTGAGCATCTCACTCAGATAATTCAATGGTGCTCCCCATCATTATTCCTACGGACCGCGCGACCATGCCGACACGCCATCCGTGGACTTTTAGATATGTATACGCATGCGCAGGCGGCACACCGCTCGGCGCTCACACCCCGTGCACGCGCAGAAAGCACCTGCATGGGGTCATCGACTGTATGGTCGAGGTTTGGATTTCACCTGCAACCTTTCTCTTGACCCTCATTAACCGCAGTAACTATATCATCAGCATCGCGCTGCGGCACCGAATTTATGCGCTGCACACTGCAGGCATACCAAACGCTGACGTATCCGTGACATAGTCATTGGGGACGTTCTTAAACGACTAATCGTCGGGGACACTCTTTGCGAGCGACAGAAAAGGACTGTCCCAAAGTGCCGGCCGTTGGGGACAGTCCCCAAGTGCCGAGTTTTCGCAAGACTGTCCCACATGGCTAGTCGTTTAAGCACGTCCCCAATGACTACTCTGTGGTGTCGTCGTCCTTGGGGAGTTGGGGGAACACGGCGTTTTTGGGCATGGAAACCTTGGTGAGCGAGGTGAGCTTTTTGCTCAATGCCGTGTCCGTCTTGACCAGGTCGCTGAGCGTCACGATCTTGTAGCCGTCGGCGACAAGGCCATCGATAATCTGCGGCAACGCCTCGAGCGTCTGCTCGACACACTCATCGCTATCGGTGAGCAGCACAATATTGCCCGGCGTCACCGAGTCGAGCACGGTCGATACTTGCTCGTCGGCGCCGTTGAGCAGCCAGTCGCCCGAATCGATATTCCACGAAACCACGGCGGACACCAGGTCCATCGAGTCGATCCAGTTTTGCTCGTCAAACGCGGCGTAGGGGGCACGCAGCAACATCGTCTCGACGCCGGTCACCGACTTAATCGCTTCGGTGCCCTTCGTGATCTGCTTGCGTACCGTCTCGCGATCCTCGCCCTTGAGCGAATCATCGCTGTAGCTGTTGGAGCCGATCTCGCACCCGGCATCGACAATCGCTTTGGCAGTAGCGGGTGAGGCTTCCGCGGCATCGCCCGAAAGGAAGAATGTCGCCGTGACGCCCTTTTCCTTGAGCACCTGCAAGATCTGCTTGGTCGCGCCGCTCGGACCCTCGTCAAATGTCAGGGCCACGTACTTTTCGTTGCCCTTGGGCGCTACGCTTGCGCACTCGACTACGCAGTCGGTGGCGGGCACGACCTCGCCGCGGTCCTGCGTCTTGCCCGACTGCTCGCCGACCCATACCTCAGAGCGGCCCCGAACACCCCAGGTTTTGACGTACTCAATGGCACCCGTGCCCTCGACCTTAAGCTTTGGCTCGACAGTCGTGGCCTGGACCTCGTGCTTTTCGTACGCGTTGCGGCCGTCCTTAACCGTCACCTTCTCGCCACCCGTAAGCTCGCGACTATCCCATTTGCCTTGCTTCACGCGCTTGCCGTCGACCTTCACCGACAGCTTTTCGCCGCCATGGCGCTTGAGCACGCTGTCGTCGACGGCCAGCAGATCGCCGGCATCGTACGTTTCGGTCAGGCTTTGGTCGTCGATAAGATTCTGCAACGTCGAGCCCACACGCACCGCGGTCTTTTGCCCGTTGAGTTCCACGTCCACGCTGCGGTTGACGTAGCCCACGACGGCAGCGATGAACAGCACGAGCGCGCAACCCACGGCGATGAGCGCATAGGGCAGGTGGGACGGTCGGCGCGGCGAGCGCCCGTTGCCGATGCGCGCACTGCGATCGCTAAAACCACGACTATGGTTGAGGTACATCGCGCCGGGCTTACGGCGACGTTGACGCTGACCGCTGGGCAGCTGCCCCAGGTCGCGGCGCGCCGTCGGACGCGCGCCCGAGCGTCCGTTTAAGTTAGATCCGTTTTGGCGCATGTGCCCTCCCCCATAAACACAGCGAGCCGGAGCAACATGTCTCCGGCTCGCCTCCCATCATTTGGTACGTCGCTATTTGCTAGCTTTTGACGAGCTCCCGCTCGCCTTTTGATATTCGTCCTTAAAGGCCTTGAACATACCGCGCGTCTTGCCGAGCTGCTTGCCCAGTGCGCGGCTGCCCTTGTCCACGGCAACCGATCCCTTGTCATCGAGCACCTTGGCGCCCTTCTTGACCTTATCGCCCACCACGACACCGGCCTCGGCAGCCCTGGCGGCCACGCCGCCCGAATACCCGAGTGCCTTGACCTCGTCCGAGACAATCATCGCGCCGTTCTCGTAGCCGCGCAGCATCGTCGGCGGCACCTGCGTGTCGCCCACCAGCACGCTCGAAGCGGCACCGGCGGTCACGTAGAACATCTGCACAATACCCGAGCGCGGCTTGAACTCAACGTCCGAGCAGTAGCCCACGACATCGCCCGATTCCGTGCGCACATCCATGCCAACCCAGATGATGCAATCGTCCAGGTTGATATCGAGGCGCTTGGCCGCGGCGGCATCGTAGGTGCCCTTGACGTCGTCGACCGCGACAGCACCCTCATAGACGCCGATGGCATCGAGCGCCACAAAGCGGTCGGGGCGCTCGATCATGCCCGCGATATCGGACTGGCGGACCATAAAGCCCACCACGCGCGTGCCGCCCGGGGTAAAGACGGGAAAGTGAATCTTGCCGAGCTTTTTAGGGCTGCGCGGCGTGCCGTCCTTTTTGGTGCGCTTGTCTTCGGCAGGCTTACGATAAACCTTGACGCCGACAAAATCCCCTGCGCGCATTATGCCTCGGTCGAGGGCTCCGTGGCCTCGGTGTCGGCCTCAGTGACGTTCTCGACCACGACGTCGGCAGCGGGCGTCACGTTGCCGCCCGAGATGGCGTTGTTGAGCTGCTCGCGAAGCTGGTCCATGCGCTCGCGGGCCAGGTCGACCTTGGCGCGCAGGTCATCGGTCTTGGCGTCGACCATCGGACCAAAGTCGTTGACCGCGGCACGAGCCTCCTCGGCACCGTGCTCGTAGGTGTCACGCATGCTGTCCCAGGCATCGTTGGCGATATCGGCGGCCATGGCGCGGGTCTCGGCACCCGAGCGCGGGGCCAGAGCAACGCCGATGATAGCGCCGGCGGCAGCACCAAAGAGCGCACCGGAGACAAAGCTGAAAGTCTTTCCCATGATCATTCCTCTCCTGCGGGCACCTCGATGCCCACCGTTTGAATGCTGTCCATTATACCCGCAGCGCAACACTTGCCGTCGCGCTCATCTGCGTACGGTAAAAGCGCAGGAACATGATGGTGATAAGTGAGCGAACCTACTCCTGCGGCATGGCCGGCATGGCCACCGTGGCGGCCGGGTCTTCGCCAGCGCCGTCAACGAGCGGCAGCGTTCCCTCGTGCGCCGAGCCGGACGGAGCCGTTGCCGCACCACCGAAGACGGCCGCGGGGGCCTCGTGGTTCTCGGCGACCGCACCCTCGGTATCGATTGGCATCTGCGGCTCGTCGTCAAAGCTCGGGACGCCTTGGGGCTCCGCAGACTCGGGCTCAGCAGGCGCCTCGGCAACAGGCTCAGTGTCGGCGTCGGCAGGAGCGTCGCCCTCGGGCGCATCCTCGGCCACGTCCTCGCCGTTCGCAGCGGCGACGGCCTCGTGCGGGTCCTTGCCCTCGGCCTCGGCACGCATGCCCAGCACCAGGTTGCGCAAGCCCGCGACCGTGCCTTCCACGTCGGGGGCCGGCTGGTCGGCGTGCAGGTACGCCCAGTCCATCATAAAGGTCGCCGACGACAGCGCGCCAATGGCCAACGCGTCATCGGGACACGAAAGCTCGACCTCAAAGACACGCTCGTCATGCTCGCTCACGCGCGTGCGACCGCACGAGATGCTGCCGGCAAGACCGGTCTCGTTCATGAGCTCGACCGTCACGTGCTCCAGCAGGTGGCAAAGCTCGGTCTGGCCCATGCAGTCCTGGAACTCGCGACCCGAATCGCCCAGGCACAGATGCTTGGCAATCGCGGGCACCAGGTAGTACACGCGCGCCGTGGCCTCGATATCCTCCGAGGTCATGAGTGGCATGCCGGGGTTCACCAGCACGTGCGCGCAAATCTTGTCCTCGCTGACGGTGACCTTAAGGATGTTGAACAGGCCTGCCATAACTCTCCCCTACTCGTCCTTGCCCTACTCGTCGCCGTCGTGCGGATCCGCAGAGCCCGCACCCGACGCCGCCGGCTTCTCTGCCGCGGGCTCGGAATCCTTCTTATCGGTTTCGGCCGGAGCGATCACGCGAATGAGCGAGATGCGCTGGCCACGCATCGACTGTACCTTGAACTTGTACCCTGCGACCTCAAACACCTCTCCGATGTCTGGCACCGAGTCGCAAAGCTCCAAAATCCAGCCGGCGATGGTCTCATAATCATCGCTTTCCTCGAGCGGCCAACCAAGCTCAATCGCGTCATCGCACGAAAAACGCCCATCGACGAGCCACTCACGGCGCGAGAGGCGCGTGAGATACTTGTTGTCGGGGTCGAACTCGTCCTCGATCTCGCCGACGATCTCCTCGACGATGTCCTCGATGGTGATGATGCCGGCCGTGCCACCGTACTCGTCCACGACGACCACGATCTGGTCGTGCGAGGTCTGCATCTCGGACAGCAACGGCAGGATATCCTTGGTGTCGGGCACAAAGGTGGCGTCGCGCAGATAATCGGCGATGGGCTGGTCACCCTTGCCGTCGAGCGCGGGCTGAATCAGGTCCTTGATGTGCGCGATGCCCGCGACGTTGTCGGGGTCCTCGTGATACACCGGGATGCGGCTGAAGCCGGTCTGGCGCATGGTGGACAGCACGTCGGCGACCGTCTCGTCGTCCTCGCACATGGTGGTGTCCACGCGCGGCACCATGACCTCGCGGGCAACGGTGTCGCCCAGGTCGAAGATCTCGTGGATCATGCGCTTTTCCTCGTCGAGCAGGTCGTCCTGCTCCGAGACCATGTACTTGATCTCTTCCTCCGAGACGTTCTGGCGGTCATCGGCGCTCTTGATGCGCAGGATGCGGGCCAGGCCATCGGAGCAAGCGCCGGTCAGCCACACGAGCGGATGGGCGATCTTTTGGAACACGGAGAGCGGTCCCACGACCTGCTTGGATACGCCCTCGGCGTTAGCGAGACCGATGCGCTTGGGCACGAGCTCGCCGATCACGATGGACACAAAAGCGACGGCGACGGTGATGATGACCGGCGCCAGGCCGCGCGCGATGGCGGAAAGCGGTGCGATGCCAAAGCTCATGAGCCACGCGGCAAGCGGGTCGGACAGGCTCGTCGACGCGACGGCGGACGAGGCAAAGCCCACGAGCGTGATGGCGACCTGGATGGTGGCCAACAGCTGATCGGAATCGGCGGCCAGCTTAATGGCGCGCTCGGCGCGCTTATCGCCCTCCTCGGCATCGTGCTCCAGCACGGCGCGCTTGGCCGTGGTGAGAGCCATCTCGGACATGGAGAAGTAGCCGTTGATAAGTGTCAGGACGAGCGTGGTAATAAGGGAGATGGTTATGTCCATCGGGAGTTTCTCGAACCTCCAAGATTCGGGACGTTAGGCAGTAGACGTAGGTGACGGATAGGGCAGTTGCGCCCGGCGGGCGCTTGGATGGGCCCGCGGGCACAGATGCGATCGCTAGATTACGAAGAGGATCACTGCCATGAACTGGAAGATGCTGCCGGCGAGCACCCACAAGTGGAAAACACTGTGCAGATAGCGCACGTTTTTGGCAATATAGAACGGCACGCCCACGGTATAGCACACGCCGCCGACGGCGAGCAGGGCAAGCGCGACGGGGTTCAGCAGCGCCACAAGCGCGGGCAGCTTAAAGACGATAAGCCAGCCCATCAGCAGGTAGACCAAGCCGCTTACCCAGTGTGGCTGACGCTCGCGCAAAAAGCACTCGAGTGCGATGCCGATGATGGCGATGGCCCACACGGCAAAGAACAGTATGGCCCCGCCGTCGTTCGCCAGCGTGATAAGGCAAAACGGCGTATAGCTGCCGGCTATGAGCAGGTAGATGCAGCTGTGGTCGATGATGCGAAACACGCGCTTGGCACCCGCGGGCTGAATCGCGTGGTAAAGCGTGGAGGCCAAGTATTCGAGGATGATACTGACGCCGTAGACGATCGCCGCGGCCATGTGTGCCGGGCCTCCGCCGCGCAGGGCGGCGAATACGATCAGAAGCACGAGGCCTGCAATGCCCAGCAGGCATCCGACACCATGGGTGACGGAGTTCATAATCTCCTCGCCCACCGTGTACTGCGGAACGGCCGCGGCCTTAGGTCGCGGCTTGGAACTGTCGCTCGAATCGGACATGCCGGTTACATCCTCCAACGTAAATGGTTCTTAACACTATATCAAAGCGTCTGGATACGTGCGAAATTTGCACCTTACGTGACCCTTTGTTTACCCATTCTTTGCTTGTTGACGCATCAACGGCGAACGTCCATAATGCGCTTGTTTTAAATGTTGATGTATTAACATCTTAGAGGAGAGCGACTAATGGCTCAAAATACACGCTCCCACCGAGGGCTCAAGATCGGTCTGGCCGTTGCCACGGTGCTCATTGCCGCGGTGCTCGGGTTTGCCGGCAACTTTTTGTTTGACTTTGCCCTGAACCCGCGTGCTCCGTACACCATGAAGATGATGCAGGACGGCAAAGACGCCGAAAAAGGCGAGCAGATGGACGCCGAGGAGAGCGAGGCGCGGGCGTGGTTTAAGGAAAACCGCGAGAGCAGCAGCCTCACCGCGGACGACGGGACCGAGCTTGCCGCCTGGTATTTTGCTGCGTCGGAGAGCACGCACGACTACGCCGTCTGCCTGCATGGATATACCAACGAGCCTATCGGCATGGCCCGATACGCCAAACGATTCCATGACCGCGGCATGAACGTACTCGTACCCGCCGCCCGCGCCCACGAGCGCTCCGGCGGCGACTATATCGGCATGGGCTGGCCCGAGCGCCTCGACATCGTCGCATGGATCGAGCGAATCGTTCAGGCTGACCCCAAGGCGCGCATCCTGATCTTTGGCGAGTCGATGGGTGCGGCAACCGCCATGAACGTCGCGGGGGAATCTCTGCCCGCAAACGTGAAATGCATTATCGAGGACTGCGGTTATACGAGTGTTTGGGATGAGTTTTCTCTGCAGCTCAAGGACGTGTTCGGCCTGCCCAGCTTTCCCTTGCTCGATGTAGCAAACTTGGTGTGCAACGTGCGCGCGGGCTACGACTTTCATAAGGCAAGCAGTGTGGAGCAACTCAAACACGCGACGGTTCCCATGCTGTTTATCCACGGCGACCAGGACACCTTTGTGCCGTACGGCATGCTCGACCAAAACTACGACGCGTGCGCCAGCAAGGTCAAGCAAAAGCTCACCATTCATGGCGCCACCCACGCCAAGAGTGCGCAAGTTGACCCCGAGCTCTACTGGAGCACGGTCGGCAACTTCCTCGATAGGAATTTTTAGGCGAATAGTACGGTTTACTGGTCTATCTGACTCCCCGTTTTCGGAAGTGCGGTGAAAATGCCGGGAAGCCCGACCAGACCACAGTTTCACCAACATTTTATCAGGGGTTTTGTTGTCAAAAAACGGTTTGTGGTCGGTGGTATTCGATTTTTCACCGCACTTCCGAAAAGCCGCCCGTGGGCACTGTGCTCGCGGGCGGCTTTTGCTCGACTTACGCCACAGAGGCGCTTGTTTTGTTCAATAACTAGGCGCTATTTGACCTCGATGAGCTCGTACTCGCTCGTGCCCAGGCCGATCTTCTCGGCATGCGCGATGCACGCGCGCCAGTCGGTGTCGGGATGTGTGATGCAGAAGGGGTCACGCGCCTGCTCGCCCTCCAGATGCTCGTGATTGTGCTCCATCTTGGCGGCGCTATCGGTGAGCTCGGTGTTGGGCAGCGGCTCGGATGCCATGACGGCATCGGCGCAGGCCTGGTCGATGGCGGCCGGGTCGAAGCTCGCGAACATGCCGATATCGTTGACGATAGGCGTGTCGTTTTCGGGATGGCAATCGCAGTTGGGGCTGATATCCATGGCAAGCGAGATGTGGAAGCTGGGGCGGCCGTCGACGACGGCCTTCGTATACTCGGCGATCTTGTAGTTGAGCACGTCGGCCGCGGCGTCATAGCCGGGCTTGATGGCGTCCTGGTTGCACACGCCGATGCAGCGGCCGCAGCCCACGCAGCGATCGTGGTCGATGGTAGCCACGTGCACCGTGCGAGTCGTGCCGCTGGCAAGCTTGCGCTCGCGGGTGTCGTCGAACGAGATAGCGTTGTGCGCGCAGACCTTTTCGCAGGCACGGCAGCCAACACAGTGCTCGGTCGCGACGTTCGGCTTGCCGGCGGCATGCTGCTCCATCTTGCCGGCACGGCTGCCGCCTCCCATGCCCAGGTTCTTCATGGCGCCGCCAAAGCCCGCCTGCTCATGACCCTTAAAGTGCGTAAGACTGATCACGATATCGGCATCCATGAGTGCCTGGCCGATCTTGGCCTCGCGCACGTACTCGCCGCCCTCGACCGGGACGAGCGCCTCGTCGGTGCCCTTGAGGCCGTCGGCAATGATGATCTGGCAACCCGTGGCATACGGGGTAAAGCCGTTCTGGTAGGCGGTGTCGATGTGCTCGAGCGCGTTTTTGCGGCTACCGACATAGAGCGTATTGCAGTCGGTGAGAAAGGGCTTGCCGCCCAGCTCCTTCACGACATCCGCTACGGCGCGGGCGTAGTTGGGGCGCAAAAAGCTCAGGTTGCCCAGCTCGCCAAAGTGAATCTTGATAGCGACGAACTTGTTCTCAAAGTCGATCTGCTCGATACCGGCGCGACGGATGAGGCGCTTGAGCTTGTCGAGCTGGCTCTCGCGAGCATGCGTGCGCAGGTTGGTGAAGTACACCTTAGCGGGCGCCGCGGGTGCAGTTGCGGTCATAGATCTATCCCCTCGGTCTATATGGCGTTACAGACATGAGAGGATGGTACCCGTTGAAGTAGGGTCAAAGTCAAGCGCAACACCCAGGTGCTCATTGGGGACGTACTTAAATGACTGAAACTACTCATTGGGGACAGACTTAAATGAGTACCGCTAGAGACGCTCTTTCGCCACCCGCCACCCGGCAGTTGGGGACGTTCCCTTTTTGCCGGCAGTTGGGGACAGTCCTTGCCAACCCGACCGGCGAGCCGACGATCCGACAAAGACTGTCCCCAATGGTTAGTCGTTTAAGAACGTCCCCAATGACTACTCTTGGACTTTGAGAGCTTCGGCCAGGCTCACGCGCTTGATGGACCGCATGTGCAGCAGCGCCACGATCAGGTAGGTCGCAAAGCCAATGCCCACGCATACCGCCATGGACCAAGCTGGCACGTAGATCTCGATATTGCCGCTATAGGCAAGCAGCATGGAGCGGAAGATGGCGGTGAGCGAACCGATGATCAATGGCAGGCTCAGCACGAGCGACGCCGCCACGCACAGCGTGATCGAGCGGATGTACAGATGCGAGATCTCGCTATCGCGATAGCCAAAGACCTTCATGTAGCTAATCGACCGGGCGCTGTGGTCGATCACGGCCTTGGTCAGCAGGTACATAAACAGCAGGAAGATAAACACCGCGAGCCCGACCATCATGCCGATCATTTTGCTCATCATGCCGATGAACTGGTCGCCCACGGCGCGCATGTCGTCGGGCGTGGTGTCGCCGGCAAAGTAACGAGCATCGAGGTCGAGCTTCTCGTCGCTCACATAGCCGTTAAAGTAGGCGGCGTCGTTGTCGAACAGCTCGTTAAAGTCGTCGATACTCATATAGATATTCATGTCCGACTTGGAGCCCCAGGCACAGTCCTTGCTCGCGTACTCAAGGGAATAATGCTCGCCCTCGTACTTGTCGCTGAGCGTGACCTTCTGACCCTCGCTCCAGCCAAACTTATCGAGCAGACCGCCGCCAAAGACGACGCGTCCATCGCCGACGTTGAGGTCTTTCCAATAGCGCGAATCGGGCGAGATGCCGTAGACGGAAATGGCCTCCTCGCCGTTTCCGTTGCCACGGTCGTACTGCAACTGGTAGACAGCGTATTTCTCGGCCTGTGCAATCTTTGCCGCACCGTTGTCGGTCGTGTTAACCGGGTGAATGTCATCGTTGTCGGTGTCAATCTTCGAAGCCTTATCAATCAGATTGATTGCCTCGTCGTGGTCGCAACCAAGGGCATCGGCCAGGCCGTCGAGGCGCGCGTAGAGCGCATCCTTCTTGTCCTGAACGCTTGCGAGCGCGCGTTGCATCGCAGACAGGCTCTCGGCAGACGGAGATGCGGTCGCGGCATCGGCCGCGTCATCAAGCTCGTCGCTGGCATCCTGGACGGCAGAAAGCAGCGCGCCGTCAACCGACTGCAAGCGCTCGAGCGCCGACCACTGCTCGCGCTCCTCGGCGGTACCCTCAAGCTCTAGCGGCGCCTTGAGCGTGTACTGGTGCTGGGCGACCAGGCTCGTCTCGAGGTTGTCCGCATAGTGCGTCATCGTGGGCAGAATCGCCAGACCAAAGAGCAGCAGCAGCGACGCAAACGCAATTCCCACGAAGAGCGTGGCGAAGTTGCCCAGGTTGCGCAGGAAGACGCGCAGGCGAAAGCGCGAGACAAAGCCCATGCGCTCCGGCAGCTGCAGGCCGCGCTTGGTACCCGATTTGCCGCTCGCCTCGTGACGAAGGAACTGCAACGGCGTCTTGCCCATCTTGCGAAGCAGGCCCACCAGCGTGATGAGGATGAGCGCGGCGGCGGGAACCACGGCGCACTTCACAAAGATCTCCCAGCTCCAGTACACCTGGAAGGGTGGCAGGCTGTACGAGCCGTAGTAGAGACCGCGCATGGGCTCGGTAAAGAACACAACGCCGAGCGCAGTGCCCAAAAGCGCCGCGAGCACGCCCACGATGGCGGGAAGCGCGAGGTAGTGCAGCACGATCTCGCGACGGCGATAGCCGCTGGCGAGCAGCGTGCCGATGATGGCGCTCTCCTCCTCGATGGTGGCGTCGGTGAGCACCACAAAGACAAACGCCATGATCACGATGATGATGTCGAGCAACGTCATCCACATCATGGAGTCGCCGTCCACGTCGTCGCGCGCATAGCCAATGCCCTGATTGGAATCGGCATCGATCAGATCGTCCACGCGCGCATCGGCATCGGTCAGCGCCTCGACCATATCCTGCTCCGCATCGATGCGATCCGCGGTGGGGAGATCGCGGTCGGTAAAGGTAAAGGAGTAGGTGTAGGCAGGCGCGCCGCCGGCATCCTCGAGCGCGGCAAAGCCGGCGTCGGTGACCTCGGCCACGCCGTACGTGATGGTGTTCACCGTGAAGTCCGAATTGTTGAGGAACAGCGCCTGGCTATCGGGCTGGGTCATGATGCCGCAGATGGTGTAGGTGCGACCCTCGAGCTCGACCCTATCGCCCACGTCGAGGTCGTTGTTGGTGGCAAAAACGCGGTCGATGGCCACCTCGTCGTCCGTCTTGGGCTGCCTGCCCTCACAGTAGGACGCGATATCGACCTTGGTGCGGTGCGCATAGGTGCGCAGGGTGCGCTTGGTGCCGTCGTCGCCGGCGGTCTTTTTGATGATGGCGTCAATGGAGAAATTCTTGTAGAGCGTGACGCCGCCGACGTCGTCGGCTGCATCCTCGGCTGCCTTGAGCTGGTCTTTGGTGGCCTCGAAGGAGGTGGTCACGCGGCCGTCCTCAATCGTGTACTCGTCGCGCATGTCGTCGATGAGGCAACCGATGGAATGCGCCGCGAGCAAAAAGCCCGACGTGAGGGCGATACTTCCGCACATAAGCAAAAAGATGCCCAGGTACTTGCCGATATTGCGGCGCAGCTCGCGCGGGAGTCGTTTTACGAGAGGTGTCATGGCGCCGCCTACCAATCGAGCTCGGCGGCCGCGACGGGTGCATCGTTGAGCTCGTCCTCGACGATGCGCCCGTCGCGCAGGCGTAGCACGCGGTTGGCCATGCGAGCGATGGCGGCGTTGTGCGTGACGATGATGATGGTGCAGCCGTAGGCGCGGTTGACATCCTCCATGAGCTGCAAGATTTCCTTGGACGTCTTATAGTCGAGCGCACCGGTGGGCTCGTCGCACAGCAGCAGGCCCGGGTTTTTGACGAGCGCACGGCCGATGGCGCAGCGCTGCTGCTGGCCGCCCGAAACCTGGCGCGGGAACTTGTTGCGGTGCTCGTAGAGACCCAGCGAACGCAGCAGGTCATCGATGTTGAGCGGCTTTTTGGACAGGTGTGCCGTGACCTCGATGTTTTCCTTGATGGTGAGATCGGGCACCAGGTTGTAGAACTGGAAGACAAAGCCCAGCTCACGGCGGCGATACTCGCCCAGGTCGGTAGGTTTGAGCACCGTGAGGTCGCAGCCGTCCACCAAAATAGAGCCAGCGTCGGCATCCTCCAGGCCGCCGATCAGGTTAAGAAACGTCGACTTGCCCGAGCCCGAGGGCCCCAGCATGACGCAGATCTCGCCTCGGTTGATGGACGTGTCGATGCCATCGAGTACCGTCAGGCGCGCATCACCGTCGCCGTAGTGCTTCTTGAGCCCCTTGACCTGGACGTAGGCTTGCTTCGTCGCCATGCTATCCCCCATTGTTAGCCTATTGCTACTTTATGAGCGTAATAGTAAACCATGGCGAACTATTTTTAGGCGAGGCCTGGATTTTATTTCAGACTAGTCATTGGGGACGTTCTTAAATGACTAGGTGACTAGGCGCGGGATTTGGTGCGTGAGAGGGCCAGGCCTGCGGCGGCGATGGCCACGGCAAAGAGCACGGTGACGCCCAGGTCGCAGGCGATGTCGCCCAACATGGCAGACGTCAGGTCCGACGCGAGCGCCTTGCCGATCGCGTCGTTCACCCAATATGTCGGCACAAAGTGCGCCACGGTCTGCACGGCCGGGCCCATCAGCGACAGCGGCATCCAAGCGCCGCCCAAAAACGTCATGAGCATGCCGAGCAGGTTGCCCACGCCATTGAGCAGCTCCTCGCGCGCACCCAGGCTCGAAAGGGCAAAGCCAACGGCCAGAGGCGTGCACGCCAGGGCAAACGTCGCCGCCAGCGCCAGGCACACACGACCCACGCCGACCTCGGCAACCGCGCCGGCAAAGCCCACGACGCCCATCATGCTCGACACAAACCAGATGCAGACGGTGATCACAGTGGCGGCCGCAAACACGGCGAGCGAACGCCGGCGCTCGGAGATTGGGCCGGCATCCATACGACGCACGCGCTCGGGCTCGTTCATGCCCGAGAACACCAGCCCCACCGATACGATGACCGACGAGATAATCGCGTACGCGCCAAAGTTGAAATACGACTTGAGCATGGCGGCGGCAGTCGAACCAACCTTGACCTGCTCAATCTGGACCTCGGCGCGCTTGGCGGCGGCATGCTCGGCGGCCTTGGCGACGCTACCATTAGAGGCGGCGGGCTCAAGTGCCGCCGCAGCACCCGCGAGCGAGATCCAGCGCGAGGCCTCGGCAGACGAAAGCGCCGCCGCCATGGTACCGGCACCGTAAGTCACGTCGAGCTTGGGCAGGGACTCCCCCGCGCGGGCGGCTGTAACAAGATCGCCCTCAAACCCCTCCGGGATAAAGAACACGCAGTCGGCGCTACCTTTGGCGCTGTTGCTCTTGGAGAGCGCGTCCGCAAGGTCGTAGGTGTCGTCGCCGACGCCCGTGACCAGCTCAAAACGCGAACCCAGATGCTTGGTAAGCGCACGCGAAAGGTCGCTATTGTCGCGGTCGACCACGATCACGTTGGTGTCGTAGGGCTTGTACTCGGTGAGCTGCGACGAGTTCCAGCTCACCGATGCCGCGATGAATACGCCCATGAGCGAGATGAACACCGTATAGATGAGCAGGTAGAACGGGTGCGCCAGCGCCATGCGAAGCGCGGTCTTAAAGGTGCTCATAGCGGCTCCTTCCAAAGATCAGCGTGGCGGCGGCAACGAACAGCAGCGCCATAAGGACCAGCGCGCCGGCGCGAACGGCAAAGGGGCTCAGGTCCTCAAAGAAATACAGGCGGTTGAACATGTCGCAGATGAGCTTGACGGGGTTGAGCCAGCACTCGGCCGGGCAGGCGCGGGCGACGTCGTCGGCAAGCGCCATCGCCGGCTCGCCGTAGAGGCCGGCGAACAGGGCGCACGTGGTGGCAAAGCCCGTGAGGATGCCAGACTTGGACGCCTTGCCGCCCTTAACGGGAAGCGTGCCCACAAAGAGTCCCAGGCCCGTGGCGGCAAGCGCGGAAGCGGCGCCGCCCACCAGACACAGCCCCTCGCGCCCGCCAAAGTCGACGCCCACGACCAGGCGCACGTAGCCGATTGCGATCGCCATCGAGGCGAAGGAAACCAGCCACGAGCCGACAAAGATGCCGGCCAGCGACGCCGTCTTGGAAAGGCCGCCCACGCAGCGACGCGCGCCGAGGCCCGACAGATTGGGCTGCAGATCGACGACGCTCAAGGCGGCAAACTCGGCAGACATCATCGCCACCAGACCAAAGAGCGCGTAGTAGTAGATGACCGTGCCATCGGGCGTGGTGCGTGTCAGGCTTACGCGGCGGGTGCCGCCCTCGAGCGACAGGGCGCGCGCAACCGCCTCCGAGTCGGCGAGCGCCGCCGGGTTGTCCTGGGCAATCTGGGACATGAGCTCGGCATTTTGTGTATACGAGCTTGCCACCGTCTCCAGAATGCTGCGGTCGGTGAGCACCGATGAGGCACGCGAGCTGTCGTAGCTCGATAGCAGCGTGAGCTTGGGCGTGCCCGCCTCGTCGACCGTATAGATGCCCGCAACCTCGCCGGCCTTAAGCGCACGGTTCGCATCGGCTGCGTCATCGCACTCGTGGATCTCGAGCAGCCGGTCGTCGCCTTCCTGGGCAAGCGACGTCGCCACGTCCTTAAAGGTCGAGGCGTCCCAAGCCTCATCCGCCACGACAGCAACCGGCACCGGGTCGACCGTGCCGTCGGAGCTGAGGTTCGCAAGCATAAACATGAACATCGTGGAAAGCGCGACGGGAAAGACAGCGCCCCAAACCCACGTGCTCGGCCGGCGCAGCAGCGTCTTGACCGTGGTGATGATGGTTTTGAACATGACTGCCCCCTAGTCGCGCAGCTCGCGGCCGGTGATCTCGAGGAACACGTCATTGAGGGTCGGCGGCTCGGAATAAATGCGGCCAAGCGCCACGTCATGCGAGCGCAGCGCATCGAGAATGTCCGTCAGGCTATGCGGGCTCGCCTCGCACGAAAACGTGAGCTGGCCCGCCGTCGCCGACAGGTCCAGGACATGTGGCAGGCTCGCGACGGCACCGAGCGCCGCGCTCGGCACCTCGCCGACCTCGATCACGATCTTCTCGCCCATCTGAATCATGCGCTTGAGTTCGTCGTTGGTGCCCTGCGCCAGCACGCGCCCGCCGTCCATGATCATGATGCGGCTGCAGATCTGCTCGACTTCCTCCATATAATGGCTGGTATACACCACCGTGGCGCCCTCGTCGCGCAGGCGGCAGATGCCCTCCAGGATGGCGTTGCGACTCTGCGGGTCGACCGCCACCGTGGGCTCGTCAAAGAAGATGAGCTCGGGCTTGTGCGCGATGCCGCAGGCGATGTTGAGGCGACGCGCCAGGCCGCCCGAGAGCTTGCCGGGGCGGAACTTCGTAAAGTCGCCCAAGCCGACAAAGTCGATCGCCTCGTCCACCAGCGCGCGGCGGCGCTTGCGGTCGTTGACGTAGAGACTGCAGAAATAGTCGATGTTCTCGCGCACCGTGAGCTCGTCGAATACCGCCACCTGCTGCGGCACCACGCCGATGCGGCGCTTGAGGTCGTAGCGGGCGGGCGTCATGGGTTCGCCGAACAGCTCGATGGTGCCTTTGTCGTAGGCAAGCAGCTGCAAAATGCAGTTGATGGACGTGGTCTTGCCCGAGCCGTTGGGGCCCAGCAGGCCAAAGATCTCGCCGGGGGCGATGCTCAGGTTAAAGTGGTCGAGCGCGATAAGATCGTCGTAGCGCTTGACGAGGTTTTCGACGTGGACGATGTCTGTCATGAGGCGGCCCTTCTGTTGCTTGCGGCCCGGTACGATTGCATCATCGCAGGAGCGGACGGCGCGCACCAGTGAGCTTTGTCACGAGTGCGGGGGCTCGGTCGCGTGGCACGCTGACGCGACCGCCCCACCGTGCGGGAGGAATGTCACGGTTGCGCTAGGCGGCCCCTCCACCACGCGCAGCTTCGCGTACAATACCCGTATGAACAGGCTTTTCGACAAATCGATCGTGCTGGCGTGCTGTATTGCGGCCGCCATGGGTCTTGCCGTGGACGCTCGTCTGGTTGTGGCGTTTTGCCTTGGCATTATTGCCACCTCGCTGGCCGAGGTCACACAGGGGAAACGCACCCGACGCGCAAGCGAGGCAGCGAGCTACGTCTGCATCATCGCGGCTGTCTTCGTGCCGCCGTTTGTGCCGTTTGCACCTCTCGCTCTCTATGACATCGCGCGACGCGTGCGCCGCGAACACGCCTGGGTCGCGCTGGGCATTGGCTCCGTCTTTGCTTTTGCGCTTGTCGCGGACCTTCGCGGCGGCGCGCTCACCACCCGAACGCTCCTGCTGACCGCCATCCTTTCGGTTGCTGCCACCTTGCTATCGCTACGTACCGCCCAGCTGGAGCGCGAGCAACAGCGCATGCGCCGTACCCGCGACGAGCTGCAAGAACGCGCCCTGGCACTCGAGGCACGCAACCGCGACCTCGCCGACCGCCAGGACTACGAAGTCGAGCTCGCGACGCTCGCCGAACGCGCCCGCATCGCGCGCGAGATCCACGATAACGTCGGGCACCAGCTCACGCGCGCCTCACTGCAGGCCGAAGCCCTACGCGTGGTCCACGCCGACGAGCCTGGCGTCGCCGCCGATTTCGCCGACGTTAAACGCACGGTTGACGAGGCGCTCCAGCTTGTGCGCACCAGCGTCCACGCGCTCAACGACAACGCCGTCGACCTTTCCGTGCAGCTCGAACGCATTGTCGAAGGCACACGCTCGGACGGCGGCCCGCAGATTGAGCTTGAAGTTATGGCCGAACATGCGCCCGCAAACGTCGCTAACTGCTTTGCAGCGGTCCTGCGCGAAGCGCTCTCCAATACCATGCGCCACGCTTGCGCCCAGACCGTCACCGTACGGTGCATGGAGCATCCGTCGTTTTACCAGCTCATTGTTACCGACGATGGCGTGGGTGAGGTCCAAGCAAGCGGCCGCGGCACCGCGGAGGGCATGGGGCTCGCCTCCATGCGCGAGCGCATCGAGGCGCTTGGCGGCACCTTCACCGCCGGCCCGCGTGCCGGCGCCGGCGGCTGGCGTGTGTTTGCCCCCGTTCCCAAACAGCAAGGAGATGAGGGCCGATGAGGCTCATCGTTGTCGACGACGACCGCTTGGTGGTCGATTCGCTCAAGATTATCTTGGGCGCCCAGCCGCAGATCGAAGTGGTGGGCACCGGTGCCAACGGCAACGATGCGGTGGCGCTCTACGCCGAGCACGCACCCGATATTGCGCTGCTCGACATCCAGACGCCGGGACGCGACGGCCTTTCGGCCGCGCGCGAGATCCTTGAGCACGACCCTGCGGCGCGCGTGGTGTTTCTGACGACGTTCTCGGATGACGAGTACATTGTGTCGGCGCTCAAGCTGGGCGCCCGCGGCTACCTGATCAAGACCGATGTCGCTGCCATTCCGCCGGCGTTGGCGCAGGTCATGGCTGGCAAGCGCGTGCTCGAGGGCAAGGCGATCGGGGATGTCGACTTTGATGGGGCGGACGCTGAAGCCGGCGCGACCCGCCGGCCCGCGGCCTTTGCCGGTCTGACCGACCGCGAGTTCGAAGTCGCCGAGCTCATCGCCCGCGGCCTCGACAACAAAGAGATCGCCGCCACCGCCTACATGGGCGAAGGCACCGTGCGCAACCACATCAGCTCAATCCTGGCAAAGATGGGCCTGCGCAACCGCACGCAGATCGCTATCGCCTACCTGCGAGGGTAGTTGCCCGAAGACCGACCGTTCCGGCATAGCAAAATGGCTGCTACCGATTTAAGGCCATTTCAAAACTATGCCGGTTTACGGGGCCAAACTCAGGACCCCCATCCATACCCGCGTTTTCTGCAAAATGACGGCTCGTCTACCTGCACTGATAATTGTTCTCGGGGGAAGCGGGCACTGCGGGGCGCGGCAACGGCGCGCGATTTCCGCGTCGCAGCGCTACCCTGATGCTGAATGCCG
>NZ_JADMWW010000060.1 GCF_015548375.1 Collinsella aerofaciens
CCCATCATCGCGGTCTACGGGGTCAAAGATATGGCACCGTGGGGACACATGTATGTCAATCCTGGTCTAACAGAGCCATTCAAAATGCGAATGAATTGCCAGTGCGACGTCCCCTTACGTCTTACTGGGCACGTCCAACGGAAGCAGCTCCCTAAAAGCGGAGTCGCCTTCGCCCACGTCTACCAGGCACCAGCGCTTATGACGGTCGATCTTGTGCACGCGGGCCTCTTGCCCCACCAAGGGACCCTGCTCTATGTGCAACACGCCGTCTTCTATGCGCGCCACGCTGTTGCGCACCACGCCGTCATCATCCAAAACGCTGCGGTACCAGTCCTGCGCATCGTCCGGCATGGGCATGTACGCCCGCTCCCTACTGCCGGCGATGCGGCAGCCAAAGCTCAACTGGGCCAAAGCCCTATCGAGCGCGGCGGCATCGTGCGTGGCGACGAAGAAATATTCCTTGTACATGGGTTTGGTTTGGAGCGACCAGGCGCCGTCCCGCTTAAACCAGAACTCCTTTTGCATCACAAAAGCGTCCTGCATCAGGTTGTGCGGGATAATGCAGCGGACCTTTTCGCAAGTCTCGCGCTCTTTTCCATTGGGGGTGTGGACCAGATACCAGCGGACGCGGCCGTGCTGGCTGTGAGTGGTGGCGCCGTTAAATGCGCCCGGCAGCTGCTCTTGGCGCCGTGCCGTCTGCTCCATGTTCTCGCCCCCTTTTCTTGCTTTGCGGCGCACGCAAATGCAGGGGCGTTTAGAACAGGCTTCTCGCTCGCAGCTAGGCGCAGTCGCAAAAGTACAGGTTTTTGTATCTTTCGACAGACGACATTATACCAGCAATTAATCAGCGTTTGCCCAGATTACGCAAAATGTACTGCTAGTAGGTACATCTCCATACCCCTCCTTGATTATCAACTTCATCCGAACATTTCCCACATTCATCCGCACATGTGCGGATGAATGTGGGAACCCGATACCCTGAGGGCCGGACCGGCCGGCCCCGGGA
>NZ_JADMWW010000006.1 GCF_015548375.1 Collinsella aerofaciens
GCCACGGCGTCCTGCGCCTGGTCGCCGCGGCCGAAGCGCTTGGTGAGCCCGCGCGTCTCGAGCATGTAACCCATGGGCTTATCCTTTCTCTTCCGGGCGCGCGGGCCGAGTCGCCGTGCCCGCGCGCCTTACCTTTCGGGTTCAACATCCATGGTGGGGCGCGTTTCTAACGAAGCCGTAACGGCCGTTGGGCTCTTTTGGCGCCAGCCAATCTCGACCCGCACGCCACTCATGGTATGTTTATCGCGATAACAAGGACGGAGGTGCTCGTGGCACGCAATAAGTACCCGGAGGAGACGGTCGAGAAGATTCTCGACGTTGCCGAGCGGCTCCTCGTGGAGCGCGGCTACGAGCACACCACGATGATCTGAAGAGCAATACGCTAAATCGAAAAAGGTAATCGAAGCCGCGCCTGTGGACTTATCGAGGGTCGAGATTCCCGCCCCATCCATCGGCACCCAGCAGAAGGTCGTCGACATCCTCGACCGCTTCGGCACCCTAACCAAATCGCTCACCGACGGTAGGATAAACCCCCATGAATATATGAATTGACCTGCTGACTCCAATGAAGATTGGAGGGTAACTGCCAGGGGTGACGGCCCAGCGAGTGTTATTTTGCGAGCTATGCGCATTGAAAGCGACCTTTCGTGGTATAAACTACTTGCCGGAAGCCGCGGCTTTCAGAGTACGGCTTACGTGTACGTTTAACCTCCGTGGGCGACGGGGTGCCGCAAGGCGTAGAATATCGCCCACCTGTAGGGGCCTGCAGCGATGCGGGCCCCGCTTCGTATGAGGGGGCGTAACCGATGAAGATCGTATCCATCTCCCAGGACTTCTTCGACCTCGTCGATGGCGACCGTGAGCTCATGCTTAAGCACAATCGCCCCTGCATCGTGGTGGTGAGGCTGCGTTTCCGCGGAAAGCGCAGGGACTTCGCCGTGCCGCTGCGTTCCAACATCGCCCCTAACGTGCCCAAAGACCAGTACTTTGCGTTGCCACCCCGCCCCACGACGCGCCCCGGCTGCCGCCACGGCATCCACTACATCAAGATGTTCCCCATAACCAAGGCCTACCAGCGCCGCTTCAGGACCGAGGGCTCGGCCTACTACGAGACGCTCCAGCGCATCATCGATGGCAACACCAAACGCATTGTCTCCGAATGCCAGGCGTACCTTGACCTCTATGAGCGCGAGGGAAGGTCCTGCTTTGCCGTCGACATCGATCGCATCGTGGGCCTGCTGGAAGGCGAGAAGTAGGGCACCTCGGCTCAGTCTCGAGCCATGCGGAGTCGCTCCGCATTTTTGAACGCCGCGTGTGCGTCCTAAATACTTGAGAAACAAGCTGTGAAGTGCGGTGGCGCGCCCGTGCCCGTGCATAGCCGTCACCATCAGCGTCTACGCGGTGTCGGCTTCAAGTGGAACTGGCGCCGCTGCTGTATATGGTTTGCCTTGCTGCAAATGGCAATCAATGCCCACGATGCTTCTGCTTGCGCTTCAGCTTTCGCTGCTCGAAGCGCGCATCAGCCTCTTCCGCGCGGCGTCGGCTTCTTGCATGAGCTGACTCCTGTTTCATCGCTTCTCTCTGTGCTGCGAGCGCCTGCTGCGCCTTGGTGCTCATCGCGGGCCGCTTAAGGGCTTTCGCCGCCTCACGGGCGCGCCGCTTGGGGTTCTTCGCGGGCTTGTTTGTTTCAATGGCCTTGTCGCCGAAGAACGAGAGCTTCTCCCATTCGCTTGTAACGAATCGCAGGATCTCCTCATCGGACGGCTCCGCGCCGAAGACGATGCGGGCGACGCCGTACTTTCCGCCCTCGACGTGCTCCGCCAGCCCGACCCAGAATTGACCGTCGTGATATACGGTCAGGGTGGACGACACGCTGATCTGCATGGCTGGTTCCTCCTTTATGTAGATGACCATGCAGAGAAGGGACAACCAAGGAGGCAGGTTACTGATGCGGACTCCCGCACGCCCACGACTACCCGACGGGGACTGTGTTTTCATCTCTGATGCCCGCATTGTAGCACGCGCGGATGCGCCCTTCATCGCTGCCGACATGACGTGGCTGGGATTCGTTCCTCGACACATCCTTTTGTATATTGCCTTCCCGGTTTCGAAACTATAAATCAATTCGAGTTTCGAAACCGGGAAGGAGAGCGTATGTGAGAGGCGATATGAGCATCAACTTGATGCTTGAGGGGGAGCTCGCGTCGCTTCTGCCCATCGGGGACGTGTTCCCGAAGGTCCTCATCTCCCGCATAGGGCATGAGACCTGTACCCGGGAAGGCGTACTCGTGCTGGACCTCGCGCGGTGCTGCTCGGTGAGCAGGGGTTCTGAACACTGCGTAGGGATATAGCGCGACAGGGGGGTGCAGCACCGTTTGCGCCTTGTCTAGAGAACACGAACAAGAGATGTGGCCTGCAGACGACTGAATAGCTCCATCCGTTTTGGTTACAACAAAATGTGTGCCGCGCGCCTGTGGCATGAGGGAGGGAGATTTCTATGAATATCGTTGTATTGAGTGGTAGCCCGCGCAGGGGCGCCAATACCGACACCATGGTCGAGGCGTTTGCCGAGACCGCGCGTGAGGGCGGCAATACGGTCGAGGTCGTCCGTGTTGCCAGCAAGAAAATCGGTGGTTGCCTGGGGTGTCAGTATTGCTTCGCCCACGAGGGCACTTGCGTGCAGAAGGATGACATGGTCGACGTGATCGAGTCGCTGAAAGGCGCCGATATGGTTGTCTTCGCTTCGCCTATCTACTGGTTTGATATCACTGCGCAGGAGAAGGCCGCCATCGACCGCCTGTACGCCTTCGGTGCTACAGGCTTCCCGTTCACCAAGACGGCCCTTTTGCTCGATAGCCACAGCGAGGGCGTCTATGATGCGGCGATTGCTATGTACAGGGCCACATGCGCGTACTGCAAGTGGGAGGACCAGGGCATTGTCACCATCAGCGGCATGACCGAGCGCGACAGCATGGCATCGTCGCCCAAGTTGGAAGGGGTGCGAGAGCTCGCCCGCAAGCTCGCCTAAGGACAAGAGGGGCGCATGGCAATCAGCACTAGCGGAAATGCTTGCTGCCCTTACCAGGAGGAATGCTGATTGCCATGCAACGATGCTCCCGCGGACAATTCCGGTGTGCTAAAACGCCTTCTCGTTCAAGAATTCTCTGAACGCGGGGATGTCGAAGCCGACGAGGCCACGCCCACGTTCCCCGATAACGCCGTCCTCGAGGAGGCGGCGTTTGTATTGGCTTGCGTAGTTGCTGGCGACGCCCATGCGTTTGGCTATCTCCGAGATCCTGCTGGGGCC
The DNA here is from genome assembly GCF_015548375.1 of Collinsella aerofaciens. Classification (GTDB taxonomy): domain Bacteria; phylum Actinomycetota; class Coriobacteriia; order Coriobacteriales; family Coriobacteriaceae; genus Collinsella; species Collinsella aerofaciens_AB. Next base: position 3,308 of record NZ_JADMWW010000006.1, read on the forward strand.
AGAATCGGGCAGCATCGCGAGCAAAAACTCAATGTCTTTATCGGAAAGCTCTCGATAGGTCGTTTCGAGAGAAGCCCGATGCCATGCTTCTCGAGTTGCCTGAAGATGCCATTCATGCACGTGCGCCAGTTGCCCTGGGCTTCTTGAACATATGTCCAATCGATGCCCACTGGACCAATTTGAACGCCGTTCATGCGCGCGTGAGACTGTGAAAGGTAGCTATCTGCCGCTTCTTTGGTTCGCTCGATAATATCTTCGAGCATGCCTGGCATGGCGGAGCCATTTGCTGTACTCCATGGTGGCTCCTTTGCAAGTTTTGCTAATTTTTGCATCTTTTGCTAACTTTTGCGAGTTTTGCTAACGGCTTAGGACGGTGCGGGAAGCCCCCGTATCGTCGACATTTCCGAGGATGACCTCCGCAACGAGCGGGGCCCGGGGCGCGATATTGCTGCGCTCCGGGCCCCGCTGCTTTGTAAAACCATGGCGGTTCTGCCGTCGTCCTAATCAAACAAACTCGGCATGTCGTTTTCTTTCATGAGGGCACCGGCTGAGGGGAGGCTCTGCGCGGTGAACTTCTCGGCCGAGACGCCGGCGCCAAGGATCTCTTCGGTTGTGCCGACGGTGGTGACCGAGCGGCCCTTCTTGGCGGTAAAGGCCTGGACGCCCTGCGTGTTGGTAGTCGTCTTGGTCTTGAGCAACGACGTGTTGAAGTTCATCAAACGATAGTCGCTCGAGACCAGTGCGATGTCGCGGTCTTCCTTGAGCACCTGGGCATACAGCAGCTTGCTGCCGCCGTAGATAGCGTTCTTGAGGCGCTTGCGGTTGGTCTTGGTGACGTATCCAGAAAGTGCGACACGCACCACGCGGCCGTTCTCAAAGACAAACAGCACGTCGGCCTTATAGTCCTCGGGGTCGATGACCCAGATGACGCTCTCGTCGGGTTCCATCTCAAGATCGGTCGGCAGGTACGAGCCCAGCTGGGCCGACTTGGTGTCCTCAAACGCCGCAACCTTGCATTTGTACACCTGGCTCTTGTTGGTAAAGACCAGCAGCTCGTGGGTGTTGGAGGACGGGAACTCGATAAAGGGTTTGTCGCCGTCCTTGTACTTGAGCGTGGTCGCCTTCTTGAGCACGCGGTCCGTCATCTTCTTAAGGTAGCCATCGCGCGAGAGCATGATGGTCACCGGGTACTCCTCGACCTCGGGCTCCAAGCTTACCTCGATAACCTCATGGGGCTCGATCCTGCCCGTGCGACGCGGCATCACATATTTCTTGTTGACCGCGGCCAGCTCGTCGCTGATGACCTTCTTGATGTTCTCCTCGCTGGAGAGGATCTCCTCAAGCTCGGCAATCTCGCTCTCAAGCTTGGCGATGTCCTTGGTGCGGTTGAGGATGTACTCTTCGTTAATGTTGCGGAGCTTGAGCTCGGCAACAAACTCGGCCTGGGTCTCGTCGATGTCGAAGCCGCGCATAAGGTTGGGCACGACCTCGGCCTCGAGCTTGGTGCCACGGATGATGGCGATGGCCTTGTCGATGTCGAGCAAGATTGCCTCGAGGCCGTACAGCAGGTGCAGGCGCTCGGACTTTTTGCCCAGGTCAAAGTTAATGCGGCGACGCGTGGACTCAATTCGCCATTTGACCCACTCGTGCAGAATCTGGCGCACGCCCATAACACGGGGATAGCCGTCGACGAGCACGTTGAAGTTGCACGAGAACGAATCCTGCAGCGTGGTCGAGCGATAGAGCTTGGCCATGAGCTTGTCGGGGTCGACGCCGCGCTTAAGGTCGATGGCGATGCGCAAGCCCGAGAGGTCGGTTTCGTCGCGGATGTCAGCAATCTCCTTGACCTTGCCCTCCTTGGAGAGCTTGACGATGCGCTCGATGATGACATCGGTCTTGGTGGTGTAGGGAATCTCGTAGACCTCGATAATGCGCTCTTCGGGAATCCAGCGCCAGCGGGAGCGGATCTGGAAGCTGCCAAGGCCGGTCTCGATAATCTTTTCCATCTCCTCGCGGCGGTAGATGATCTCGCCGCCGGTCGAGAAGTCGGGCATGGGCATGTACTCGAGCAGATCGCAGTCGGGATCCTTGAGGTAATGCATCGTGGCAGTACAGACCTCGTTGAGGTTGAAACCGCAGATGTCGGACGCCATAGCGACGCCGATGCCCTTGTTGGCCGAGACAAGGATGTTGGGAAACGTGGTGGGCAGCAGGCGCGGCTCCTTCATGGCGCCGTCGTAGCTGTCGACGAAGTCGACCGGATCCTTGTCGATGTCCTTGAAGATCTCGGCGCTGATGGGGGAGAGCTTGGCCTCGGTATAACGCGAGGCGGCGTAGCTTAGATCGCCCGAATAGTACTTGCCAAAGTTGCCCTTCGACTCCACGAAGGGGGCGAGCAACGCCTCGTTGCCGGTTGCCAGACGCACCATCGTCTCGTAGATCGCGGCATCGCCGTGCGGGTTGAGCTTCATGGTCTGGCCCACGATGTTGGCGCTCTTCTGGCGCTCGCCCTTGAGCAGACCCATCTTGTACATGGTGTAGAGCAGCTTGCGGTGCGAGGGCTTAAAGCCGTCGATCTCGGGGAATGCACGCGAGACGTTGACGCTCATGGCGTAGGGCATGTAGTTGACCTCGAGCGTCTGCGTGATCGGCTGGTCGGTGACCTCGGAGTGCAGGCCGATGACGTTCTCGGCGTTGACCTGCTTTTTCTTTGGCTGGTTCTTCGTCTTCTTCTTTGCCACGATTTCCTCTTGAACTTCTTATGGGCCGTCGTTATCGATTTGCTGCTATTGCAGGTCCAGCTGGTCCAGATATTCCTTGCCGTGCTCGGAGATATGGCGCTTGCGGCCCGCTTCGTCGTTGCCCAGCAACAGGTTAAACATGGTCTCCATCTTGGTGACGTCCTCGGGCTCCACCTTGATCAGGCGACGCGTCTCGGGGTTCATGGTGGTGAGCCACATCATGTCCGGATCGTTCTCACCAAGACCCTTGGAGCGGTTGATGGAGCACTTTTGGTCGCCAATCTCCTTAAGGATGCCGTTCTTTTCGAGCTCGGTGTAGGCAAAGTAGGTCTTTTCTTTGCAGTTGATCTCGTAGAGCGGCGACTCGGCGATATACACGTAGCCCTCGTCGATAAGTGTGGGCACCAGGCGGTAGAGCATGGTGAGCACGAGCGTGCGGATGTGATAACCGTCGACATCGGCGTCCGTACAGATGATGACCTTGTTCCAGTTGAGGTTGTCCAGGTCGAAGGCGCCAAGGTTCTTGATGCGCTTGTCTTTGATCTCCACGCCACAGCCCAGCACGCGCATGAGGTCCATGATGATGTCGGACTTAAAGATGCGCGGATAGTCCTCCTTTAGGCAGTTGAGGATCTTGCCGCGGACGGGCATGACACCCTGGAACTCGGCATCGCGCGAGGTGCGAATGGCGCCTGCTGCCGAGTCGCCCTCTACGATGTAGATCTCGCGGCGGCTCTTGTCCTTGGAGCGGCAGTCGATGAACTTCTGCACGCGGTTGGCCATGTCGGTCTTCTGCTGTAGGTTGGTCTTGATGCTCTGACGCGTCTTCTCGGCGTTCTCGCGCGAACGCTTGTTGATGAGCACCTGCTCCATGATCTTATTGGCGGCGTCTTTGTTCTCGATCAGGTAGGTCGAGAGGCGCTCCTTAAAGAAGGCCGTCATGGCCTGCTGGATAAAGCGGTTGTTGATGGCCTTCTTGGTCTGGTTCTCGTAGGACGTCTGGGTGGAGAAGCAGTTGGTCACCAGCACCAGGCAGTCCTGGACGTCTTGCCACTTAATGCCGCTCTCGTTTTTGTTGTACTTGCCCTGTTGCTTGATGTAGGCATCGATGGCGCTGGTCAGAGCGCTGCGGGCCGCCTTCTCGGGCGAACCGCCGTTCTCGAGCCACGATGAGTTGTGGTAGTACTCCTGCATCATGAAGGTGCGCGAGAAGCACATGCACGCGGTGATCTTGACGTTGTAGTCGGGCAGGTCCTCGCGGTCGCGACCGCGACGGTCGGCCTCGATAAAGAAGGGCTCGGTAAGGTAGTCGGTACCGACCTTCTCGAGCACGTAGTCCTCGATGCCCTTGGGATAGCAAAAATCCTCTTCGGTAAACTCGCCATCGTCGCCCTCAATGCGCAGGCGGAAGGTCACGTTGGCGTTGACCACGGCCTGGCGGCGCATGGTCTCGCGATACCAATCGTGGGGGATGCTAATGGAGGTAAAAACCTCAAGATCGGGACGCCACTTGATGGTGGTGCCGGTGCGTTCCTCGTCGCTGGGCTCAATCTCGAGTGCCTTCTTTTTGGCGCCGACGACCTTGCCCTTTTTAAAGTGCAGGGAGTACTTGTTGCCGTCGCGCCAGACGGTGACGTCCATGTACTCGGAGGCGTACTGGGTCGCGCATGAACCCAGGCCGTTGGTACCGAGCGAGAAGTCGTAGTCGCCGCCCTGGTTGTTGTTGTACTTGCCGCCGGCGTAGAGCTCGCAAAAGACGAGCTCCCAGTTAAAGCGCTTCTCGGAAGGGTTCCAGTCGAGCGGGCAGCCGCGGCCGTTGTCCTCTACCTGAATGGAGCCATCGCGAAAGGCGGTAAGGGTGATGAGCTTGCCGTAGCCCTGGCGCGCCTCGTCAACGGCGTTGGACAGGATCTCGAAGGCGGCATGCGCGCAACCGTCGAGTCCGTCCGAGCCAAAGATAACGGCGGGGCGCAGACGTACGCGCTCCTCGTCCTTGAGCTGGCGGATACTGTCGTTACCATAGTTTGCGGTGTTTTTTGCCATACTCGCTCTCTCGGTGCTCCTTTGCTGCGTTTAAGTCATATAGATAGTCAAGGTAGCATAGCCCAGCCCGTGGGCGATTCCACCCAACACGAAATCCATCGAACAATCGTTCGAGCTTAGGCTGAAAAGAGCTCACTCGCACAAAACCGAGTCGGTTTTGTCCGAGTAAGTTTGAAGACGGCCGAATGTGTCTTGCTGCGTTTGCGGTTGGATACGTTGTCGAAGACGTGTCGTGCGGATTGTTGGCGAAAAGACGCCGTGCCAAGCTCGAGGCAGAACTCAACTCCTCTGACGACATCTAATGCGTAATGGGCTGGCTCTGGGTATCCAGAACCAGCCCATTTGATGTTCGATGAGCCGAGTCGGCGTCTCTCGCAAAGGTAACTGAGAGCTAGTGAGGCTTATCAGAATTGACCTCATTGGCGGTGTCTTTTTCGAGCGCCGTGCGGCGGGCACTGTAGGCGACGAGGCCGGCGCCTGCCGCGGTGAGTGCTGCTGCGGCTGCCGTAAGGGGAGCGTTGACGTCGCCCGTGCCCGCAAGCGCGCCCGCTTTTCCGGAGCGCTTGTTATTGCCGTGATCCTTGCCACTGCTGGAGCTGCTTCCGCCGGAGCCGCCGCCCTTGTCAGTACCGCCGCCACTCGAGCCGCCACCGCCGTCCGCCGTCATCGGTGCATCGTGAAGTCCTGTCGTATCCGCGCTGTCGTATACGCCGACCTGAACTACTGAGCGCTCGCATGCCGCGTCGGGCACATGGAGCTCGTGCAGCACGGCACCCAGCGCCGAGTTTGCGCCCGGTCGAATTTCCTCGAGCGTTACGGGATCGAGCGCCACCAGATTACGCGCCTTCGCATACAGCGTTACGCGTTTGCCCACTTCGTCGCTCCAACTCTCGGGGATAGCGAAGCTCATGCGGAACTGTGCCGTGCAACCCGGTGCCAGCACGGCGTTGCCACTGTCGGCTACCAGCGGGTGCGTTGCAAAAGGTGTGCCCAGCGTTTCGAGCGCGTACTTCACGTGTGCCATGTCGTTGACCGAAGCGTCCTCGGCAAGCTCTGGATCGTAGATCGATGCCATGCGTGTGTTCGCTCCGAACCCGATGGATGCGCTGGAGAACGGCTGGCTGGAGCCCTCTCGGTACAGATCGATTGTGCCGGCGGTCAGCAAGGTGTTGCCGTCGTTTCGCACCGTGACCATGAAGGATTCGCCTGCTGCTCCGGGCACCACCGCGCCCGAGGTAGCGACTGCGCCCGTCGGAGTGGCACACGCCACCAAGGGCACTTCGATGCCGTGTAGTTCTGCCTCGCTCTTCTCCGCGCTCACAATGTGCGTGGCGAGCGCGGAGAGCATGCTCCCCGACGTCAAAAATGTCGTTATCTGATCGACGGGATGGTCCAGCTCGCACATCACGAACGGCTCCGTAAACAGATCGCCTGCCAAGGTGCTGGCGAAGATGCGGAAGTGCTTGCCCATCACTGCTACCGGGTTGCCTTCTTCGTCGTAGGTTTGCCCCACCTTGCCATCGGTGTTCTCTACATAGAGCACGCACCTGCCGTTGTTGCTTACGCTAAACGATGCCGGGCCACAGCCTGCGGCACCCACGGGCTGCGTTGCAAATGCCGATGCGCCTCGCGTCCAAGTAATATGCTGCAGTTGCTCGTTGACGGTAGCCAAAAAGCCCGTGTGCTGCGGCCACGGCACCGCGTGGGGTACTGTGGCATCTGGCGACATAACGCCCCAGCTCGCAATGGACTGGCCGATCACGGCGTACGATGCACAGCCACAACCGCCTGCGGTCTCGTATGCAATGGGCACCACCATTTTGCCGTTGATATTCTCGGGAGCGCCGAGCTCGATGCTCGACGGTGCCTGCGGAAAGCGGAGGACCTGACGGAACGTGAGACTGTCGCCCGAAACGTCCGACCACAGGGTAAAGCACTCCAGCGCAACCTCAGCCTCGCTGCCGAGCGCCTTTTCCGCGGTGGTTCCGCGGCGGTGGAGGTAGGCACCCGACAGGCGCCCGTCGACCAGCGTCTTGCCCACCGTGATACGCGGGCACTGCAGACAATGGTAGCCATCCTCTTGTAGGCGGCCGCGCGAGATGCTGCGCCATGACGTGTGCGATACCACGCGGGTCTCGTCATTACTTATGCGCAGACGCACAACGGACAGTATGCCGGCTGTGCTTGCCGTATCGAAAAGGGTGTCGTCGCCGTCACGCCGCTCGCCCGAGACCAGCAACACGTAGGCGTCCTGGTTTCCTCTTCCGTCCGTATATTCCACCACGTCGAAGTCGTAATCGTATATGCCGTCGCGTTCCACGTCGCCCTCACCAAACCCAAGGGGAAAGTCCACGGGCATGGGGGCGGACCACGTGCCGTTTGCCTTTGTGTGCACCACCAGACGCGAGCGGCCATTGTCGCCGTAGCGCACCGAGGCGATGCGGAACAGGCATTCTACGCCGGCGATAATCGTCAGCTTCATGTGGGCTTCGCTGAGCACGCCAGTAAACAGCACGTTGTCGCTCGAGGGCTTGATGCCGCCACGCTCGTCCTCCGATACACCAGCAGAATTGGCGTTGGGGTCCGCAACGGCGTCCTTCGTCTGCCCGATATGGGTGTACGCATACATCGGCGCGGCGTTTTCGTCGTTCTCTATCAGTGCGTGGACGAAATGCTCGATCTGTCCCGTGTCGTCGCTCTCCGCATCCGCCTCGAGCTCAATGCGCGTGACCGACCGGTCCCAATCGCGTACGGTAGGCTCGACATTCCTTGCAGTGGCCTTAACCTCAGCGCGTGCGAGTAGCTCGGCGTTGGTGACGATGGTGGCCGATGCGATAAATTGCGGCACGCCGCCCGCCTCGATGTTGCCGGGCATGCCGAAGCGGGCATCCAACGTGTAAGGCGTATCTCCACCCAATGCGAGCTCAGAGCGCTGGAGCACATACTGGTTGCCATTGTTCACCGACATATTCCACGAATCGAGGAGTGTGGGCCACGACCCCGACCAAGCCTTGGTGGTCCACTTGAACATTACGAACTGGAGTATCACATCGACATCGACGTCTGCACCCACGCGCAGCCGCGGAAGCTGGTGCCCGTCCGCCTTCTCGTACCCAATGAACAGGGTGAGGGATGCGGCGCCACGCACGGCAGACGAAGCGACGCCTGCAACGCCGGCGCCAAAGGTGACGGCAAGCCCGATCTGGATAGTGAATGAGCCCGACGTGTTGGAATAGTCGAGCGAAATGTTCTTGAAAAACGCCGCGCCGCCGCCGTGCGTGTGGGCACCCACGGCGAGCGCCAGTTTTGCCAGCACCCAGGGGTTGACGTTTAGGAAAAACGGCACCGGTCCTAGGGTAAACTGCTCGGTCCAATTGAGGTCGGTTCTTACTTGGAAGAGTGCCTTAATATTGCCGTATGCGGGGTCGTTGTTGCTGCCCCAGGTTTTGCCCACCCAATCGTAGGCGAGCGAGCCGTACAGCTGTGTGGCGATATCCATCGTGAACAGCGGCGTGCAATGGTGGTGAAGGAGCTTAGTGTTTCTTGGATCGGTGCCCGAACCGGCACTCATACTCTTGTACTGATTCCACTTCCCCTCCATCTCGTCGAGGTAGCGGTTTGCCTGCTTGGCGCCCGACTCGCGCGGCGATTTCTTCCAGTACTCTGGATCCGGATTGCCTGAATCGTTCATGTAGCCGACCGGTTTGTATCCTCCGCCAAACAGCACGTACCCGGCAAAAGAGAAATCGAACAAAATGGGGAACGAGGGCATCCAGCACGTGAACTTGTTGCCGCCAATGCCGGGAAACGCCGCGGGGAAATCAAACGGAGTAATCTCTTGGTCCATGGTAGTGGGGACGATAGTGGTCGATCCGGATTCCGCCTTTGCGGCCGGCGCGGTGACAACGGCCATGGGGGATGAGAGCGTGTAGGTTTTGCCCTGATAGTCGAGGCCAAAGCGCAGCTTGCATCCTTCCTCCAGAAGGTTTGACGCTGCATCGAGGAACGTGTCTTCGAGCGTGAACGTCGCCAGATTATCCGAACCCGATGCGCTGGCCTTGACTTGGCCAATTTGCGTGACGGTTTCGGGCGAGCTACCCGTGGCGGGCATTACCTTGTTGATGCACAGCGTTGCCTGTCCACCCTGTGGCAGATGTGCCTGCACGGTAAAGGCGTGCGTATCGGGCTGTTCGTTTGCCGTGTCGTCCTTCGGCAATGTCATGAACGTAGCGTCGGCGTACTGGATGTCCCATTCGTCGAACGTGAGCTGTCGAAAGTACGGCTTGCCGTCAGAAAGCGGACGCGTTGGCGCGGTTATGGCGGTGCCACCCTGGATACGCGCGAGGGGAATCTCGACATCGCGGTAGCCTGCCATGCTAATGGAGATGCCGCCGTTAAAATCGTACGCGTCGAGAAGCGTTGTCTCGTCCACGTAGCCTTCCGAAAGCGGCGCGACCTCAAAGATGGCCGTGCCTTCGTCATCGGTCGTGGCGGTGAGCTGCTTGCCTGCGGCATAGCGCGATGTGAGCGTGACCTGGGCACCCGTGATGGGCGTATTCTTGTTGGCGACGTCGACCACGACCACACCAAACATGGTGCGCGAGAGAACGAGCACCCTGAAAGGGTCTTTTTCGTCGGCATAGGCTTCGGTGGGCGCGAACGGCAATATGAAGGCGTTTGCGCTTCCCGGCACGCGCGGCAACATAATGCTCGCCAGCGAGGACGCTCCGGCAACAAGTAACGAACGGCGATCAAGCATCTTTGGCTCCCATCCCGCAGGTATCGGTGGAAATAATCCAATTTTGCGAGAGGGCGCTACGTGGCGGTAGTGCCGTTCGATGGCCAAAATGTCCAATTTGAGCGTGCGAAAGCGCCAGGACCCCGGAGCGCTTTCGATACGACGGGCAGTCTGCCGCTAACGCAACATATGCGCGACCAACTCGGCGCGAGTTCCGATACCAAGTTTGGCATACACTCCTGATAGGCGGTTTTTGACGGTGCCCGGCGATACTCCCATATGGCGTGCGATTTCGGCGTTGGTCCATCCACGACAGGCGAGCATGGCCATGGTGAATTCCGTGGTCGTTAAATCGTCGGCCACGTCCTCGCCCGAATCGGGGTTGTGGATGCGCCGCCAGCCGTAGCTGAATCGATACGTAATCTCGATGATGCGTGCGAAATCGTCAGGGTATTGCGATTTTAGGCATGCCTCGATGAGTCCCTGCAAAAGGCCGTGGTGCTCGCCAATGAGCTCGATAAGGCCGTCGGGACGCGCAATGTTCCAAGCAACTCCGAAGTGTGCCTTTGCGGCGTCGATGTCCTTGAGGCTCATGCATGCCATAGAAGCCGACAAGTGCAGGAATAGCTCCGAGATGGGATAGCTTCCCTGTTTCATGATCAGGGCGTTTTCTGCCATGCCCAGACTGCGGCCATATTCGCCGCGCAGGTACAGGGCGTGCGCCATCACGTAGCTGGCGAACAGGCGCAGGCCTTCGGGCAGATGCGCCGCAAGCGGATAAAACTCTTCGGCGGAATACGGGGAAGGCAAGTGCAGCAGGACGCTCGCGGCCGAGGCGAACAGGATATGCGTGGCGTGGACGGCGGGCGACTCCTCGTCGGTTGGCATATCGAGGATGCCAGCAAGGCACCGGCGGGCGTCGGGGATACGGTTGAGCGACAGGCTGGCATATCCGCAGATAAAGCATGCGGAATAGCGCAGTGTGGGATCGGTGGCGTCAAGATAGGGGCGCGCCGTCTTGGCAGCGAGGGCGGCCTGTCCGCGAAAGTACAGAGCTTCTGCCGTGGCAATGGCGCGCGAATCGGGGTCGGAAATGCCTGCAACCGCAGCGTCAATCTGCCCCGGCACAAAGGCGGTGCACATCAACGGCATGGGAACGCGTGGGTAGCCATCGCAGTCCATCTTCCATCTCCCATCAGGTGGCAACAATGCAGCAATTGTACTCCTGTTGCTCGGGACCCCTTTCGTTTTACTGTTCGGTTAACGCTGCGGATCGTTTTGGAAGGCTTGCGAGCATGGTAGTCCCGTTCTCGGAACTTGCTTCGACCTCTACAGCGCCACCGTGAAGCGCTGCAATCTCCCAAACGAGCGCTAGTCCGAGTCCTGCGCCGCCGTATGCCCTGCTGCGGGATTTATCCAGGCGAAAGAACGGTTGGAAGATGCTCTCACGGTACTGCTTGGGTATTCCCGGGCCCTGGTCCTCGACTCGCAGGAACACATGGCTGTCGTTGTCGCGGATGGAGACGTTGACAGTCGAGCCGGTGCGGCTGTAACGGATGGCATTTTCGACCAGGTTAAACACCAGCCGATAGAGGAGCGTGTCGCTCCCGATTACTAAAGCGTCTCCAGCACAATTGAGGGCTATGCCCTTATTTTCGGCAAGTGGCGCAAGGTCGGTGAGGACCTCTTCGGACAAAGGACCAAGTTCCACATCGTCCTCGCAAGGGACGCTGCGGAGCTCACTCATCTCGAGCAATACCTTGGCCATTCGAGACATGCGCTCGGTTTGTTCTTGTAGCAGGCCGAGCAGCTCGGCTGTTTCGGGTTGCAAACCGGAGTGCTCGGAGATGAATAGTTCAATCTGTGCTTGCATAAGGGCGAGCGGGGTGCGCAGCTCGTGTGCGGCGTTGCCGGTAAACTGACGCTGTGCAGAGAATCCTTCGCCAAGACGAGTGATCATGTCGTTGAAAGAGGCGCTGCATCGTTGTAGCTCGGTGGGCACATCTTCATTGAGTCTGATTTCGCTTAGGTTGTCAGGCTGCACACGCTCAACCTGCGCTGCAAAAGCCCGTAGCGGTTTGAGTGCACGGCCGCTCACAAAGTATGCCAGCGCGCCGCCAAGGAGTGTAACTCCAGCCGTGATGTACCAGGCTGTCGTGCCAAAAGACTCCTGTGCGTCGTTTACGGCGATCGTGACCTCGTCATCGAGGCTCCCCTTCGTTGGGTCGAACGCCTGGGGCGAGTCTTCGCCGGTTGCGTTAAGGGCCGAGATGTCACTGCCGATGGCGTCCATGTAGCGCATGCCCGTATAGCCGACCAGGCAGTTCGTCAGCACGCACGCCGCACACGTCAGCAGCGCCGTCATGATCGTTATGCGCCATTGCAGCGAAAGCCTTTTCATTCGCTATCCTCCATAACGTAGCCCTCTCCAATCCGATTGCGAATCGGGTCGTATCCCAAAGCGCTGCGCAACTTTTTTCGGAGCGACGAGATGTGAACGCGGGTTGCGTTGCTAAAACAGTTCACGGTGCTATCCCAAACGTGCTCGATAAGCTCCTCTTGGTTTACCGGTCGCCCCTGATTAAGCATCAGGTATTCCAAGATTCCCGTTTCCTTGCGTGTAAGAGATAAGGCCTCGCTGCCCACGGAAGCGATGCGCGCCTTGGTGTAAAAGCTGAGTTTTCCGCAGGTTAATACTATGTCGCTTTGTGCGAAGCGCCTGAGGGTAAGGCTGCGGATCCTTGCTGCAAGTTCGTCCAGATGAAACGGCTTGGTGAGGTAATCGTTGGCGCCGGCATCGAGTCCGTCGACTTTATCGGATACTTCGCCACGCGCGGACAGAATCAGTACCTTGGTCTCGCAATCGGTTTTCCTAAGTTCCCTGAGCACGGTCATGCCATCGATACGGGGAAGGTTGAGGTCGAGTACCACGAGGTCAAAGACTTCGACGCCCAGCAGGTCGAGCGCCTCCTGTCCGTCGTGACAGCAGTCGACGCTGTACGCCAAGTTTCGCAAGCTGCGCGCGATTGCATCGCACAGTGCTCGCTCGTCTTCGACGATCAAAATACGCATAACAGTCTCCTTGCACATTCCAAATCGCGCTTAACACGGATTTTATAGTCGATATGGTCCAATGGTCGCGTAACGAAAGGAGTGGTCGAGTTGTTCAAAGCGGTAAAACCCGTGGTACAGGTCGCTTTGTTGATCGTCGGAATTGCCATGGTGTGCTTTGGTGTTATGCGTGGCGAGGCGGATGCCGTGCTGGCCAAAGCGATTAGGCTGTGCTTGGAGTGTATCGGAATTGGATAAAAGAGAAAACACTGCGTCGCATGTTTTGGCCCGATTTCGCGGATTCATTCAGGCGGCGGCGACGCTGGTCACCAATATTCACCTGCCAAACTTTGCCAAAGGAAGCATCTATCAGGGCGCGGGAAAAACAGTCTGCGTACCTGGACTTAACTGCTATTCGTGCCCCGCGGCATCGGGTGCGTGCCCCATCGGGTCGTTCCAGTCGGTGGTAGGTTCATCCAAGTTCAACTTTTCTTACTATGTTACCGGTACGCTCATTTTGCTCGGCGTGCTGCTGGGACGCTTTGTATGCGGCTTTCTGTGCCCGTTTGGCTGGCTGCAGGAGCTGCTTCATAAGATTCCCGGCAAAAAGTTCTCCACGAAAAAGCTCAAGCCGCTCACGTACATCAAGTACGTCGTGCTGCTGTTTGCCGTGGTGCTGCTGCCCGTCTTGGTGGTTAACGACGTGGGCATGGGCGACCCGTTCTTTTGTAAGTACATCTGTCCACAGGGTGTGCTCGAGGGCGCCATTCCGCTGGCCATTGCCAATGCCGGCATTCGATCTGCGCTGGGGCAGCTCTTTACTTGGAAACTTGCCGTTCTCATTGCCGTGGTAGTGCTGAGCGTTTTGTTCTACCGCCCCTTCTGCAAATGGATTTGCCCACTCGGCGCATTCTATGCGCTCATGAATAGGGTGTCCTTGTTGGGGATTCAGGTTGACGCGTGCAAATGTGTCTCGTGCGGCAAGTGCTCAAAGGTTTGTCAGATGGACGTTGATGAGGTCCGCGCGCCCAATCATGCCGAATGTATCCGGTGCGGAAAGTGCATCGGGGCCTGTCCTGTCGATGCCATCAGCTATCGCTATGGCCTGGATGTGTCGGCGGAAAAGCTTCCCTTGACCGCTGATAAAAAGTAAACAAGCTTCGACAAAACGGAGGAATGACTATGAAGCTTTCTAAGATTGCGGCCCTGTTTATGGTGCCGGTATTGGCCTTGTGCCTTGTGGCATGTTCGGCGCCCGGTGGCAATGCGAGCGAATCTGCGAGCTCCGATCCTAAGATCGCAGAACTCACTGCGCAGAAGCCGGCCAATGCCGACGAGGCCGCCGAGTTGTATGCAAAACTCATGCAGAAGGAGAACGAGATCTTTTCGAGTGATAACGCGCTGTGGGAAAAGGTATTTAATGCGGCAAATAAAGACTCGGCAATGATTGAGGACGGCAGCAATTACGGCGATTTTCTGCTCAAGACCATCGACGGCGCCAAGGATGAGTTCACGGCGGATGAGCTTAAGACACTCAAGGCCGGTGCACAGCAGATCAAGGAGATCGAGGACAAGCTCGAGAGCCTGGAGAAGGAGTTCCCCGGCTGTGGAAGCACGCCGAGTGCAGGCGAGAGCGTCGACGCTTCGACCGCTGGCATGACGGCTGGTGCCAATGCTTCGAGCGAGGCGACGAAGTTCCCCAGCTTTACGGGCAAGGACCTGGATGGCAACGACGTGAACAGCGACGAGCTGTTCTCTAAGAACAAGGTCACCGTCATGAACTTCTGGTTCACCACTTGCAAGCCGTGCGTGGGTGAGTTGGGCGACCTTGAGGACCTGAATAAGGAGCTTGCCAAGAAGGGCGGCCAGGTCGCGGGCGTCAATTCCTTTACGCTCGATGGCAACAAGGGCGAGATTGCAGATGCCAAGGACGTACTGAGCAAGAAGGGCGTGACATATAAGAACATCTGGTTCAAGTCGGATAGCGAGGCCGGTAAGTTTACGTCAAATTTGTTCTCGTTCCCGACAACGTATGTCATCGATCAGAATGGCAACATCGTAGGGGAGCCCATCGTGGGCGCCATCAGCTCCGCTGAGCAGCGCGCAGCGCTCGACAAGCTTATCGACCAGGCGATTGCGAATAGCGAGCAGTAGAAAACGCGTAAAGCATGGCGATGATCGTGCACCGCTGTGCGAAGTAGTCCGCTACCTTTCAAGATAAGCTCCACCATATAGAGGTCCCGCTCGGGACCTCTTCTTTTGGGCGCCGTCCCGTTCGTTTTTTGGCGCGGTTTGTTACATTCCTCACTGGCGTCGGCAAAAAATGGGGATAGAGTAGGACAAAAGCGTCGAATACGAACGGCGGAGGAGAGCGGGCAGGGTGCCTGTGCAGGAGAGGTTGCCGTCCATGCTGGAGCTCAAAGGTATTTGCAAAAGGTACGTTACGCAGTCGTTTACGCAGGTAGCGCTCGACAGCGTGAGCCTGTCTTTTCGCGATAACGAGTTCGTGGCCATTCTGGGACCTTCGGGGTCGGGCAAAACTACGATGCTCAACGTTATCGGTGGGCTCGATCATTTCGATTCTGGCGACCTGCTGATCGACGGTATTTCGACCAAAGACTTTCACGATCGCGATTGGGATGCCTACCGCAACAACCGCATCGGCTTTGTGTTCCAAAGCTATAACCTCATTCCGCATCAGACCATTTTGGAAAACGTGGAGCTGGCGCTCACGCTCACGGGCGTGGGGCATGCCGAGCGTCGCCAGCGTGCGCGCGAGGCGTTGGAGAAAGTCGGCTTGGGCGAGCACGTTAACAAGCGCCCGAGCCAGCTATCGGGCGGGCAGATGCAGCGCGTGGCCATTGCCCGCGCCCTGATCAATGACCCTGAGATCGTCCTTGCCGACGAGCCGACTGGCGCTTTGGATTCAACGACATCCGTGCAGGTTATGGATTTGCTCAAAGAAGTTGCGCGCGACCGTCTGGTCATCATGGTCACGCACAATCCCGACCTGGCATACCAATACGCCACGCGCATCGTCAACCTGGCGGACGGCAAGATCACCGATGATTCCGATCCTTTCGATGTCGCTGACGCCACGCGCCGCGAGGCCAAGCCTACGCGCAAAACCTCGATGAGCTTTGTGACGGCGCTGGGGCTTTCTGCCCGAAACCTCATGACCAAGAAGGGCCGCACGGCCATGACGGCCTTTGCGGGCTCGATTGGCATTATCGGTATCGCGGCGATTCTGGCGCTGTCCAACGGCGTAAACGGCTACATCAAAAAGGTCGAGGAGGATACGCTCTCGAGCTACCCACTCACCATTTCCAAGCAGGATTACGACCTGTCGTCCATGATGGGCGGACAGGGGGCTGCGGATGATGACTCGCCTGAAAACGTGGATTCGTCCGACGACAGTGCCGAAACCGATAAGATTCCCGTGGTCACGGCCGTAAAGGATATGTTTGCGAGCGTTAAGTCCAACGACATGACGAGCTTTAAGGCATGGCTTGACGACGGCGGCGACGGTATCGACAAAGAGGTCAACGCCATTCAGTACGGCTACGGTGTATCGCCGGTTGTCTATCGTGCCGGCAAGGGCGATGAGAAGCCCGTTCGGCTTGTTCCCAACGCAATGACCGAGGCTATGAGCGGAGGCGCGAGTTCGGCGGCAACGGTGAGCATGGAATCCATGGGAACCTCGGTCTTTAACGAGATGATTGACGACCAGAGCCTGCTCGACAGCCAGTACGATGTCGTCGCCGGTCATTGGCCCACGTCTGCCAACGAAGCCGTGATGGTGCTTTCGAGCCGCGGTACGGTGGGCGACTATACGCTCTACAGCATCGGTGCGCTGGATATCGATGAGCTCAACGATCTGGTAAACAGTGCCATGACGGCCGACGGTGGGGTCAAAGCACCCGAGACCGGCACCGACTTTACCTACGACGATGCGCTGTCCACGACGTTTAAGGTGCTGTCGCCGGCCGATGCCTATCGCAAAAACGAAGAGACCGGCATGTGGACCGACATGTCTGGTGACGCCGACTTTATGGCCGCCAAGGTTGCCGATGGCATCGACGTACACATCGTGGGTGTGGTGCGCCCTAACGAGACGGCCAATGCGAGTGCGTTGTCTCCGGGCATTGCCTATACACATGCGCTGACTCGCCAGCTTATGGAGCGCGCCGCCGATTCGCAGATTGTGCGGGAGCAACTCGCCCACCCCGAGACGGATGTCTTTACGGGCAAAACCTTCGACGAACTGCAAGGCGAGGCCAAACAAGGCGTGGATCTGGGCAGCATGTTCAGTGTGGACGAGGCGGCGCTCAAGAGCGCGTTCTCGTTCGATACCTCCGTGCTCTCGGGTGTTGCCGGCGGTATGGACCCGTCGTGTCTTGACTTGTCCGAGCTGGACATTGACCTTTCGGGCGTAGGGAAGGATATCGACTTCAGCGACATCATGTCTAAGGCGCCAGCCCCCGATTTCTCGGGTGTCTTCGATGGGTTGGAGCTTACACCCGAGCAGATGCAGCAAGTGGGGGCGCTCGCCAACCAACTGTTCACGGGCTTTATGCAGTCGGAACAGTTTAAGGCGCTGACGCCCGAAGATCTTAAGGACGCGTCAAAGCTTGCCGCCGCGTTCTCGACGTATCTTGAGAGTGATACGGCAGCCCAGCAAATCCTGGCTCAGCTCAAGGCACTCGGCGGCGATGCCCTGGCCGAGCGCCTGCAGCAGGCGATGACCGACTATGTACAAAAGCAGCTGGCTCCGTATCTGCAGCAGGCTCTGGATCAGATGATGAAGTCGATCAGCGACCAGATTGCGACGACGGTGTCAACTCAGCTCAAGGCAGGCGCGGCAGGGCTCATGGGCCAGATGGCGACGCAGATGTCATCGAGTTTTGCCAACCTGGCGAGCGCTATGCGTGTGGATGCGAGCGCCTTTGCCCGCGCCATCCACTTCAACATGGACGCCGAGGACCTGAGTTCGCTTATGATGAGTTATGCCAAGGCATCGCAGCTTACCTATGACAACAACCTGACCACACTGGGTTATGCGGACGAGGCAGACCCCATCTCGGTCAAGATTTTCCCGCGCGACTTTGAGGCGAAGGAGCGCGTGCTCGACCATATCGATGCGTATAACAAGCAGGTCAAAGCTGCTGGCCACGATGAGCAGGCGATTTCGTACACCGACTATATGGGAATCATTATGGGCTCGGTGACCGACATTGTGAATACCATCAGCTTGGTGCTCATCGCATTCGTGAGCATCAGCCTAGTGGTGAGCTCCATTATGATCGGCATCATCACCTACATCAGCGTGCTGGAGCGCAAAAAGGAGATTGGCATCCTGCGCGCGATCGGCGCGTCGAAGCGCAACGTGGCCAACGTATTCAATGCCGAGACCTTTATCGAGGGCCTCATCGCCGGCGTCTTTGCCATTGTCGTCGTGGTGCTCGTGAGCTTTCCGGTTAATACCTGGGCGCTTGCGGCCAAACAGGTGCCCAATCTGATGAGCCTGCCCGTGCAGGATGCGCTGGTGCTCATCGCAATTTCAGTGCTGCTGACGGTCGTTGCCGGCCTGCTGCCGGCCCGCAGCGCATCCAAGAAGGACCCCGTCGAAGCCCTGCGCTCCGAATAATGTGACAAAGGGACAGTCCCTTTGTCACATTGAGACCCTTGCGAAAACGGGGTCTAATTACCGTTCGGCAGGTTAAGAACTCCCTCTCCCCGCTTAATGCTTGACGAAGAGTCCTCTGGTTTATATACCTATCGGTAGGCATATAGGATGTATTGTCGATAGAAATGGAGCAACCATGACTCTCACCACACCAGCCAAAAAAGATTGTCTCCGTGAAAGCGGCGCATTTGCTTGGGTCGTCGTTATTGCGCTCGGCTTAATGTCCGCCGGAACAACTGGCACATATAGCATTATTGCCGGCTCATTCGTTGCTCCAGTATGTGAAGATCTGGGCTTTGACTACACTTCTTTTTCTTTCTATTTCACCGCGATTCTTCTTGGCCTTGCGCTTGGGCTTCCGCTTTTGAGTCGCTTCATTCCAAAAGTAATCGGCAAACCATGGCATATTTGCATTGAACTCGTCCTTATTGCCGCCGGCGCCGCAATGGCGTTCTACACCGAGGTCTGGATGTTCACCGTCTCCGCCGCAGTGATCGGCATCTGCTTTTCGTTTACAACGGGCGTCTGCATGTCCGATGTCATTGACCAATGGTTCAGCAAATCGCCCGGTCTCGCCATCGGCCTCGCTTGGGGCGTTAATTCTCTCTGCACGCTGTTATTGAGTCCTGTCATTACGCTGGTCATCGAGCAGCAAGGCTGGCGTACGGGATACATCGTGCTTGCGGCCGTTTCTGCAGCTATGATTTTGCCTGCAAGCGCATTTATCATTCGCCTTAACCCCTCTGATCGCAATATGCTTCCGTACGGAGAGACCGCCTCCGAAACCCATGAGAGCTGCAGCGCCGATGAGCAGGAAGATGTCCTTTCGGGCATGGCACTCCGCGATGCCGCGAAAACGCCGTCTTTTTTCTCTGTGTCCTCTTGCTTTGCGTGGCGCAGCTCACCTGCTGCATGAACCAGCTGTTTCCAACCTATGCAAGCGAGGTCGGTTTCAATCCTATCGTAGGAAGCTTAATGGTCTCGGCAGCTTCACTCTCCGATATCTTCCTAAATCCCTTCGTGGGCAAAACATGCGACAAGCTTGGCGCTATTAAAGCAACGGTCGCATGGACAGGTGTCAGCATTCTTTCATTCCTGCTTCTTATCATTGGCGGAAGCAATGAGACCGTTTCCATCATTGCAGCTGGTGTAAACGATGTCATGTTCGCCATCGTTGGAACCGCAATGCCGATGCTTCTCCTCTCGCTCTTTGGATCACGCGATTTTGGAAGGATCTATTCGATCGTTTGCTCAGCGGGCTATGTCGTCGGTGCTTTTGGAATGCCGGTCATGATGAAGGTTTACGGCATGGCAGGGTCATTCCAGGGAGTATTTATCTTCTGCATTGCCTGCAACCTTATGATTGCTGCGTTTGCTATCGTTTCCGGCTTTCTCAATAAGGCTGCTGAAAAGTAATAAGCGCCGATTGCACCGGCATAGATTGCCACGCAACAGGGGTCGACTCCAAGCCAGATTGGAGTCGACCCCTGTTTTCGTTTTAAAGGTTGCCCGCAGGCACCATGGGCGCCAACATGCGCTTCAGCTTGGCTGGTCTATTTGAACATAAGCTCGACTATTCCCGCCCAAACCGCTTTCTCATCAATATCCTCACCTTGAGCGACCGTATTGCTTGCTCCCTCCAGAACGGTATAAAGAATTTGTACGTAGAGCATTACGTCGGCGCTATCGGAAAACGCGCCAATCTCTACACCATGAAGAAGGATGTCTTTAAGCGCATCCATGGTTCGTTTGGTCGCCGTCGCTTGACGTTCCTGAACTGCAGGAATTCGATTTGCTTGAACGCTAACCTCGGCCAGCACGCGCCGGCGCTTTTCATCGCTTCGATAGCCACCTATAACTGAATTGCCGAGCTCGATAAGCGCGGCCTTGAACCCGTCCCTATCGACTATTAGCGAGTAGTCGCGCTGATAGTCAATGGTCGGAAACATGCTGTCCAAGAGCGTAGTGAAAATCTCCTCTTTTGAGGGAAAGTAGTAGTACACCGACGGCTTGGATATACCGACAAAGTCGCAAATCTTTCCGATAGACGCTTTGTCATAACCGACTTCTGCCACAAGATCGTACATTGCGTCCAATATTTTTTTTCTTGTGCTCACGCTGCATTTCTCCATTGCAAATCACTTCCGCACTACCAACATTATTAAGGATGGCAACGGAACATCAATTCGTGTCCAAACATGACCACTATATACGGCGAACGGTATGTATCAGTAGGCGAGCGGCAATTATTCAAAATTATCTACCGAACGGTAGGTATAGTAGTACTATAGCAGGTGAAACCCCGCTATTGTCGCGGCCGGACAGCATCGCGGGAAACCCGACGGAAGGACCAACCATGTACGAGAACTATCGTATGCCGGGCGAGTTCGAGAAGCGCTCCAACGTCTATGTGACATGGCTTCCCGATTACATCCGTGCAGAGGGCTACGATAACCGCCAGCCCTGCGTTGACGTGATCAAGGCTCTGCTCGAGTATGGCGACGTTACGGTCAACCTCAATTGCGGCACCCCCGGCTCCTATGAGGAGGCTTGCTCGCGCCTGAAGGAGGAGGGGGTTGATCTCGATCGCATCGAGATCACGCAGTTCGAAGACTCCAACTTCTATGTCCGCGACAACGGTCCCAGCATCATGGTCGACGACAAGGGCCATTCTTATATGGTCAACCCCGCTTGGACCTATTACGGCGTGTGGGACAAGAACTCCCCGGAGTGCCAGTCCGCACGTAAGGCAGCCGTTCACATGGCGGTTGCGCTCGGTTGCTTCGATATCGTCAATTCCGAAATGGTTTCGGAGGGCGGCGACCGCGAGTTTGACGGTCACGGCACTCTGATCGCCATCGAGGACACGGAATGCCGCAAGCGTAATCCCGAGTTCACGAAAGAGGAAATAGAGGCCGAGTATAAGCGCATCTACAACCTCAACAAGGTTATCTGGCTTCCGCAGCCTATGCTCGAGGACGACGACTATCGACTGGGCATCCTCGACGAGAAGGAAGACGGAACTCCCGTCTTTGGCATGAGCTTTGCAGCTCACATTGATGAGATGTGTCGCTTTATCACTCCGAACAAGATTCTTCTTGCCGAGGTGTCCGATGAAGAGGCAGCCTCGAGCAAGGCTGGAGCAGAGTCTCGTCGCCGCATTGAGGCAGCCTACGAGATCCTGAGCAACGAAACGGACTGGGAGGGCAAGCCCTTCGAGATCGTTCGTATGCCCACCGCCGAGCCTATTGAAGTCGTTATCGCCCCTGGCGATGAAGATTACGAGCTCTATAAGGGCTTCATCGACGAAATGGGCGGCAAGTTTATGGATGGCACCCCCTGGCCCGAGGGCCCCGTCCACTTCTACGCCGCAGCGAGCTACTGCAACTTCCTGATTTGCAACGGCGTCGTTCTTGGCCAGCGTTATTACCACGAGGGCATGAGCGAGGTCGTGAAAGAGAAGGATGAGCAGGCCAAGGCAGTTCTTGAGAGCTGCTTCCCCGATCGCAAGGTCATCATGATTGATTCCCTCGCGCTTAACCTGTCCGGCGGCGGCGTGCACTGCTGGACTAAGGACGTGGCGGCCAGTCGTTAGTGAGCCTTAGAGCCTGCGCTCTTTGGCTTAGGCGCCACATGTACCGCTCCCCGAGGGATATCCGTGTTTTCCTCGGGGACACATTCACCAATAATTTTGATAATAATTCGAAAGGAAATAGGCATGAACAACAGCCTCCGCGGTCGCGACTACATCAACATCCATGATCTCTCCTCCGAGGATTTCCGCTATCTCATCGATCTTGCCTGGAACCTTAAGGCTCAGAAGAAGTCTGGTGTCGACCAGCGCTACTTCCCCGGCAAAAACGTCCTCGCCAACTTTGAGTGGGGCTCGACCCGTACTCGTTGCGCATTCGAGACCTCCTGCAACGATTTGGGCATGGGCTTCACTTATCTGACCAACTCCCACATGGGTGACTGCGAGACCGTCAAGGACGCCATGCGCGTCTTTAACGGCATGTATGATCTCATCGTCTATCGCGCACAGAAGGACGAGCAGTTCCTCTATGACGTCGCCGACCTGGTTGACATCCCGGTCATCAATGCCCTTACTCTCGGCGATCACCCGACTCAGATGCTCGCTGACGCTCTTACGATGGAAGAGCAATGGGGCGGTTTGCGTACGAGCCGCGGCAAGAAGATGGCTTTCGTTGGCAACTGCGCCGGCGCCCCGGTGTGGTATGGCCGTCTGTGCGCTATGCTCGACATGGACTTCCTCGCCATCGGCCCCGACGACCTCCGTCATCAGATGTGCAAGGAAATGATCGAAGAGGTGGAGGCCTGCTACGCCAAGTACGCTCCCAATAGGACCTTTACCATCACCTCTGACCTCGATGCCCTGGATGGCGTTGACGTTATCGTTACCGAGGAGTGGCGCTACATCAACCCCGAGTGCGGCGAAGAGGTTCTGGATCCCGACGACTACAACTCCTGGCTGGGCGATGCCGAGTCTTTGTACCCCTATCGCGTCACCAGCGAGCTGTGCAAGCGCACCAACAATCCCGACATCTTCTGCATGCATGAGCTTCCCTCTGTCCATAACGCAGATCACCGTGTCGGCAAAATGCTCCTCGACCAGTGCAAGAACGACCTCCATCGCGAAATCATCACCGAGGGCTTTGAGATTGCCGACGAGTGCTTTGAGGCCAACGTTTCGGTCATCTTCCGTGAGGCAGAGAACCGTCAGCACACCATCAAGGCCGTTATGTGTGCCCTTCTGGGTCTCTAGGAGCTGTATCAATGGAAAATGCAAAGTTAAAGAGCAGCAAGGTTTACGCATGGGTTCTCGTAATCGCGCTCGGCCTTATGTCTGCCGGCACGACCGGATCCTATAGCGTCATCGCGGGCTCCTTCGTCGCACCCGTGTGCGAGGAGTTCGGGTTTGACTATTCCATCTTCTCGTATTACTTCACCGCAACGCTCATTGGTCTTGCGGCAGCTCTTCCGTTTGTCGGAAAACTCATTCCCAAGGTCGTTGGCAAGGTTTGGCTCCCCGTTGTCGAGCTTATTTTGCTTGCTGCCGGCGCAGGCATGGCCTTCTACACCGAAGTCTGGATGTTCATCGCCGCTGGCGCCCTGATTGGCGTTTGCTTCGCCTTCACCACCGGCGTCGCCATGTCCGACGTTATTGACCAGTGGTTCAAAAAATCTGGTGGCCTGGCAATCGGTCTCGCTTGGGCAGTGAACTCGATTTACATGCTCATCATGAGCCCCGTCATCACCTCTGTCATCGAGGCCGCTGGCTGGAGGACTGGCTATCTGGTGCTCGCTGGCGTCTCCGCCGTGCTCATTCTCCCCGCTTCCGTCCTGATTATTCGCTATAAGCCTCAGGACAAGGGCATGCTGCCCTATGGCTACGTCGAGGGCGAGACGGTCACCGAGACCGAGGAGACGACCGAGGATAGCACGCGTGGCGTTAGCTATGCGCGCGCCATTAAGTCGCCTGCCTTCTTCTTCTGCATCGGCTTCCTCTGTCTCGTTCAGCTCACTTGCTGCATGAACCAGCTCTTCCCGACGTATGCTTCCGAGGTTGGTTTTAGCCCCATGGTGGGCGGCTTCATGGTATCCGCTGCATCGCTCTTCGATCTGTTCCTCAATCCGATCGTCGGCACCACTTGCGATAGGTTCGGCAGCACGAAGGCCATTCTGGGCTGGCTCGCTGTCTCCATCCTCTCCTTTGTCATGCTCATGATGAGCAGCGGCAACTCGACGCTCAGCATCCTCGCAGCAGGCGTGAACGACGTAATGTACGTCATCGCTGGCACTGCCCTGACCGTTTTGGTTATGGATGTCTTTGGCTCCCGCGATTTCGGTCGCATCTTCGCGCTGATCTGCTCCGTGGGCTATATCGTCGGCGCCTTTGGCATGCCCGTTATGATGAAGGTCTATGAGCTTGTCGGCTCCTTCCAGGGCGTCTTCATCTTCTGCATCGCATGCAACGTTATTATCGGCCTGTTCTTGCTGCTGGCAAAAAAGACTGGTAAGAACCTCTCCTGGGACGAATAGTTCGATTCGTCTTAGACATACGCTGTAGGGCTTAACCTGCAGCCGCTTTGGGGCATCGACTAACATCGGTGCCCTTTTTCATCGAATGTGACAAAGGAGCAGCCACTTTGTCACATTGAGTGGCATGTAAATCGAGGTCTAATACTTTTCCGAGAAGTGAACGGCCATACTTGGACCTCCGAAGCATCGACATTTTTAGACGTCAAACCCGCAGGATTTGGCTGGCAAAACCGCAGGAAATTGCATCTCGAAAGTGCCGATGCTTCGGGGGCCCGTTTTCACTCGTTCACTTCTCGGGAAAAGTATTAAACCTCGTTGTATGGGGTGCGGCTGGAGGGTGGTCATCGTTCAGTAGCTACCTCTTCCTTGTGAATCGCCTGAAGCGCAAGGCATAATGCATGTGACAAAGGGACGGCCCCTTTGTTGTGTTGATATGAGAGAAGAGTAGATGATCCTTTCGCTGGCCCCTATGGAGGGGATTACCGGGCATGTGTTCCGTCGCGTGCATGCGGAGTGCTTCGGTGCGCTCGATTGCTATTACACGCCGTTTTTGCCGCCGCCGCGGGTGGGAAACCGCTTTGGCGGCAAGGCGTTTAAGGAGATCGATCCTGCCAATAACCAGGGGCTCAACGTGGTGCCTCAGCTGATGTCCAAGAACGCGGACGAGTTTGTGTGGGCGGCACAGGTGCTCGCCGACATGGGCTACCGCGAGGTCAATCTCAACTTGGGTTGCCCTTCGGGAACGGTTGTCGCCAAGGGCAAGGGCTCGGGTTTCTTGCGCAATCTCGACGAGCTCGAGGCGTTCTTAAGCGATGTGTGCGAGCGGTCGCCGTTGCCGGTGTCGGTAAAGACCAGGCTGGGGCTGGAGAATGACGACGAATACGAGCGCGTGCTCGATCTGTATTGCCGCATGCCGTTGGCAGAGCTGATCGTGCATCCGCGCGTACAGAAGGACCGCTATACGGGCTTGCCGCGCAAAGAGTTTTATGGCGAGACGCTGGAGCGTGCGCCGTTCCCCGTGGCCTATAACGGTGACATTTTTGATCTTGAGGATATGGACGCGCTGGTGGAGGCCTATCCCGGCACGCGCCATGTGATGTTGGGGCGTGGCCTGCTCGCGAACCCCGCTCTGGCTCGCATGGTCAAGGGCGGCCCTGCTGCAACGGCTGCTGAGCTGCAGCGCTTCCACGACACGCTGTTTGCGGCATATGCAGAAGAGATTGGCGGCAATGCGGTCTTCCGCATGAAGGAGTGGTGGTTCTACGCCAAGTGCGCTTTCGCTGATCCCGCTACCGTCCACAAGATCGTACGCAAGACCAAAAAGGTCGACGAATACCGCGCTGCCGTCGAGCGCGTCTTTCGTGAACAGCCGCTTGCACCCACAGCTCGCTTCCACGGCTAACTAGTCATCGGGGGCGTTCTTTAACGACTGGTCATTTAAGGACGTCCCCAACGACTATGTAGCAAAAACATGTACACCAGCATCCAAAGATGTCGAAAAATGTCGACTTTGGATGCTGGTGTACATGTTTGGGTCCGACGGGGGAGCGGGCCTAGGCAATCAGTGCATCAAGTGTAATGAGCTCTCTGAGCCGCTCCGTGCGTGTTTGCCCATGGCGTTTGGCTTTTTCGTCAAACGCCTCAAGAATCGATTCGCCCACACGTGCTGATATAACGACGCTCGGCTCATCGGAGGTTGG
The DNA here is from genome assembly GCF_015548375.1 of Collinsella aerofaciens. Lineage (GTDB taxonomy): Bacteria > Actinomycetota > Coriobacteriia > Coriobacteriales > Coriobacteriaceae > Collinsella > Collinsella aerofaciens_AB. The sequence goes on from NZ_JADMWW010000006.1 coordinate 29,327, forward strand.
TGGCCTTCCCAACTTGATGGTGTGACCTTTCGGCCACTCATCTTTTTCGTAGGCTTCCGCGGCTTTCTTCAACTCTCCGGGAGCAAACCCCATCATCTTTTCGAGCTGCTTAGCATCCATGGCGCCTCCTATCGATCGACATAATGTCGAGCGCCGGTTCTCGGATTCTCTTTTTGTATACAATTTTGTAGACAAAAATACAAGCAGTTCATCGGGCTAATTAGCTTGTTTTGACCTGCCTGTTCGATAGGAAATGAGCATTGACGGCTTCGATACTCCTTTGCTTTTTAGCTTGGAATTTGGATGCTCATTGAACTTCCGGAGGGGAGCCCTTTATTAAGCTATTGAGATTCTGGGCAGGAGCTCTCACTGGTCTTCGGTAATGGGGCCAGCTTAATTCGCGACACAGTGTGTCGCGAATGGGAGTAGTCGTTAGGTGTCCTTCATCAATGGCTACTCATATAAGAACGTTCAAGTGTCGGATTTTGTCATTTAGTGTCGCTCTCAGCGACTATTCTGGAGGGTCAAAAAAGGGCAAATATGAGTACTGTTGCCATTATGGTTGCATTTATTTGCTATAAATTGTAGCTCCTGATGAGATTTGTTCCCATTAAGAGCTACTTTTATTGAACATATGAGGAGAAATAACGTCGTCTGCGGACGAGTGGAACGTTGAATAGTTCCTGAAGTGATCAAAATCGCTGCTACTAAACAGGTAGCAGTACTCATATTTGCCCTTTTTGACCACAGCCCTCTCGGAAACCTTTCCAGAGGCGTCAAACAGCCATAATCCAAAGGTCTCCTCAAACAATTAGCCGGCCAAGAGCGTCCATGACTACCAAAAAGCTGTACGCCAGCATCCAAAGATGTCGAAAAATGTCGACTTTGGATGCTGGTGTACATGTTTGGGTCGTATGGGTTGGGGCCCTGGACGGACAGAGCGTGCGTACTAGAGCAGGTTTTCCTGCACCCACGCGATGATGTCGCTCGATTCGTAGAGTGGTTTGCCGTCGATGAACAGGCAGGGAACCTGGCGTTTTCCGCCGACGGCGATGAGTGTCTGTTCGGCATCGGAATCGGTCGAGATATTGCGCTCGGGAATGGTCACGCCGTTATCGGCCAAAAAGTGCTTGACCTTTAAGCAATACGGGCAGCCGGTCATAACGTACAGCGCGAGCTCGTGATTAGTAGCCATAGGTCTCCAATCGGTTGAGGTTTTGTTTTTAAATACCCAAAGCCGCCGCGGTCTATGCGCGCGTCAACGAAGACTCGATGGCCTGGACCAGAAACGCCGTGGCTCCGGTGGCGCAGGGCTTGTCGTAGTAGTCAACAAAGCGCTGGTCGGCAAGATAACCGTGGGCGAGGCCCAGGTACGCCTCGTCTTGGGGCTCGCATCCCCAGTTGAGAGCAATCCAGCGACGATGCATCGCGACAAGCTTACGAGCCTCGTTGCTCTCTGGGTCGCCAATGCCCATGGCAATTGAGAGCTGGCCCAGAATAGCGCGTTCAAGTTCCTTCATGTCGTTCCATGTCTCGGGGTCCATGTCCAGCAACGCTTCGTTTGCTGCATCGATAGCCTCATCGCCGTAGCGCGCCCGCGCCTCGGCACCGTAGCGCGCCTCGTTTTCCTGCATGGTGCGCCAGCGCTCCAGTTGCGGCAGGACGGCGCCCATGAGCGAGACGGCTTCGTCGAGCGACATGCCGGTGTTTTGTGCCAGGCGCGGGGCACAATCCTCAATCATTGCCTCCATGGTGGTGTCATAGGTGTACTTGCCGTGGTCGTAGCACCACTTGCAGTAATGATCGGTCGCGGTGCCCGTGGCATCGGTGCCGCAGTCGTCGGGCGTGAGTATCATGCCGCAGCTCTGGCAATAGTGCTCAGGCATTTCGAGCAGGTGGGACAGCGGTTCTCCGGTTACGGCGGCGATGAGCTTCATCATGTCGATGCCCGGTGTGACCTCGCCGCGCTCCCACCGGCTGATGGCCTGGCGTGTGACGAAGAGCTTAGCGGCAAGCTGCTCTTGGGTAAGGTGATGGGCGCGACGGACAGCAATGAGCTTTTCTGCAAAGGCCATAGCGGCTCCTTTCTGCTGGTTGATGGCTTAAGCATACGCGGCGGCAGGCGCCCTTCCAAGCAACCGTTGGTTGCACGACGGGGGACCGCGGCGAAGAATTGCGCGCAACGCCCCACGCCTCCATGCCGTACAATGACCGGCATGGAACCTATCGCACGCATACATACCGACCTGCCGCAGAAGTTCGGCATTCCGCGCAACAGCTTTTTGGCGCCCCATCTGCAGGGACGAATCTTTTTTGAGCCGGAATTTGCCTCCAATGCAGCGGTTGAGGGCCTGGACTCCTTCTCTCACCTGTGGCTGCTGTGGCGCTTCGAAAACGGAACGCCCGGCGGCACGGCTAAGGATATTGCCGTCGACGCTAAAACGCAGGACAGGTCCGGCACCAACGCAAAATGGTCGAAAACCGTGCGCCCGCCGCGTCTGGGCGGAGCCGAACGTGTGGGAGTGTTTGCCACGCGCAGTCCGTTTCGCCCTAATCCCATCGGGCTCACCTGCGTCAAGCTTGATCGTGTCGAGCTCACCGACGATGGCCCCATCATCCATGTGTTGGGGGCCGACCTGCGCGACGGTACGCCCATCTACGACATCAAGCCCTACATTCCGTTTGCGGACTGCCACCCGGATGCGACCGGAGGCTGGATCGAGGATGCTCCGTGGCAAGAGCTCGATGTTGAGTTTCCGCAAGCACTGCAGGATATGGTCCCGCCCGCAAAGCTCCTCGGCTTGGTCGAGGTCCTTCGCCAAGACCCGCGCCGCGCGGGCAGCAAGCACGAGCCACACCGCGTCTATCATCTGGCTTACGCCGGGCTCGACATATCGTTTACGGTCGATGAAACCCAGCTAACCGTAGTTGCCGTCAACGACGCGCAAGACTAACCAGCCATTCGTCCGCACCCGTCAAATTAAGCGCCAAACCCCGCGCCAAAACCGCCCACGCTGGTGGACAATAACGCCTACCAAAACAATCAACTTTGCACGGGAGTCCAGCATGAAATACGACTTCACTTCAATCATCGACCGCCACGGCATGGACGCCATCGCCGTTGACTCTTGGGGTGAGATCCCCGGTATGGCCCCGAACGCACCCGACGAGGGCTTCGACCGCATTCCCATGTGGGTGGCCGACATGAACTTTGCAACGGTGCCCACGGTCCAGGAACACATCATTCAGCGCGCCCAGCACCCCATGTTTGGCTATTTCAATCCGCGCTCCGAGTATTTCGACCGCATCATCGAATGGCAGAGCCGCCGCAATGGCGTCGAGGGCCTGCGCCCTGAACATATCGGTTACGAAAACGGCGTGCTGGGCGGTGTCGTGTCGACGCTGCGCGCGTATGTCCAGCCGGGCGATGCGGTGCTGGTCCACAGCCCCACCTACATCGGCTTTACCAAGTCCATTGAGGCCGCGGGCTATCGTATTGTCCATAGCCCGCTTAAGCTCGACGATCAGGGCGTGTGGCGCATGGACTTTGAGGACATGGAGTGCAAACTCGCCCAAAACCACATCCATGCCGCGGTGTTCTGCTCGCCGCACAATCCCTGCGGCCGCGTATGGGAGCGCGACGAAATCGAGCGCGCCATGGACATCTATCGCCAGCACGATTGCGTGGTGATATCGGACGAGATTTGGTCCGATATCATCCTGCCGGGGCACAAGCACATCCCGACGCAGTCGGTGAGCGAGGATGCCCGCATGCGCACGGTTGCCCTCTATGCGCCGAGCAAGACGTTTAACCTGGCGGGCCTTGTCGGCAGCTACCACATTGTCTACAACGAGACGCTGCGTGACCGCATCTGCGCCGTGTCCAACAAGACCCACTACAACGAGATGAATGTCCTCTCCATGCATGCGCTTATCGGTGCCTACCAGCCGCAGGGCTACGAGTGGGTGGACGAGCTCAACCAGGTGCTTGCCGGCAATATCGAGTACTTCTGCGATTACGTGGACGGGCATTTTGAGGGCGTGTCCTATTCGCGTCCGCAGGGCACGTACATGGTGTTTCTGGACTGCACCGAGTGGTGTCGCGAGCATGGCCGCGATATTCAGTGGCTGCTCGACGAGGGGGCGCGCGTGGGCGTGGGATATCAGGACGGCCGCCCGTTCCACGGGCCCTGCCACATTCGCGTGAATCTGGCGCTGCCGCTTTCGCGCGTAAAGGAAGCGTGCGACCGCCTGGACCGCTACGTTTTTAATGCACGGTAAGTGAGCACTGCATGCGGGGCCTTCTGCCAAGTCGGCTGGAAGGCCCCACATGGTAAAACGTCTGTAGCCATTGGGCACTCGTGTGGTTTTGTTTGCTATTATCTTTAACCATTTCAGTCTGTAAACAGGATCGTATGGAGCTCGATGAAAAGGTCCCGTCGCTCGGTTGCCATTTCGTTGTTTGTTGCGCTTGCGGTAGCGTGCGCCTTTGTCGTAGCGATAGCCGGCTGTTCCGGGTCGAATGGCAGAGCCTCGACGTCTGCATTAGAAGGCCTGGATGCCTCGCAGGCCAAAGACGACAACCTTAAGACGCTCAACGTCGGCAGCGACCTCTATCCACCGTTTGTGTATACCGACGAGTACGGCGATATCGTTGGCCTGGATGTCGAGATATTGACCGAGGCTTTGACTCGCATTGGTTACAAGCCAAAATACCAGCTGATCGTTTGGGAAAAGAAGAAGGAGCTGCTGGCGAGCGGCGAACTCGATTGTGTCATGGGCAGCTTTAGTATGACGGGTCGCGAAAACGAATATCGTTGGGCCGGCCCGTACCTTGCGAGCCGCCAGGTGGTCGCGGTCGATCCCCAGAGCGATATCTACACGCTTGCCGATCTTGAGGATAAGATCGTGGCGGTTCAGTCCACCACCAAGCCCGAGGACATTTTGCTCAATCGCATAAATGAAAACGTTCCGCAGATCAAAGAGCTCTACTGCTTTTCGGACCGCTCATACCTGAACCCGGCGCTCGTCGAGGGTCTGGTCGACGCCATCGCCGCGCATGAGTCTTCGCTGCTCACCTACGAAAAAGACTATGGTGTGACGTATCGAATTTTGGATGAGCCGCTGCTTGAGGTTGGTTTGGGTACCGCTTTCGATATCAACGATACGCGCGGCATCGACGTTAAGCTCACCCATGCCTACCAGGAAATGCTAGCCGACGGCACCATGAAACGCCTGGTGTCAAAGTACTTTGATGACCCTTCGCCCTTTTTGAATATAGAGGGCCTGTCATGATCGGTGCACCCGACCACGCCGTAGAGAAGCGGGGCAATCGTTCGGCAGGGGCATGGTTCCTTGTCGCCCTGCTGGGGATAGCGCTCTCGGTTGTTGCCGGTATGATGAGCTACGGCTACACGACAGCTCAGGCCGAGCAGCGCTTTGCCGACGTTGTCGATTACGTGGCGACGCAGAGCCTTTCCTACGATGCATTCAATAGCGCCTATACGACCAAAAACCTGATTCGCGTTATGGAGATCGCCGGAGAGACAGCGCGCGATATGGAGCGCGACGGTTCGGTGGATAACGCCATGCTGGAGCAATATGCCGACCAGTTCAACGTGAGCGCACTGATCGTGACGGACGCATCGGGCAATTTGGTGTCCGAGTCCTCGACGGATGGCGTGGGCTACGAGTCGCTCGCTACGTATCTCAAGGAAGTACCCGTGCTGGAGGTGGCAGCCCATCCGCTTAAGTCCTATACCGCCCGCATCACGCTTGCGGATGATTCGGTCGCAGACATTGGCTGCGTAACCCGGCGGGATGACGAGGGCATCGTTGTTGCGGTAAGGCATCAGAGCGCGAAGGCAGTTGCAAGCAATACGCTCAAACTGCAGAGCCTGCTCGGTGGTTATGAGACCATCGACAGTGGCAATATCGTGATCGAAAGCGATGGCAAGGTCGTTGCGACCAATGTCGTTGAACCCACCATATTGGGCGTATTCGATCTGCCTGCAACGGATGTCTTTATTGTCGACGGTATTAAGGATCGATGCCTGCCCGGCAAAGTCCGACTGGTCAACGCCAACGGCGAGTGGTATTTGGGCACATTTGGAAAAGCGCGCGGGTTCTACGTGTACACCTATGCCTCGGCGCGGCGCTACTTTGAGGTCGTCGCGGCTGTTGCTGCCGGCGTGCTGGTGCTCTACGGCGGTGTTATAGCCGTTGTTGTGATGGCGCGCCGCCGCGCTGATCGTCGACGTTTGACGGACTTGCTGCAGCAGGAGCGCGACTATGGTGACAGGCTGGCTAAGGCAGCGCGTGAGGCCTCGTCTGCCAACTCGGCAAAGACGGAGTTTCTACGTCGCATGAGCCACGATCTGCGCACGCCCATCAACGGCATTCGCGGCATGGTCGAGGTCGGCGATGCCAATGCGGACGATCTGCAAAAGCAGACCGAGTGCCGCTCAAAAATCTGGACGGCATCGGGACTGCTGCTCGACCTTGCCAACGAGGCGCTCGATATGAGTCGCCTGGAGAGCGGGCAGATTGACTTGGAACTCGTGCCCGCAAATTTGGTGGCCCTCAATCGCGAGGTGTGCGATATTCTGGAGCGCCAGGCCGAGGAGCGTCTGGTGACAATTATCTGCGACCAGCAGACGCTTAATCATCCCTATGCACGGGTGAGCGTGACGCATCTCAAGCGCTTATTGGTCAACATTGCCGGTAATGCCGTCAAGTACAACCGCCGGGGCGGCTATGTTCGTCTGGTGTGTCGCGAGGTGGAGTCGGTGGATGGCGTCCCCGTCTATGAATACACGATCGCCGACAACGGCATTGGCATGAGCGAGGAGTTCCAACAACACCTCTACGAGCCGTTTTGCCGCGAGGAGCAGCAAGTGGAGGGCGCTTCATCGGGAACTGGCCTGGGCGCGCCTATTGCCAAACAGTTGGTCGAGCTTATGGGCGGAACCATGAGCTTTACGAGTGTCTTGGGGCAGGGGACGACGTTTATCATCCGCCTGCCGTTCGAGAAGTGCGACCGCTCCGAGATTCCTCAGGCAGTTCGCGTAGATGCGGGCGACGGCGATGCGCTCCAGGGCCTGCGCGTTTTGCTCGTAGAGGATAACGATCTGAATGCCGAGATCGCGCAGTTTACGCTCAGCCGTGCCGGTGCCATCGTGACGCATGCTAAGGATGGTGAGTCTGCCGTTGAGGCGTTTGCCGCGAGCGCACCGCACGAGTGCGACGTGGTGCTGATGGACATCATGATGCCCGGTATCGATGGCCTTGAGGCCACGCGTCGAATTCGAGCACTCGATCGCGAGGATGCCGCGACCACGCCGATTATCGCCGTGAGCGCCAACGCCTTTGCCGACGACCGCAGGCTTTCGCGTGAGGCAGGCATGGACGCGCACCTGAGTAAACCCGTGAGCTCGCAAGAGCTCGTCGAGGCGCTAGCGCACATCGCCGCCGACGCTTCATAAGCATATGGCCCGGTTCCAAGGTGGGTTGGAACCGGGCCATATTGTTATTGATGAGGCCTGCTGAGGGGCTTACTTTTCTTGAATCTGCTTGCCGCAAAGATGCTCAATCGAAATCTCGTAGAGCTGGACGCCCTTGATGTCCTTGGCGATTTCCTCTTCGACTTCTTCGGCAGAAGGGTAGTACTTAAGGGCGAGCTGGCGGACTTTGTCCTCGATAAACGCGGGGGTGTCATTCGCCAGGCGACAACGGCCAAAGACGACGGTGCTCATAACGTAGGGAGCCCAGTCACCGTCCTGGTACCACTCGTTGCCGTATACGGTAAAGCAGACCTTGTCATCGCGCTTGAGTGCGTCGACCTTGTGGCCGGCTTTGGCGCCATGGAAATAGATCTTGTCGTGCTCGGCGTCAAAGAAGTAGTTGACGGGAATGGCGTACGGGTAGCCATCGTCGCCGTTGACGGCAAAGACGCCGCGCTTGCAGGTGGCGAGCAGTTTGCGCGCTTCCTCGTCGGTGATAGCGCGTTTCTTTCGACGTAAGGGCCTAAACATCGTTGGCTTCCTTTCTGGTCGTGCGTAGTGGTTGAGCACAAACTATAGCGAAATGGATCCGTTTTTCTTGATGCGGGCGAGTATGTTTTTGAGCTTGTTAAAGTCGAGCGGTTTGGACAGATGGGCGTTCATGCCGGCATCGTGTGCCGCCTTGGCGTCCTCGGCAAAGGCATTGGCGGTGAGCGCGATGATGGGGATATCGGCTGCATCGACCTTCTCGCTCAGACGAATCGCGCGGGTTGCCTCATAGCCGTCCATGTCCGGCATCATAATGTCCATCAGGATCGCATCGAAGCTGCCGGCGGGATGCGACAGGTACAGATCGACGACCTCGTTGCCGTTGGCGGCGCGGGTGACCACGACGCCCTCGGATTCTAGCAGCGTCTGGGCAATCTCGGCATTCAATTCGTTGTCTTCGGCGAGCAGCACGTTCATGTCGGTGAGCGAGCAGTCAGGCGCACTCTCAACCGTATTCGCCCGCGCCTGGGGATTCTCGTCGATATCGAGCGGAATCTCCACGTAGAACGAGGTGCCCACATGGAGCTCACTGGTGACTTCGATGGTGCCGCCCATCAGTTCAATAAGCGACTTGACGATTGGCATGCCCATGCCGGTTCCTTGGAACCTGCTGCGCGCATCGTCGCCTTCTTGGGCAAACGGCTCATAGATATGCTTTAAAAACTTGGGAGTCATGCCAATGCCGGTATCCGAAACGCTAAAGCAAAAGAGCGCGCGCCCGTTATCGAGTGGCTTGGTCTTTGAACTAAAGGTGACGGAGCCGCCGTGCTTGTTGTACTTAATGCTGTTGTCTAACAGGTTGATCATGATCTGTCGGATATGGGTGGGACTGCCGATCATGTATGGCCCCGTGGCGTACGGCAGGCTATTGTCCTGCATGGTGATGCCGTTACTGGACGCGCGGAGCTTGCACAGAACCAGCGTATTGTCACAGAGCTCTTTGAGGTTAAAAGGCGCATGTTCCAGTGTTAGCTTGCGGTCTTCGATTTTGCCCATCTCGAGGATGTCGTTGATCAACGAGAGCAGGTGATTGGCGGCAACGCGCGCCTTGGCACGGCTCTCGCGGGCGACCTTGATATCGCCTTCCTTCAATTCCTCAATCTCGATAAGGCCCAGGATACCGTTGAGCGGCGTACGGATGTCGTGGCTCATGCGCGTGAGGAATGCCGTCTTAGCGGCGTTGGCAGCGTCGGCTTTTTTGCGCTCGGTTCGAGCGCGCACGAGCGCCCAGATGAGCAGGACGATGCCGACCGACAACATACCGATGAGGGTAGCGGCAATGGCGGTGCGGTTGCGAAAAAGGAATTGAAGCGTGTCTGATTCCTGGGTCGTGTACGACATGGAGGAGTAACTGCTTGCAGAGAGCGATTCTCCGGCATTGACGATCCCCTTGTTGATGATTCCCAGCAGCTCGGGCTTTCCGCGCGAAATCCAGCACGAGAGCTCACAGGTGTCAGGGAGCTCGATCGTCTCGTAGTCCTTGAGATCATGACGGTCACCGATAGTTTTTACACGTGAACTGGGAGCGAGGATGCAGCGCGCCGTTCCCTTCCTGAGGGCGTCGAACACTTCATTGTCGGATTGGTATTCGGTCACGGTCGCTGTGGGGAACAGATTTTCAAGTGCATTTTTGTTGACAAACGATGATTTGGTACAGGCGATGTTCTGAAGGTCTTTGTTCAGGTCGCTGCCGGTGTGGATGGCGGTGAGGGATATGGTCTCCAACGATACCGACTGCGCAACGCCTGTTTGCTCGGCAAACCAGTAATCTCGGTATACCGGCAGCGCAACGTCTATGCTTCCCTTTGACAGGGCCTTTGACATCATCTTGTAGCTATCAAAGGGGACGGTTTTGACCGTAATGCCAAATTTATCGTGCAGCGTCGTCGCAAGCGATGCGAGCGAGCCTTTCATTTCGCCGTTTTCGTCTTCGTTGCAGTAGGGGAGTTTGCCCGTAATGTAGCCGAGCGTGATGGTGTTGCCATTTGCTTTGAGCCAGGAACGTTCGGGGCCGTTGAGCGATGATGAACCGCCGTTTTGGGCCGAGTAGTTAGATTTGACTTCGTCGATATAGCGTGGGTTGACGCGGGCGATTGCCGACATGGCGGCATTGATGTCGTCCATCAGGTCGGGGCGGCTTTTGGGGACGGCAAAATAGTAGTCGCTCGAACCAATGTAGAACATGGGGGAGGCATTGGGCGACGAGATTGTGTCGTTCATGATGACGGCATCGACTTCGTCGTTTGCGAGCGCGTCAAAGAGATCGGATCCTCCGTCATACTCCTTGTATGTGCAGGCGATTCCTTCGCTGGCGAGCCATTGCTGGCCAACGAAGGTTTGCATGACGTCGGGGTTGCAACCGATAGTGAGACCCTGGAGTGCTTGAGGGTCACCCTTTGCAAGGTCGTCACGGTCGGGCCTGGCGTAGATGTAGTAGCGCTCGGTGCCCTCGGGGTTCGAGGAAAAGAGCAGCTTTTGGGCACGTTCCTCGGAGTAGGAGATGTTGGGCATGAGGTCGATCTCGCCTGCCTCGAGCATGTCCATAAGCTCGGTGAAGGTGCCGGAGACGTATTCGTACCGCCAGCCGGACGTGTAGTACGACAGGGTCTGGAGGTACTCGTAACCCCATCCCGAGAGACGCTCGCCGGGGGTGCCGTCCTGGAAGCCTTCGTTGTTGACGAGCCAACCAACGCGGACCGTCTTGACTGGCTGACTAGAGTCAGCGGCAAAAGCTTGGACAGGCGCGACGGTGCTCAGTACGGCGAGCGCGGTAAGCGCGACGGCCAGGGTGCGATATATAACTGAACGAAGGACAGTGGCAGCTCTCACATGCAATCCTAACGAATCGAGACATTACCGCATAAGGATACCAGCTCAGCCTGCCCAGTCGGCAGCCGCACAGCTAAACGCTCCCGCCCGGCAGTTGGGGACAGTCCCTTTCTGCCGGCACAAAAGGAACGTCCCTAGCTGCCGGTTGTGGGACAATACCGAGCGAACGTGATTGGGCGTCTGGGAAAAGGGGTCGCGATGAACAGGTTGAGGACGCTTTCCGACGTACTGCGACAGGCTGGCTTTGCACGCATCACGGGTCTGTTTCTTATCTTTTACCTGCTGTGCTCGACGGCTGTCTGGCTGTCCGAGCCCACGACCCTCACGTTTGGCGATGGTCTCTGGTTTAGCTTTGAGACGGTCTCGACGATCGGCTTTGGCGACATTCCGGCCGAGACACCGGTTGCCCGCGCCATTACCGTCATTCTGAGCATCATCAGCATCTTCTACATCGCCATGCTCACGGGCGTGGCGGTGAACTACTGCAATACGCTTATCAAGCTGCGCCAAAAGGACACCATGGCGCGCTTTATGGACGATCTTGAGCATTTGGAAGAGCTCGATCGTGACGAGCTCGCCGATCTTTCGCGTCGCGTGCGCGAGTATCGTCGACGCCAGCGCTAAGACGAACGTCGTGCGCCACAACAAGGGGGACCAAATATGAATATCACCGTGTATCTGGGTGCCAGTGCCGGCAATGATCCGGCGTTTCTGCCCGCGGTGCAGGAGCTGGGCAACTGGATTGGCGCCAACGGACACGCGTTGGTATACGGCGGGTCCAAATCGGGCCTGATGGGTGCGCTCGCCGATAGCGTGCTCGATGCTGGCGGACACGTGACGGGTGTTGAGCCGAGCTTTTTTATCGAGGCCGAGTTTCAACATGACGGTATCGACGACCTCATCGTGACGAGTGATATGGCCGAGCGCAAAGCCAAGATGATTGAGCTCGGCGATGCGTTCATCGCCTTTCCCGGTGGGACGGGCACGCTCGAGGAGATTGCCGAGGTCATGTCCGCGGTGTCGTTGGGGCACCTGAGTGCTCCGTGCATCCTGTATAACCTGGACGGTTACTACAACGACCTCAAGGCGCTGCTCGGGCACATGATTGATAAAGGGCTTTCGAGCCCGAGGCGCCAGCACGGCATCTACTTTGCCGACGATTTGCGTGAGATTGCCTCGATTATCAACGGATAAGTCTTGAGCCTGCTCCACTATGACTCCCAATGGTGCCGTTTGCGGCGCAGGTGGTTGGCTCGTTCGGGCAACGCGCGCTCTACAATAAAATGTATCTATGTCGACTTTGACCGCGGGAGGACCCGATGGATAACCTTGCCAAACCCACAAACCGCGCGCTGTTTTTGGTCAGCGTTGCTGTGACCGGTGCACTCGCGGGTGCTGCAGTCTGGCTATTCTTCTTTGCGATGGAGCACGGCATCGACTATCTATGGACTGAGATCCCGCACGCACTGGGCGTCGCTTCGCCCGAGCTCGCCAGCGGCCCGTTTGGCTTTTTGCCGTACCCGTTTTTCGTTTGCCTGTTGGGCGGCTTGGTGATTGGCCTATACGAAAAGATGACGGGCATCAAGACCGATGACCTCAACCAGGTGATGGCAAAGGTTAAGCAAGACGGGCGCTACCCGTACGACAACCTGGGCAAGCTTTCGCTCGCGGCATTGCTGCCGCTGCTGTTTGGTGGAAGTATTGGACCGGAGGCCGGCCTGACCGGCGTCATCGCGGGTCTGTGCAGCTGGGTCGGCGATCGCATGCGTCGCTTTGGCGCCGAGTTTAGGGAGCTCACGCTGCTGGGCACCCAGGCTGCTCTGACGGCGCTCTTTACCGCGCCCGTGTTTGGCTTTGTGGCGCCGCTTGCCGGAAGTGCTGACGGCCAGGGTGCCGGCGATGGTGAGGATTCCGAATCCGGTGAGATCACCATCAGGCTGCCCAAGGCGCAAAAGACCGTGGTTTACGGCATCGCGATTGCTGGCGGCCTGGGCACCTACCTGCTGCTCGGCCAGCTCATGGGCGGCGGCATGGGTATGCCGAGGTTCGAGGCTGCCGTGGTGGGCAATCTGGAGCTTATCTGGCTCATCCCTCTGTCGCTGATCGGAACAATCTGCGGCTGGCTGTACTTTGTCTCTGAGCACGCGAGCGAAGCGCTTGCTCATGCAATAGGGGCGCGCCCTGTCGTCAAAGCCATGCTGGCCGGTCTGGCGCTCGCCATCTGCGGCACGGTCCTGCCCTACACCATGTTTGCCGGCGAGACCCAGGCCGACGTGCTCATGGAGACCTATCTGACCATCCCCGCCGGCGTGCTTATCGCGACCGGTCTTGTTAAGGCCATGCTGACGCCCGCCCTCATCAACCTTGGTTGGCGCGGCGGTCACTTCTTCCCGGTTATCTTCTCGGGTGTGAGCCTGGGCTATGGCCTTGCTATCCTCACCGGCGCCGATCCGGTCTTTTGCGTCGCCGTCTGCACGGCATCGACGATGGGCGCCGTCATGCGCCAGCCGGTCATGGTCGTGGGCCTGCTGCTCATGTGCTTCCCACTCAAGGGTATCGTCTGCATGATCATCGCCGCCGTTATCGCCGCCGGCATTCCGCTGCCCAAGCCGCTGCGCAAGTAGCGCGGTTTTTCACGAGTCAATTCCAGGGGTACGAGATGATCCTGTACTTTAGCGCGACAGGGAACAGCGAGCATGTGGCGCGTCGCATTGCAGCGGCGACAAGCGACAAAGTTATGTCGATTGAGCGCTTTGATGCCGAGATCCTTCACCTTGCTGTGATGGAAGGCCCCTGTCGGCTGGGGTTTGTCGCCCCGGTATACGCCTGGGGCTTGCCGACGCCAATGATCGAGTTTTTGAAGACTGTCGACCTATCGGTTGCTGCCGGCACAAAGGGCGGCGAGCGCCCCTATACGTTCTATGTCTCGACATATGGTTCGACGACCGGGCAATCGGCCAAGTTCGCCCGCGATCTGCTACACGAGCGTGGGCTCGAGTTAGATGCGGCGATGAGCGTCAAGATGCCCGATACCTGGACGCCTGTTTTCGACCTGTCTGACCCTCAAAAGGTTGAGGGTATCAATAGAGCTGCCGAGGCGCAAATTGATGCCGTGATCGAGGCGGTGCGGGCACGCCGCACGGGCAACATGATGCGCCATCGCGTGCCTCTGTTTGCATCGTGCGCGTATCACGCAATTGGGCTGCCGCGCATGCAACAGACGAGCAAGTTTGCCGTCGATGCCGATCGCTGCATCGGCTGCGGCCTGTGTGCCAAGCGCTGCCCCATGGCGGCGATTGAGATGCGCGACGGCCTTCCCGTCTGGACAAAGCCGGAGTGCGCAGCCTGCCTTCGTTGCCTGCATTGTTGTCCCAAATTTGCCATCTCGCACGGTGAGCGCACGGCATCCCACGGTCAGTACAGGCATCCCAAGCCAGGTGTGAGGATGTAGCGGCTGCTGGCCGCGCTACTTCCAAACTGCGAGCGCGGCGGTGCCCAGTACGATGAGGGCGAGACCGATGACGCTGTGTCGTGAGAGTTTTTCGTTGAATGTCAGGCGCGCAAATAGTACTGATACGACAATCGATAGTTTGTCGATCTGCACCACGACGCTCACCTGGCCTGTGGCGATGGCGTAGTAATAGAGCAGCCACGATGCTCCGGTCGCGATGCCCGATGTTGCGAGAAATGTGAGTTCGCGCCGGTCAGCGTGCGCGACCTGATCCAGTTTTCCCTTGGCTGCCACGATCGCCCATGCCATAACCAGTACCACGCAGGTGCGGATTGCCGTGGCCAGGTTTGACTCGACGCCTTCGATGCCAACCTTGGCAAGGATGGACGTGAGCGCCGCGAACACGGCAGCGCCGAGGGCGTAAGCGAGCCAGGTCCGGTCTTGCTGCTGCTCGGGTCCGGCAGACTGCTTCTTCTCGATCATTAAAAACGTGCCGAGGGTGATGACAGCGGTTCCCACGAGCTTAACCGCAAGGTTGCTCGTCTCGCCAAAAAGCACGATGGCGATCAGTGCGGCGAGTACGGTGCTCATCTTGTCGACCGGTACGACCTTATTGACGTCTCCGATGCCCAGCGCCTTAAAGTAACAGATCCACGAAGCGCCGGTAGCGAGTCCCGAGAGGACGAGAAAGAGCCAAGATCTGGGTTCGATGCTGCCGATGGTTCCAATGGATCCAGAAATGCCCGCCATTGCCCAGGCGAAAACGAGCACCACGCAGGTGCGAATGGCCGTCGCGACATCGGAGTCGGTCTGCTTGATGCCGCATTTGGCCAGGACAGATGTGACGCCGGCAAAGAAAGCCGACACAAATGCTGCTGCGACCCACGACACGGGTTGAGCGCCTCCTCAAAAAAGACCACGCCAGATCTATGGCGCATGTCCAATGATACCGCGCTTGCCTATAGGTTGCGTGCCCAGTAGACCTTGGTGCTGATGGCGCAGCTGACAGCGCCAAGGACGACCGTTGCCAGCGCGGCAATTCCTGCGCACAGGAAGCCAAGAACGGAAGGATCGGGATTCGCCCCGGCAATCATCGACATGAGATGGTTGCTGATGGGGTTGAATGAGTTTAGCGTGACCATGATAAGGCACATGTATAGGGCGTATAGACCAACGGATAGGCGTTGCGCCTTCATGTGTTCAAATCGAAAGAACAGAGGCAGTACCAAAAACACCGCCATGAGGGAGAAAAGCATCGATATTGCCGAGGCGATTGCGGTCTCAAAGACGGTCTCTCCCGTGGAGGGGATACCCACGCTGTTTAAGATCGGGATGGCGACGATACTCAACAGCACGGCCGCGCACGTCATGATGACCGAGAAAATAGTGATGCACAGGTAGCGTGCGCTGACGATGTCTTTGCGTGAGATGGGCAGCGTTGCCCGATAGCGCTCCCATCCGTTTTGGTTGTCGAGCCCGGCCAGCGACGTCATGGCCATGATAGGCGACATGGCACTGATCGCGAAGGCGCCGGCGGCGCTCATATCGGAATCACCATTCGATGCCCTGACGGCGGTCAGCACGACGAAGATGAACAGGCCGACACCTGCGATGCTCGGGACGAGCGTGCGAACGATGGCAAGCTCGGACATAATGGCGCGTTTCATTTCAAAGCCCCTTTCAGCATGAAGCGAAGATAGTCATCAATGGTTGCCCGATCGCAGGGAATCTCGGGGAAGGCCTCGAGCACTTCGCGGTGGTTGGACACGAGCACGTCCACGCTGTAGGCGTGGCGGGCGGCGCGGGTGCCTTCGACGCAAGCCATGAGCTCGGCGGCCTGTGCCTGGGTGCAGTGGGCGATGCCGGCGCGGTCGGTAATGTCCTCGCGTGGCAGGTCAAACACAATCGAGCCGTTATCGATGCAGATGACGCGGTCGGCAGCACGATCGAGATCAGACGTAATGTGGCTCGAGAGCAGCACGCTGCGCTGGCCGTCGGCGACAAAGGCGAGCAGCTCATCGAGCAGTTCCTCGCGTGCCATGGGATCGAGGCCCGCGGTGGCTTCGTCCAAAACGAGCAGCTTGGCATTGTGGCTGAGTGCACAGGCAAGCTGCAGTTTCATGCCCATGCCGCGGGAGAGGCCCTTGACCTTTGTCTTGGGATCGAGGCCAAATCGGTTGATGAATCCGGCGAACGTTTCGCGGTCCCACGTGGGGTACGCCGGGCCTACGAGCGACTCGACCTGGCCCACCTTGAGCGTGGAGGGGAAGGGGCACGTGTCCAGGACAAGACCGACGCGGGAGCGTAGATGGCGCTGCGTTTCATCGGGCGCGTCGGCGCCACAGCGCTGCCCAAACAGGCGTACCTCGCCGGCATCGAGCTTGATAAGCCCGAGCGCGGCGCGAATGGTCGTTGTCTTGCCGGCACCGTTAGCGCCCACAAAGCCAACAATCTGGCCGGGCTCCACGGCGAGCGTGACATCACGCAGCGAAAAACGGTCGCTCACGCGGCGTGAGACACCTTTGAGTTCTAACAAGTTTTGCATGGTATAGCCTTTCTTGCAGATGGCTACTGCATGGTTTCGGGGGCTACCAGGTCGAGCATCTCGTGCAGTTTGTCGCGCGTGACGCCCAGGGCTTCGGCTTGTTCTGCCGCCTGCGTAAGCAGCTCTTCGATATGGCAGAGCTGGTTTTCGCGCAAGAGCTCTTGGTTGCCCTCGGCGACAAAACAGCCCTTGCCCTGCACGGTGCAGATAAACCCGAGCTGCTCCAGATCGGCGTAGGCGCGCTTGGTGGTGATGACGCTCACGCCCAGGTCGCTCGCGAGTGCGCGGATGCTGGGGAGTTTGGCTCCCGCGGCGAGCGTGCCCGAAAGGATTTGAGCTTTGACCTGCGAGGATATCTGCTCGTAGATGGGCTTGTCGCTCGAATTGGATAGGATAATGTCCACAGCGGCTCCTTAGCTGTTGGGCTACACGTGTATATAACCGGTAAGCACAGTATATATACACTATGCACAGTTATGCAAGAGGCAAATGCTGATTGGGCCAGCTACCCAGGCCCCAACTGATGAATTTGTCCTGATAGGCGCTCTAGAGCGAGGTTTCGCGGCTACAATAATGCGGTTACAACGACGTAATGCACTCAATGCAAGAAAGGATCCGCATGGCAAGCCTGTCGGATGAAATCTCGTCGCGCCGCACATTCGCGATCATCAGCCACCCGGACGCCGGTAAGACCACGCTTACCGAGAAGCTGCTGCTCTATACCGGCAGCATCCAGACTGCCGGCTCGGTCAAGGGCAAGAGCTCGGCCAAGCATGCCGTCTCGGACTGGATGGACATCGAGAAGGAGCGCGGCATCTCCGTCACCTCCTCGGTGCTGCAGTTCACCTACAACGGCGCCTGCGTCAACATCCTCGATACCCCCGGTCACCAGGACTTCTCGGAGGATACCTACCGTACCCTTATGGCCGCCGACGCCGCTGTCATGGTCATCGACGGCGCCAAGGGCGTCGAGGCCCAGACCAAAAAGCTCTTTAAGGTCTGCACGCTGCGCCACATTCCCATCTTTACCTTTGTGAACAAGCTCGACCACGAGGCTCGCGACCCGTTTGAGCTCATGGAAGAGATCGAGAACGTCCTGGGCATCAATACGTATCCCATGAACTGGCCGATCGGCAGCGGCCGCAACTTCCGCGGCGTGTTCGATCGTCAGACGCGCCGCGTTATCGCCTTTGAGGGCGACGGCCACGCCAATGCTACCAAGAAGGTCGCCGAGGTCGAGGCCGAGTTGGGCGATCCTTCCATGGATGAGCTCATCGGCGAGGAAAACCATAAGAACTTGATGGACGACATCGAGCTGCTCGATGGCGCCGGTGATGAGCTCGACTTGGATGCCGTGGCCTGCGGCAAGCTGAGCCCGGCGTTTTTTGGCTCGGCGCTCACCAACTTTGGCGTGGAGCCCTTCCTCAAGGAGTTCCTGCGTCTGGCCCCGACGCCGCGTGCCTATACCGATACGCTCACCAGCGAGCCGGTCGATCCCTGCCGCGACGACTTTAGCGGCTTTGTGTTTAAGATCCAGGCCAATATGGACAAGAACCACCGTGACCGCATCGCCTTTGTGCGCATTTGCTCGGGCAAGTTCGAGCGCGGCATGGATGCCTTCCACGTGCAGGGCAACCGCAAACTCAAGCTTGCCACGGGCACGTCGATGATGGCCGATGACCGCGCGATTGTTGACGAGGCGTACGCGGGCGATATCGTGGGCCTGTTCGACCCGGGTATCTTTAGCATCGGTGACACCGTGTGCTCTGGCAAGCGCCACGTGCAGTATCCGCAGATTCCGACGTTTGCCCCCGAGATGTTCGCTCGCATTACGCAGGTTGACACGCTCAAGCGCAAGCAGTTCGTCAAGGGCATGGAGGAGCTTGCCCAGGAGGGCGCCATCCAGATCTTCCGCGAGCTGGGTGCCGGCATGGAGAGCGTCATTGTGGGCGTGGTCGGCGTGCTGCAGTTTGAGGTGCTCGAGCGCCGCCTCAAGGCCGAGTACCGTGTTGAGGTTCGTCGCCAGCCGCTGCCCTATACGGACATTCGTTGGATCCAGAATGACCCCGATACCATCGATATCCCGGCTCTTTCGCTCACGCGCGACACGCTGCGCGTCGAGGACATGCGCGGCGGTAAGCTGCTGCTGTTCACGAGCCCGTGGAACGTGGATTGGGCAACTGACCACAACCCCGACCTTATCCTGTCGGAGTTTGGCAACGTGGCCTTTTAACGCATCGGTGCGGTGGCCCTGCGGGGCTGCCGCGCCGTTTGCTTGCCTTATGCCGTGTGAGCGGCTATTATACTCACCGTCGTCTCAAGACCGGGGCGTCCGAGCAGTTCGGGTCCGATATCCTGCTCGTTAAACCTAAAACCAAAGGAGTACATAATGATCAAGAAGGTCATGGAGGACTACAAGGTCCTGTTGCGGAGCATTCCCGCGGCAACGGTTTCGCTGTTTTTCGTGAGCGTCATCATGATGAACCTGCTGGCCAACAAAGAGCTCATCAGCCTGCCGTATCTGGCGCTCGACTGTGGCTTTGTGGTGAGCTGGGTTTCGTTTTTGTGCCAGGACATGATCTGCAAGCGCTTTGGCGCCAAGGCATCCATCAAAATCTCTATCCTCGCGCTGCTGGTCAACCTGGCCGTGAGTCTGTGCTTTTGGGCATGCTCGCTCACGCCCGGCATGTGGGGCGCCTACTACGACACGGGCATGATCGAGGTCAACACTGCCCTTAACGCCACCATCGGCGGCACTTGGTACGTGGTGCTGGGCTCTTCGCTGGCAATGCTCGTTTCTGCCGTGGTTAACTCCACGCTCAACCAGTCGCTCGGCCGCATGCTCAAAAAGAATAATTTTGCGAGCTTTGCCTTTCGCTCCTATGTGTCCACGGGCATTGGCCAGTTTATCGACAACTTGGTCTTTGCCATTGTGGTGAGCCACACGTTCTTTGGTTGGACCTGGGTGCAGGTCCTTATGTGCTCGCTGACCGGTGCTGTTGCCGAGCTGCTGTGCGAGGTCTTCTTGAGCCCCGTGGGCTACAAGGTCGTGCGCGGCTGGGAGCGCGAGAATGTGGGCTCCGAGTACCTCGAGCGTCACGCAACCGCCTAAGGAGCAAGTATGCGGGTTTTGATCACGGGCGCTTCGGGCGGTATCGGAGCCGCGTGCGTGCAGCGCTTTTTGGATGAGGGCCACGAGGTCGTGGGCTTTGATCTGCTGTCGCCGGCGATCGAACACGAGCGCTACCGCCATCTGATCGTTGATGTCCGCGAGCCGGACTCGTTTCCAAGCGACCTTGAGCCCCAGGTGATCGTGAACGTTGCCGGTACGCAGGATTCGGCCGACGACATCGCCGCCAACCTGTATGGCACCATCAACGTGACCGAGCGCTACGCCTTTGCGGGGGAGGGGCTTGCTGCCAAGCCGGCATCGGCTATCAAATCCGTGGTCAATGTGGGGTCGGCGAGCGGGCATACGGGATCGGAGTTTCCCGACTATGCCGCCAGCAAGGGCGGCGTTATCGCCTACACCAAGAACCTTGCAAACCGTCTGGCGCCGCAGGCTATCGCCAACAGTGTGGACCCGGGTGGCGTTATCACGCCGCTCAACCGTTGCGTGATGGAAGACGAACACCTGTGGAACCAGATTATGGAGCTCACGCCGCTTAAACGCTGGGCTACCGCCCAAGAGATCGCCGAGTGGATCTACTTTGTGGGCGTGACCAACCGGTTTATGACCGGACAGAGTCTGTTGATCGATGGCGGCGAGGCCGGCCGCACACAATTTATTTGGCCCGAATAGGAAACGCGCCCGATGGAAAGCCGTCGGGCGCGTTTTTGATGTATCGATTTTTAGCCGAGGCAAGTCCAGTCGACGGGGGTCGAGCCGTGCTGTTCGAGTAGCCGATTGGCAGCAGAGAAGGGGCGCGACCCCATAAAGGCGGGGAGTTCTGCCGTGGCACGGTTGGCCGAAAGCGGCGAGGGGTGCGTGGATGCCAGGCAGAACTTGCCGGTTGCCTTGCCCGCGCCGGTCGCGGCGAGCTTACCATCGACCATCTGCTGGGCAAAGCGGCCCCATGCCAAAAAGACGACCGGTTGGGGCAGCTGACAGCAGCGTTCGATAATGTAGTCGGTGAGCGTGCTCCAGCCCAGTTTGGCGTGCGAGTTCGCGGCATGCTCGCGCACGGTGAGCGTAGTGTTGAGGAGCAGGACGCCCTGTTGTGCCCAGGGGGTCAGGTCTCCCGTGGCGGGAATGGGGCAGCCCAGATCGGCTTTGAGTTCCTTATAGATGTTGCGCAGACTCGGCGGCAACTTGGTTTGCGTCGCGGGGACCGAGAACGACAACCCCATGGCCTGGTTGGGTCCGTGATAAGGGTCTTGACCCAAGATGACAACTTTGACCTGGTCGGCCGGCGTGTAGGCGAGGGCATTGAGGATGTCGTCTTGTGCCGGGTAGATGGTTTGCTTGGCACGCAAAAGGGCGATGCGCTCGAGCAGCCGGTTCGTAGTTTCACGTACCGGCCGCGGCGCATCGCCCAACCAAGTTGCTATGTTGCGGTCGCGGGTTGCGGTGTCCATGGGGCTCCTTTATGGCAGATGCTCTGTTGACATCTATTGTAAAGGCGTCTGGAGATCTTTATGCCGCGGCTGCATAAGGAGTGGGGTCTACGAGACGTGCTCGGGCGCTCCTGCCATGCGGGCCTGTCCATGTGCACGAAGGCGCGGAAGCTCGACGGTTGCCGCCATGACGCCGGTGAGGATGAGGGCGGCGCCAAAGAAGGCGATGGGACTCAGGACCTCGCCGACCAGGAAGAACGAGAAGACGGCGGAGCAGACCGGCTCGAGCGAGAAGGCGAAGCCGGTAGTCTCGGCGGGCACGTGGGGCTGCACGAGCGTCTGGGTGATAAAGCCGTAGGCAGAGCAGATGAGTGCGAGGGCAACGACGACCACGATCTCGCTGGGCGTACTGGGAAGCGTGAAGCCGCCAAAGGTGAATGCGGCGATGCCCGAGAACAAGCCGCCAAAGCCCAGCTGCCAAACGCCCAGAGCAAGCGGATCGACTTCTTCGACAAACCGCTTGGCGACAATGATGTGTCCAGCGTAGATAAAGGCGGAGAGCAGCATGATGAGCGCGCCCGGGTTCAGGCTGGTAAAGTCGGCGCCCGAGAGCAGCAGCATGCCGCAGGTGACGATGGCCGTGCCGATGAGCACCTTGCGCTCGGGGGCGCGACGCAGCAGGGCGGCGTTGGCAAACGGCACGATCACGACCGTCAGGCTCTGCAAAAAGCCGGCGGTGGAGGCGGAGGTGAGGCTGGAGCCCAGGCACATGCAGGTGAGCTCGGTTGCCATAATGGCGCCGATGATGGCGGCGCGGACCATAAGGTTACGGTTGATGCGCAACGCGTGCTTGTGGAAGAGCAGCAGGCAAGCCGCAAAGGCGATGATGCAGCGCAGCGCGACGATGCTCGTGGCGTTCATGCTGTCCATGCCGATCTTCATAAGGGGATACGAAAAGCCCCATGCGACGGGAACGGAAAATGAGAGCGCGATTGCTTTTTTGCGATCCATGGGACTCCTTTTGTTACAGAACGGTTTCGCAAAAAGGATTCTGCTCCCAGATGTGGATGTAGTAAAGCGAATGTATCTTCAGTATGATTAAGAAATGCTAATGTTGACAGAAAAAGCCCTGGCAAAACGTTTTACGGCAACATCGATGGGGAGGCACGATGGCATCGCGGTATCAGATTGTATGTATGGTGGTCGATTGCGGCAGTCTGAAACGTGCGGCGGACGAGCTGGGCTATACGCAAAGTGCGGTGAGCCAGGCCGTCAAGGCGCTCGAGCGCGAGCTGGGTACCACGCTTATCGAGCGCGGTAAGCAGGGTGTGTCGCTTACGCGCGATGGCAAGCAGTATCTGCCGTATCTGCGACAGATCGTAACTGCTGAGGCCGAGCTTGAGGGCAAACGTCAGGAGTTGCTGGGACTCTCCTCGACTGATATTCGTATCGCGACGTTTACCAACGTGAGTCGTACCGTGCTGCCGCGTGTGATCCGCGACTTTGGTGCGCTGCACCCGGGCGTACGCTTTACCCTCAAGCAGGGCGATTACACGCGCAACGCTCAATGGGTGCACGATGGCGTGGTTGACTTTTGCTTTACGGCGCGCGGGTTTACCGCTGGGCTCGAGAAGCGCGTGGTCTATCACGACGAGTTGGTGGCATTGTTGCCGACCGCGCATCCGCTGACGGCAAAGGAAAAGGTGACACTTGCCGACCTGGCGTCCGAGCCGTTTGTGCTGCTGGATGAGGGCGAACAGAGCCTGGTGCTCGATGCATTCGCGGCGCATGGGCTGTCGCCACACGTGACGAGTGAGGTAACCGACGACTACACAATCATGGCGATGGTCGAGGAAGGCCTGGGCGTGAGTATGCTTTATCGCCGTACCGTTGAGGGCGTGCAAGCCGATATCCGTGTGCGGCCTATCGTGCATGCCCCCTCGCGCGACGTGGTGGCCGCCTGGCGCAGCTGGGACACCATGCCCATCGCCACGAGGCGCTTTATCGACTATATGAGCTCGCATATTGTCAATTAATGACTGGCGTGGCGTTGAGTGCGGTGTTTAGCGGGCTGTCGCTTTGGCTTGGGCGGCGCGATAGGTGCGTGCCGGGTGGCAGAGTAATACCGCCACGACCATAAAGAACGCCGTGGTGCCCAGGCTGATGGGGTAGACCATCATGATGTTCGCAAAGGTGCGGAAGTGCGGGAACACGCAGAACACCCAATAGAAGCGGATGCCGCAGACACAGATCATGGTGATGAGGGCGGGCATGAGCGAGATACCAAAGCCGCGCAGGTAGCCGGACATGTTTTCGTAGAACATGCTAAAGGCGTACGCCGGGAAAATCGAGCACACGCGGATATAGCCGATCGAGACGATGTTGGGATCGCTGTTGAACAGCGACAAGATCTCGCGTCCCAGGCCGACAATAACGATAATCGTGGTGAGGGCAACGATACCGCCTTCGACCAGGCAGACCTTAAGCGTTTTGGTGCAGCGGTCGATCTGGCGAGCACCGTGGTTTTGTCCCACAAAGGTGGTGCAGGCCTGGCTAAAGCTGTTGAGCAGGTTGTAGCACACGTACTCTAGGCTCATGGCGGCGCTCGATGCCGCCATGACCTCTGTGCCCAGGCTGTTGATGGCGGACTGGATGATGATGTTGGCGACGGCAAAGACGGCGCTTTGGATGCCGGCGGGCAGGCCGATCTTGACGATGCGCTTGAGGGCGACGGGGTCGATAGCCAGGTCGCGTGGGGTGACGCGGACGACGGAGTCGGTCTTGAGCAGGCGGATAAAGAGTGTAGCGGCGCTGACGGTGTAGGCGATGGCGGTGGCGATGGCGACGCCAGCGACGCCCCAGTGGAGTATGGGGACAAAGATGAGGTCCAGGCCAATGTTGAGGACGGTGGACACAGCAAGCGCCTGCAGCGGCATGCGGGCGATGCCGACGGAGCGGAAAATCGCGGCCTCAAAGTTGTAGAGCAAGATCGAGGGCAGGCTGAGCAAAAAGATGCGCAGGTAGAGCGAAGCGAGCGGCATGGTTTCGGCGGGAACATTGAGCGCGGCGAGCATGGGCTCGGCAAAGATCTCGCCCAGCGCGATGACGACAAAGCCCACGAGCGCCATTAAAATTGAGGTATGGACGGCGCGTTTGACCATGTTCTGATCGTTGCGGCCGATAGCGTTGGCGATGACCACGTTGGAGCCAAGCGACATGCCAATAAACAGGTTGAGCATAAGACTGGTAAGCGGAACATTGGAGCCGACCGCCGCCATGGCGAGGGTTCCCTGGTCGCCCGAGAAGTTACCGATGATGACCGTGGCGATGAGGTTCGACAGCTGCTCCAAGATGCTCGTGGCGGCCACGGGGAAGGCGAATAGGGGAATATTGCGCCACAGCGAGCCGGTGGTCATGTCAATGTGCTTAGATGCGGTATCAGCCATACGCTCTCAATCTCTAACATGCTCTTTCGTGCTTATTTGCGCAGATGATGATACTCCTAATCGACTAGTCATTCAAGAACGTCCCCAATGACTAGGTGGGGAAGGCGTGCGACAATGGTGAGCGTTGTGTTGTTCGCGCTAAGGAGTTGCCATGTTGTTGTGTCCCGTTTGCCATGAGCCGTTGGTGGACGATGAGCGCGGTGCTGCGTGCGCGGGCGGACACCGGTTTGACCGTGCTCGCGAGGGCTATCTATATCTGCTGCGCTCGTCCAAGAGCGGCGACTCCATGGGCGATCCCAAGTCACAGGCGCGCAGTCGTCGTGACTTTCTGAACCGCGGATACTATGCGCCGTTGCGCGATGCGATGGTCGAGTTGGTGCGCAAGCAGGTGTCTGGGCGTGCCACGTCTACGAATGGCCCCATGACGCTGCTCGACATTTGCTGCGGCGAGGGCTATTACACGAGTGCCATGGGCGCGGTGCCGGGCGTGGATGCCTACGGTTTCGACCTGGGCAAGGAGATGGTACGCCTGGCTGCCAAGCGCGGCGATGCGACCTACTTCGTGGCCAACATGAAGGACATCCCCGTGGCCGATGGCGCCTTCGATATGGTGACCGAGCTCTTTGCTCCCTTTAACGAGCGCGAGTTTGCCCGCGTGCTGGCGCCCGAGGGCTCGCTTTACACCGTGGTGCCGGGCGCCCGTCATCTCTTTGGTCTCAAGGAGGTACTCTACGACACGCCGTACCTTAACGATGAGAAGCTGCCGAAGACCACCGAGCTCGAGTTAGTCGGAACGCAGCGGGTGTCTGCGAACATTACGCTCCAGACGCAGGCCGACATTGAGGCGGTGTTCCAGATGACGCCGTACTACTACCGCACGCGCCCTGCCGACAAAGAGCGACTGGCAAACCTCGATACCCTTCAGACCGACATCGACTTCATCATCGCCGAGTACCGTCACAGCTAACAACCTGCCAAAAAGGGACAGGTTTATTTTGGCAGGTTTTATCTGGGCAAACGTAAAGGGCCGACCGCGGAGATGCGCGATCGGCCCTTTTTAGTTGCTTGGCTGCAGAGCTTATGAGAAGCGAGCGCTTACAGGCGGTCCTTGTTCTCGGCCTTAACGGCGTGCGCCTGCTGAACAAAGAACAGGTCGTACACCACGATGACAAAGGCGACGATATTGACGGAGCTGCCGCCGAGCGCGGGAAGCGTGAGCGCGGCCTGGAGGAGCGTGGCTGCCGCGGCGACGATGCCGAGCTTAAACGCGCCATCCACCTGCGAAGGCTTGTTGGCGCCCTTGATACCCGCAACACCTGCGGCAAGGTCGACAAGGCCCTTGGCGACCAGCACGACCGCGGCGAGCATGGCGTTCGACCCGTACGTGGAATCGAGGTTGCCAGTCGCGATGCCGGCGATTCCAATGACGAGACTGGCGATGCCCAGAACAAAATAAATCAGGGCAAGGATTTTGAGTGTCTTGCGAGCGGCGCTCATAGCTGGTCCTTTCGATGCGGGCGCGGAGAATCTGTCGCACCCAGGTTGCGGCACATATCGTGAAGCACATTGTAGTTCAACGGGGCGATGCATGCGTTTGAAAGCGTTTCTTGCCCGTACGGTCCAACCTTTCAAAAAGGAAAGCTGGACGTAAGCCAAATCGATGGCAGCTCATGTGCGGCGCTGAGATGATGAGGCCGTAACAAGGAGTTGGTCTCAAGGAGGAGCCATGATGTACGGAGCAGGGCAAGTGCGTGAGCCGCGATCGTTGGGAAGGCGCATGAGTGATTCTGTGATCGCTGCCGTGTGCACGGGATTGATGGCGGTGCTTTGCATTGGGATGCTGTGGGCCATGTCGCATGTGGGACAATAGCGGACGGTTGGGTGCCGGCATAAACGGCGCTCACGTATTCGTTTTGCTTGTTAAGGAGTACCCATGGGCGTCGTCGATCCCTTTTCTGTTGCTCGGGCCGCGGGGCTTGAGCTGACCGGGAAGCCCGAGGGCCTCACGCTCACCGACGGCACGATGGAGCTGCGTGCCGATTTTGGCCGCATGCTTCCACGGCTCAAGCAGGGCCGTCTGCAGCAAGAGCTGTTGGTGAAGGCTGCGCGCGCAAAAGGCATCGAGAGCCCATGGGCGATTGACGCCACGGCAGGCTTTGGCGAGGATTCGCTGCTGCTGGCGGCCGCGGGCTTTACCGTCGATCTGTATGAGCAGGATTGCGTGATCGCGGCGCTCCTCAAGGATGCCCTGGATCGCGCGGCAGATGATCCGGCGCTTGTGGCTGCCGTGTCGCGCATGCGCTTACATGCGGGCGAGGATAGCATTGCCGGCCTTCGCCATACAGCTGAGCTGATCGGGCAGGGCGAGCTCACCGCTCCTGACGTGGTGTATCTGGACCCCATGTTTCCCGGACGCACCAAGAGCGCGGCGGTTAAAAAGAAGTTCCAACTCTTGCATCATCTGGAACAGCCGTGCGCCGATGAGGAGACGTTGGTCGAAGCTGCGCTTGCGGTGCACCCGCGCAAGGTCGTTATCAAGCGACCGGTGAAGGGGCCACTGCTTGCCGGCGTTAAGCCGAGCTATCAACTTGCGGGCAAGGCCGTTCGTTACGATGTTTTGGTGCCGCCGCGCCCGTAGCTTGCGTGCGATGGCTGGCGCTCCGTCAATGCCGTGCCGATGCGGCGCCTATTTCCAAGGGTGCGACGTCAGGTGCCATCCACCGCAGTATTCGCATTTGTAGCAGGCCAAACCGCGCCGCCCGCGGTTTTCGCAGTCGGCCATAACGGCCTCGGCCTCGGCGCGCGTGTCGTAACGGTTTTTGCGCTCGCACGACTTGTAGCGCCAGGCCTCATCGCGCTCGGCGTCCAGGGCGTCGCGGCGCTCGTCCTCGCGTGCAAACAGGTCGCTCATATCGCCGCCGGTGGCAGTGCTCAAAAACTCGCTTTTTGCTTTTGACCAGGCGGCTCGCTTTTTGCTCCCCATCTGCATCGCGCCCCTCTCCAAACGTTGGTATCATTGCTCAATCAAAGTGATACCAATAAACGTGAGGTCGCCGCGTGATGATCAGAAAAACCCTCGATACCGACATTCCCGCTGTCATGGCTATCTATGACGCGGCCCGCGCCTTTATGCGCGCGCATGGCAACGCCACACAGTGGCCCGAGGGCACGCCTTCTGCCGAGCAACTGGCTGCCGATATCGCCGCCGGTGGCAGCTATGTGTGCGAAGTCGATGGCCGCGTGGTGGCGACGTTTGCCTTTTTGCCGGGCCCGGACGAGTGCTATGACGTAATTGAGGATGGTCAATGGCGCAGCGACACTCCGTACGCCGTGCTGCACCGTGTGGCGTCCGATGGCACCGTGCACGGTATCGCGGCTGCGATGTTTGCCTTTGCCAAGGAGCGTGCCGATCACCTGCGCATCGACACGCATCAGGACAACCTGCCCATGCAGGGCGCGAGTATTAAGGCGGGGTTCGAGCGTGCCGGCGTCGTGTATGTGTCGGACGGCACGCCGCGTGTTGCGTTCGACTGGCTGCGTGAGGCGTAAGAGTAGGGGCACGTGTCAACAATTCGCACGAACGAAAATGGTCCCGGGTGGGGCCATTTTCGTTCGCTGCGCTGATTTGCAAGCCGGCTTTCGCAAGGCGCGAACCTACGAAAATCGCCGCGCGGCAACGCAGGGCGATGAGCTTGGTCGGGGGATAGGGCCCGCTTCGCCCGCCGGCTCGTAAATTGTATCATCCAGTGTGGAACGAGGACGCCCGTTGCCGCGTGCGATGGGCTTGTAGCTTGTAATAAGAGGAGAGCCATGTCGAAGCAGGCAGTCGTTGGAATCTTGGCGCATGTCGATGCCGGCAAGACCACGTTGGCCGAGGCCATGTTGTTCAACGTGGGTCGCATTCGCAAGCGCGGCCGCGTGGACGATGGCGATTCGCATCTGGACACTAACGCGATCGAGCGCGAGCGCGGCATTACGATCTTCTCGTCGCAGGCCGTGCTCGACCACGGCGATACCCACGTCATGCTTGTGGATGCGCCCGGCCACGTCGATTTTTCGGCCGAGGCGGAGCGCACGCTGCGCGCGCTCGACTATGCGATTTTGGTTGTGGGTGCCAACGACGGCGTGCAGGGGCACACCGAAACCCTGTGGCGCCTGCTTGCGCGCTATGACATTCCGACGTTCATCTTTATCAACAAAATCGATTTGGAGAATCCCGGCCGCGATGTTTTGCTGGCACAGCTTGGGCAACGTCTTTCCGAGGGCTGCCTGGATGCCAGCGAACTGTTGGTGGGTGGTGCCGTTCAGGAGGACGCTGCTGCGTTGGACGAGGCGGCGCTCGAGGAGTTTCTCGACGCAGGGGAGCTTTCGACTGCCACGCTTTCGCGGCTGGTCGCAGAGCGAAAGTTGTTTCCCTGCTTTGCGGGCTCGGCGCTCAAGGACCAGGGTGTGGCAGAGCTACTCGACGGCATATGCGCTTTGATGCGCGAGCGAACATGGCCCCAGGAGTTCGCCGCGCGAGTCTACCGCGTGAGTCGTGGAGACCGTGGCGAGCGTCTTGCCTGGGTCAAGGTGACGGGCGGTGTACTGCGTGCAAAGCAAGTTGTCGAGGGATGCTCTGGCGCCTCCACTTGGGAGCAAAAGATCGACCAGGTGCGCATCTATAACGGCGAGAAGTATGAGCTTGCCCAAGAAGTTGCTGCTGGCGGTATTTGTGCCGTGACGGGCCTTGCGCACGTTCGCCCAGGGGATGCCTTGGGGGCGGAGCCCGTGGGCGATGCGCCTGTCATCGCTCCGGTCCTCACCTATACGGTGCTTCCGGGCGAACACGATGTCCACGCGGTGTTCAAAGCACTGACAGAGTTGGCGGACGAAGATCCCATGCTCGGCGTAAGCTGGAACACTCATCTTGAGCAGATTCATTTACAGCTGATGGGCGCCGTGCAACTCGAGGTCGTGCAGCGGGTGTTGGCCGATCGCTTTGGCCTTTCGGTTGCGTTTGAGTCTGGCGGCATTCTCTATAAGGAGACTATTTCGCAGCCGGTCGAGGGCGTGGGCCATTTTGAGCCGCTGCGCCACTATGCCGAGGTACATCTGCGCCTGGAGCCGTTGCCAGCGGGTTCGGGCGTGCAGTTTGGCACCGTGACCTCGACCGACGAACTCGATCTTAACTGGCAGCGTTTGGCACTCACCAACGCCATGGAGCGCGATCACCTGGGCGCGCTGACCGGCTCGCCCATCACCGATGTGTGCATTACGCTCACGGGCGGCCGTGCGCATGCCAAACACACCGAGGGCGGCGATTTTCGCCAGGCCACGTACCGCGCGATTCGCCAGGGGCTCATGCAGGCGCGTGAGGCTGGCGCGGCGGTGCTGTTGGAGCCGTGGTATCGCTTTGAGCTCGAGGTGCCGGGGGAGTGCGTGGGCCGGGCACTCTCGGATGCCACGCGCATGGGTGCCGAGTACGAGCCGCCGACGATGGCGGGAGACCGGGCGAAGCTTGTGGGTCGCGTGCCGGCATCTGAGGTGCAGGATTACGCGCTGGAGGTGGCCGCCTATACGAGTGGTCGTGGGCATCTGTACCTAGAGTTCGCCGGCTATGCGGCTTGCCATGATGCCGAGCGCGTCATCGAGACGGCCGCCTATGAGCCCGAGGCCGATCTGCCCAACACGCCCGATTCGATCTTTTGCTCCCACGGCGCCGGTTACACGGTCAAATGGTACGACGTCCCCGAGGCAGCCCACGTAAAGGTCGATCCCTCCACCTTCCGCCCCTGGCGAGCAGCAGACGCCGAGTTTTTCGGCCACATGTGACAGAGGGGCAGCCCCTTTGGCAGATTCAGTTGGTATAACTCGGTATAAGTTGGTATAACTATTACCAGGGTTTGCCAATCCGAGGAGGCCGACATGAATCCAAATCCCTTTAAGCCAACGGCAGGCAAGCGGCCTCCGATGCTCATTGGTCGCGAGTCGGTCATCGAAGATTTCGAGGAAGGGCTCGATAACGGCGCCGGAGCGCCGGGCAGGCTCATGCTCATTACGGGAAACCGCGGCTGCGGCAAGACAGTTCTCCTGCGGGAGCTGCAACGTCTGGCCAGCGAGCGCGGATGGGCGGTTGTCTCCGATTCCGCTTCGCTTGGCTTATGCGACCGCTTGGCCGACGCGCTTCGCTCGAATAAACCCGTTGTGACGTCAATGGAGTTCGGTCCTTCGTTTGGCCGGATGTCGGTCGAGGCGGCGCGAGCAAAGGGCGAGACGTTGCGAGGGCTGGTCAACGAGCGCCTTAAGAAGCTCGGTCCAGGCAAGGGCATACTGTTTGCGATTGACGAGGCGCAATCGGCGTCTATCGAGGAACTGGCGGCTCTTGCCGTTCTCTATCAGCAGGTGCTCGGAGACCAGGATGCCACGGGATTACCCGATAGCGACCAGCGCGGTCTTGCGCTGGTTTTTGCCGGCTTGCCCAGTATGGTTGACGATCTGCTCGAAGAGCCGAGCGTGACGTTTTTGCGCCGCGCCCAGCAGCGTACGCTGGGGGCGATATCTTTGCCCAAGGTGCGCGATTCATATATCCAGACGGTCAAAGACGCTGGTCTTTACGTTGACGCGGAGACGGCGGACCTTGCGGCACGCAAGAGCATGGGGCATCCCTATATGGTTCAGCTGGTGGGATATTACATGTGGCGGTCTGCTGTCCGGCGTGGCTCGCAGGTCATCGAAAGGCGCGATGTCGAGGATGGCCATGCGGATGCCGTCTCCGAGTTCTACGAAGCGGTTGACGCGCCCCTGTATTACGGGCTGCGCAGTCCACAGCGCCTCTTTATCGAGGCCATGGCGGTTGACGAGGACAAACCGACGCGCATGGCGGATATCATTGAGCGCTGCGAGCGTACCCAGAGCTGGGCGAGTAAATATCGAGCAAGCCTGATTCGCGAGCGCGTCATCGAAGCTGCCGGATACGGCCTCGTCCGGTTT
The DNA here is from genome assembly GCF_015548375.1 of Collinsella aerofaciens. GTDB lineage: Bacteria > Actinomycetota > Coriobacteriia > Coriobacteriales > Coriobacteriaceae > Collinsella > Collinsella aerofaciens_AB. Next base: position 61,178 of record NZ_JADMWW010000006.1, read on the forward strand.
ACCGTGCCCATGCTGGGCGCGTACATTCGCGATCGAGTTTTATGGCATGAGTAGGGTGATAAAGGTGACGGAACAGAAGATGAGCCCGCAGGCTATCGAAGTGCGTGGCGCACGTGTACACAACCTCAAGGACATCGATATCGATATTCCGCTGGGAAAGCTCGTGGGTATTGCCGGCGTGTCGGGCTCGGGCAAGAGTTCGCTGGCGCTGGGGGTTCTTTATGCTGAGGGCTCGCGTCGCTACTTGGAAGCACTCAGCACCTATACTCGACGTCGCCTGACGCAGGCCGAACACGCCCAGGTGGACGAGGTACTGCACGTGCCGGCGGCGCTCGCATTGCATCAGCGCCCCAGCGTGCCGGGCGTGCGTTCCACCTTTGGCACCATGACCGAGCTCAACAACAGCCTGCGTCTGCTCTTTAGCCGCTGTGCCCATCACGTGTGCCCGCATTGCGGGGCGCGTGTGGAGCCGAGCCTTAATGTGGCTGCGGGCCTGTCGCTCACGTGCCCCGCATGCGGCCGCGAGTTCTACGCGCCGGGTGCCGAGGACCTTGCCTTTAACAGCGGCGGCGCGTGCTCTACCTGCGGCGGCACTGGTGTCATGCGCGAGGTGGACGAGGCGAGCCTGGTGCCCGACGAGTCAAAGACCATCAACGAAGGCGCGGTGCTTCCCTGGGGTACGCTCATGTGGGATCTGATGAAGCAGGTGGCCGGCGAGATGGGCGTGCGCACCGACGTGCCGTTTAACCAGCTCACGCCTCAAGAGCGCGACATCGTGTTTCATGGTCCGGCGGTTAAGAAGCACATCCTCTACGTGCCCAAAAACGGCGAGGGCGCTACGCCACTCGACTTTACCTATTACAACGCCGTCTATACCGTCGAGAATGCGCTCGCCAAGGTCAAGGACGATAAGGGCTTAAAACGCGTTGCGCGCTTTTTGCGCGAGGGGCCATGCCGTGACTGCGGCGGCACGCGTCTCTCTGAGGCCGCACGCCAGCCCCAGGTGCGCGGTATCAATCTGGCACAGGCCGCGGCCATGACGCTTGGTGATGCGGTTGAGTGGGTGCGCGAGGTGCCCGCATCCTTGCCGACCGAGATGCAGCCCATGGCGACGGATATCTGCGATTCGTTTTTGGGTGCGGCCCGTCGCCTGGTCGATTTGGGCCTCGATTATCTTTCGCTCGATCGCGCCGGTGCCACGCTTTCCACGGGTGAGCGCCAGCGCGTGCAACTCGCCCGCGTGGTGCGCAACCGATCGACGGGCGTGCTCTATGTGCTGGACGAGCCCTCGATTGGCTTGCATCCTGCCAATGTCGACGGCCTGGTAGGCGTGATGCGAGATCTGGTGGATGACGGTAACACCGTGGTTGTTGTCGACCACGATACGCGCGTACTGGCGGATGCCGACTATCTGGTCGAGATGGGTCCCGTTGCCGGAGCAGGCGGCGGCAATGTGATCGCCGCTGGTACGGTAGACGAGGTCGAGCAATCGCAGGGCAGTCGCATCGCGCCGTTTTTGCGCTCAGAGTCCAAGCGCTTGCGTCCGCAGGTGACTGATGAGGAAATGTTCGACCAGGGCCATATCCGCATGGCAACCGAGGCCATCCATACCGTCAAACCGCTCGAAGTCGATATCCCGCGCGGCCGCCTTGTCGCGGTGACGGGCGTTTCGGGTTCGGGCAAGACGACGTTGGTGCTCGAGACGCTCATCCCGGCGCTCAAGGCGCAGGCAGCCGGCGAACGCTTGCCGGGGCACGTGCGTTGGGTCGATGCCGAGGGCATTGCCCGTGCCAACCTGATTGACGCCACGCCCATCGGTGCCAACGTGCGCTCGACGGTAGCGACCTATGCCGACATCCATGATGAGCTGCGCCGCGCCTTCGCCCGTACGCCCGAAGCCAAGGCAGCCGGCTACAAGGCAGGTGCCTTTAGCTACAACACTGGCACTCTGCGCTGCCCTACGTGCGATGGCACGGGCTCGATATCGCTCGACGTGCAGTTTCTGCCCGACGTCGAGATCGTCTGCCCAGCGTGTCGCGGTTCGCGTTATGCAGACACGGCTTCGCATATCCATCGCGAGGGCAAGGACGGGAGCCTGCTTACGTTGCCGCAGCTCATGGACATGAGTGTGGACGAGGCCATCGACGCCACACTGGGACTCAAGAAAGTCCAGGCGCGCTTGCAGACCTTGCACGACCTGGGCTTGGGTTATCTCACGCTCGGTGAGCCCACGCCGGCGCTCTCGGGCGGCGAGGCGCAGCGTCTTAAGCTTGCGAGCGAGATGGGACGCGTGCAGGACGATGCCGTATTCGTGTTCGACGAGCCTACGATCGGCCTACATCCGCTCGATGTTCAGGTGCTGCTGAGTGTGTTCGACGGCCTTGTTGCCAAGGGCGCCACGGTTATCGTGATCGAACACGATCTCGACCTTATCCGTAACGCCGATTATGTGATCGACATGGGCCCGGGCGGTGGCGACGCCGGCGGGCAAATCGTCTGCGCCGGCACGCCGGCGGATATCGTCGCTTGCTCCAAGAGCATTACCGGTCGCTACCTATAACCGAATGTGATAAAGGGACTGTCCCTTTGTTACATTCCCGGAAAGCCTGTTTGGCGCAGGGCCTCGTAGAGGACGATGGCGGCGCTGTTGGAGAGGTTGAGTGCACTGATGCGGTAGTCGTCCGGGTTGACGAAGTTGCCGCAGATGTCCTGTTGAAGGATGGCCTCGTGGCTGTCCTCGGTATGCCCGAGTGATTCCTCGTGGGCTTCCCATGCCTCGGCGTTATCGAGTGAGTCACAATCGCGCAGCATCGGGATGCGCTCGCAGCGCTCGGGCGCCGCGGCAAGCAGTGGCTCGGGAATGCCCGAGCTCTCGCTGCCAAAGACCAGGTAGTCGCCATCGCGGTAGGTACTCTGCGCATAGGTTCGGCGCGCCTTTTTGGTCAGCAGATGCAGGCGCTCGTCGGCGGGGGAGAGGCCGTTGCGCGCAAGGAAATCCTCCCAGCCGGCATAGGTCGTCACGTCCAAGTTTTGCCAGTAGCCCAGACCGGCGCGACGTACCGTCTTGTCATCGAGCGAAAAGCCCAGTGGCTCCACCAGATGCAGATGGGCGCCGGTGACCACGCAGGTACGGCCGATATTGCCCGTATTGGCCGGAATCTCGGGTGCATACAGCACGATATTGAACATGAATCTCCTTGGCTCAGAACGAAAAACCACCACGAAGGGTACCTTCGTGGTGGTTAGGCGGTTACGTGGGCGGAAAAATGCCCGCTTGGATAAACCTAGGCGCGGTGCCAGTCGGTCAGGCAGGCATCGAGGGAGGCGATGAGCGCATCCTTGTCCATGTGACGGCCAATGATGCACAGGCTCGTCATGCGGTCGCCCGTCTCGTCGTCCCAAATCTGCATGATCTCGGGGTTCTCGTCGATGATCTTCTGCTTCTCGCCCTCGGGCGCCGAATCGACAAACAGGCCGTTCTCCATCAGGCGCATCTGGTGGCCGGCCTGCTCAAACATGTAGCACATGTCCGGATCGCCGGTCTGCCACAGCGGACCCTTGACGCGGATGACCTCGTCGGGCCACTCCTGCTCAACAAAATCGGTGAACTTCTGCAGGTCAAACGGCTTGCGGCGCGAGTACACAAAGGTCTCGATGTCGTACTCGAGCACCTCGGGGTCGTCGTGCTCCTCGGGATGCTCCATGGCCTCGATCCAGGCGGCGGAGTTGTAGGCGCGCATAAAGTCGAAGCGGTCGGTATCGAGCAGCTCCTCCATGGGGACCTCGCCGTTTTGGGCCTCGACAATTACGGCGTCTTTCTGCAGGCTGCGCACGATGGCCTTGAGCTCGGCAATCTGCTCAGGCGTCACGGTGTCGGTCTTGTTGAGGATCAGCGTGGAGCAGAACTCGATCTGCTGGATGAGCAGGCTCTCGATGTCGTCCTCGTCGATATCCTCGGCCAGCAGGTCGCGACCGCCGTTGAACTCGTCGTACATGCGGGCGCAGTCGACCACAGCCACGATGTTGTCGAGCGCGAGCTTGGGCTCGCCGCCCACCTTAGCCTCATCGCAGAAGCTCGAGATGGTGTAGGCGATGGGGATGGGCTCGCAAATGCCCGATGCCTCGATGATGATGTAGTCGAAGTTGCCCGAATCGGCGATGCCCTGCAGCTGGTTGGCCAGGTCATCCGAAAGCGTGCAGCAGATGCAGCCGTTGGTGAGCGGGATGAGGTCGTCGGTCTCGGAAAGGCCGCCGTCGGCGATGAGGCTGGCATCGACGTTGATCTCGCCGATATCGTTGACGATCACGGCGGCGCGGATGCCGCCGTCGTTAGCGAGGATGTGGTTGAGCAGCGTGGTCTTGCCGGCACCGAGGTATCCGGTAAGCATGATGATCTTCACGGGTTTGTTGGGCATGTGCCCTCCTTTGTTAGACATGGCTTACAGTTGAATCATATGCCAAACGCCTGCTCTTATACCCACGCGCTGGCAAATAACACAGGCTACTCCCAGGCTCCCCATACATCGGGGCAATAACCGACGGTGGCCTTTTTGCCGTTGCGCACGATGGGCTCGGCTAGAACCTGCTGGTTCTCGAGCAGCTTGTCGAAGCGCTGGCTAGGGGTGAGGTGCTGGATGAGCGCGAGCATCTCCTCGTCCTTGGCCTTGGGGTTGAGCAGCTTGTCGATGCCGCCGACCGCCTGCATCACGCTCGTGAGCTCGCCCTTGCTCATCTCCTTTTCCTTAAGGTCGATAAACTGCACCTTAATGCGGCGCTCCTTAAAATAGCGCTGGGCCTTCTTGGTATCGAACGACTTCTTAGTCCCGAAGATTTGAATATTCATGGCCCCGCCGCTCTATCGAATGAAGTTGGTCGTTGCGCGATCTGCCTCGGGCGCGTTGATACCGGCGGCTTGTCCCGCCTCGATGCAGCGCAGGAGCCAAGCCATGTTTTTGCCGATGTTTCGCATGGTGGCAAGGCCCTCGGCATCCCCATCGGCGTCGCCGGGCACGCGGCCAAACACGTTGTTCCAGTAGGTGGAAGCAACCACGGGCATTTGGTTGATGGTGAAGTACTTGTTGAGCACGTCGAAGGTCGTCGACGTACCGCCGCGACGGGCGACGGCGACGGCAGCGCCCGGCTTGTGTGCAAAGGCTTTGCCTCCGGCATAGAATACGCGATCGAGGGCCGAGAGGATGCGTCCGCTGGGATGCGCATAGTAGACAGGTGAGCCAAAGACAAAGCCATCTGCCTGCTCGGCGGCAGCGATGAGCTCGTTCACCACGTCGTCGTCAAAGGTGCAGCGACCGCCAAGTTTGCCACACTGGCCGCAACCGATGCAATCGCGAATGGGCTTGGCGCCCAGCTGAAACGCCTCGGTATCAATGCCTTCGGCAATGAGCTGCTCGGCGACTTCGGCGAGTGCGCGGGCGGTGTTGCCGTTTGCCTTGGGGCTGCCATTGACCAAAAGAACCTTCATCACAAACTCCCTCTGCTTTTGGTGACTTCTGCAGAGGATTATCGCACGATGGGGGAGGCGGCGCGGGCGCGGCGCTAATCCAGTTTGGTACCTGGCACCTGCACGGCTTTCCCGAGCAACGCTTTGAGCTCGTTCAAAATGGAAACGGGCTGACGGTCGACGCCGTCCAGATGGAGCGTGGCCACGCGAATGGGCGGCTGATATTCAAGCGAGCCGATGAGCACGGGAGTACCCAGGAACCGTTCGATGTCGCTTGCGATCTCGTCGATTGCCTCGGGGCCGAGCTCATCGAAGAGTGCCACGAACATCGGCCCCGTTGAGCGGAACAGGCGGCCCTTGCCGCGCGAACAATCCATGAGGCAGGCGGCGCTTTCGGCGAGCACGCGGTCGCCTGCATCGAATCCAAAGCGGGCATTGACCTCGGCGATATCGTCGACCTTAATGGCAATAAAACCTGCCTCGTGCGGCACGTGGCGCATCTCTCCAATAGCGTTGACCAGTGCGTGGACATCGCCCAGGCCCGTTACTGAGTCGGTCGTATCCGCTAGGCTTCGGTTGATGATAATGCCCACGTACATGTTGGGCTCGGTATCGGTGCCGTCCAAGCGGTAGCCCGTGCAGTCGCAAAGCGCGTACGCTCCGGTGGCGTCCATTACGCGATACTGCATGTAGTGGAAGTGCCACGTGCTGTTTATCACCATATCGAGCTCGGCGCGTACGTTGTCGCGGTCCTCGGGGTGGACGCGGGCGAGCCACATGTCGAGTGAGTTAAAAGGGTGCTGGGAGGGCAGGTCAAAATCGCGCACGGCGTTAACCGACCATTGCGATTCTCCAGTATCGAGGTTAAGGATGAACGGATAGCGCGTCTCGGAGCTCATGGAGATCGCTTGGAACACCCGGTCGTTGCAGGGAAGCTGATCGACGATTGGGCGTTGCGGCGCGTCATCGTCTTTCGGTTGCTGCACACGATGCATAAGCTTATAGCGATACATCTTGCGATCGGCATCCATCGTCATCTGGCGACGCGTGTCGCCAGCAAGTGGATCGACGCGCGAGCAGCCAAAGCTAAAGCTGCCGATCATGGGCGCCTTGCCGCCTGAGCTCGCCTCGATCAGCCCGGTACGTACCTGCTCCAAGCGCTGCTCGAGTTCAGTCTCGTTTGCGGAGAGCGAGATGAGCACAAACTCGTCTCCACCGATACGGAACAGCATCTCATCGTGTTCCATGGTTTCGGAGAGCGTGCGGCAGATGCTCAGAATATAGCGATTGCCTTCGGCGTGGCCAAACCTATCATTGCAATGCTTGAGATGGTCGATGTCAATATAGGCGCAGGTGAAGGGGTCGCCTTTGCGCCAGAGTTGCTCGACGTGACGGTCGAATCCGTTGCGGTTGCCCAAGTTGGTGAGCGGATCGATATAGGCGTTGCGCTCAAGCAGCTGGCGCTCTTGTTGCAGGATGGCATGCGTCTTTTGCAGTTGCTCACCAACGGCGCGTAGCTCAGCAGGCAGCGCGGCAACATCGAGTTCGGCGGTCGAGATGCCATTCGCAAGTCGCTGAAGATAGGCAATAATCGATTGCTCGCCCATGCGGTACGACTCGTTCATGATGGATAACCTCCTTGGGCGGAACAACGGTTTGTATCATATCCCCAATTTGGTTTGAATTGGGGATATAAGTTAGCTAATGGAGACAAATGTTCCCTTCGACGGTGGCGTTTTGCGTGCGAACGTATCAGTTGTTATTGCCACCATCGAGCAATGCCTCAAAATCCTTCGCCGGCATGGGGCGGTAGTAGAGGAAGCCCTGAGCGTAGCGGGCGCCCATTTGTTGTAGCATGTTCGCCTGCTCGTTTGTCTCGACGCCTTCGACCGCGACGGGCAGATGGAGCGACTGCGCCATCTCGAGCATCGATGAAATGATTTGCGTGCTGCGGCCTTGATCGCGGTCGGTGGGCGCAATCTGCCAAATGTGCTTGTCGAGCGTCACCATAAAGCCGCTTTCCTCGAGTGCGGGGATATGGGTGCGCATACTGTGGGCGGCTATTATTCGACAAACGGTAGCGCGGCGATGCGATGCTCGATAAAAATGCGACTGGGACGATATATGTTGACGGGTATACTTGTCCCGTTTTAAAACGCAGGAACGGAGATGGTCGCATGGCACAGTCAAATATGACGCGCACGGTGGGGCTGGCGCTCGAGGGAGGCGGCTACCGCGGTATGTATACGGCGGGCGTGCTCGACGTTTGGATGGAGCACGCTTTGACCTGCGACCATATGGTGGGTGTCTCGGCGGGCGCGGCGTTTGGCTACAACTTTAAATCGCGGCAGATCGGCCGTGCCATTCGCTACAACAAGGCCTATTGCGCCGATAAGCGCTATGCGGGTGTGACCAGCTGGCTGCGAACCGGTGATATGTTCAATGCCGATTTTGCCTATCACGAGGTGCCTATCGAGCGCGATCCCATCGACTTGGAGGCGTATCGCGCCTGCCCCATGCGATTTACGTGCGTGTGTACCGATATCGAGACGGGCAAGGCCGTCTACCACGACCTGCCCTATGGCGACGAGAGGGATATCGAGTGGATCCGGGCATCGTCTGCGATTCCTGTGGCGACGCGTCCCGTTGCTATTGACGGGCATAAGTATCTGGATGGTGGCGTGGCTGATTCTATTCCCAGTGCATGGCTGTTTGCGCAGGGGTATGACCGCAATATCGTGGTACTCACGCAGCCGGCGGGCTTTGTGAAGCAGCCCAACAGCGTGATGCCCATGCTGCGTCGCGTGTTTCGTCACTATCCGGAGTTTGTCGCAGCGCTTGAGCATCGGCATGAGGTCTACAATGCCACGCTCGATGACTTGGCGCGTCGTGAGGCTGCCGGCGAGGTCTTTGTGGTGCGGCCGAGCGAATCGGTGAAGGTGCCGTCGCTGTGCCGCGAGCCGGATGAGCTCGAGCGTATCTACCAGGTCGGCCGCCACGATGCGGAGGCGACCTTGCCGGCGCTGGAAGCGTATCTGGCAGAGTAGAGCAAACTGCCGTGGACTCGGCGGAAAGCGCATCCCGGAATCGGCGCTAAAAATGGGATGAGGTTTCCGCGAGAGGCCCGTAGCGGAAAGCGCGCCCCGGAATCGGCATCCAAAACGGGATGCAGTTTCCCCGACGGCGGGTTTTGGAAACGGCGTCCCAGAATTTGCGCCTGGAATGGGATGGGGTTTCCCAACGGAGCCGCATGCGGAAAGCGCATCCCGGAATGGAGGTCCAAACTGGGATGCGCTTTCCATTGCTGAAGATATGAGGCCGCGGATCGGCTGCTCGGCCTAGACTTATGCCTGCTGCCAGGTGTCGACGAGCTCCTTGGCGGCGGCGTAGGGGTCGTCGGCACTGCAGACAGCGCTCACCACAAAGAAGCCATCGACGCCGGTGGCCTTGAGCTGCGGCAGGTCGGCCGTCTTGACGCCGCCGCCCACCACGATGGGCACGGGGCTTGCCGCGTGGAGTGCGGCCAGGTCCTCAAAGCTCTTGGTGATGATAGAGCCGTCGGCCGCGCGTCCGCAGTCGCGCTTGGTTTCGGTCTCGTGGAGCGGGCCGATGCCCAGGTAGTCGACTAGGCTCATGTCGGCGGTCTTGACGTACTCGAGCATCTCCTCGCAGCGGGCCGAAAGGCCCACGATGGCATCGGGGCCCAGAAGCTTGCGGCAGACCTCGACGGGAATATCGCTCTGGCCCACGTGCACGCCGTCGACAGCAATACCCTGCTCGCGCGCGGCGAGTACGCAGTCCAGGCGGTCGTCGATCAGCAGGGCAACCTGACCGGTTTTGCCGGCCTGTGCGATTGCCTGCGCGGCGTCGCCCGTCAGCGCAATGATCTCGCGGGCGCTTGCCACCTTGGAGCGCACCTGGATGCAGGTAAAGCCGGCGTCGAGCGCCTGGGCCACCACATCGCCCACGGGACGCCCGAGCGTGTTTTCGGGGCCGAGTACCAGATAGGCCGAGATATCAAGGTTGTCGCGGATGCTCATCGTGCTTCCTCCTGCTTTTTGATCTGCGCTTCCATGCGTTCGAGCTTGCCGGTCATGGTGTCGGTAAATCCGGGTCGAATATCGGCTTTGAGCACGACTTCGGTGCGGATGCCCTTGCTCGCCAACACAAAGGTTGCGTCGCGCACGACCTGCATGACCTCGTCCCAGTCGCCCTCGATCTCGGTGAACATGGAGGTGGTGCGGTTGGGCAGGCCGCTCTCGCGAATGACACGCACGACCTCGGCGACCTCGGCGGATAGCTCATCGCCGGTGCCGCACGGGGCGATGGCCACGGCGACGAGCGTGTTCATGCCGGCATTGGTTGCGGGCTCGGACATGGCCTATGCCTCCTCGAGCTCGAGTCGGTTATCGGCGATGTCTTGGGCGGTTGCGCGGTAGAGCTCGTCGATAAAGGCGACCTTAAAGCTTGCCGGGGCGTCGGCGACAGCGGCGGCACGCGTGCCGGCCACGTTGTAGACGGCGGTGCCGCAGACGGCTGCCGTAAACGGGTCGGCGGCGCAGGCGTACACGGCCAGCACGCCGCCCTGCGAGCAGCCGCAGCCGGTGATCTTGGACATGAGCGGGCTGCCGCCGTGAGACTTGGCCACCGTCGTGCCGTCGGTGATCAGGTCGACTTCGCCCGAGACCACAACGGCGCCACCGGTGTGGCGAGCGAGCGCCACGGCGGCACCACGGGCGGCGTCGACCGTGTCGGTGGTATCGACACCGCGCACGCGGCTCAGATCGGCCGCCTCGCCCTCAAGACCCCACAGGCCGGCGAGCGCGATAATCTCGGAGGCGTTGCCGCGCACGATGGCGGGCTTGTACTGCTTGAGCTCGTTGACCAGCTGGGTGCGCAGGCTACCGATACCCAGGCCCACCGGATCGAGCACCCAGGGCTTACCGGCGTCGTGTGCCGCCTTGGCCGCGCGGGGAATCGTTTGCTCGTAAATGGGGAAGAGCGTGCCCATGTTGAGATAGATGGCGCCGCCGCCGGCAACGAGTGCCTCGCCCTCGTCGGGCAGATAGACCATGGCGGCCGATCCGCCCACGGCGAGCTGCGCGTTGGCGACAAAGTCGATCGTCACCGTGTTGGTGATGGAACCGGCCATCGGATTGGTAGCGCGAATCTCCTCCACGGCCTTGACCATATGTTGCTTAAGCTGTTCCGAATCAATCACTGCACATGCCTCCTTGGCATAGAAAAGGGGCGCTGTGCATAGACAGCGCCCCTGTAAAGGCGGCATGCTCCCTACGCCAGCATTAACTGACAGGTTCAAAGGATTGGGCCCATTGCCCTCTCAGCCTTGTGGTTTGCACCGCCGGCACTCCCGCATCGAATCTGTTGTTCCCTATACTAGCGCACCTGCCAAAAAGGGACAGGTTTATTTTGGCAGGTAACAACTGGGACTTTGCGTTTTCCCAGATGAAACCTGCCGAAATAAACCTGTCCCTTTTTGGCAGGTCGGTACAATAGATGGGATTAAGAATGACCGAGGGGACCTTATGATCAAACTTGTGCTGACCGATATGGACGATACACTGATTCCAGCCGGGCATGACGGCGCCAGCGACTACGCCATTGAGGGTATTCATGCCATGCAGGCGGCGGGTTTGCACTTTGGGCCGGTTTCGGGTCGTCAGCCGTCCGCGATGGGCTGGATGTTCCGCAATCGCTCCGAGTGCTTCTCGACCGGTGCGTTTTGCAACGGCCAGGTGATGTTTGTCGATGGCGAAGTAGTCGCTTCGCGCGCAATCGATAACGATGTCCTTATGCGCTTAGCCGATTATTTTGAACAGGAGACCGACGATACGTATTTGAAGGTCTACCGTCTGGGTGATGACTTTTGGAATAACGATGCCTATTGCGTGACAAGCGATCCCGAGCGTGTGCGTCGCGCCATGAAGTCAGGCGGCAACGCGTGGCTCAAGGGCGAAGAGGCTCCCTGTCGTCCTGTCGTTGACGATGCCCCGGTATACAAGGCGAATATCTGGAGTGCCCGTTCGCGCGAGGAGCTCGCCGAGCTGCGCGAGCGTGTTGCCGCTGAGGTGCCGGAGCTCTCACTCGTGTTTCCCAACAACCGCGTGCGCCTGTTCGACGTTCTTCCGACCGGCTGGGACAAGGGCTGCGCTGCGCTGGAGCTGGCGCGCGCTTTGGGCCTGACGCCCGACGAGGTGGCCGTATTTGGCGATTCCGATAACGATTTGCCCATGATCGATGCCGTTCCTAACTCCGTTGCAGTCGCCAATGCCAACGAGGCCGTCACGGCTGCCGCACGCTGGCATATTGGCGCTGCGGCAGATGATGCGGTTGCCGGGGCTCTGCATCAGATTGCCGCCTGCGCCGCGACGGGGGAGATGCCGTCGTTTATGAGCCAAATGGACACGGCGGGTTTTGACGTCACGAACGTCTAGGGAGAAAGCCATGAAGCTCCAGCAACTCAGATATGTCGTCAAAGTTGCCGAATGCGGCAGCATCACCGAGGCCTCGCGCCGGCTCTTTGTGTCGCAGCCTTCGATTACCGCGTCGATCCGCGATCTCGAAAACGAGATGGGTGTGCATATCTTTGAGCGCACCAACAAGGGTGTCATTGTGTCCGAGGAAGGCGAGACCTTCTTGGGGTACGCGCGCCAGGTGCTCGACCAGGCCGACCTGCTCGAGGGCAAGTACAAAGGTACGTCCGAGCAGGTGCCGCACTTTAGTGTGAGCTGCCAGCATTATTCCTTTGCCGTTAATGCGTTTGTCGATGTGATCCGCGAGTTCGATGCCGCGCGCTACGACTTTACCCTGCGCGAGGAGCAGACCCACGAGATTATCGAGGATGTCGCGCATATGAAAAGCGAGCTGGGCATCCTGTATCTGTCGGAGCACAATCGCGAGGTCATCGAGCGCATGCTGGTGGCCAACGAGCTCGTGTTCGAAGGGCTCTTCTGCGCCACGCCGCATGTCTTCGTCTGCGCCGACCATCCGCTGGCGGGCCGCTCCAGCGTGACGCTCGAGGATCTGGAAGACTACCCGTTCCTGTCCTACGAGCAGGGCAGCTATAACTCGTTTTATTATTCCGAGGAGCTGACCTCGACCTTTGAGCGTCGCAAGAATATCCGCGTGCGTGACCGTGCGACGCTGTTCAATTTGGCCATGGGCCTCAACGGCTACACGGTATGCTCGGGCGTGATCAGCCACGAGCTCAACGGCCCCGGCATTATCTCGATTCCGCTCGACGTGGACGAGTACATGGAGATCGGCATTATTACGCGCAAGAACACGACGCTCACGCGCTACGGTCGGGCCTATATCGACGCGATTCGTCAGCATATCTAGGCTGCTGTGCTCCGCACGGTTCAAGTCTCTTTATGACAGTCCAGACTGATATAGGAAGCATCTATATCAAACTGTTATAAACGTATATTTTACGATGGCCATATGAGCGCTCATACTCTGTCCCAGTAAAGCAACCAATGCAAAGGGAGATATCTATGAGCACTTCGATTCAACCGAACGCGCCGTTTCGCGCCGATATCGTCGGCAGTTTTCTTCGTCCGCAGGCTGTAAAGGATGCCCGTGCCGCCTATGTCGCGGGTAAACTTGACGCTTCCGGCCTTAAGGCCGTCGAGGACGATGCTATTCGCGATTTGGTGGCAAAGCAGAAGGCCGCCGGCCTGCAGGTCATCACCGATGGCGAGTTTCGCCGCAGCTACTGGCACCTCGATTTTATGTGGGGGCTGAACGGCGTCGAGCGTCGCACCTCGCGTACGGGATATATGTTCCACGACGAGGAGACCACGGCCGATACCGCCGTGGTGACTGGCTCCATCAGCGGCGAGAACCACCCCTTCGTCGAGCACTTTAAGTTTGTCAAGGCACTTGAGGGCGAGGACCACGTTGCACGCCAGACCATCCCGGCGCCTATCCAGACGTTCTCTGAGGTTACGCTCGACCGCTGCGATGGCCAGCAGGAGAGCCTGCGCGCTGTCTATAAGACCGATGAGGAACTTGCCGACGCCATCGCAGCCGCTTATCGTACGGTGATCGCCGACCTGTACGCTGCAGGCTGCCGCAACATCCAGTTTGATGACTGCACCTGGGGCATCTATTGCGATACCGACTTTGTGTCCAAGACCGGCATGAGCCCGGTTGATCTGCAAAAGGTGAGTGAGCTGGGCGTGGCGCTCAACAACGCCGCTATCGAGGGCAAGCCCGACGACCTGGTCATTAACACGCATGTGTGCCGCGGTAACTACCACTCTACCTATGCCTTCGAGGGTGGCTATGACCCCATCGCGCCATACCTGTTCGCAAACGAGGATGTTGACGCATTTTACCTGGAGTTCGATACGCCGCGCGCCGGCGGTTTTGAGCCGTTGAGGTACGTTGCCCCTGGCAAGAAGGTCGTGTTGGGCCTGGTGACCACCAAGGCCGCTGAGCTTGAGGACGAGGATGTTATCGTCGAGCGCATCCGCGAAGCCGCTAAGTACGTGCCGCTCGAGAATCTGTACCTGTCGCCCCAGTGCGGCTTTGCCAGCTGCGAGATTGGCAACAAGCTGACCGAGGACGAGCAGTGGGCGAAGATCGCGCTGGTCAAGCGCATTGCCGAGCGCGTTTGGAAGTAACGCTACCGTTTGCAGGTGGCGGCGCGCGCGAGACATTGCGTATCACGTACAATGGTTCGGATCGTATCGTTCGGGCAGGTTATCCGATATGCCTGATCGCCCTTCCATCATGAAAGGACATCCATGCCCCAGTTCTCGACGCCCACCGTATCTGAACTCGAGGAGACTGCTGAATAGTAGCTGCGTTCAGCCAAATTAAAAATGGCGTCCATGCGTATGTACGCGTGGACGCCATTTTTAATGCGTCAGTATCCAGTGGATGCCGCGCGCCATGCGCAGGTCAGTTTGGGCAAAATGATTGCCGGGGTTGAGCTCCAGCGTTGTTGGGATGTCGCGCTCGATAAACAGCTTTTCCATCGCGCGCGTATCGTCGAGTACGTGCCGCATCATGCGGTTGGGCGTCTTGGTTTCCTTTTTACCGAGCGACAGATAGGCGGCGTCGGGCGTAGCCGTCATCGTGCGCTCGCGCGCGTAGTCGATAAAGCCGGGGAACCACAGCGACCCCGATGCACTCGCCACGCGCTCAAAGACATCTGTTTGCCAAAGTGCCCACAGTGCAAAAAGACCCGCCAACGAGTAGCCGGCAACGCCGCGCCAGGCGGGCGGTTGCGGGAGCGATGATTCGGCCTGGGGGATTATCTGCTTCAACAACTCGTCAAGAAAACCAGCAGCCTGTCCGCCAAAGGGCCCGGCATCTCGTATAGTTCCGTCGCATTCCCAGGGGCTCAGCTCGCGATTCCAATCGAGCCCTCCAATGGCGACAAGGGTGAACGGCGGGCAGTCGAGCTCTCGGCAGCGCTCGTAGACTTCACTACCGTTGCCCATAACCACGGGGAGATAGATGACGGGCGCGCCTTCCGCACACTCTGAATAAACGGTTATCTGCTTATGATGCGCTTCCAAGGCAGGCTTCTCTCAGTGTTGTGATAATTGACAGCCTCAATTGTCGCACGCTGACACGGGGGCAGACGCTAAAAGAAAGGCGCGGAGCCGCTCGATGCGATTCCGCGCCTTGTTGTTTTGCTTTAGCAGACTATGCCGTTACGCCACGAAGAAGTAGACGAGGAAGGCGAGGGCTGCGATCCACATGAGCGGCTTGATCTTGGAGGCCTCGCCCTTAAAGAGCGCGACGACCACGTAGGCGATAAAGCCCAGGCCAATGCCGGCAGAGATGGAGTAGGTGAAGGGCACGCCGGCGACAATCATGAACGCCGGGAAACCCTGCGACACGTCGGACCAGTCGATCTCGGAGGCCTCGCTCATCATGAGGTAGCCGACGTAGACCAGAGCACCGCAGGTGGCGGCGCTGGAAACGATGGTGACGATGGGGGAGAAGAACGCGGCGAGAATGAACAGCACGCCGGTGGTGACGGAGGTGAGGCCCGTGCGGCCACCGTCGGCAGCGCCAGAGGTGGACTCGACGAAGGTGGTGATGGAGGAGACGCCCATGAAACCGCCCACAGCGGCGGCGGCGGAGTCGACGATCAGGATCTCCTTGATATTCTCGACGTTGCCGTCGTCGGTGAGGAACTCGCCCTGCTTGGCCACGGCCATCGCGGTGCCCATGGTGTCGAAGAAGTCACTCATGAGCAGCGAGAACGAGATGACGAGGAGCGTGGGGTCGGTAAGGACCTTGACGATGGCGGGCACGCCGCCGGCGTCGGCGATGGGGCCACCGATGCTCGAGAAGTCGAGCGGGGCGATGATACCGGTCGGAGCCTGGGTCACACCTAGGGGGATACCGGCGATGACGGCGACGACGATGCCGATGAGCAGCGAGCCGGGGACGTTGCGGCAGGCGAGGGCGACCGTCACCAGGATGGAGATGATGCCGACGATGAAGGTGGGGGAGGTGATGTCGCCCAGACCGACGAGTGTACCGGCGCCAGCGGTGATAATGCCGGCATCGCACAGGCCAATCATGGCGATGAACAGGCCCAGGCCCACCGAGATAGCGTGGCGCAGAACCACGGGGATGGCGTCCATGATGGCCTCGCGCAGGCCACAAAGCACGAGCAGCAAGATGACGATACCTTCGAGGAAGATGACGCTCATGGCCACGTGCCAGTCACCGCCGCAGACGGTGGTGGTGATTCCGGCGATCATCGCGTTGACGCCTAAGCCCGACGCGCAGGCGAGCGGGCGGTTGGCGAAGATGCCCATGCAGATGGTCATGATGCCGGCGCCCAGGCAGGTGGCGCAGGCGAGCGCTCCCGCATCGATGCCAGCGCCCGAGAGCACAGCGGGGTTGACGGCGATGATGTAGGCCATCGCCAGGAATGTTGTCAGTCCAGCGCGAAGTTCGGTCCCGATTGTGGACTTGCGCTCGCTGACGTGAAATAGTTCGTCCATGCATACCCTTTCCTTGTTCGGCCCCGAGTTTAGGCCGATTGACACGAACTCACCCACTATAGCCCCTTTACGACGCTGTCGTTCCTCGCATGTTGATGTTCGGCGCTTTGTAGCAGACGGACGGTATTTTTCGCATGAGAATGTGTGGGTACCGTATACTTAAGCGGTTACAACGACCCCTATGGAGGAACGTATGATTAAAGAGCTTTGCCACGACGAGGCTATCCTGTCCCAGCGTTGCGAGGTTGCGACTGTCGAGGACGAGTCGGTCGCTCAGGATCTGATTGATACCATCAAGTCGCTCGATGATGCCGGCTGCTTGGCTGCCAACCAGATCGGCGTCACCAAGAAGGTCTGCGTCTATCTGGACGATGCCGGCGAGCCCCACGTGCTCTACAACCCCCGTCTGGTGTTTGGCCTGGGCGCCAGTAAGATGGAGGAGAGCTGCCTGACGCACGAGGAGGTCACCAAGTCCACGCGCTATATCAAGTGCAAGGTTGCCTTTGACCAGATCGTCGACGGCAAGATGAAGGAGTGCCGCCGCGACTACGCGGGCTTTGAGGCACAGATGATCCAGCATATGATCGATCACTGCCAAGGTAAACTTGTCTAGGGTGACTACAGCACCGCACTTCGTCTCTTTTGGTCCGGGCGTGACATTGTTGTCATGTCCGGGCTTTTGTGTTTAGCGCCTTTTTGTTTGGTGACAATAACCTTAGCAAGAACGTAAGGCTGGGAGGCGCTATGTGCACGAGCATTCGATTTACCGATAATTCTGGCCACATGTATCTGGGCCGCAACCTCGACTGGAGTTTTGACTACGGCCAACAGGTTCGCGTGATGCCACGCGGGTTTCACATTCCGTATTCGTTTATCGACGACACGACAGCGGCACACGCGGTGATCGGTATGTGCATCGATTACAAGAACTACCCTATGTTCTTCGACTGCGGCAACGATGCGGGGCTCGCCGTGGCGGGTCTCAATTTCCCGGGTTATGCCGAGTATGCCGAGGGCCCTGTCGACGGCAAGACCAATATCGCGGCCTATGAGTTTCCCCTGTGGGTGGCAGCGACGTTCTCGACGGTCGACGAGGTCGAGGCTGCGCTGCGCGATACGGTGATTGTCGCAAAATCTGCAGGAGAGGGGCTGGGCGTGTCGCTGCTCCATTGGATTATCGGCGACAGCCAGCGTAGCATCGTGGTCGAGATGATGGCTGACGGCCTGCATGTATACGACGATCCGGTCGACACCCTTGCCAACCAGCCGACCTTCCCGTGGCACATGGAAAACCTGCGCACCTATATCACAGCCACAAGCGATTTTCCGCAGACGGCGACATGGCGTGGCGCCGAGCTCAAGCCCTATGGCGCGGGTGCCGGCATGCGCGGTATTCCGGGTGACTGCTATTCGCCGAGCCGTTTTGTAAAGGCGGCGTACCTCAATGCCAATTACCCGCAAAAGGAGAGCGAAACCGAAAACGTCGTCCGCATGTTCCGTTCGCTCGAGGGCGTGGTGATGATCGAGGGAGCGTCCAGGATGGGCGATGGCAAGTTCGAGAAGACTATCTATACCGGATGCTTTAGCGCGCGCACGGGCAATTATTACTACGCGATGTATGGGGATCCGTCGATTCGCTACGTGAGCCTGATGGATGCCGAGGGCGCGAGCCCCGATAGGCTCGTGGTTCCCGAGCCGCGTCGTTCGTAGCCGTTAGCTTTACTGCAATGCAAATCGGCCCTGCGTCTCCCGTGAGATGCAGGGCCGCTGTCGTTGATTTGTGACGTCGCTAGAAGTTGGCATCGTTGAGCTGTTCGCTCTCGAGGCCGTCGAGCTGTTGCTGTTCGGGCATATCGGCGACGCTCTCGAGCAACTCGGTGGGATCGACGTTCATGTCCCTACCGGCTTCGTTGCCGTTGACCAAGTCGTCCGAGAAGATGTCGACTTCCATTTCCTCGGCCTCTTCGATCTGAACCTCGAGCGGCACCTGGGTGCGCACGAGCTTAACGGCCGGGCGCATGCGGGCAAACAGCGGCACGTACTCGATGATGATGGCCGAGTTCTCAAGACCGTACCAGCGTGCCGGGCTTCCGCAGGCGCGGCGGACGGCGTACTTGATGGCCATCACGCGGTGGTCATTGCGGTTGATGTCCGTTTCGGGGGCAAGCATCTTGCGCAGCATGCAAAAGCGGAAATCGCCCACGTTGCCGCGCGTCTCGTAGATGGAGTAGGTGTGATGTTGCGGCGGCAGCTCGCCCGATGCCATCAAGTCGCCGACGATCTGACGCAGATAGGCGTTGACGCGCTGGTTGACCTTAAAGCCCAGGTCCAGGCGCACGCGGAACAAAAAGTCCGTGCCAAAGGTCTCGACGGAATACTCGTGCGTATAGGGTTCGTCGGTAACGTGCACGTTGATGAACCAATATGCCTTGGCGCGCTTGGGATGCTTGTCCAGGATGGAATAGAGCACGTCGCGGTCGAGCGTGAGCGGATCGGGGCTGTTGGTGAGGAACACCAGATTGTCGGCGAGCACGGGGTAGGTCTCGTCGTTGCGCAGGCGGTTGAGCTGATCGATGTACTTGGAGACGGGCAGCAGGATCGTTTGCGTGCGCTCGATGGCGGTGCCACGACGCCACACGTACATAAGGCCAAACAGCAGTGCGGCCAGGAAGATCATCACATAGCCGCCGTCAAAGAACATAGTGAGGCACGAGGCAAAGAAGCACAGCTCGATGGCGCCAAAAAGCAGGGCGAAGACGCAGGCGCCCAGTCTGTGCTTGAGAATGCCGGCGATATAGCTCGTCAAAAGCGTGGTGGTCATAAGCATGGTCACGGTAATGGCGAGGCCGTAGGCACTCTCCATGCGCTCGGAGTTTTGGAACAGCAGCACGATGAAGATGCAGCCGACCCACATGATGTTATTGACGAGCGGAATATAGAGCTGGCCCTTGGTGTCGCTGGGGTAGTGGATGCGCAGGTGCGGCATAAGGTTGAGGCGCGTTGCCTCCGAAACCAACGAGAACGAGCCGGTGATGAGCGCCTGCGAGGCAATGATGGCCGCCACGGCCGAAAGCACGATGGCAAAGGGGCGCAGGGGTTCAGGGAGCATCATATAGAACGGGTTGACGATATCCATCGCGAGCATCTGGGGATTGGAATTGTTTGCGAGCAGCCAAGCGCCTTGACCCAGATAGTTGAGGATAAGGGCCGCCTTAACAAACGGCCAGGATGCATAGATGTTGGCCTTGCCAACGTGGCCCATGTCCGAGTAGAGGGCCTCGGCGCCGGTCGTCGACAGAAAGACAAAGCCGAGCACCATAATGCCCGAGTGGTTGATGGGCGAGAACAGGAACATGATGCCGCGGATGGGGTTGAGCGCGCGCAAGATGGACAGGTTGCCGAGCATGTTGAACAGGCCGGCGCCTGCCAGGAACAGGAACCATAGTGTCATGAGCGGGCCGAACAGCTTGCCGATCGACGAGGTACCGGCGCGCTGCATGGCAAACAGGCCGCAGATAATGATGATGGTGATGATGATGACGTTGGTTTGGCCGTCGCCCAGCAACGCATGGCCCCATTCGATGGTGCGCAGACCCTCGATGGCTGTGGTGACCGTGACAGCGGGGGTGAGGATGCCGTCGGCGAGCAGCGCCGCACCGCCGATCATGGCGGGGAGAATCAGCCACGGTGCCACCTTGCGCACCAGGCTAAACAGGGCGAAGATGCCGCCTTCGTTGTGGTTGTCGGCCTTCATGGCGATTACCACGTACTTGACCGTGGTCACGAGCGTCATGGTCCAGATGACGAGCGAAAGCGCGCCCAGGATCATGTCCTCGCTGACGGTACCGATGCCGCCGTTGTTGGCGACGATTGATTTCATGGTGTACATGGGGCTCGTGCCGATGTCGCCATAGACGACGCCGAGCGTTACGAGCAGCATGCCAGCGGAGAGGGGGATGGCTCCGTGCCCGCCTTGCCCGCGCTGGTCTTGGAGGTTTGCCTCCAGTTTGTTGTGTGCCACGAGGACTCCCTTAGACATCCGGTTATCTGTCTAGGACAAAAAACTTTATGCCGTCTTTATACATACAAGAGCAGTTTGGCACATCGGGTTATTTTAGACAATAATCCTCAGCTGGGGATTATTTATCTACCCAGGTAGCATTTCAAAGCAGGGGCTTTTAAGCACGTACTGTCTGGGCGATGCCAGCCTTGGCGTTTGCGCGTTTGCCAGCGAGTTCGCAAAAAACCGCGCCGCCGATGATAAGCGCGGCGCCCATCAGGCGGACCGGTGTTATGGCTTCGCCCAAAAGGACGGCCGAGAACACGACGGCCGAAAGCGGCTCGAGGTAGCCGACGACCGCGACGGTCTGGACGGGCAGCTTGGCGACGGCACTAAAGTAGAGCAGGCAACCGATGCCGGTGTTGACGACGCCGAGCATGACGACGGTGCGCCAATCGATGCCTGCGGCGATGTCGGGGGAGAAAAACGAGGGAGCGCCTTGGGTGACGAGCGTAAGGACCAGCGCGGTCACAAAGGCGGCGCTCACCTGGAGCGCGGAGTTCTCGAGACCCTCGATGTGCGGCGCACCCTTGCTAGCGATGACCATCAGCGCATAGCAAAATGCCGAGGCGATGCCGCAGACGATGCCCGCAATGGGCATGTTGCCGCCGAGACCTTGCGCTGCAATGAGAAAAGCGCCGCAGGCGACGGCGATAAAGCCGGCGATTTTGCTGCCGGTCAGTTTTTCGCCAAAGATAAACGGCGAGAGCGCCATGACGATGATGGGGCCGCAGTAGTACAGCAGCGAGGATACGCCGACGCCGATCGTCTGGTAGGCGCGGAACAGAAAAATCCAGCTGGCGCCCAGCGCGGCTCCCGAAAGGAGGAGGGCTGCGGCTTCGCGGGGGCGAGATGGCGCCTGCAACTTATGGCGTTGGGTGATGGCGAGAATGGTGACAAGCGAGAGTGCGCCCAAAAACGTACGCAGTAGCACGATATCCGAGCTCGGCAGCGCGATGGCAGCGGCGATAATGCCGTTGGAGCCAAACAATAGCAATGCTGCTAAGTACGTAAACAGTCCGTTGTTCATGCGCTGACATCCCCTCTATATCCGAGCATCTTCACTATGGTTGAACTGGCTTTAGAAGAAAAGCGAATATAATGCATGGCTAACATGACAAAAACTCATGCAAAGATGGAGGGGTGCCGTGGAAACGAATATTCAAAAGATGCAGGTGCTGCTCGAGACCGTGCGCGCCGGCAGTTTTACGCGCGCCGCCGAGCGGCTGAGCTATTCGCAGTCGGGCGTGAGCCGTATGGTGGCCGATCTTGAGGCCGATTGGGGCTTTAAGGTGCTCGACCGCAGTCGCGAGGGCGTAGTGCTTTCTGCTGACGGGCGGCAAGTTATGCCGGCGGTCGAGGCGTTATGCGAGGAATTTGTTCGTTTGCAGCGACGGGTGGATGAGATGCGTGGGCTCATGCGCGGCAAAATCTGCATCGGTACGTTTTCGAGTGTGGCGACCCACGTGCTGCCGCCGGTGATTGCGCGCTTTCGCGCCGATCACCCGGACGTCGATTATGAGTTGCTGATGGGTGATTACTCAGAGATTGAACAATGGGTGGCGGAAGGGCGCTGCGATCTGGGCTTTATCCCGCGTGAGCCCCGAGAAAACGGCATGACATCGCGGTCTTTGGTGCGCGACGAGTTGATGGCAGTAGTGCCGGCAGACTCTTTGCTTGCCACGGCGGAGGTCGTTTCTCTTGTCGATTTAGCCAACGAGCAGTTTATTCTGCTAGAACGCGGCACCGATGACGAGATTACGCCGCTGTTCCGTCGGGCGGGACTGACGGTGTGCTCCAAGCTGTCGACCTGGGATGACTATGCGATTATGGCCATGGTCGAGGACGGCCTGGGCGTGAGCATTCTTCCCGCGCTCATCTTGCGCCGCTGTCAGTTCGATGTTGCCGTGCGCCCGCTCGAGGGACATCCCCATCGGCAGATCAATGCGATATATCGCACGGCTGACGTTTCGCTTGCCGCTGCTCGATTCCTTGAATACCTCTAAACGTGTGCACGTCATTGTCCGCTTTGGGCAAATCTCGGAGTTCGGTACGTTTTCTTATGAAATTGAACTTTCGAATGAGGTACGGCGCTATACTGCTGCCTAAATTGAACTCAGGTTCAATTCGTGTTCTATAAATTGAACTTTGCCAGCAAGGAGGTTCCTGTGGCCCAAGAGACGTTTTGCGATCGCCTGCGACAGACTATGTCCAATCGCGACGTTCGCCAGTCGGACGTAATCCGCGCATCGGAGATGCTCGGCAAAAAACTCGGCAAGAGTCAGATGAGCCAATATGTGAGCGGCAAGACGATCCCGCGGCGCGATGTGGCTGAGCTGCTCGCCCGTATTTTGGAGGTCGATGTTACCTGGCTGCTCGCCGGCGACGCCGATCAAGGCGAGGCATCATCACCCCGCAACGATTCCAAGCCCGAACCCCATCCCTCAGCTCAAATTGCAAGGAGCACCACCATGCGTACTTTTTCTAAATCCACCAAACTCGACAACGTCCTGTATGACGTGCGCGGTCCCGTCGTCGACGAGGCCGCCCGTATGGAGGACGAGGGCGAGCGCATCCTCAAGCTCAATATCGGCAACCCGGCGCCCTTCGGTTTCCGCACACCCGATGAGGTCATCAAGGACATGCGCCAGCAGCTGCCCGACTGCGAAGGCTATTCCAACTCGCATGGCCTGTTCTCCGCGCGCAAGGCGATCATGCAGTATTCGCAGATCAAGGGCCTGCCCAATGTTCAGATGGAGCATATCTACACGGGCAACGGCGTGTCCGAGCTCATTCAGCTTTCGATGAACGCGCTGCTCGACAATGGCGACGAGATTCTGATCCCCAGCCCCGACTATCCGCTCTGGACGGCGTGCGCTACCCTTGCTGGCGGTCATCCCGTACATTATCTGTGCGATGAGCAGGCGGATTGGTATCCCGACCTGGAGGATATGGAGTCCAAGATTACGAGCGCGACCAAAGCCCTCGTCATCATCAACCCCAACAACCCCACGGGCTCTGTCTATCCGCGCGAGGTGCTCGAGGGCATCGTCGAGATTGCACGCAGGCATCAGCTGATGATCTTTGCCGATGAGATCTACGACCGCCTGTGCATGGACGGCTACGAGCACGTCTCGATTGCCTCGCTCGCCCCCGATCTGCCCTGTGTCACCTTTAGCGGTCTGTCCAAGTCGCACATGATCGCGGGCTATCGCATTGGCTGGATGGTGCTTTCGGGCAACCAGCGCTGCATGAGCGACTTCATCATGGGCATCAACATGCTCTCTAACATGCGCCTGTGCTCCAACGTGCCGGCTCAGTCGATCGTTCAGACGGCACTCGGTGGCCATCAGTCCGTTAACGACTACATCCGTCCCGGCGGCCGTGTCTACGAGCAGCGCAACTTTGTGTATGAGGCGCTCAACAAGATTGACGGCATCTCGGTGGTTAAGCCGCGTGCAGCGTTCTACATCTTCCCCAAGATGGATGTGAAGAAGTTCAACATCACCGATGACGAGCAGTTCGCCCTTGACCTGCTGCACGAGAAGAAGATTCTGATCACGCGCGGCGGCGGCTTTAACTGGGCCGAGCCCGATCACTTCCGCATCGTGTACCTGCCGCGCATGGAAGTACTCAAAGAGTCCCTCGAAGACCTCGCCGACTTCTTTGACCATTACCGCCAATCGTAGGGGATTAGGTGCCTGCCGCCGCAAGAATCGAGGCGTCGCAGGATAGACATACGACAGCGAGCGAGCCGCATTTGCGCCAAGGTGACGTGAAATGAGAGGGCGCTGACCTTCTGGTCGCGCCCTCGAAATTGAACGTCAGATTGGCGTGAATGCGGCTCGCGCAGCGTCAAGTGGTCCGCCGTTCGGTAGAACGGCGGAACTAAATAACAATCCCGTTGCAGTGGTCGATTTCGTGCTGGATGATCTCGGCGGTGTAGCCCGAGAAGTTTTTGATGCGGTGAACGAAGTTCTCGTCCAAATACTCAACCTTAATGCGGCGATAGCGGGTGCAGGGACGCTCGCCGATCAGCGAGAGGCATCCTTCGCCCGTCTGATAGGCATTGACCTGTTCAAGAATTTGAGGGTTGTACATCAGGAGCGCCCTGTTGCCGTCCTTTACGCAGATGATGCGTTTGCGCACGCCGATCATGTTGGCGGCGAGGCCCACGCACTCGCGCTCATGCTCGTGGAGTGTATCTAGGAGATCCTGCCCGGTCGCGGCGTCATCGGGGCCCGCGTCTTCGGAAGGCAGGCGCAAAAAGAACTCGGATTTCATGATGGGCTTAATCATGGCGGGCTCCTCATGTCTTATGCTTTCGTGGACTTTTAATAATAGCGCGGAAGGAAAGCTGTGCGTCCGCGTTACAATCTTTCGACGTTGGACCATGTTGCCAGATTCGTCGTGTACGGCGTCTGGCGTAAGTCTAGGGCTCATTTTTCGCCCTGGACTGTTCCTCTGGGGCGATGCGACTGTCGTTCCAAGAGGAAGGAAATGCATGGGGAGCAAATCTCAGCAACAAGTTCAAGTAGCGCCATCGGCCACTGCGGCGATTCTCGTCGTAATGTATATTGCAGCCTTTGTTGCCGCGTTTAACGAGAACATCATTAACGTGGCGTTGCACGACATTATGGCAGCCTTTTCGGTGAGTGCCACCACGGCGCAGTGGCTCGTCTCGGGCTACATGATCGTGACGTCGATCTTTACGGCCATCATGGCCTTCCTGTCCGGCCGTTTCTCGACGCGCAAGCTGCTGTTTTTCGCATGCGGATGCATGGTCGCCGGCGAAGTTCTGTGTCTGGTCGCTCCGTCGTTTAGCGTTTTGCTGCCAAGCCGTATTTTGCAGGCCGCGGGATCGGGTATCTTGTTCCCGCTCATGATGAACGTGGTGCTGTCTTGCGCCCCGCGCGAGAAGCTTGGTCTGTATCTGAGCCTGGGCGGTGCCTGCATTACGCTGGGGCCGGCGTTTGGACCCGTGATCAGCGGTCTTATGTGCACGTTGTTTGGCTGGAGGGCGGTGTTCGTAGTGCCGCTGGTGGGCGGCATTGTGGTCGCTGCGGCGGGCGTAAAGCTTGTTCAGAATGTCGGAGAGCGCTCGAGCACCACGCTTGATATTCTGTCGGTTGTTTTGCTCGCCGCCGGCATTACGGCATTCGTGTATTCCGTAGGCGAGTTCTCGACCAATCCGATTGCCGGCATCGTGGCGCTTTTCGCCGCCATTGTGCTGCTCGGCCTGTTTGCGGCCCGTCAGCTCAAGCTCGAGCATCCGGTGCTTAACGTGCGTCCCATGGCAAGCGTTCGTTTTTGGCCCGCGTGACTGCTTGTGGTGGTGTCGATGATGACGACGTTCTCGATGAGCGTTTTGTTGCCGCTCTATTTTGAGGGCGCATACGGCATGACCGCACTTATTGCGGGCTTGCTCATTTTGCCGGCGATTGCCTGCAACGCCGTGACCTCGATTGTGGGCGGACGCGTGATGGACGCCCGTGGCGCATGGCCGCTGCTGCCGGTCGGCTTTGCCCTGATTGCCGTGGGGCAGACTGCCATCTCGATGACGGCGGCAAGTATGAACATCGGCGTCGTCGTGGCGCTGACCGTTGTGGTGTATGCCGGAGTCGGTTTGGTGCTGAGCCCCTCGCAAACGGCCGGCTTGGAGACGCTGCCTGCCGCTGAGCATCCCCACGGAACGGCATTGCTTAACACGTGGAACATGATTGCCGCATCGTTTGGCCCATCGCTGTTTATCGGTCTGCTCTCGAGTTCTGCGGCGACTGCCGGCGCGGCTGGCGCTGCGACCGACGTTGCCCAGGCGATTGGATTTGCAATTGCCGTGCGTGTGGCGGCTGTGATTGCCGTGGTCGGGTTCGCGACGTCGCTGGTGTACGCTCGTCGCGAGTCGCACATGTCGCATTAATGTGTGCACATAGATTCTGCAGCTAGATTGGATGGCAACACCATAAACTAATGGACGTTTTGCCGAGAGGCATGAATGTTTAAAGCGCAAAGAGTGCGCGACGGGCCCCGCGAATGGGGCGATGATGCCCGAGAGGGCTAAGAAGGAGTCTCATGTCCGAGAACGAAGAGATCATGAACGAGACCGAGAACGAGACCATGGCTGCCGAGGTTGAGGCAGTCGAGACCGTGGAGACCGAAGCTGCCGAGGTTGAGGCTGCTGACGAGGTTTCCGCCGAGGAGGAGGCCGAGGTTGTCGAGGCCGCCGTTGATTACGATGACGAAGAGCTGATGGACAAGATGCAGAAGGCCGCCCGCCTGCTGCGTAGCCGTCGCTTTGCTATTTCCAAGGAGGAGGAGGCCAAGGCCGAGCGCATGGCGAACATCGAGCGCGCCATCAAGCTTCTTGACCTCAAGCCCAAGATGGAGCAGAAGGAAATGTCCGACCTGCTGGGCATGCGCCTCCGTGAGCTCGATGGCCTGATGGCCGAGGCCGAGGCTGCCGATCTGGTCGGCCGCATCGACGACGCCGAGGGCGATATGCGCAAGATTGTTGTCTTCGCCGCCGAGGATGCCGCTGAGGGCCTGGTCGAGCTTGCCAACAAGAAGGAGAAGCTCCTGCCCGAGCTTTCTTATGAGGAGGCCACCGAGCTGATGGCCGCTCTCGATAAGGTTATCGCTCCGCTCGTCGCCATGGGCCTGGACGAGGACCGCGGTCCTCGCGGCGGCCGTGACGACCGTGGCGGCCGTGGCGGCGACCGTGGCGGTCGCGGCGGTTTTGGCGATCGCGGTGGCCGTGGCGGTGACCGTGGCGGTCGCGGTGGCGATCGCGGCGGCCGTGGCGGCTTTGGTGACCGTGGCGGCGACCGTGGCGGTCGCGGCGGCTTTGGCGGCAACCGTGGTGGCTATGGCGATCGCGGCGGCAACCGTGGTGGCTTCGGCGGTAACCGTGGTAACGACCGCGGCGGTCGTGGTGGCGACCGTGGCGGCCGCAACGGCGGCGGCTTCCGCGGTAACCGTTTTTAGTTACGGCGTTTTACCAAACGCCGTAACGGGCCGACGCTGCGCGGGCCGCATTTGGACAATCTGACGTTCAACTTCAAGGGCGCGACCAGAAGGTCAGCGCCCTTTCGTTTCACGTCACCTTGCCTCAAATGCGACCCGCTCGCTGTCCGTCCTCTGCCTGCGGCGTTGTCTTGCCCCGGATGCGGCAGTTAGGGACGTTCCTTTTCTGCCGGCAGCTTGGGACACTCCTTGTAGTCATTGGGGACGTTCTTAAACGACTACATAGAACAAGAGTGGATGATCTCCCGGTTTGAGCCTGCATTCAAGCTCAAAGTGGGAGATCATCCACTCTCGTTTCGTTTGTTGATTTCGATGCCTACATTTGTAGGAACAGTTCGTGGAGGCGGGTATCGTCGTCGAGCTCGGGGTGGAAGGTTACGCCGAGCTGGTTGCCCTGACGGGCGGCGACAATACGACCGTCGACTTTCGCTAAGGCCTTGGCGTCGCCGTGGACCTCGACGATGCGGGGCGCGCGGATAAACGTCAGCGGCACTTCACCGTCGATGCCGGCTATTTGCCCCTTGGTTCGAAAGCTGCCGAGCTGCCTGCCGTAGGCATTGCGCTCGACAAGTACATCCATGGTTTCCAGACGCGGCGCGCCCTTATCGTCATGGGCGGCAAGGTCGTGAGCCAGTAGAATCAGGCCGGCGCAGGTGCCCAGGACGGGCATACCTTCAGCGATACGGGCACGAAGCTCCTCGAGCATGCCCAACTCATCAAGCAGCTTCCCTTGAACGGTAGACTCGCCGCCGGGAAGTACCAGACGGTCAAAGTCCTGCTTCAAATCAGCCGCCTGCCTCAGCTCAATACAGTGTGCGCCAAGCTCGAATAGTCTTGCCTCGTGCTCGGCAAATGCGCCTTGGACCGCCAGCACGGCGACCGTTTGGTCTGCATAATCGCTCATGTGCGATCCTTTCTGCCGGACTAGCGTCCGCGCTCCTCCATGATGATTTCGATCTCGTCGGCGTTGATGCCCACCATGGCCTCGCCCAGGTCCTCCGAAAGCTCGGCGATGAGCTTGGCATCGGTGAAGTTTGCCACGGCCTTGACGATGGCGGCGGCGCGCTTGGCGGGGTCGCCGCTCTTAAAGATGCCCGAGCCGACAAAGACGCCCTCGGCGCCCAGTTGCATCATCAGCGCGGCGTCGGCAGGGGTCGCTACGCCGCCGGCGGCAAAGTTCACAACGGGAAGCTTGCCCGTGGCATGGACCTCGCGCACCAGCTCGACCGGAACCTGCAGTTGCTTGGCTGCCTCAAAGAGCTCATCATCGCGCAGGGCAACAACGTCGCGGATTTGCTTTTGGATCTTGCGCATGTGGCGCACGGCCTGGACCACGTCGCCCGTGCCCGGCTCGCCCTTGGTGCGAATCATCGTGGCGCCCTCGGCAACACGGCGCAGCGCCTCGCCCAGATCGCGGGCGCCGCAGACAAACGGGACGTCAAACTGGGTCTTGTCGATGTGATAGACGTCATCGGCAGGGGAGAGAACCTCGGACTCGTCGATGTAATCGATCTCGATAGCCTGCAGGACCTGCGCCTCGACAATGTGACCGATGCGGCACTTGGCCATAACAGGGATGGAGACGGCCTCTTGGATGCCCTTGATCATCTTGGGGTCGCTCATGCGCGAGACGCCGCCTGCGGCACGGATGTCGGCCGGGATGCGCTCGAGTGCCATGACGGCGCAGGCGCCTGCCTCCTCGGCGATGCGTGCCTGCTCGGGCGTGGTGACGTCCATGATGACGCCGCCCTTGAGCATCTGCGCGAGTTCGCGATTGAGTTTGACGCGATCGGCCTTGCTGGTCTGTTCTGCCATGGTTGCTCCCTTGGTTGGCATGTGCATTGCTTGACGGAACATCCTATCGGGGAGCTGGGTATGGCAAAATACTCAGTTTTCGAGATAATAATAATGTCAGCCTAATACCAGATTGAACAGCTCGATAAGGTCAGGTGGCAAACTCATGCTTGACTACAATTTGGAAAAACGCGGCGAAGCATCGCTTTATGAGTATGTTTACCAGCAAATTCGAGATGATATTGTTGCTGGACGTATTGTGGCGGGGGAGCATCTTCCGTCTAAGCGCGCCTTTGCCAGTCATCTGGGAATCAGTGTCATTACCATCGAGAATGCATATAGCCAGTTACTTGCCGAGGGCTATATTTGCTCAATGCCGCGTCGTGGCTACTACGCTTGCAAGCTTCCGGATGCACCGGTTTTGCCTTTGGCTTCGCAGGGCATCGACCGAGATACCGTCTCTGTGGGCCTCAGCGCGCATGATGTCAACGGACAGGTCGAGCTGTTCGATGCACTTTCTCCTTCCGCTTTGGAGGCGGCGCGGCTTTGGCAAAGCGCACTACGGGCGACGCTGGCATCCGAAGATGAGCGCGAAATCTTTTCGCCCGCACCGGCGCAGGGCACCGCTCGGCTGCGACGCGCAATTGCTCACCATCTGCGTGGGACAAGGGGCATGAATGTCGACCCCAACAACATTGTTATCGGTGCAGGCGCCCAGCTGCTCGATACCATGTTGGTTCAGTTGCTTGGCGCTGACAAGGTGTATGCTGTTGAGGACCCGGGCTATTTGCGTCTGACGCGCATCTATCAGGCTATGGGCTGCCAAGTACGACATATCCCGTTGGATGACGACGGCGTGGACCTGAGCGCTCTGCAGAAAACTGGGACCGATGTCCTTCACCTTATGCCGTCCCATCAGTATCCCACCGGTCTTGTGACGAGCATTGCGCGTCGCTATGCGCTGCTGAGCTGGGCCGCCGAGCGACCAGGTCGGTATCTCATCGAAGATGACTTTGATTGTGAGTTTCGCCTTGCCGGCAAGCCAATTCCCGCGCTCGCGTCGATCGATGCCTCCCAGTCGGTTATCTACACCAACACGTTTTCGAAGAGCCTGTCATCGGCGTTGCGTCTAGCGTACATGGTGCTGCCCGATGAGCTAATGGAGCGGTTTAGGCGCAACCTTGGTTTTTACGCCTCGTCGGTGAGTTCTGTTGACCAGGTCGCTTTGGCTCGTTTGCTGGAATCGGGTGATTACGAGCGACATGTGAACCGCGTGCGCGTTCGTGCTCGCGAGGCGCGTGATGGCCTGGCGGCGCTTGTACGGAAGGCATTTCCGGCAGGGGAAGTCTCGATCGAACACGCAGACGCGGGCCTTTACTGCACCGTGGTTGCGGAGCGTGGAACGGGCGGAAGCACTATTGCACGGGCCCTCACGCGCTCGAGCATCCCTTTTATCGATATCGGTGACTGTTTTTGGTGTGCCGATGGCGCATCTGCCCCTGAAAACTCAAGTCAAATTCTTGTTCAGTATGACGATTTGAGTCCAAAAGCGCTAAATACCTTGGAATCGCAGCTAATGGGAGCGCTCTGCAATCTAAGTGAGTAGGCATTTGGAACTTTGGCGACCAGGCAGTTTTGTAACAAGCTATCTACCTGCGGTTTTGAAAAGCAGGATGACCGGGCTGCTCGGAATGTTCAAAAAAGTCTACTCACTTGCCGCGTAAAGCTTCTGCATGAGAAAAAAAATGGGGTTTTCAACAGGGCTTCGTCCAGCTCTCGACAAGCTTTTGGCCAGTTGGGGAGGGCTGTTGAAAACTTGGCAGTCCGTTCGGCGCCATTTTTGGTGCGTTCGCGCCAATGCGTGACTGACTGGGTTGAAATTCGTGTTCTCCTGTGCCTATGAAGGATCTACTTTGTGACATATCGGCTTTTAGGTACTGGCGTTTGCCTCCTCAAGTCCGCGCTTTGTGTCCGCCGCTTCCACGACCGGAAGAAGACCGGCAGCGATATGATCTCGCCCGCAACCCGACGGCTGCGGTCGCGCTCGGTTTTCCGTTGCATACATTGGTTCGGACGAGAAACAAACGGACTTGTCCTGCCAGCATTAGGCAGCGGCTGTTTCTTGGTGAGCTCCCCAGGGAATCCGTGCTGGAAACGGAGCATGGATTTTTGATTACGTCTCCTCTACTGACGGCATTCATCATGTCACGGCATCTGACGGATCTTCAGCTTCTTTTGGTATTGGCGGAGATGTGCGGCTTGTTTGCGGTGTGTGCCCTGCCGGCGTTACTTGAGACGGAGCTTTCGCGTGCAATTGATTCGGGTGCGATTTCGACAACGTTCGGTTGGGCGCGCTGCCCGTCCGAGGACGGCACCGCCTCAAATTTATGGCGTCGAGACGCTTTGGTTTTGGGCGGAGACCTTGACCGTTTTTGTTCAGATGTTTGTGGGATGCGTTACGGCAATAGATTTATGGCGGTATCGCAACTCGTTCCATTGGGTGCCGCGTCGCCTTTTGAGGTCGAGGCGTATTTGCTACTTGCACTGCCGCGATCCCTGGGAGGCGAAGGTTTTTGCGGCATAGAGCTTAATGTTGAAGTGATGCTAAACACAAGTGCTCGAGCGATTGTGGGAAAGTCCCGTGTATATATCGACCTACTTCTTTCTTCACCGGACGGTAGGCGACAGGTGGCCATTGAATGTCAGGGAAAGGCCTCGCACGGACGCGCAGGGGATGGCTTGCGTGACGCTGACCGCATGACGGCCCTTCAGGCCATGGGCTACGATGTACTTCTCCTGACACACAGACAGATATCCGATGAGGGTAGATTCCGCGCGATCGTTAAGACCGTATGCAGGATGCTCGATGCTGAATATCGCGATAAAAGCTCAGATGAGCAAAGGGCTGAGACATTACTTCGGTCTGAACTATTCGTTGACTGGACAAAATTGGGAGTAATTGACGGAAAGATGCCCGTTAGACACAAAACAGTTCGATCGTGGACGGCTGCGGTTCTAAGTGAGTAGACTTTTGGCTTGATGGCGACCAGGCCGTTTTGAAACAAGTCATTTCCCAGCGACTTTATAAAGCAATACGGATGGTCTGCTCGGCAAGTTTCGAAAAGTCTACTCACTTAGTTTTTGACGAGAGACCGATGCCGAAGATAGCTCTATTTCAGGGCGTTAACGAGTCCTCGAGACACAAAAAGGCCCGAACCAATACGGTCCGGGCCTCATCGAGCTAGAGGTTATGTCTCAAGCGGTTGGCTTAGCCAAAGTAGCGCTTGAGCAGGCCGGCGAAAGCCTTGCCGTGACGAGCCTCGTCGCGAGCCATCTCGTGCACGGTATCGTGGATGGCATCGAGGCCAGCGGCCTTGGCGCGCTTGGCAAGATCAGTCTTTCCGGCGGTGGCGCCGTTCTCGGCCTCAACGCGCATCTCGAGGTTCTTCTTGGTGGAGTCGGTCACGACCTCGCCCAGGAGCTCAGCGAACTTGGCGGCGTGCTCGGCCTCCTCGTGGGCAGCCTTCTCCCAGTACAGGCCGATCTCGGGATAACCCTCGCGATGGGCGACGCGAGCCATGGCCAGGTACATACCGACCTCGGAGCACTCGCCCTCAAAGTTGGCGCGCAGGTCGGCAACGATGTCCTCGGAGACGCCCTCCATCTTGGCGACGCCCACGACGTGCTCGGCAGCCCACTCGAGCTGGCCCTCCTCCTGCTTCAGGAAACGAGAACCGGGAACGCCGCACTGGGGGCACTTGAAGTCCTCGGGCAGCTGGTCGCCGTCGAACTCTTCCACATAACCGCAAACGGGGCAAACAAACTTCATGATTCGATCCTTTCGATCGATGGCGATTGTGCGCTCGTCCGGTCCCGTAAGGGCCCTCTCCGGACGTGCGTCTTGACGAGTTCTATTATCCATAAATGCAACCAAATGTGAAGCCTATTAGGAATGATTTTTAATAAAACAATTTCGAGATATGAAGATGTTGATTGATTAACGATTGGGAGGCCGTCTGCGATTTTTGCTGAGTACAATCGGGCGAGCAAATGTTGACCTATCAACAAATGAAGGAGTTTCCTTTATGCATCTAGCCCGTCGTGCCTGGTGCCGAACATATCAGACGGTTTTTCGCATTGCATTGCCGATCCTGCCCTATACCGAGCCGCGCATTCTGGAGCATGCCGAGGATGTGCCCGCGGTGCTTCAAAAGCGCTCGATCCAGAAGGTCCTTATCGTGACAGACCCTGGCATTGCACGTTTGGGACTCACGGCATCACTCGAGCGTGCGCTTACGGCTCAGGGGATTGGCGTTACGGTCTATGCCGAAACGCGTGCGAACCCCACGGTCTCGAATGTGGAGGAGGCGGCGTCCCTGTATCGAGAGCGCGCCTGCCAGGCCATTATCGGTTTTGGCGGAGGATCAGCCATGGACTGCGCCAAGGGCGTGGGCGCACGCATTGCGCAGCCAAGCAAGCCCATCAACAAGATGCGCGGGCTGCTGCGGATTCATCGTCGTCTGCCGCTGCTCATCGCCGTTCCCACCACGGCGGGCACGGGAAGCGAGGTCACGCTTGCGGCGGTAATTACCGATGACGAGACGCACTACAAGTATCCCATTAACGACTTTGTGCTTATCCCGCGCTTTGCGGCGCACGACCCCGAGTTTACGCTCGGTCTGCCCGCCTCCATTACGGGGCAGACGGGCATGGACGCCCTGACGCATGCTGTCGAGGCCTTTATCGGCCGTAGCACCACGCCCTACACGCGCAAGATGGCGCGTCAGGCGGTCCAGCTCATCCGCGACAATTTGCTCGAGGCCTATGAGCATGGCGACGACATGCGTGCGCGCCGCAATATGCTTTCGGCGGCGTATAAGGCGGGTGTTGCGTTTACCCGCTCCTATGTCGGATATGTGCATGCCATCGCGCATAGTCTGGGCGGCCGATACGGAATTCCGCACGGTTTAGCCAACGCGATTATCCTGCCGCACATGCTTCGCGTTTATGGTGACGCCGCCGCCCCCAAGCTTGCCGATCTTGCTCGCATGGCGGGCATTGCGCCGGCTACCGCGCAGGACAGTCTTGCGGCCGAGGCCTTTATCGATTGGGTCGACCGCATGAACGAGGCCCTGGGAATCCCCAAATATGTCTCAGGTATTCGCCGCTCCGATATTCCGCAAATGGCGGCACATGCCGATGCCGAGGCCAATCCGCTGTATCCCGTTCCGCTTTTGATGGACCGCCTGGAGCTCGAGCATATGTACGAAGTTGTTGCAGGTGGTATGGTTGAGGACGAGAACTAGGAGGGTCCATGAACACCGAGGAAATTGCGCGCATCGTCGGCGATCAGCGCACCTACTTTAAGACGCACGCTACGTTTGATGTCGATGCTCGACGTCGTGCGCTCGTGCGCCTGCGCGAGGCGGTGCGGGCACACGAGACCGATATCGCCCATGCGCTCAAGACCGATTTGGGTAAGTCGCATGACGAGGCATATATGTGCGAGATCGGCACGTCGCTTTCCGAGATTCGTCATCAGATTGCGCATGTGGCTCGATGGAGTCGTCCGCGCCTGCGTCCGTGTGACCTCGCTAATGCTATTAGTGTGTGCAAGACGCAAGCCGTGCCCTATGGCGTCACGCTCATCATGGCGCCTTGGAACTACCCGTTTTTGCTGACGCTCGAGCCGCTCGCCGGCGCGCTCGCTGCAGGCAACACCGTGGTCATCAAGCCGAGTGCCTATGCGCCGGCTTCGAGCGCGGTGCTCAAGCAAATCTGTGAAGAGGCATTTGATCCGTGCCTGGTGACGGTTGTCGAGGGCGGGCGCGCCGAGAATGAGGCGCTGCTCGATGAATGCTGGGACAAGATCTTCTTTACCGGTAGTGTTCCGGTTGGCAAGCTCGTCATGGAGCGCGCGAGTAAAAACCTTACGCCCGTGACGCTTGAACTGGGCGGAAAGAGCCCCTGTGTCGTGGATGCGACGGCAAACCTGAAGGTCGCGGCGCGGCGTATCGCATTTGGTAAATGGCTCAACGTGGGCCAGACCTGCGTGGCGCCCGACTACCTGCTGGTCGACGTGCGCGTGCACGATGAGCTGTTGGGTCTCATCAAGGAGGAGGTCCGTCGCATGTTTGGCGAGCACCCGCTCGACAACGAGGACTACGATCATATTGTCAACGCCAAGCATTTCGCGCGCGTGCGCGGGCTGATCGACCCCGATAAGGTTGTGCTGGGAGGAACGGCGCGCGAGTCGTCGCTCAAAATTGAGCCGACGATCCTAGACGGCGTGGCGCCTGAGGACGCCGTGATGCAGGAGGAGATTTTCGGCCCCATCTTGCCGGTGCTGACGTTTGAGAGCCTAGACGAGGCCGAAGCGTTTATTACGGATCGTCCGACGCCGCTGGCCCTGTATATCTTTAGTCAGGATCGCGCGGTTCAGCAGCGCTTTGTGCGCTACGTGCCCTTTGGCGGCGGCTGCGTTAACGATACCATCATGCATCTGGCTACGAGTCATATGGGCTTTGGCGGCATGGGCGCGAGCGGCATGGGACAGTACCATGGCCGCGAGAGCTTCGATACGTTTAGCCACAAGAAGAGTATCGTGAACAAGGCAACCTGGCTGGACGTGCCGTTTCGGTATGCGCCCTACGCAAGCTGGAAGCACAAATTCGTGCGCATGTTTGTGCATTAGAATCAGATGGTGTAGCGACAAACGGTCGAAAAGGCGCGGGTGGGGCGAATTTGTGTCCGCACGGGACCGTAGACTTCTCAATAAGGTTACACACCGGTTTATCCGGCCGTTAGAGGAGCTGCTATGTACGAGCCTTCACGTGTTCTTCTGTCATTTCACATTGCAGGATTTCAGTATGCCGACGGTGCCTTGGTCCTGGGCGATCTTAAGGTTGGCGATAAGCTGACGCTGTGCGCCGAGCGCGATAATCCCCATGACCCCGAGGCAGTTGCGATCTACTATGGCAAGACCAAACTTGGCTACGTTCCGGGAAACGAGGTCGGCCCGCTGTCCTTGATGATGTATTACGGCCACGAGGACGTATTTGAGGCCCGCGTGCAACAGGTTGCCCCCGAGCGCAGCCCGTGGCATCAGGTACGCGTTGGGCTCTACGTGGTGGATGCTCGCTAGTCGGCAATGGAGGCTGCCATGTTTGATGACGATGACCTGTTTGATCTGGCAGATGATCCGTTTGAGTGGGATGTGCTACTCGATGACGATGAGCTGGAACAGGACCGTAAGATGCGGCAGGACAAGAAAACTCAGGGTGACGCTTCGAAAAAGCAAGACAAGCGCCGCCGCGGACTGTTCGGCGGGCTCTTTGGATAACCGCCGCATCGCTACGTCTGTATACTTAGCACGAGTTGAACACGTTGCGAAATGAGGGCATAGACGATGATGTGGTTTACCGCCGACCTGCACCTGGGCGATACGAATATCTTGCACGACATGGACCGGCCGTTTGACTCGGTCGAGGAGATGAACCGCAAGGTCATCGATGCCATCAATGAGTGCGTGGCTGCGGACGACCGCCTCTATATTCTGGGTGACTTTACCTATCGTTTGCCCCTGGCGGAGGCGGTGCGCCTGCGCGAGCGTATCGAATGCCAGAACGTGACGCTCATCCGCGGTAACCATGACGGCGACTGGGAAGATTCCGACGTACCGCAGATTTGGGAAGACGTGCGCGATTACCTGGAGATTGCTCCCGGCTATGCCAAGGGCCATCGTCTGGTTATGAGCCACTACCCCATGCTCAGCTGGAACGGCAAGGCGCGTGGCGCCGTCATGCTGCACGGGCATATCCACAGCAGGGGAGACCGCACCAACGTGCGCAACCGCGATCGCGAGCGCCCTATCTTTCGCTACGATGTCGGTCTCGATGCCAACGAGTACAAGCCCGTAAGCCGTGATCAGATTCTTAGCTTCTTTGGGTTATAGGGCGCCAGAGCCACCACAAAGGGGACAGGCACCTTTGTGGTGGCTCTGGCGCCGTTGCCATTATGGCAGCGGCGCCTTTTTTGTCCGTGCGGCGCGGTAGAGTGTAGGCGGTCGAAATTTGCGTCCATCGAGGAGCTGCTATGAACGAGATTAAGTGCCCGCATTGCGGCGAAGTTTTTAAGGTCGATGCGTCCGGCTATGCGGATATCGTCAAGCAAGTACGCGATGCCGAGTTTTCGCGCGACCTGGACGAGCGTGTGAAGGCAGTCCAGCGCGAGGGCGAGCAGGCGCTGGAGCTTGAGCGCTCGCGTTCGACGGCTGCCTTGCAAAAGGCAGAGTCTCAGCGCAACGCTCAGCTTGTCGAGCAGAAGAACGCTGCAGCTCAGCAGCTGGCACAAGAAGTCGCCAAGCGCGATGCCGAGCTTGCCGAGCTGCGTGCCAAGCTTGAGGGCGCTGCCGCAGAGCGCGAGAGTGCAAGCCAGCGCGCGGCGGTTGAGGCCCGTGCCGATGCTCAAAAGGAGAATGCCGAGCTGCAGCGCGAGATCGATAGCCTGCGTGCGCAGCTTGGGCGCAAAGATGACGAAGCAAAGCTTGCCGAAGCCGCGGTACGCAATGCGACTCAAAATGACCTCGCCGCGCGCGATGCTCAGATTGCGGAGTTGCAGGCAAAGCTTGCCGCCGCAGATAAGGCTCAAGAAATGGCACTCGCAACTGCTGCGGCCGAGGCGCAGCGTAAGCTCGAGGCTGCGCAAAACGAAGCGAATCGTAAGCTTTCCGATTACCAGACAGAAGTGCGTGAGAAGTTCTCGAATGCTAAGACTCAGTCCGAGCGCGAGGCCGAGGGCCTTCGTGCACAGCTTCGTGAGCAAGAACTTTCTGCAAAAATGGAGCTGTCGAAGGCGGTCGCCGCGGCGGAACGAGAGCGCGATGAGGCACGTGCCAAGCTGACGAGCGAGCTGGCGGTGCGCGATTCTCGCGAGGAACAGGCCAAGGCGGCACACGAGCTCGAGCTTGCGCAGGCCAAGCGCGCGAGCGATGACCTGATTCGCTACAAGGATGAAGAGATTGAGCGCCTTAAGGACATGAAGGTCCGCCTGTCCACCAAGATGGTGGGCGAGTCGCTCGAACAGCATTGCGAGACCGAGTTCAATCGCCTGCGCATGACGGCGTTTCCCAATGCATACTTCGAGAAAGATAACGATGCGTCCGAGGGCACCAAGGGCGATTTTATCTTCCGCGAGTGCGATGCGAGCGGTAACGAGGTCATTTCGATTATGTTCGAGATGAAAAACGAGAACGATGAGACCGCGACCAAGCACAAGAACGAGGACTTCTTTAAGAAACTCGACCACGATCGCCGCCAAAAGGGCTGCGAGTACGCGGTGCTCTGCACGTTGCTCGAACCCGAGAGCGAGCTTTACAACGCCGGCATCGTGGACGTGAGCTATCGCTACGAGAAGATGTACGTGATTCGCCCACAGTTCTTTATTCCCATGATCACGCTTCTTCGCAACGCCGCCATGGGTTCGCTGCGCTATAAGCAGGAACTGGCGGAGTACAAACAGCAGAATATCGACGTCACGAACTTCGAAGCCAAGATGGAAAAGTTCAAGAATGATTTCGGTCGCAACTACGAGATCGCGAGCCGCAAGTTCCAAACGGCGATTGATGAGATCGACAAGACGATTAGCCATCTGCAGAAAACCAAGGAGGCGTTGCTGTCCTCCGAGAACAATCTGCGCCTAGCCAACAAGAAGGCCGACGATCTTACCATTCGCAAGCTCACGTGGGGCAACAAGACCATGAAGGCCGCGTTTGACGAGGCGCGCGGGGCTGCGACAGAGACAAACGATGAGCCAGCCGAGGCGGATTCGTATGAGGTCGAGGATACCGAGTAGGGGATAGCGTATCGCGCAAAAAGCGGGGCCGCTGGCGATGTTGCCAGCGACCCCGCTTCGTTTCGTTCCAGTATGTTCGGCTAGTCCTCGAGCAGGTCCTCGATAAAGCCGACGCGGTAGTTTTTGAAGATGACCTCGCCGCCGTCTTGCGTGGCGTCCAGATCGACATCGCCCATGATGCCAAAGTCGTGGTCGCCATCCTCGTCGGCAAAGATCTGGTGCACGTGCCATACGTGCGCGGTCTTCTCGTCGGACTCGTCAATGGAAAACATCGCGGCGCTGCGGGCATCTCCGTCGGTGAGGATTTCCTCGTGCTGCTCGTGGTAAGCGTCGAGTGCTTTTTGCCAGCGGATCTCGCTCATGCCCCAGTCGTCGTCGAGCTCGCCCAGGTCGCGAACGTGCTCGCGAGCGGCAAGGGTCACGCGGCGGAAGAGCGCGTTGCGCACCAACAGCGTGCAGCCGCGGCGGTCCGCCACGACCTCGTCGATGCCCTGCGGCGGCGCGGCGTCGAGGGCTGCCGGGTTGCCGGCGTTCTCCCACTCGTCCACCAGGCTCGAGTCCACCGAGCGCACCACAAAGCCCAGCCACGAGATAATGTCGCGCAGGCGCTCGTCGCGCTTCTCGATGGGCACGGTGCGGTCGAGTGAACGGTAGGCCTCGGCTAGGTAGCGCAGCAGAATGCCCTCGGAGCGGGCGATGCCGAGCTTTTGAATGTAGCCCTTAAAATCGCTCGCGCTTTCCAGCATATCGCGCAGGACGCTCTTGGGAGAGAGCTGATAGTCGTTTGCCCAGGGCACTTCCTGGCAGTACTTGTCAAAGGCGGCGTCGAGCAAATCCTCGAGCGGCTTTTCGTACGTGACGTCTTGAATGCGCTCCAAGCGCTCCTCATACTCGACGCCGTCAGCCTTCATTTCGGCCATCGCGCGGTCGCGCGCAGCGCGCTCCTGTGCGCGCAGCACCTGCTTGGGGTCCTCGAGCGTTGCCTCGACCATCGAGATCAGATCCATGGTATAGGTCTCGCTCTCGGGATCGAGCAGCTCCAACGCGGCAAGCAAGAACGGCGAGAGCGGCTGATCGAGCGCAAAGTCCTCGGGCAGATCGACCGTCAGTGCATAGTCAATGTCTGGTGCGGCGTCAGTCGGGGCGTCGGGTGCGGGCGGCACCTCGGTGCGAACGACGACGCCGGAATCGATGAGTGTGGCGAAGATTTCATCGGCGCGAACCTCGAGCTTGGCCTTTTCCTCGGGGGTCTGCAGGCTCGTCTCGATGAGGTCGTGTACGCGGGCACGGGCGTCGCCGCCCTGCTCGACCACGCTAATCACCATGGAGTGCGTGATGCGCAGGCGCGGCTTGAGCGTCTCGGGCTGCGTCTCAATCAGACGCTCAAAGGTCTGCTTGTTCCAGGTGACAAAGCCCTCGGGGGCCTTCTTCTTTTTAATCTTGCGGAGCTTCTTGGGGTCGTCACCCGCCTTGGCCATGAGCTTGGCGTTCTCGATCTCGTGCTCCGGGGCCTCGGCGATGACCATGCCCTCGGTATCGAAGCCCGAACGGCCGGCGCGACCGGCAATCTGATGGAACTCGCGGGCGCGCAGACGACGCATCTTGTAGCCATCGAACTTGGTGAGCGCGGTGAGGACCACGGTGTGGATGGGTACGTTGATGCCGACGCCGAGCGTATCGGTGCCGCAGATGACAGGCGGCAGGCCCTGCTGCGCCAAGCGCTCGACCAGCAGACGATAGCGCGGCAGCATACCGGCGTGGTGCACGCCGACGCCGCAGCCAAGCAAGCGCTTGAGGATCTTGCCAAAGGCCGTCGAGAAGCTCGTGCCTTTGGCGGCTTCCTTAATGGCCTCGCGCTGCTCCTTGCTGGCGATGCCAAAATTGGCGAGTGACTGTGCCGTCGCAAGGGCGGCATCTTGGCTAAAGTGCACGATATAGAGCGGGGCCTCGCCGCGGCGCATGGCGAGCTCGACCGTGCCCTCGAGCGAGGTCGTCACGTAGTCGTAGCTCAGCGGCACGGGGCGTGGGGCGTCGACAACCAAGTCGCAAGCAGCGCCGGTGTGTTCCTCGAGTGAGGCGGCGATGGCGGTGACATCGCCGAGCGTGGCGCTCATGAGCATAAACTGCGTGTGGGGCAGGGTGAGCAGCGGCACCTGCCAGGCCCAGCCGCGGTCGGGGTCGGCAAAGTAGTGGAACTCGTCCATGGCCACGCAGCCCACGTCGGCGCCCTCGCCCTCGCGCAGTGCATCGTTGGCAAGGATTTCGGCCGTGCAGCAGATGACGGGCGCCTTGGTATTGATATGCGTATCGCCGGTGATCATGCCGACGTTATCGCGGCCGAGTACCTGCACCAGATCGAAGAACTTTTCGCTGACCAAGGCCTTGATAGGGGCCGTGTAATAGCAACGCTTGCCCTGTGCCATGCCCATAAAGAGCATGCCCAGCGCGACGAGCGATTTACCCGATCCGGTCGGTGTGCCTAAAATGACGTGATCGCCGGCAGCCAGGTCCATGAGGGCCTCTTCTTGGTGATCCCACAGCTCAATGCCGCGATCGCTTGTCCATTCAAAGAAGCGTTCGAAGGCTTGCTCGGGCGTGAGCCATGGTTCGGGCTCACTGCCGTCCTCGGGCTCCCACCAGGTGGGGGAGAGCGCGCCGAGCGAGCCAAACTCGGCTTCGGTTCCCGTGCCGCCCGAGAATGAGCTGGCAGCGCCGGCGCCGGAGACGGTGCTGGCGGCGGTATCTGTCGTGGTCTGTGTCATATGGTTGCTTTCTCTCGCGATTGTCCGCCAACTATTATGGCGTAGCGGCGGCGTGGGGTGCCAGCGCGCGAGAAAATGCAGGAAATGGGCGTTCTGCCCAGCCGTTTAGTGTAGTCGCTAGCTAAGTGAGTAGACTTTTTGCGATATTGCGAGCACATCGCTTTTGCGCAAGGGTTCTACCTGCACTGATAATTGTTCTCGGGGGAAGCGGGCACTGCGGGGCGCGGCAACGGCGCGCGATTTCCGCGTCGCAGCGCTACCCTGATGCTGAATGCCG
>NZ_JADMWW010000007.1 GCF_015548375.1 Collinsella aerofaciens
TTTGTCGCGAGTTCCGCACGCAAAGGAAAGCACT
This sequence comes from Collinsella aerofaciens, assembly GCF_015548375.1. GTDB lineage: Bacteria > Actinomycetota > Coriobacteriia > Coriobacteriales > Coriobacteriaceae > Collinsella > Collinsella aerofaciens_AB. The sequence goes on from NZ_JADMWW010000007.1 coordinate 35, forward strand.
TAATGTGCTTTCCGTCTTGCGCAGGACTGTAGAGCAGCAAACTTAACCGCCCCGCCCGGCAGGCGAGCGGACAGCGAACGACATCTGTCCAACAATTCGTGCGAAACACAATGAAAAACCGTTTGATGTGAGTTAATATAAACAACGTCGTGAATCTGACTCCTGCCACATGCATGACAGGGGTTAAACACAAAAAAGGAGTCAACTATGGTTTCTGAGAAGGCTACCCTCGTTAATCCTCAGGGTCTGCACATGCGTCCGGCTGGTCTGTTCGCCTCCACCATGGGCAAGTACGCCTGTGACGTGACGGTCGTCACCCCCGAGAAGGAGGTCAACGGCAAGTCCCCGATGGCCCTCATGGCTGCTGGTATCCCCTGCGGTACCGAGGTCGAGGTCAAGTGCGACGGCGCCGACGAGGCCGAGGCTCTGGCTGCTGCCATCGAGCTCATCAAGAGCGGTCTTGGCGAGTAGAACTCAAACGGGTCGCATGTTGAACAACTAAGTTCATATTTGGGGGCGCAGTGACCTGTTGTAAGGTAGCTGCGCTCTTTTGTCATGGATATGGCAAAACGCTTTATCACATGACACGGAGAGAGGAATGGGAATGTATCAGGGAGTCAACGCTTCCGAGGGCATCGGTATCGGCACCGTCATGGTCGCCGTCGATCCCGACTTGACGTTTGAGCCGCACGAGGTTGCTGATTCGGCAGCAGAGAAGGAGCGCTATCAGTCCGCTCTTTCGGTCTTCTGCGAGAAGACCCAGGCTCAGGCCGACCACATGAAGGAGACGGTGGGCGAGGCCGAGGCCGAGATCATGAGCGGACACATTGTCTTGGCTCAGGACCCGGGCATGACCGACGCCATTAACGCCGCCATTGACGGCGGCACCTGCGCCGAGCAGGCGCTCATGGACACCTCGACCATGTTCGAGAACATGTTCCTGTCCATGGACGACGAGATGTTCCGTCTGCGCGCGGCCGACATCGCCGACATCCGCACCGGTATTCTGGCCGAGCTGCTGGGCAAGGAGGTCGTCGACCTCTCCGTCCTGCCCGAGAACACCGTCGTTGTCGTGCATGACCTCACGCCGTCCATGACCGCCACGATCGATAAGGCCCACGTTGCCGGTATCGTCACCGAGACCGGTGGCCGCACGTCGCACTCCGCGATCATTGCGCGCGCCCTCGAGATCCCGGCTGTCCTTTCGGTCTCCAACAGCTGCACCGCACTGCGCAACGGCATGACCGTCGTCGTCGACGGCGGCAAGGGTATCGTCGAGGCCGATCCCGACGAGGAGACGCTCGCTGCCTACACCGCCAAGGCCGAGGCCTTCGCTGCCGAGAAGGCAGCCCTCGAGGCCTTCCGTGGCAAGCCGTCCGTGACTGCCGATGGCATCAAGAAGATCATCGCCTGCAACATCGGTAACCCCGATGACGTGCCCAACGCGCTCGATCACGACGCCGAGGCTATCGGTCTGTTCCGCTCCGAGTTCCTGTTCATGGACTCTGCTGAGCTTCCTTCCGAGGAGGAGCAGTTCAACGCCTACCGTAAGGTCGCCAGCGCGCTCAAGGGTGCTCCGGTCATCATCCGCACGCTCGATGTGGGTGGCGACAAGGAGATTCCGTATCTGCATATGGTCAAGGAAGACAACCCCTTCATGGGCTTCCGCGCCGTGCGTTACTGCTTGGCCAATCCCGACCAGTACAAGGTCCAGCTCCGCGCTCTGCTGCGCGCTAGCGCCTTCGGTGACGTCAAGATCATGATCCCGCTCGTCACCTGCGTCGAGGAGGTCTTGGCTGTCAAGGAGCTCGTCGAGCAGTGCAAGGCCGAGCTGACCGAAGAGGGGCGCAAGTTCAACGAGAACATCGAGGTCGGCATCATGGTCGAGACGCCCGCCGCTTCGCTGCTCGCAGACCGTCTTGCCGAGGTCGCCGACTTCTTCTCCATCGGCACCAACGACCTGATCGGCTACACCATGTGCGCCGACCGTGGCAACGACACCATCTCCAACCTGTACCAGGTGTACTATCCCGCCGTGCTCCGGTCGCTCAAGAACATCATCGAGAGCGGCGTGAAGGCCGGCATCATGGTCGGTATGTGCGGCGAGGCCGCTGCCGATCCGCTGCTCGAGCCGCTGCTGATCAGCTGGGGCCTGGAGGAGTTCTCGATGAGCGCTCCGTCGATCCTGCGCGCCCGCAAGACCATCAGTCAGTGGACCAAGGCCGAGTGCGACGAGCTCGCCGAGAAGGCGCTCGCCTGCAACACCGCCGCCGAGGTCAAGGCTCTGCTCGAGTCCGCAGCTCGCTAATTTGGTATCAGAGGTAACCGCGTGGTTGGAATGGGCCGGCCACGCGGCCCTCACATATACAGGGGGTACTGTAAATGTTCTACACGCTAACCGCTAACCCGGCTGTCGACATGACGGTTTCGAGCTCTCCGCTCGAGCCCGACGAGAACGTCCGCACCGGCTCGGCCAGCTACACGGCTAACGGCAAGGGCCTCGACGTGTCCTTCGCCTTTAAGAAGATGGGCGTCGACACCGTCGCGCTCGGCTTCTTCGCCGGCTTCACGGGCAAGTTCATCGTCGAGGAGGTCATGAACCTGGGTTGCCTCTGCCGCCCGGTCTGGACCGACGGTATCACGCGCATCAACACCTACGTCAACGATGGCCAGCACGAGTACGGCATCCTGAACCCGGGTGCTCCGATCACGCCGCAGCACCAGGAGGAGCTCTACAACATCCTGGACACCGCGGGCGATCTCGAGTGCCTGATCGTTTCCGGCTCCGTGCCTCCCAAAGCTACGCCTGACTTCCTGGCTCAGGTCATGGAGCACGCTCAGGCTCGTGGCGCTGATGTCGTCCTGGACCTGTCCTCCGACAAGCTCAAGGAGCTCGCTCACAAGAAGCCTCTGCTCATCAAGCCGAACCATCACGAGATGAAGGCCATCTTCGGCGTGCCGGTCGACACCGACGACGAGGTCCGCGTTGCCATGAAGATGGCTCACGACGCTGGCGTTCAGAACGTGCTGCTTACCCGTGGTAGCCGCGGCGACGCTTACTTCTCCAACGGCGAGGACATCTGGTACGCCAAGCGTGAGTTCAACATCAAGCTGGTTTCTTCCGTCTGCGCCGGCGACTGCACCCTCGCTGCGTTCCTGCACAAGTGGTACAGGGATCGCGACAACGTCGAGGAGGCCATGAAGCTCGCTATGGCCACCGGCGCCAACGTTGCCGAGTCCGTCGGCATTGGCGACTTCGGTCACGTCGACGAGTACAGCAAACGCGTTGCTGTCCGCAAGCTCGATCGTCAGTAATCGAAACGCGACATATTCGTGCGCATGCGGCGCCCCGGTTTCGGCCGGGGCGCCTTTTTTGTTCCGTCATGGGGGAGAGATGTTCTGCCGTACTTCATCGCTTCCACACCGTTCACCGAGTTGTTGTAGCCTTTTGTCGATGCGTGGAATATACTTTCATCAACACGTTGCTTCGTGAAAGGAACATTCATGATTTACACGCTCACTGCAAATCCCGCCATTGACTACAACATCGCCTGCGACAGTCTTGCTGCCAACACCGTAACGCGTACCCGCAACGCGGTCTATACGCCCAACGGCAAGGGCCTTAACGTCTCGTTCACTCTCGATCACTACGGTGTCGACACCACGATCCTGGGCTTCTTCGCTGGCTTCTCGGGCGAGTTCATCGTCAAGGGCGCCGAGGCCCTGGGTGTGCCCGTCAAGCCCGTGTGGACCGACGGCATCACGCGCGTCAACGTGTTCCTCAACGCCGGCCCCGACACCGAGTACAACATGGTCAACGCCGGTGCCGCCATCAACGAGGCCAACGAGCAGGAGATGTTTGAGCTCATCGATTCGCTCGATGACATGACCTGCCTGGTCATCAGCGGCTCGCTGCCTCCCAACACTTCCGAGGGCTTCCTGGCCGAGGTCCTGCGCCGCGTCAAGGCCAAGGGGGCCGAGTTCGTCCTCGATATCTCGAGCCATCAGCTGGCTGACCTCATTGCCATGGAGCCGCTGCTGATCAAGCCCAATGACGACGAGCTGCTCGACATCTTTGGCATCAAGGTGAGCGGTGGCGACGACGAGTCCGTCAAGGGCGCTATGGCCGAGCTGCATGCAAAGGGCGCCAAGAACGTGCTGCTGACCCTCGGTGGCGACGGCGCGTACTTCTCCAACGGCGAGCATATTTGGTTTGCCAACCGCACCTTCGACGTCAAGCTGCTGTCGACGGTGTGCGCCGGCGATTCCTCGCTCGCTGCCTTCCTGTCCGTGTGGCACGACGCCCCCGAGCGCGTCGAGGATGCCTTGCGTCTTTCGATGGCCACCGGCGCCAACGTGGTCGAGTGCCCCGGTCTGGGCGATTTTGCCAAGGTGGACGAATATAAGAAGCACATTGAGGTTCGCCAGGTCTGCTAGCAGCATCGATACGTCGTTGCCGAACACCCGCTTTGGATTACCAAAGCGGGTGTTTTTTGCGCGCTGAACGTATGTGGCGTCTGCTGTCTCGTTTTATCTAATCGACGACGCGATTGCGTGTGCGTGCTTTCTCGTTTCTTGTTAGACTTCTTGAGAACCATCGATTTACGCTCACAAGTGCAGGAGGCCATAGGCATGTGCAATGTTTCGCTCAACGGTACGCAACCGTCCGATGCGTCCCTGCGCGTCCTGCGCGCGCTTGAGGCGGCTGGTCTTGAGGCTTGGTACGTGGGCGGTTGGGTGCGCGACGCCCTGATGGGGTGCCCCAGCCACGATGTTGATATGTGCTGTAGCGGCCTGTGGCAGGAGTCCAAAGCGGCGCTCGAGGCCGCCGGCATCGCGGTCGTGGAGTCGGGCATTAAATTTGGCGGAATCACGGCTATTTCCGATGGCGAGCGTATCGAGGTCACCACGTACCGTTTGGATGGCTTTTACACCGATGGTCGCCATCCCCAGAGTGTGGAGCGTGCCGCCTCGCTCGAGGACGATCTGGCGCGCCGCGACTTTACCGTCAACGCCATGGCCTGGCATCCCGAGCGCGGGCTTGTCGACCGCTACGACGGCCAGGGTGACTTGGAGCGCAAGCTGATTCGCGCTGTCGGCGATCCCAAGCGTCGCTTTAACGAGGACGCCCTGCGCATGCTGCGTGCGGTACGCTTTGCCTGCCGCCTGGACTTTATGATTGAGCCCGAGACTAAGCGCGCGCTTGCCGAGTGCGCGCCGCTGCTCGATGCCGTGGCGCGTGAGCGTGTGGGTATTGAGCTCGAGGGCATTCTTTCGACCGGTCATGGGGGAGACGCGATGCTCCGCTATCCCGAGCTCATCTGCGCCGCTGTGCCCGAGCTGGCCCCGGCCCGTGGCTTTGACCAGCGTAGCGTCTACCATGCCTTTAACGTCTACGAGCATATCGCCCGTGTGCTGACGGTGGCGGGGGAGCTCGCGCTGTGTGACGGCGTCGCGCCCTCGTCGAGTCTTATGTGGGCGGCGTTTTTGCACGATGTGTCCAAACCCGAGTGCTTTACGGTCGATCACGCCGGCAGCGGACACTTCTACGGTCATCCCGAGCTCGGTGCCAAGAAGGCGCGCGTCATTATGGATCGCCTGGCGCTCTCGCACGACTTGGTGCGCGACGTGTGCCTGCTCATCAAATACCATGACAAGCCGCTGCGCCCCGAGCGCTCCTGCCTGCTCAATATGATGCGCGCGCTTTCGGGTGAGGGAGTCGACACGGCCCACCTGATTGACGAGCTCATGGACCTTAAGCGTGCCGACACACTTGGCAAGGCCCCGTCGTGCTTCTATTACGTTGAGACGATTGAGGAGATGCGCGCGATGGCGCACGAGCTGCTGAAGGCGGGGGAGCCCTATACGCTCAAGATGCTCGCCATCAACGGCGGCGACCTGATCCGTGCCGGAGTCAAGCCCGGGCCGGAACTGGGGCAGCTACTCAACTCCGCCCTCGACGCCGTGATCGAAGACAAAATCCCCAACGAGCGCGAAGCTCTTTTGGTCCATCTCAACTTGAATTAGCTACCCAGTTTACCTGCGTGTTCCATAACCTGCCGACAATTTTTTGGCAATTTGGAATTTCTTCTTGCGCTGACGTTTTTTGTCCCGTAATATATTTCTTCGCAGCACGGCAGTGCAGATGTCATGTGGCCCGTTCGTCTAGCGGTTTAGGACGCCGCCCTCTCAAGGCGGAGATCACCAGTTCGAATCTGGTACGGGCTACCACGCATTTGATACCCGGGCTTCCCATGGAAGGCCGGGTTTTTTATTTTCAAACAACCGTCTGCAATTCCCGTTTGAACCAGAGCTTTGCGTTCTGCCTATGGCCCTTACGGGTACAATAACCAAGATATTTTGACTGTTAGAAGGAGTCTCATGACGGAGTCCTCTCAGCATACGTCTAAGCCCCAGGTCGAGGTTGAGGCCTCGGGCGGAGATGACAATAAGAGCGCACGCCGCGGCGCCATCTTTATCGGCGTCGTGCTGGTAGGTTATATCGTCTATCTGGTGGTAACCGGGCAGATGGGGCAGTTCTGGGCCGCTATGTCGAGCGTCCAGGCGTCATGGCTCGTTGTCGCGTGTCTTTGCATGTTCATGTACCTGTTCTTTGGCATTGTGGCCTATGCGATCGCCGTCTGGCTCGATCCCAATTCGCCCGTCGGCATCCGCGACCTGATCTCGGTCGAGGCGAGTGGCATCTTCTTTGGCAACCTGACGCCCATGATGATGGGCTCGACTCCCGCCCAGATCTACCGCCTGACCAAGGCGGGCCAAAACGTGGGCGAGGCCGGCGCCACGCAATTCACGCGTTTTATCGTGTACCAGTTTGGCCTGGTCGCCTGGGGCGCTATCCTGCTGCTCGCCCGTATGCCGTTTTTTGCCGAACGCTACGGCGACATGACGCTGCTGTGCGTCTTTAGCTTTGGTGGACACTGCTGCATCTTGCTTGGCATCTTCGCCGTCGCGCTCATGCCTAAGACCGTCACGCGCGTCGCCCATTGCATCATCAATTGGCTCGAGCGCATTGGTGTCTCGGCCACTAAGATCGAGGGTTGGCGCACGTTTGTCGATGGCGAGATCTACTCCTTCTCCGAGAAGTTCAAGCTTTCGGCCGGACATTTTTCTTCCATGCTGCTCACCGTGTTTATCACCATGCTGCAGCTCGCGTTTTTCTATCTGGTTCCGTATTTCCTGATGCTTGCCTTTGGCCACCACGAGGTCGACTTTTTCTCGGTCATGGCCGCGAGCGCCTTTGTCCAGCTGTTAAGCTCTGCGGTTCCCTTGCCCGGTGGAACTGGTGGCGCTGAGGGCGGCTTTGCATTGTTCTTGGGTCATTTCTTCGGTTCGGCTTCGACCGCCGGCTATCTGCTGTGGCGTCTCATTACGTTTATTGCGCCTACCATTTTGGCTGCGCCCCTGCTGGGACTTAAGAGCGCCCACAACGAGAGCATCCATGCGCGCTGGGATCGCGTGATGCGCAAGCTCGGCCGCACGCCTCAGACGCCCTCTGCGCCCACTAAGCCGCACCCCACGAATGCTGTTACCGTTGATCCCAAGAAGCACGCTCAGAAGGCTTCTGGGACCGCAAAGCCGGCTCATAAGGCCTATGTGCGTCAGACAGGAGACGGTATTCGCGTATCTCCGTCGGCACTCAATAAGAAGAAGCACCCTAAGTCGCAGTAGGGCAGTCGTGCGTTCTTCATGATGCGAGGCATATTTGTGCTGTATGGGGGATAATCCTCTTACGTAGATTATCTCTCATCTGTTGATGAATGCTCGCATATCGAAGGGACACGCCCATGGCAACCAGCAAACCGCGTCTTGATCGTCGCATCGTTCGCAGCCGTAATGCCATCCTTTCGGCTTTCGAGCGCCTGCTCATGGAAAAGCCGCTGGCAGACATTACGGTGAGTGCCATCGCGCGCGAGGCCAATGTCGACCGCAAGACCTTTTACGTTCACTTTGGTACGGTTGACGGCCTGCTCGATGCCATTGCCGTCGATGTGGTGGAGATGATTGTCGACTCAGTCGAGAAAACGCTTGCTTCCATGGACGGCGACACCAACGAGCGCGCCCTGAGCGCGGCGGCGACCTTCTTTAAAACCGTTAACGAGGCACTGTGCAACAACTTGGTGCTCAATCGTCAGCTGATCGAGAATATTCCGCTCGATGATTTCATGGCTCGTCTTCGTGCGCCGCTCGAGCACGAGATTGCCGAGCGAGATCTGCTGCCCCAAGGTCTCAAGGACGAAATGTTCGACTACTATCTGGCGTTTTTGCTGTCGGGTATTATCGGTATCTATCGCACGTGGGCGCTGTCTGACGGCTCGGTTCCTATCGAGCGCGTCTCTGAGGTCGCCAACGATCTGACTCTCAATGGTCTGTCGAGTCTGGAATCTCGCTTGGATTAGGCCTAGTTGGGCTCGTCGGCGTGGAAATTCCTGTTCCTGAGGTTCTCCGGCGCCTTGGAGAGCTTGCCGGCGTAGGAGCTGTAGCCTGAGGATCCTTAAAAGAAAGTCCAGTTTATCCTTCCCACTCCAATTTTGGAATCCTCCGATGCGCCTTCGCACGCTCGCATGACCTCGATACCATGCGAGCGTGCGAACTCGACGAGCTCTGCGTTGCGGGCGTTTATGGTGCCGAAGGCGGCGGGGCACACGATAAGACGCGCGCAGTGGACGAGGAGCTCTTTGGCGCGGGCTATGGTTTTATCCCCGATCGGCTCGAAGGCGCGCTCGGCCACACATTCCGTCGCCAGGTCGCGCGCAAGCTCGCAGTCGATGTCCCCTTCGTGCAGAACGCCCGCGTAGAACGCCTTGCCCTGCCGGATTAGCTGGCGAAACACAGCTGACCCCGTACCTGCGCCGGCGATGACGAACGTGTGCGCATCGCCGTGTGGGCGCCCAATTTCCACGCTGCCGAAGCGCTCGTTGAAGGTGCCATGTTGAAGGCCGTAGAGCTCGCCAATCGTCTCGCGCGTGAATATGTCCTCGGGTGCGCCGGCGCGGAAGACCCGGCCGTCCTTCACGCAAATCACCTTGTCGGCGCTTTTCTGCGCGAGCTCGAGTTCGTGGATGGACATGATGACAGCCACATTCCGCGATTTCGCAAGGTGGCGAAGTATTCGCAGCAGGTCGATCTGGTAGCGGATATCGAGATATGACGTGGGCTCGTCGAGCACGAGCACACGCGGATCCTGTGCGATGGCGCGTGCGAGCATGACGCGCTGGCGTTGCCCGTCGCTTATCTGCATGAAGTCGCGCTCGGCGAACTCTTCCACATGTGCGGTTTTCATGGCCTCGTCGACCCGACTATGGTCGTCGGGCGAGAGTGTGCCCATTCGCCCGGTGTAGGGATGCCTTCCCGCCTCTATGATATCGCGGCAGGTGAGGAGCTCGGTCCGCGGTCGATCTGTCAGCATAACGGCAAGGTTCCTTGCGAACTCCGCCGTCTTCCATCGGGAAATCTCCCGCCCGTCGAGCTCGACCGCGCCGGCAAGCGGTGCCAGATGGCGTGTGATGGTTTTCAAGATGGTCGACTTGCCCGAGCCGTTCGGCCCGATGAGCGCCACGACGTCGCCCGCGCGAACCTCCAGCTCGACGCCTTCGACTACGACCTTCTTGTCGTAGCCCGCCGACAGGTCGCTTATGCGGAAAAGCGGCGCTCCGTCAGCCTTCGTTGCGACCGGGGTTTCGAGGTTCGACTCCCCTCTGAGCGTTTTGGGCCGCGGCATGAATTCCCCCATCTACCTCACTCGTTTCTTCAACATGAGTGCGATAACCACCGGCGCGCCGAAGATGGCGGTGACGGCGCTGATGGAAAGCTCGACGGGGGAGAACAGCGTGCGCGCGATCAAATCGCAGCCCGCGCAGAAGATGGCGCCTCCCAAGAAGCACGCAGGAATCACGCGGATGGGCTTCGACGACTTCAGCGCCGACTTAACGAGATGCGGAACCGCGATGCCTACGAACGACACCGGACCAGCGAACGCGGTCACGCAGGCGGAGAGCATGCTCGCTAGAAGGACGAGCACCACGCGGAAGCGTGCGACGTTCACGCCGACGCTTTTCGCGTAGGCTTCTCCCAGCTGGAAGGCGGAAAGGGGCTTCGATATCGCGAATACGCATGCGCTCACGGTGATCACCACGACCGCGATGACCGCGATGTCGTCCCAGCTCGAACCCGAGAAGCTACCCAAAGACCAGTTGTGCAGGTTCACGATGGACTGGTCGTCGGCGAAGGCGATGAGAAAGTTCGTCGCCGCCGAGCAGATGTATCCCACCATGACGCCCGCCACGATGAGCATGGCCATGGAACTTATGCGCCGTGCGATGAGGAGCACGAAGCCGATGGTGATAAGCGATCCCAGAAACGCTGCGGCCACCATGGCCGGCGAGGACATGGCCTGGTTCGCGCCCAGAAGTACGATCATCGTAAGCGCGACGACGAACTTTGCGCCCGAGGAGACGCCCAAGATGAACGGGTCGGCGATGGGGTTGTTGAAAAACGTCTGCAGCAGGAACCCGGAGAGCGAAAGTGCCCCGCCGAGAAGCACGGCTGAAAGCACGCGCGGCAGACGAATCTCCCAGATGATCTGGATTTCCATGGAATTGGCCGCGCCTCCCGAAAGGATGCCGGGGATGTGGTCTGCGGGCACGAGCACGCTCCCGATGCACAGGTTGGCCCCGACGAGCACGATGAGGGCAACAGCGAGCAGCGCCGTCACGACGCGACACCGCGCGGCGCGCCCCGATTCGTCGTATGTCATGGAAAGCCGGCTTCTCATGGCGCTAGCCGAGCTTCCTCAGATAATGGAAGTTGCTCGCGTCATCGCCGGTGAACGCCCCGTGCAGCTCGTCGATAATGTCGGCGGTGGAAGTCATCTGCTGGTACATGTCGGCGCTTGTGACCCAGACGTTGCCGTTCTTCACGGCTTTGAACTGCGACAATAGCGCGTTTTTGCCTACGAAGTCGTTCAAGGTGGCAACCGATTCGTCGATGGTGCCGTTGTAGACGATAATGTCGGCATCCTTCGCCGTCGCGTAGAAGCGCTCCATTTCGAGCGTTACTGACGAACCTGACGTCGACGCCGTCTGCGCGTCATCGAGCGCGTAGTTGCCGCCTGCAAGCTCGATCATCTGCGCCACGTAGTCGCCCGCCCGCCGCGTGACGGCGGCCCCGTTCGAGTTAATGTAGAAATACGCCACGGTTTTACCTGACGACGCGAGCCTCGACGTTTGCTCGACGCGGGCCTTCTGCTCGTTGAACAGGTGCGCGGCCTCGTCTTCCTTGTCGAACAGGACGCCGAAAAGCTTAATCCACTCGACGCGCCCGAGTGCTTCGGGCTCGCTCGACGACTGTTCGGTGAGCACGACGAGCCCGAGCTTCTGCAGCTTTTCCTTCACATCGGGCGTGTGGTTGATCATGGTGTTCTCGATGGCGAGCGTGCAGCCCGAGGCCGATATTCGCTCGTAGTCGGGCGCGCTGTACTTGCCGCCGTAGGCGATCGCCCCACTTTCGAGTGCGCTTTTGAAGCCCGCGACCGAGCAATCGTCGGCCTTCGTGCCCGACATGAGGATGTTGTCGTTCGCATCGAGCGCGTCGACCAGGCACATCGTCGCCGACGACACGAGGTACACCTTGTTGGCGGGACGCCTTATGACCGCGATGTCGGAGCTCAACCCATCAGGTACCTTTGCATCTTGCGGTACCACGAGGAAGCGCTCCCCGTTCGAAATGCAGATAAGCCGCAGGCCGCCTTCGTACTCGTCGACAGTGAAGTGCTCGGCGTATTCAAGCTGAAGCGTCCCCGTCGGCTTCCAGCCGCAGCCCAAATCGGCGTTGTGGAAGTCGGCCGCGGCGTTTGAAGCCGTTCCCGCAGGGGAGCCGCCGCTTGCTTCGTCGCCCGATTTCTCCTTCATGGTGGATGAATCGAAGTGGAGCGTGTAGTCGATGGTGTGCGGCGTCGACATGGCGACGGTCTCGGCCGACACGGCGATGTCCTCGTCGAGCGTGACGGGTATCTCGAACGTGGAGTAGCCGCCGTCGTTTACGGGCGCGTAGTCCACGCCGTTGACGGTCATTTTGTCGTAGTTCGAACTCGACCAGGTGATGGTCGCGGTGTAGGTGTCGCCATCCTTCACAATTGTGGTGGGTGAGGCGATGCTTGCGCGCCCTGACCCGCCGGAGAGCGAGACGCTCACAGTGTATTCCTGAGAGCCTGCCGTGCCACCGGTCGCGTTCGGGCTCGCACTGCACCCCGCGAAGGGAAGCGCGAGCAGGGCGACGAGAACGCAGGCGATCGCGCGCACCGCGATGCTGCGACGCTTCCTGCTTTCCCCCTTGGGAAGAATCGACCGCATGGCGTTACTTCAGTGCGTCGGCGCGCAGATCGACGCCGGCGGATTCGAACACGAGCGTGCGGTCGTACCACTGCTCTTTTCTAATACTCCACGCGGCGCAGGCGGTGTCCTCGTCGAGCGCTTCAACGGGCACGTCGTAGGTGTACTTGCCTTCCGCGTTTTCCACATAGGGGATGAAGTCGGCCTCGCTCGCGGCGGCAGCCTCGTCACCCGTGCCCATGAAGAGCTTGCCGTAGCCCGTGCCGGAAAGTGTCATCACGCAGTGCATGGAGCCGTTTTCCACGATGAGCTGGGCGTCCACAATCCTGAACATGTTCGAGCTGGAATCTACGGTGATCGGATAGGTGCCGTCGGCCACCTTGTCGGCGGTGATGGGGGCAGCGCTTGCGCCCTCGGGCGCATCGGCCGCCTGTTCGGTCTTTTCCTGGGAATCGGCATCGCTTGCCTTTGCGCTGTCGATTGAATTTCCGCCGCAGCCGGCGAGCGAGAACGCGAAAAGCGCCGCCGACAGGGCGAAGGCGAGGGTTTTCTTCAACATGGAGGAGTTCCTTTCAATCGCTTCGACCGCCCGCGCCGTGCGGCGGGCGGGCGGGATGCGAATGCAACGGGCATGCGCCGTCAGTCGGGGAAGGCGCATGCCCGTTGCACGAGGACGCGACCGGCGCCCCCGTGCGCGGCGAGTTTACAGCTTGGCGATGGCGTCGTCCACGTGCGAGACGTAGATGTCGTCGACCGCGACGTTCTGTCCCAGACCCTGGAGCAGGCACGTCACTTCGAAGCCGGCGGCCACGAACTTCGCAGCCCAGCTGTCGGGGTCGGTCTCGTCTGCCATGTCGTTGTTCGCGTGGTCGCCCGCGACCACCATGAACGGCGCGAGCACGGCCTTCTTGTAGCCTGCGGCGCTCGCGGCGGCGATAACATCCTCGCAGGTCGGTTCAGCCTCGACGGTGCCGACGAAGAACTGCGTCAAGCCCTCGTTCTTGAACACTTCCTGCATCTTGGCATAGTCGGCGTTGGAATCGGCTTCGGTGCCGTGGCCCATGAGGCACAGCGCCGTCTTGCCGTCGTCGAAGGACGCCATGTTCTCCTTAATGGCTGCGGCCACCTTCTTGTAGTCGTCGTCGGAGGTGAGCAGCGGGTCGCCGAGCGAGATTTTGTCGAACTTGTCGGCGTACTTGTCGAGCTCGTCTTTCACGTCGGTGTATTCCAGGCCACCCATGAGATGCGTCGGCTGCACGACGATTTCCTTCACTCCGTCTTCCACGCAGCGGTCGAGTGCCTCGGTCATGTTGTCGATCGTGATGCCGTCGCGCTTCTTCAGCTTGTCGATGATGATCTGCGCGGTGAAGGCGCGGCGGATGTCGTAGTCCTGCCAGTACTTCTCCCGGATAGCGTCTTCGATGGCGCCGATGGTGATGTGGCGCGAGTCGTTGTAGCTCGTGCCGAAGCTCGTGACGAGGATGACCGGCTTCACGGCCTTCTCCTTTTCACTCGATTTCTCGGAACTCGCGGAGGTGTTGGAGCAGCCCGCGAGCGCGACTCCGGCGAGCGCGACGGCTCCGGTTGCTGCGGCGCCCATGAAGCCGCGGCGTGACATCTGGTCGGACATGGTTTTTCCTTTCCTCGGTTTGCCGGTCCCCCGGCGACAGTTGCTTGTCGGCACAAGCGAAAGAAAAGCGCACCCCTCGGGGTTCACAAGGAGCTAACGCCACGGCGATGCCGTGAGGAAAAGGCGAAGCAGTCTGGCTTGGGGCGCGAGGCGGTTCGCCCGCGCGTCCTATACAGTAATGTCCCTTGCCCAGGATTCCCACCTGGTTCCCTCCGCAAGCCAGCGCGGGCTGTGCGGGCGCCGCGCCGGTCATTTCCTTTTATCCGATTGTCATATGCTCGTTGCCGAATCTTTTACTATGATAGTGGGCACTTGTGAACGTGTCAAAGCCAGGGCGGGCGGCATTGCGCCTCCTGCCTGCGTATTTGCGCCGATTGCCGCCGCAGGCGCCGTGTTTTGCCCGCTGCGCGAATGGCGGCGTAAACGGTTGCGATGAGAAACGGGAAGGGAAGGCTCGGATGATTCATATCGTTGGCGCAGGCTCGGGCGCCGCCGACCTTATCACGCTGCGCGGGGCGCGCCTTCTGCGCGCAGCCGACGTGGTCGTTTGGGCGGGAAGCCTTGTGAACCCCGAGCTGCTCGCTGAGTGCAAGGAATCCTGCATCGTCTACGACAGCGCGCACATGACCTTGGAGGAAGTGCTCGACGTGATGTGCGCGGCAGATGCGCGGGGCGAGGACGTGGTGCGCCTGCACACGGGCGACCCGTGCCTGTACGGCGCCATCCAGGAGCAGATGGACGCGCTCGACGCGCGCGGCGTGGACTACGAGGTGGTGCCCGGCGTGTCGAGCTTTTGCGGTGCCGCGGCGGCGCTTCGCCAGGAATACACGCTGCCGGGAATCAGCCAGTCGGTCGTGATCACGCGGCTTTCCGGACGTACCCCCATGCCCGCGGGCGAGGGCATGCGCACCATGGCGGAAAGTGGCTCGACTATGGTCATCTTCCTGAGCTCGGGTATGCTCGCCGAGCTTTCCGCCGAGCTTTTGGCCGCGGGCCGCAGCTCCGACGAGCCGGCCGCGCTCGTGTACAAGGCGACCTGGCCTGAGGAGCGCGTGGTGCGATGCACAGTGGGCACGCTCGCCGATGCGGGCGCGCGAGAGGGCATCGACCGCACGGCGCTCGTGGTGGTGGGCCGCGTGCTCGGAGCTCGCGGCGGGTTTTCGCACAACGGCGCGCAAGCAGAGTCGTACGAGCGCAGCAAGCTTTACGACCCTTCGTTTGCCACGGGGTATCGGAAGGCGAGCAGCTAGCGTGGCCTTCGAGCACTACATATATACCGGGACGACCCGCCTGCGCTGTGGCTACACCACGGGGAGCTGTGCCGCGCTCGCGGCGAAGGCGGCCTGCGAGATGCTCTTGTCACGAAAGCCCGTCGGCCGCGTGTCGATCGTCACCCCCGGCGGGCTGCCCGTCGAGACGGACGTGGTCGACGCATGCATCGGCGAGGGGTGCGCCCAGTGCGCCGTGCGAAAGGACGCAGGCGACGATGCCGATGTGACCGACGGTGTGCTCGTGTACGCGCGCGTGGAACATGCGGGGTCGGGCACGGGCGCTGCGGGCAGCAAGGGCGTGCCCACGCGCGAATCGGACGTTTCCGTCGATGGCGGCGTGGGCGTGGGGCGCGTGACGTTGCCCGGGCTCGAGCAGCCGGTGGGGGCGGCCGCCATCAACGCGACGCCGCGCGCGATGATTACTTCGGCGGTGCGTGAGGTGTGCGCCGCGCACGGCTTTTCTGGAAACATTGCTGTGACGATTTCGGTACCCGAGGGTGTGGCCCTTGCCGAAAAGACCTTCAACCCGCACCTGGGGATAGAGGGCGGCATCTCCATCCTGGGCACGACGGGCATCGTCGAGCCGCGCAGCCTCGCTGCCTTGCGCGACAGCATCGAGCTCGAGATCCGGCAGCATGCGGCTATGGGGCGGCGCGGAGTCGTGCTCACGCCCGGCAACTACGGCGGGCAGTTCATCTCGGGGCATTTCCACCTAAACGGTGCGCCGGTGGTCTTCATCTCCAACTTTGTGGGCGATGCGATTGATTGCTGCGTTCGCGAGGGATTTACCAATCTCCTTCTTGTGGGACACATCGGCAAGCTGGTGAAGGTCGCGGGCGGCATCATGGACACCCATTCGCGTACCGCCGACTGCCGCGCGGAGATTCTGGCCGCCCACGCGGCCTTGGCCGGCGCGGGCGCGAAGACCGTGTGCGAGATCATGTCGTCGGTCACGACCACGGCGGCGCTCGAGGTAATCGAGGCCGCCGGCGTGGGGGACGCTGCGCGCGCCTCGCTCGCTGCGGCAATCGAGGACAGGTTGCGCCGCCGCGCGGCGGGCGCATGCGACATCGCCGCGGTCGTGTTCGACGCCGAGCGCCGCGAGCTTTTCCGTACGTCGGGCGCCGATGCAGTTATCGGGGAATTGGGGGCGACGTATGAGTAAAGGCGTGCTGTACGGGGTGGGCCGCGCAATCGGCTGGCCGGGGACGAAGGTGGTCATGAAGGCGCGCCGCTCGCTTGCGGACACGAAGCGCTTCCTTTGCGAGGAGGGCGCCTTCGACGGTGCCGAGCTTGTAGAGGACTGTGGGCTTCCGGGCGAGCGCGTGTACCGCTCGCTCGACGATGTGCCCGATCGGGGCAGCTACTTCTCGACGATGGTGGTGCGCTAGATGAGGGTTTCCTGCATAGCGTTCACTGAGAGGGGTTATGCGTTGGCGGAGCGCACCGCACACGCGCTTTCCGATTGCGCGCAGACAAGTGAAGACGACCCTGGCTGGGACGTTTCCGTTTCGCGCGGGTTCGGCGAGGGGAAGGCCGACCTGCGCGCATGGACGGCGCTCACGTGGGAAGCGTCGGACGCGCTTCTGTTCGTGGGCGCGGCGGGCATCGCCGTGCGGGCGATCGCGCCGCATGTCGCCTCGAAGGCAAACGATCCCGCGGTTGTGGTGATCGACGAGGCGGGGCGCTTTGCCGTCCCGCTTTTATCGGGGCATTTGGGCGGTGCGAACGAGCTTGCGCAAACTGTGGCACGCGCGGCAGGGGCCATCCCCGTCATCACCACGGCGACCGACGTCCGCGGCGTGTGGGCGGTGGATACGTGGGCGCGCTGTGCGGGGCTCCCCGTTTCGAATCCCGAGGCCATCAAGCGAGTGTCGGCGCGGCTGCTTTCGGGCGGCCGCGTGGCGCTCTATTCCGACATGCCGATTTCGGGACAGCCGCCTGAGGGGGTTGACATTGCGTCCGACCGCGCTCGGGCCGATATCGTCGTGTCGCCGTTCGCTGGCGCGAATGCAGGCGCGTCCGTTCTCGCGGCGGAGACAACGGACGAGGTCGTGCCCGCCGGTGAGACGGGTAAGCCCGTGGGCGTGCGGGCGCAAGCGCCTGCGCCCGAGCCGCTTCGCCTTGTCGTGCCCTGCATCGTTGCGGGCATAGGGTGCCGACGCGGTGCGTGCGCCGAAGCGATCGGGGAGGCGTTTCTTCTCGCGTGCGGGCAGGCGGGCATCTCGCCTTCGGCCGTGCGCAAGGCGGCGACGATCGACGTGAAGGCGCACGAGGAGGGTCTGCTCGCCTTCTGCCGCGCGCGCAATATTCCGCTTGCGACGTATTCCGCAGATGAGTTGTCGCAAGTCGATGGCAGCGTTTCGCCATCTGATTTCGTGCGCGCGACGGTGGGGGTCGACAACGTGTGCGAGCGCGCGGCGCTCGCGGACGGGGGCAAACTTATCTTCCCGAAGCTCGCTCACAGCGGCGTGACCGTCGCGTTTTCCAAGGTAACTATCAAACTTTCGTTTAAGGAGCGGTGATGGGAAAGCTCTTCGTGGTGGGGATCGGCCCGGGCGGCCCCGACGGCATGACGATTGCGGCTCGGCGTGCGCTCGAGGCGTCCGACATCGTTGTGGGTTACACGAAATACGTGGAGCTCGCGCTCGCCGCCGTGCCCGACGCGGCGCATCTCGCGACGCCGATGATGCACGAGGTCGAACGGTGCCGCCTTGCGCTTTCGCGCGCGCAGAGTGGAGAAGCCGTGGCGCTCGTGTGCAGCGGTGACGCGGGCGTGTACGGCATGGCGAGCCCCGTGCTGGAGCTTGCGGAGGACTACCCCGATGTAGACGTGGAAGTTATCGCCGGGGCCACCGCGGCACAGAGCGGGTCGGCGGTGCTTGGCGCCCCGCTTGCCCACGACTTCGCGGTCGTGTCGCTCTCCGACCTGCTCACGCCATGGGAGGTCATCGAGCGCAGGCTCGCCGCCGTCGCGAGTGCCGACTTCTGCATCTGTTTGTACAACCCGCGCAGCAGAAAGCGCGCCGACAGGCTCTCGCGCGCGGCGAAGATTATGCTCGAATGGAAGGCCCCCG
The DNA here is from genome assembly GCF_015548375.1 of Collinsella aerofaciens. Classification (GTDB taxonomy): domain Bacteria; phylum Actinomycetota; class Coriobacteriia; order Coriobacteriales; family Coriobacteriaceae; genus Collinsella; species Collinsella aerofaciens_AB. The sequence goes on from NZ_JADMWW010000007.1 coordinate 18,360, forward strand.
ACACGCTCTGCGGCTGGGTACGCAACATCGGGCGCGAGGGGCAGCAGTCGGGCATGTGCAGGCTCTCCGAGCTGGGGGAGATCGACGCCGACATGTTCACCACCGTGTTCGTCGGCAACGCGGACACGAAGCTCGTAGGCGGCCGTATGGTCACGCCGCGCGGGTATCGGGAGATTCCATGCGAAAGGTAACGATCATCGGGGCGGGGCCCGGAAACCCCGACTTGCTCTCGCGCGCGGCGCTCGACGCGATCGACATCGCCGACGTGGTCATCGGCGCTCATCGCGCGCTTGCCGGCATCGACGTGCCGCCCGACGTGGTGAGATGCGAGCTCGTGAAGACGGCGGACATCGTCGCCGCGCTCACCGATGCGGCGTCGTGGCGGCGCGCCGTGGTCGTGATGACGGGCGATGTGGGGCTGTTCAGCGGCGCGCGCCGCCTGGTGGAGGCGCTCTCCGGCGACGCGCAGGTGGACGTGCGCGTTGTTCCCGGCATAAGCTCAGCGTCGTATCTCGCCGCGCGCCTTGCGCGTCCATGGCAGGATTGGCGCTTCGCGAGCGCTCACGGCGTGGCGTGCGATATCGTGGCCGAGGCCGAGCGCGCAGGTGAGCTCTTCCTCGTCACGTCGGGTGGGGAAGACCCCTCGCGGCTTTCGGGCGAGCTTGTGCAGGCGGGCTTCGGGGACGCGCGCGTGACGGTGGCCGAGCGCCTGTCGTACCCCGACGAGCGCATCACCTGCGCGACCGCAAGTGAAATCGCAGGTCAGACGTTCGACGACTTGAACGTGATGCTTATCGAGCCCGCAGGCGGCGCCGGGTCGCCTGCGGGCTCTAGCGCAGCCTCCGAGGCGCCGGCCGGCGCGTCATCGCCCGCGGCGGCTTCTTCCGCGGCGGACCCTGCGGGCGCATCCCGCGCCGCGAGCTCCCGCTGGCCGTACGCTTCCTCGGGCATTCCCGACGAGCTCTTCATCCGCGGCGACGTTCCCATGACCAAGCAGGAGGTGCGCGCCGTCGCGCTCGCGAAGCTGCGCCTTACCGCTACCGACACCGTGTGGGACGTCGGAGCCGGCACGGGGAGCGTGTCGATTGAGGCGGCGCTCGTCGCGCGAGCGGGGTCGGTATGGGCGGTCGAGCGCAACGCGGCCGGCGTGCGGCTCATCCGAGAGAACGCGGATGCATTCGGGTGCGGCAACGTACATGCGGTCCCCGGTGTCGCCCCCGAAGCGCTCGCGAAACTGCCCGTCCCCGACGCCGTGTTCGTCGGCGGGAGCGCGGGCGAGCTTCCCTCTATCGTGGAGGCGGCGCTCGAGAAGAACTCGCAGGTTCGCCTGTGCGTGCCATGCGTCACCGTTGAGACGCTCACCGAGGCGTGCGCGCTTCTCTCGGGTTCGCGCTTTAAGGGGTTCGAGGCGTGCCAGGTGTCGGCCGCCCGCACCGAGGCTGTAGGCTCGCACCATCTTATGAAGGCGCAAAACCCCGTGTTCCTCGTCAGCGCGCGTGGTGCGGGTGAGGAAGGCGGCGCCCGGTGAGCACGACCATCCCGCGTTTCATGGTCGCTGCGCCCTCGAGCGGGAGCGGCAAGACGGTCGTTACGTGCGCGCTCCTGCGCGCGCTTGCGCGCCGCGGCCTCGCATGCGCGGCCTTCAAATGCGGCCCCGACTATATTGACCCGCTCTTTCATCGTCGCGTCGTGGGCGCGCGCTCGGGCAACTTAGACGGCTTCTTCACCGACGCCCCGACGCTGCGCGCCCTGCTCGCACGCGGCGCCGCGGGCGCGGATGTCGCGGTGCTCGAGGGGGTCATGGGCTTCTACGACGGCATGGCGCCCGGCGTGGCCGACGCGAGCAGCTACCAGGTTGCGCGCGACACGGAAACGCCGGTCGTTTTAGTGGTGAACGGGCGCGGGGCGTCTTTATCGCTCGCCGCCGTAATCCGCGGCATCGCCGAGTTCCTGCCTTGTGCGAACGTGCGCGGCGTCGTGCTGAACAAGACGAGCGCCGCTGCCTGCGCCTACGCGGCGCCTGCGATCGAGAAGCACACGGGCGTCGCGGTTTTGGGGAATATCCCCGCCGACGAGGCGTTCTCGCTCGAAAGCCGGCATTTGGGGCTTGTGACCGCCGACGAGGTCGAGCAGCTCTCCGCGCGCATCGACAAGATGGCCGAGCTGGTGGAAAAGAGCGTCGACGTCGACCGCTTGCTCGAAATAGCGGCGACGGCACCCGATATCCGCGAGGAACCTTGCCGGTTGGAGCCGATCGCGGGAGCGCGGCCCATCGTCGCCGTCGCACGTGACGAGGCGTTCTCGTTCTACTACGAGGAGAACCTGCGCGCGCTCGAGGATCTGGGTTGCGAGCTGGCCTTTTTCAGCCCTCTGTGTGATAGAGAGTTGCCCCGGGGGACAAGCGCCCTCTATCTGGGGGGCGGCTACCCGGAGCTCAATGCGCGGCAGCTCTCCGAGAACGCGCCGATACGCGAGGCGGTACGGCGTGCGGTGGAATCCGGCATGCCGACGGTCGCCGAATGCGGTGGGTTTTTGTACCTGCAGCGCGAAATCGCCGATAGCGAGGGGCGGCGCTGGCCTGTTGCGGGCGCCCTTGAGGGCGCAAGCGAGAACGGGGGAAGGCTGTCCCATTTCGGGTACGTGGAGCTCACTTCCCAACGCGACGGGCTCTACGGGCCGCGCGGCACACGCATCCGCGCGCACGAGTTCCACTACTGGCAGTCCACCTGCCCGGGCGGCGACTTCTGGGCGCAGAAGCCCCGGCGCGACAAGGGCTGGCCGTGCATGACGACCACCCCTTCCTTGGTGGCAGGCTTCCCGCATGTGTACTATCCTGCGAACCCCGACGTTGCGCGCGCGTTCGCGTCTGCCGCGGCGTCGTTTGCAGAGAGGAAACGACATGGCTGAAGCAACTGAAACCTCGCTTGCCTGCATCCGCGAGGAAGTCGAGCGCGCGTTCTCGTCGGCGCCGGGCGCCGTGCTCGAAGCTGCGCTCTCCCGGATCGCGCCCGCAGACGAGTGCGCCCGTGCCGCCGCGTACGCCGCGTGGGACTCCATCGCGCACCCCTTGGGGGGATTGGGCGACTTTGAAGACGCCGTCGCGTGTATCGCCGCAGCTCAGGGGAGCGCCGAGGTGGCCGAGTTTCCCCGTGCGCTCGCGGTATTCTTCTCCGACAACGGGGTCGTTGCCGAAGGCGTGTCGCAAAGCGGACAAGACGTGACGCGAGCCGTCGCGCGCAACATGTGCGAGGGGGCCACGAGCGCCTGCCGCATGGCGGCGTTCGCGGGTGCCGAGGTCGTGCCCGTCGACGTGGGTATGGCCCGGGGCATAGAAGACGCGCGCATGGTGCGCGCGAACGTGCGGCGGGGGAGCGGCAACATCGCGCACGGCTCCGCTATGTCTCGCGATGGGGCCGTGCGCGCGATCGAGGTCGGAATCGCCGTCGCGTGCGGGCTTGCCCGCGCCGGCGTGCGCCTTCTTGCCGCGGGCGAGATGGGCATCGGCAACACGACCACCTCGGCGGCGGTGGCCGCAGTGCTCATCCGGGCGGACGCGCGGAGCCTCGTCGGGCGCGGCGCGGGGCTCTCGGACGCCTCGCTCGCGCGCAAGCGCGACGTGGTCGAGCGCGCTATCGACGCGAACTCGCCCGATCCTGCCGACCCGATCGACGTGCTCTCGAAGGTGGGCGGCTTCGACATCGCGGCGATGTGCGGTTTCTACCTGGGGGCCGCGGCCTCGAAGGCGCCGGCGCTCCTCGACGGGGTCATATCCTGCACGGCGGCCCTGTGCGCGGCGCGCCTGTGCCCCAATGTCTTGGGCTACCTCGTGGGCACCCACGCATCAAGCGAACCCGCAAGCCAGGAGCTTCTTCGCGAGCTCGGCATAAAGGCACCCCTCGACGCAGGCATGCACTTGGGCGAGGGCGCGGGCGCCATGGCGTATCTGCCCCTTCTGGATTCGGCGCTGCGCGTGTACCGGGATGGGAAGACGTTCACGGCGACTGGCATGGCTGCTTACGAGCATTTCGAGGCTGGGAAATGACGGTGACGTTCGTTATCGGCGCCGCCGCGAGCGGCAAGAGCGCCTATGCCGAGTCCCTGTGCCTTGGGCACGACGGCCCTCGCGTGTACCTGGCAACGATGGAGCCCTTCGGGGAAGAGGGCGCCCGCCGCATCGCGCGCCATCGGGCGCTGCGCGAGGGCAAGGGGTTTTCCACCCTCGAGCGCACGCGTGACGTGGGCGCCGCAGTGTCCGGGCTTCCGCGCGGCTGCACGCTTCTTTTGGAGGACGTGGGCAACCTGGTTGCGAACGAGCTCTTCGCGGAAGGCGGCTTGTCCCCGCGTGACCCCGACGCTGCGGCGCGCGAGGTGCTCGGAGGTATTGAACGGCTCGCTCAGGCCGCTGCGCATACGGTGGTGGTCACCGTCGACGTGTTCGCCGATGGGATGCGCTACGATGAAGGGACCGAGGCATGGAGGCGCGCGCTCGCGCGCGTGAACGCGGGCGTGGCGGCGCTGGCCGACCGCGCAGTCGAAGTGGTATGCGGGATTCCCGTGTGGATGAAAGGCGAAGGACCTACAAGGTGAAGATAGTAGAGGCAATCGGCGCGGCGTTCGGAACGTTCTCGCGCATCCCCGTCCCGAAATCGGCCTGGACCGATTTCGGGTCAACCCATGCGCTTGCCGCGTTTCCCCTGGTGGGCCTTGCGGAAGGCTTCCTCATGACGGCGTGGGGACACGTTGCGAACCTGCTCGGCGTGCCCGCGACCATCGTCGCGGCCGTGCTCGTGGCGCTGCCTGTGGCGGTGACGGGAGGCATCCACCTAGACGGGCTCTGCGACACCTCCGATGCGCTTGCAAGTTGGGCCCCGCGCGAGCGAAAGCTCGAGATCATGCACGACCCGCGGGCGGGCGCCTTCGGGGTCATCGGTGTTGTTGTGTACCTTATTCTGCAGTTTTCCCTGTTCACCGCGCTGCCGCTTACGGCGGGGGCGTTCCTCGCGCTTCTGTGCTCGCTCGTGTTCTCCCGCGCGCTTTCGGGGCTCGCCGTTGAATGCTGGCCTGCCGCGCGGGCGGACGGCATGGCCGCGGGGCTCTCGCCTGCGAAGAAGCGCGCGGAGATCGTCGTGCCGCTTTGCGCTTTCGCTGCTGCTTCGGCTGCAGGGATGGTCGCGTGCGCTCAGGCCGTCGGCGCCCTTATAGCGGTGGCGGGGTTTTTGGTGCTCGCGTGGTACCGCCATGTTGCCCTGTCCCGCTTCGGCGGGGTGACGGGTGATTTGGCCGGATGGTTTCTGCAATGGGCCGAGCTCGCGATGCTTGCCATGCTGGTGGCGGGGGGCATGCTCCTATGATTCTCGTGGTAGGTGGCGCGCATTCGGGGAAGAGGACCTTCGTGCGCGAAAAGCTCGGGTTCGCGGCGGACGATTTCGTCGACGCGGCGCAGCTTGCGGAGGGCGGCGTGCCCGCGGCTTTTGCCGGCCGTGTCGCGTACCGTGCTGAGGAACTCGTACGCGCGCTCGACGCTGACCGGGCGCTCGAGCGGCTGATTGGCTTCGACGCAGTGATTCTGCCCTTGGTCGGCTCGGGGGTCGTCCCCATGCGTGCGGAAGACGCCCAATGGCGCGAGCGCGCGGGGCGCTTGGGATGCGCGCTTGCTGCGCGCGCCGACGTCGTCGTGCGCATGACGTGCGGGGTTCCCCAGGTCATCAAAGGAAACCTTGCCGATGCGCCTCGAGGTACGCAGGGCGCGGGCGCGCCTTTGGAGGTCGTCTTCGTGCGCCATGGTGCCACGGCGGGCACGGAAGACCATCGCTACAGCGGGGCGGGCACCGACGAGCCCCTGTCGAGCGCGGGCGAGCGCGCTTTGCGCGATCTCGCGTGCGATGGTGACGTGTTCCGTGTTATCACGAGCGGCATGGCCCGCACCGACCAGACGGCGCGCATCCTCTTCCCGAACGCGGAGCTTATGGCGTGCCCCGGTCTGCGCGAGATGGATTTCGGCGACTTCGAGGGGCGAAACGCCGCCGAGCTTAAAGAGGATGCGCGCTACCGCGCCTGGGTAGACTCCTGGTGCGAGACGCGCTGCCCGCATGGCGAGGGCAAGAGCGATTTCACCCGCCGCGTCGTCGCGGCGTTTCGGGAGGCGTGCGAATCGGAGCGCGCTCAGGGGAGTGGGCGCGCCGTCTTCGTCGTTCACGCGGGTACCGTGAAAGCGCTGCTCTCCGAGCTAGCTGTCCCAAAAATGGGATACTTCGACGTGCATACCGAGCCAGGCGGCGCATGGGCCGCCACCTGGGATGGACGCTGCCTTCGCGACGTTCGCCCCGCTTCGGGGGGCGATGCCCAGTGATGACGATTCTTGCCGTCGCCGCCGGGTTCGCGGCCGACCTTGTCTTCGGCGACCCGCGCTGGCTTCCCCATCCCGTCGTCGCCATGGGGCGCGCGATCACGTGGGCCGAAGGCCGCCTGCGGCGCGTATTCCCGCAAACGCCCGCGGGCACGCGCGCCGCAGGGCTTGTGCTCGCCGTGGCGCTTCCGCTTGCGTGTGGGCTTTTGACCTGGGGAATCCTGCATCTTTGCGGTATGGTTCACTCCGGCTTGCGCTTCGTGGCCGAGGCATGGGCGAGCTATCAGATTCTCGCGGCATGCGAGCTGCGCCGCCAGAGCCTGGCCGTGGCCCGCGCGTTCTCGAAGGGCGGCCTTGTCGCGGCGCGCGAAACAGTCGGGCTCATCGTGGGACGCGACACGTCTGTTCTCGACGAGCAGGGCGTCGCGCGCGCCGCTGTGGAAACGGTGGCGGAGAACGCGAGCGACGGCGTCATCGCGCCGCTTTTCTACCTTATGATCGGGGGTGCGCCCTTGGGTATGGCGTACAAGGCGGTGAACACGCTCGACAGCATGGTGGGCTACAAAAACGAGCGCTACATCGACTTCGGCTGCGCCTCGGCGCGCCTCGACGATGCGGTGAACTGGATTCCCTCGCGCTTATCGGCCCTGCTCATGATCGCCGTGTGCCCGATCGTCGGGCTCGACGCGCGCGGGGCGGCGCGCATCTGGCGCCGCGACAGGCGTCGCCATGCGAGCCCGAACGCGGCGCAGACCGAGTCGGCGTGCGCGGGCGCGCTCGGGCTGCGCCTGGCAGGACCCGCGGTGTATTTTGGCAAGCTCGTTGATAAACCGACGATAGGCGACGCGTCCCGTGAAATCGAGTGGGACGACATCGCCCGGGCGACGAGGCTCATGCTCGCCGCGTCCGTATGCGCGCTCGTCGTCTTCGGCGCCGCGCGCGCGGCGGTCGTGCTCGCCGTGGGGGCGATGGCATGAGGGAAGACCATGCCGCGCCCCGGGCTGCCGGGGGAATCCTGCGCGCCCGTACGCATGGGGGCAGCTCGCAATCGCTCGGCATCGCTTGCGAAGGGGGCGTCTCCGACCTCATTGACTTCTCGGTGAACGTGAATCCGGCAGGCCCCTCGCCGCGCGCCGTCGCCGCAGCTTGCAAGGCGCTTTCTCGAATCGACGCCTACCCCGATAGGGAAAGCCTCGCCCTCGTTCGCGCCCTAGCGCGCGCCCAGGGCATTCCCGAAGATACTATTGTTTGCGGCGCGGGCGCGTCCGACATCATCTGGCGGCTCGCCGCGGCGGTGCGCCCGAAACGCATCGTCGTGTGCGCGCCGACGTTCTCTGAATATGCGGAGGCGGCATCGTACTACGGCGCATGCGTGCAGGAGTTCCCGCTCTCCGAAGCGGATGACTTCGACGTGCCCGCCTCCTTCGCCCGCGCGATCGAGGGGCCGGGAGACGTGGCGTACCTCTGCAATCCGAACAACCCGACGGGGCGCCTCGTCGACCCCCGCGTGATCGACGAGGCGGCTTGCCGCTGCGAGCAGGTGGGCGCGCTGCTCGTCGTGGACGAGTGCTTCCTCGGATTTGCGCCCGACGCCCGCGAAAGGAGCGTGGCCGCACGCGCCGCGTGTTCGCACCATGTGGCCGTGCTCTCCGCGTTCACCAAGCTCTACGGAATGGCAGGGTTACGGTTGGGGTATCTGATCAGCGGAAACGCCCAACTCATCGAGGGGATTTGCCGGGCGGGGCAGGCGTGGCCCGTCTCCTCGGTCGCCGAGGCCGCGGGCATCGCCGCCCTGGAAGACGTCGAATACGTCTCGCGCACGCGCGATGTATTGGCGGGCGAGCGATCGTGGCTTTCCCACGAGCTCTCCTCGCTCGGGCTTTCCGTCGTGCCGTCGGATGCGAACTTCCTTTTAGTCCGCACGCCGGCGAAAGACATCCCCGAGCGCCTGTATAAACAGGGGGTTTTGGTCCGCACGTGCGACTCGTTTTCGGTACTGTCCCGTTTCTGGTGCCGCGTCGCGGTGCGCACGCGCAAGGAGAACGCCCGGCTTGCGATGGCGTTCAGCCGCGCGCTTCGGGCGGAAGGCGCATCGGGCGAAGGCGAACCCGACGAACGGGGCGGCGCTTCTTGCAGCGACGCTATGGCGGGCGCGGATGGCCGAGACTCGGCGAAGGAGGTCGATACCCGTGGGTAGGGCGAAGCCCATCATGATCCAGGGCACCATGTCGAACGCGGGGAAGAGCCTGCTTGCGGCGGGGCTGTGCCGTGTGCTTTCGCAGGACGGCCTGCGCGTGGCTCCCTTCAAGAGCCAGAACATGGCGCTCAACAGCGGTGTCACGGCCGATGGGCTCGAGATGGGGCGCGCCCAGATCATGCAGGCCGAGGCGTGCGGCATCGCGCCCGACGTGCGCATGAACCCCATCCTGCTCAAGCCCGAAAGCGGCCACCGAAGCCAGCTCATCGTGGCCGGCAAGGAGCAGGGAGCCTTCGCTGCGAGGGACTACTTCGCGCGAAAGAAGACGCTTATGCCGCAGATTTTGGAGGCGTTCGATTCGCTCGCGGTGGAAAACGACGTCATCGTCATCGAGGGCGCCGGCAGCCCCGCCGAAATCAACCTTGCCGAAAACGACATCGTCAACATGGGGCTCGCGCGCGCCGTGTCCTCCCCCGTGCTGCTCGCGGGCGATATCGACCCAGGCGGGGTGTTTGCCCAGCTCTACGGCACGGTCGCGCTCCTTGCGCCCGAGGACCGCGCGCTTTTGCGGGGGCTTGTGGTGAACAAGTTCCGCGGCGATGTGGAAATCCTGCGCCCGGGTTTGGCCCCGCTCGAGAAGATGTGCGGGGTTCCCGTCGTGGGGGTCGTGCCGTATCTTAAGCTCGACCTGGACGACGAGGACTCGCTCGCGCCGCGCCTATCTGCCCGCGAGGCGCGCGGCGTCATCGACGTCGCCGTCGTGCGCCTTCCGCATCTGTCGAACTTCACCGACTTCGACCCGCTTTCGCGCGTGCCCGGCGTGGGCGTGCGCTACGTTTCCTCGACGACCGATCTGGGCCGGCCCGACCTGGTGGTGCTCCCCGGCTCGAAGACCACGCTCGACGACGCGCGCTGGCTTGCGGCTAGCGGCATCGGAGCCTGTGTACGCGCGCTTTTGGGCGCGGGCACGCCGGTGCTCGGCATATGTGGAGGCTACCAGCTTTTGGGAGACGAGCTTTCCGACCCGCACGGCAGGGAAGGCGCTGGCACCGCGCGCGGGCTCGGGCTCATCCCTGCAAGTACGGTGTTCAAGGAGGAAAAGCGCCTCGCCCAGTCGGAGCTGCGCATCACGGGCGCCCAAGGCGCGTTCTCGGTGTGGAACGGCATGACGGCGCGCGGGTACGAGATTCACGACGGCGAAACGACCGTCTCTTGCGCCCCTGCGGGCACGATTGGCGGCAAACCAGAAGGCGCGGCCTGCGGAAACGTGTTCGGAACCTATCTCCACGGCCTGTTCGACGAACCGGGGGTGGCGCTCGCCCTCGCACGCTCGCTCGCGCGCATGCGCGGCCTGCCCGAGAGCGTCGTGGGTGCTGCGGGCGCGGCGTCCGCGGCCGATCACCGTGCGCGCGAGTTTGACCGCCTGGCCGACGTCGTGCGCGAGGCGCTCGACATGGAGTATGTCTACCGCATTATCGAGGAGGGCGTATGATCCACGTGTATCATGGCGACGGCAAAGGCAAGACCACGGCGGCGATGGGCCTCGCCCTTCGCATGCTCGCCGCAGGCCGCCGCGTCGTCGTCGTGCAGTTCCTGAAAGACGGCGAAAGCGGGGAGGCGCGACTGCTCGCCGAGCATTTCGGCGTGCCCGTGTTCGCGGGGAAGGTGTCGGAAAAGTTTACCTGGTCCATGACGTCGGAAGAACTTGCCGCGACGTGCGAGCTGCACGATGGGAACCTTGCTTCCGCGCTCGCCGAGTTCGAGGGCGCGCAGGAGGGGCTGCTCGTGCTCGACGAGGCGCTCGACGCGCTTTCGAAGGGTCTTGTCGACGAGGCGCTCGTGGACCGCGCGCTCGATATGTCCGCGCGCGGCGTCGAAGTAGCGCTCACCGGGCGCGCGCCTTCCCGCAAGATCGTGGAGAAGGCCGACTACATAACCGAGATGCAGTGCGAGAAACATCCCTACGAGCAGGGGATATGTGCAAGGGAAGGAGTGGAGTACTAGATGGATTCCAAGGAGATGGCGCCCGGCGACATCGAGCGGCGCAGCTTTGAAATCATCACCGAAGAGCTCGGCGGCCGCACGTTCCCGCCGCTCGAAGAGCCCGTCGTGAAGCGCGTCATCCACACCACTGCCGACTTCTCGTACGCCGATTCCCTCGTGTTCACCCATGACGCCGCGCACTGTGCGCTCGACGCACTGCGCGCAGGGGCCACGGTGCTCACCGACACGAACATGGCGCTCGCAGGCATAAGCAAGCCCGCGCTCGCGAAGATCGGCTGCCAGGCCGTGTGCTATATGGCCGACCCGGATGTCGCCGCAACGGCGCGCGCCGCGGGCACGACTCGCGCCGTTGCGAGCATGGACAAAGCTTGCGGCATCGAGGGTCCGCTCATCGTGGCCGTCGGCAACGCTCCCACAGCACTTCTGCGCCTCGCCGAGCTCATGGACGCGGGGAAGATCGCGCCCGCGCTCGTCGTAGGGGTGCCGGTTGGGTTTGTGAACGTGGTCGAGGCGAAAGAGGAGCTACTCGCGCGACGCGTGCCGGCCATCGTCGCGAGGGGTCGCAAGGGCGGCTCGACCGTGGCGGCCGCCATTATGAACGCGCTGCTCTACCAGATCACGCGCCCAGGCGGCCCGAAGTGACGGCGCCCGCATCCGCGCCGGCGCTGCGCATCTTCGCCGGCACCACCGAGGGCCGCCTCCTGTGCGAATGGGCGAGCGGGGCGGGAATCCCCGCCCGTGCCTACGCGGCAACCGAGTACGGAGGCGAGCTTTTGGGCGAGCTTCCGGGCATCGAGGTGCATGCGGGTAGGCTCGACGAGGCCGACATGGAGCGTGAGCTTTCCGGCGCGCGCATCGTCGTCGACGCCACGCACCCCTTCGCTACGCTCGCAAGCGGCAACATCCGGGCCGCTTCGCTCGCCGTGGGTGCACGATGCCTGCGCCTTACGCGCCCGGTCGAGGCGCTGCCCAAAGGCGTCGTGTCGGTCGCGTCGATCGCCTGCGCGGCGCGCTTTCTCTCCGAGAACCCGGGTCGCGCGCTTCTCACGACGGGGAGCAAGGAGCTTGCTCCCTACACGCGCGTCGCCGATTTCGCGGAGCGCTTCTTCGTGCGTGTGCTCCCTCTGCCCGGTGCTATAACGAAGTGCATCGACGCGGGGTTTTCGCCGTCGCACGTCATCGGCATGCAGGGGCCCTTCACCCGCGAGCTCAACGAGGCGATGCTTCGGCAGGTGGGCGCCCAGTGGCTTGTGACCAAGGACTCGGGAACCGTAGGCGGCACGGCCGAGAAGATCGCCTCCGCGCGCGACGTGGGAGCGCGCTGTATCGTGGTCGCCCGTCCCGCCGAGGGAGGCGGGGCCCTTTCGCTTAGGGAAGTGGAAGACACGCTCTTACGGGAGTTCGCGCGCTAGGCGCTCGCCGCGCATGCGTGCCCTCCCGCCTGCGAGGAGGAGCGCCCCGAGCAAGCTCGACCCGTACAAGCCTGTCATCCGCCAATCGCTCGAGGACGACGCACGGAACTGGCGCAAGCAGCCCTTCAATAAGTTGCGGTGAAATAGCGTCTGTTTTTGCTGCTAAATAGCATATTCAGTCCCTAATTCACCGCAACTTGTTGGTGGTGGCTTACTGGTAGCGTAGGCATTCCACCGGGTCGAGCTTTGCTGCACGGCGAGCGGGGTAGAAGCCAAAGATTACGCCGATGCCGACGGAGACGGCGAAGGCCAGCAGCACCGTGGCGATTGAAAAGCTCGGTGTGATTTGCCCGCTGGCTCCGAGCTCGCCAAGAATCCCGGATCCGGAGGCAAACATCGCGAGGCCCCAGGCTAGCAGATAGCCTATCAGGACACCCAACAGTCCGCCGGTGACGCACAGCGCCGAAGACTCGGCCAAAAACTGCGCGGTGATATCGCGACGACTGGCGCCCAGAGCACGGCGAATACCGATCTCGCGGATGCGCTCAGTCACGTTGGTGAGCATCATATTCATAATGCCGATACCGCCGACAAGCAGCGAGATGCTGGCGACAGCGCCCATGATGAGCGAGAATGCGCCCATAAAGGAGTTGAGTGCATCGATGGCGCTTTTCATGGATGTCGCCGATACACTGTCGTACTCATCCTCCTCGATGTCCTTCATCGCGCGCACCTTGGACTCGATGGTCTTACAAAGCTCATCCATGTCCGTGCCCTCGGCGGCAAGTGCCGTCACGCTGGGGAATGAAGGATTCTCGTCGCCAAACAGTCCGGAGATAGTTTCGCGTGGCATATACAGCGTGAGCGAGCCCATGGAGTCGCTGCCGCCATCAATCACGCCTACAATCTGCACCTCGCCGTTGGACACCTTGATGGTTTTCCCCAGCGCATCCTGTTCGTTGCCGTAAAGCTGATCGGCGCCGTTGCGGCTGATGAGCGCCACGCGCGAGCCTGATTGGGACTCGGCCTGGGAATAGGTGCGCCCCGCAACGAGCTTGCTGGCCCCCACGGCGTCGAGCATGTCGCTATCGACACCCTGTGCCATGACGGTATAGCTTTTATCGCCGGTCTTATACTCGGTATACGCGCTGTCGACAATGCCGATCTGCTCTATCTGCGGCACCAGTTTTTGAAGCTTCTCGATGTCCGACTCGGTGAGTTCTTGCGACGAATAGATTTGCACCATGCGTGCCGCATTGAGGCCCAGACTGTTGACCAGGCTGTTTTGGATACCGCCGATGAGCGAAGTCATGGCGATAACCGAGGCGATGCCGATGACAATGCCCAGGATGGTGAGCAGGCTGCGCCCCTTGTTGGCTTCGAGCGAGTGAAGGGCTTCCTGGATGAGATCGCGGGCGCTCATGCCACCACTCCTTTCGGCGGGTTGGTGGAGGCGGAAATCATGGGCAGGCTATCTACGGCGCTGCGCAGGGTCCGCGGTGCATGTGGAATATACGCGCCGTCGTGAATGCGACCGTCGCGGATGGTCATGGCACGGTCGGCCTCGGCGGCGATGCTGGGGTCGTGTGTGATAAGCACGATGGTTTTGCCGCGCTTCTGGAGCTTATGGAAGGTCTCCATCACAAGCGCTCCAGTGGCGGAGTCCAGGTTTCCCGTCGGCTCGTCGGCCAGAATGATGGGCGGGTCATTGACGAGGGCGCGCGCAATTGCGACGCGCTGCATCTGGCCGCCCGAGAGCTCGGATATGCGGTGGTCCCAGTGGTCGACGGGCAGCGTGACAGCCTGCAGCGCGTGCACGGCGCGCATTTCGCGCTGGCTACGGGGCACATTGGTGTAGGCCAGCGGCAGCATGACGTTTTCGATAACCGACAGGCGCGGCAGCAGGTTGAAACTCTGAAAGACAAAGCCAATACTCAGGGCGCGAACTTCGGTGAGCTCGTCATCGTCAAGCTCGGCCACGTTGAGCCCTTGCAGGTAATAGTCGCCCGCCGTCGGTTTGTCCAGACAGCCCAGGATGTTCATGAGCGTTGACTTGCCCGAGCCCGAAGGGCCGGTAATGGCGACGAACTCGCCGGGATCTACCGCCAGGCTCACGTTGTGCAGGATGTGGGCGCACCCCGCCTCGCTCTCAAAGATGCGGTGCACGTTGCGGATGTCGATAACGGGACGCATTACATGTCCTCATCGGCAGGCATACTGCCCGAATCCGCGCTGTAGCCGCCGTCAGCCGTTGCGTCCGCTCCGGTGTCCATGACGAGCGTGTCGCCATCGCGCAGCTTGGTAACCGGCACGTTGGGGTTGATCTCGTTGCCCTGGTCGTCGCGCTTGACCTGTGTCTTGCCGACTACGGCTTCGTTGTCGTTTTGCGTCACGACGGCCACCTTCACGCGATGGGTTTGCTTGCCCTCGTCATCGGTTGCCACGTTGACGTAATAGTGTTCGCCGTCTTCGGTCATGAGCGCCATCGTCGGCACCATCACCACGTCGTCGAGCTGCTCGGTCACCACCGATACCTCGGCCGTCATGCCCGGCTTCAGGCGCGCGTCGGGCGCCTCGATGAGGATGTCGACGTTAAAGGTTACGCTGCCGCCGCCACCGTTGGCGGCATCGGAGTTTGCCACCGACGCGATAGCCGTGACGGTGCCCTGGCTCACGATATCGGGAAACGCGGGATACGTGACGTTGGCGCTCTGTCCAACGGCGATCTTGGCGATGTCCTTTTCGCCCACCTGCACGGTCACCTTCATCTTAGATAGGTCGGCGATCTGCATGCACTGCTTGCCGCCGCTCGTATCGCTTTCGCCCATGATCATGCCGCCTGTTACCGTGGCGCCCACCTTGGCGTTGAGCTCCACGATGCTACCCGAGCTCGGGGCCGTGACCGTGCGACTGGCGGCCTTGGCGTTCGCCTGGTCTAGGTTTGCCTGGGCCGATGCGAGGCTGCGCTGCGCGGCCGATACGGCGTTCGTGTCCGCCGATGCGGCGGAGACGCCAGCCGCTGCGGAAGCTCCATCGGCGTCCGTCGTCGGGGTGGCCTGCGCGGCGGTTGCGGCTTTCTGCGCGTTGGCGAGGTCTTCCTGAGCGGCTGCAACTGCACGCTGCGCCTCGGCAACGTTGCGATCGAGCTCGTCATTTTTAATGGTCATAAGCACGTCGCCCTCGTTGACGGATTGGCCTGCCTGCACGTTGATCGAATCGACCGTGCCGTCGACAGAAGGGGAGACCACTGAGGACGAAATGGGTTTGAGCTGGCCTTTCGCCTCGACCGTTGTGGTAAACGTACCCTCGGTCACCATGTCGGTCACAGGCCCACTAGCGCCCTGTGGCTGAGCATTGATAACCAGGGTTGCGGCAATGGCAATGAGCGCGATGGCACCCACGACGCCGGCGGCAATACCGCGTCGAATCAGCTTTTTGCGTCGACGATCGGCACGTTTTGCCTTGAGCTTGGCATATGCCTCTTCATCGGAAATCTCGGCCGTATCGTTCGCGCGTCCGCTCTGCTTGTCGGCATATACGTTTGAAATCAGAGGAATCGTTTCGGTGGCACCTTCGGGCGTGCGCTCGGTATCATCTGGGCCTGGGGTGATCGTGGGGACATTCGGCATAGCGTCTCCTTTATAGAAAGAACCTCGATAATTATATGCGCCCACCGGTTGGGGCGGGCGCATAGGACGGTTTCTTTCGGAACTGTTAGATTGGTCGCAGCGGTTCCACGTTGTAGGAATGCGTGCGTTGCACTACGAGTGGACAACCACGCACAGGCCGACTTTGATGCAGTCGTGAAGTGCCTTGGCGTCTGCCAGGCGCAGGTTGATGCAACCATGGCTGCCGCACCACTTGTACGACTCGGCATTATCGAAGCTCTTGTCGTTTTGCCATGTAGCGTCGTGGAAGCCGATCATATTGCCCTCAAACGGCATCCAGTAGCTCACCGGGCTCTCGTATTTGGGCTTACCGGTCTCGGGGTCCTTGGCTCCGATCAGGGTGCTGCCACCGTCGTTGCTGTTGATCTGCCACACGCCCTCGGGGGTGGCGTCTTCGCCCGGTTTGCCGGAAATAAAGTTGGCCTCCCAAACGATATTACCGTTCTCGTCATAGTAGCGCGCGTGCTGCTCGGACAGGTCGACGTCGATGTATGCCTTCCAGTCGGGCTCTCCCTTTGCGGTAAAGGTGTCGGCCTTCTGGGAGTACTTGATCTCGATTTCGCCGGTCTGCTTGTTGCTAATGGCGTCCTCGACCTGCTTGGCGAGCGAGCTGCTGTCGATGGACCAACCAAAGTCGCCGCCTTCGACGGCGCACTGCTTGCCATCGGCGCGCGTCCACCAGCGAGTGGAGCCCACGGTATTAAAGCCGTTGGCGAGCTCGGCTGCCCAGCTACTGATCTGCGAAGTATCGAGCGTGGGGTTGGCCGGATCGGCAAAGCTGATCCACTGCAATACGGAGCCGCCATCAACCTTGCCGGCATCCTCGCCGTTGAGCTTGAGGGTCACGTTGACGCCCAGGAAGTTGTTGGCGGCATCGCATGCGGCCTGAATCTGATCATCGGTCAGCGTTCCATTGAGTGGCTCATAGGCATCGTTGCCGAGCTTGGAAAGATCTACGGTCTCGGCCAGCGAGGCGAGCTCGAGCTCGGCATATTTAATGACATGCTCGCGGTTGAGTTTTTCGTTGGAGCGCGCCTTCTCGACGGTAAACTTGCCCGCTTGCTCGTCATAGGAGCTATTGGCCTCGAACGTGCCCGAACGTCCTTCGTTAAACTCGTCGATGGCGGCGCCCAGATCCTTCTCAAACTTCTTTTGGTCAAAGGCGTCGGAAAGCATGGACAGGTCGACGTCTTGATCAAGATCGACTTCGTTGGAGGTAGCAGTTGTTTTGGTCTTGCCGCTTAAGGATTCCACAAGGCGGACCGGCCAAATAAAGGCTTCGTTGTGGTTGATGATTTCTTTTGCAGCAGCTTCACCGTCGACGATGGGTTCATCGGACTCGGGCTGATAGGTCCAGCTAAAGTCATCGCCTGTCACGGTGAGCTTATAGTGCTTCCAAGCCGAGTTGACCTTGGTGGCGGCAGACGAAGCGTTGGAGAACGAGACATCGACGCCGGCGATGGTGGTGTTGGGGTAGGCTACCTGCGAAAATGCTACGACGCCTACGATATAGACAATGACGATTAGACCCAGGACGACAAAGAGCGTCGTCTTTTTGCCCGACTTATTGTTCTCGGCGGGTTTGCGCGCGGGGCCACGATCGCCTCGAGCGTGCGTGTGGGGCTGCTTGGGCGCATTGCCGTTTGCCTGGCGCTGCTGACGTTGTTGACGCTGCTGTCGCTGTTGGTTCGGGCGTTGGGAAGCGTTTGCTGCACTACGCTGCTGACCGTGGCTCGGCGCGATAGGGCGCGGCGACTGAACGCCGCCGGCGTGCCTGCTCGGCTGCTGCGGATCGGGAATCAGTTGAGTTCGATCGTTTTGCGACATCGTATGCATATCCTTCGATTTTCGCCTTGTGGCTCATCGTGTTTTTACTGGGCTTGCATTATAGCGATTGCCCTGCTGTTTGTGGTACGGAAACGGTGGCATTCGAAAGAGCTGGGACAAATGTCCCACCTTTGAGTCCTTCTTTGTCGCTATCCGCACACACCGCATTTTGCACAGGCCGAAAGTGCGGCCGGAGCCTGCGCGATGCCGCCCTTTGCCGTCTCGCGCAGCGTGGCCGGCAACGCGTGGCCCACCGAGAGCATTACATGTGCCATCTGGTCAAACGGCACCAAGCTCTTAATGCCTGCGAGGGCGAGTTGTGCCGAGCTAAAGGCCGCTGCCACGCCGATGGCGTTGCGGTTTTGGCAGGGCACCTCCACGAGGCCACCGACGGGGTCACAAACGAGGCCCAGCAGGTTACTCAGCGCGATGGAACTGGCGTCGAGCGCCTGCTCGGGCGTGCCGCCGAGCATCTGCACCAGCGCGGCGGCTGCCATGGCGGCGGCGCTTCCCACCTCGGCCTGGCAGCCGCCCTCGGCGCCGGCAACGCAGGCGCTTGTGGTGAGGTTGAGGCCGATGGCGGCTGCGCAGTAGAGGGCGTCCATGACCTGCTCGTCGTCGAGCTGCAGGCGATCGGCGAGCGCCAGCACGCAGCCGGGCACAACACCCGCGGAGCCGGCCGTGGGGGCGGCGACGATCACGCCCATGGTAGCTGAGCGCTCGAGCACGGCCATGGCGCGGGCAACGGCGTCGGTCTGGACGGTGCCCATCAGGCTTGCACTCAAATCGTTGCAGCGGGTTGCTTCGACGAGCTTGGCCTCGCCGCCGATAAGCCCGCCGAGCGAGCGCTGCGGATTGGCGATGGGGGCCGTGGTCTCCTCGCGCATGACGTCGAGCACGCGGCGCATGGCGGCGACGGCGTGGGCCTCGCCGGTCAGACGTGCCTCGCGAACGGCCATGACGGCACCGATGCTGAGTCCCAGTTCCTCGCACGCATCGAGCAGCTGCTCGCCGTCGTCGAAGATCTCCTTGGCCGAGACGCCGGGGGAGAGTGACGAGGCAGAACCGGGGAGCTCGATAAAGGTCGCGTAATCGACATTGTCGAGCTTGCGGAGCATGGGGACGACGGTGTCGTCGGGCGCACCGTCGGTCTCAAAGACGGAGTAAGCCTGGCCGCCCACTTCGGTGCGGTAGGTGCGGCAGAAGGCGATGTTCACGTGTGCGTAGGCGAGCAGGTTGGTGAGCGCGGCGAGTACACCGGGGACGTCCTTGTGCGCCACGAAGAGCGTGGAATACATGCCCGAGATGTCGACGCCGACGCCGTTAATGCGGCTGATGCGCATCTTGCCGCCGCCCAGGCTCTCGCCGCGGACCTGTGCCGTGGCGCCCGTGTCGTCGACCATGTCAATGTCGACGGTGTTGGGGTGGATGGACGCGTCGTCGCCCTTGATGTCAAAGTGATATTCGAGGCCCTGCTCGCGTGCGAGGTCGAAGGCCTGCTTGATGTTCTCGTCATCGGTGTCGAGGCCCAGTATGCCCGCGACGAGCGCACGGTCGGTGCCGTGGCCGCGGTAGGTGTGGGCGAAGGAGTTCCACAGGCCAAAGGTGACTTTGGTGATGCGGCCTTCCAGCAGGCTGGCGGCAACTTGGGCGCAGCGCAGGGCGCCGGCGGTGTGCGATGAGCTGGGGCCGACCATGACGGGGCCCAAGATCTCGAATGCCGAGGTCGTAGCTAGTGTTTGTGGCTTGCCTGCCATGGGTGCTCCTTTAATCTGTCCCGTCGTCCCGAGGGGCGGGGCATACTCTGTCCCGCCGTTCCAAGGGCTTTGGTATTTGGTCGCCTGCTCTACAGTTCTGGCTCGCACGGAGGCCACATTAAGTGGCCTCCGGCTCGTGCGGAACTCGCGACCGACCAAATACCAAAGCCCTTGGAACTTAGGATACATGGTAGAGGCGCGCGTGCTGCAAAATTCATCAGCTGGTGACGCAGCGTAGGCTCATATCTAAACATCTTCACCACCGGATTAATAAAAAAGAAGTACCGCTTGGGGGCGGTACTTCTTTTGAAAGCGCTTATGTCATTGAAACCTTGGAGGTTCTTTTTTACAGGCCGCAGGCTGCTTTGAGTTCTTCGATTCGGTCGGTCTTCTCCCAGGTGAAGTCGGCGTCTTCGCGGCCGAAGTGGCCGTAGGCTGCCGTCTTTTCGTAGATGGGGCGACGCAGGTCCAGGTCGCGGATGATGGCGCCCGGGCGCAGGTCGAAGGTCTTCTCGACGGCTTCGACGATCTTGTCCTCGGCGACATGCGCGGTGCCAAAGGTGTCGACCATGATCGACAGCGGCTTGGACACGCCGATGGCATAGGCCAGCTCTACCTCGCAGCGATCGGCCAGGCCGGCGGCGACCACGTTTTTGGCGACCCAGCGCGCGGCGTACGCGGCAGAGCGATCGACCTTGGTGCAGTCCTTGCCGCTAAAGGCGCCACCACCGTGACGGCCGTAGCCGCCGTAGGTGTCGACGATGATCTTGCGGCCGGTCAGGCCCGTGTCGCCCATGGGGCCGCCCACGACAAAGCGACCGGTGGGGTTCACGTAGATGTCCGCGTTGTTCCACGGCATGTTCTCGGCAGCCATAACCGGGGTGATGACGTGCTCGATCAGATCGGCCTTGATCTTGCCCATGTCCTCGATCTCGGCAGCATGCTGCGTGGAGATGACGATGGTCGTGACCTCCACGGGCTTGCCATCTTCGTAGCGCACGGTAACCTGGGTCTTGCCGTCGGGGCGCAGGTAGGCGAGGGTGCTATCGTGGCGCACGGCTGCCAGACGCTCGGCCAGGCGGCTGGCAAGGTAGTGCGGCATGGGCATTAAGGTCTTGGTCTCGTTGGAGGCGTAGCCGAACATCATGCCCTGGTCGCCGGCGCCGATCAGGTCGATCGGGTCGGCGGTGGCGCCGGTCTGGGTCTCAAACGACTCGTCGACGCCCTGGGCGATATCGGGGGACTGCTCGTGGATGAGGCTCATAACGCCGCAGGTATCGCAGTCAAAACCGAACTTTGCGCGGTTGTAGCCGATGCGGCGGATAACGCCACGGGCGATTTCCTGCACATCGACGTAGGCCTGGGTGCGGATCTCGCCGGCAACGATGACGGTGCCGGTGGTCACGAGGGTCTCGCAGGCGCAGCGGACGTTCTCCACGTTGGCGGGCACGCCGTTGGGCGCAATATAGCCCTGCTCCTGGAGCTCTATTTCTTTGGCGAGGATTGCGTCGAGGACGGCGTCGCTGATCTGGTCGGCGATCTTATCGGGATGACCCTCGGTCACCGACTCCGACGTAAACACAAACGATCCGTGTTGGGGTGGAATGGAACGAAGCTCTTCTGACATGATTGTCCTTTCGAATAACGTGTCCCGGCGACCGTTACCATTCCGCCGGGCTCTGTATGCAAGGGCACATCATAGCGCGTAAATCCAACATTCACACCCTTTCCGCACCTACTCATTGGGTACTCATTGGGGACAGACTTAAATGACCAGCCTTAAACTAAGAACGTTTCCAAAAACTGGTCATTTAAGTCTGTCCCCAATGAGTGGGTCGGTGCCCTTTGTGCGGAGGTTGCATTGTTGCTTTATACTGATGCAGTTAGACATCCATCCTGCAATCGAGGAGATTTCCATGGCATCAGACGTTCGCGTCCGCTTTGCACCCTCACCGACGGGCAAGCTGCACATCGGCGGCGCCCGCACCGCTATCTATAACTGGGCTTTCGCCCGTGCAAACGGCGGCACGTTCATCCTGCGCATCGACGACACCGACCCCACCCGCTCCACCGACGAGAACACGCAGATCATCCTGCGCGCCATGCGTTGGCTGGGCCTGGACTGGGACGAGGGTCCCGAGGTGGGCGGCGACTTTGGCCCCTACGCCCAGACCGAGCGCTTGGACCTGTACAAGCAGGCCGCCCAGAAGCTTTGGGACGAAGGCAAGGCCTATCCCTGCTTCTGCACCAAGGAGCAGCTCGACGCCGACCGCAAGGCCGCGCAGGAGCGCAAGGACCCCTTCCAGGGCTATCAGCGCCGTTGCCGCGATCTTGATCCCGAGGAGGCCCGCCGCCGCATCGAGGCTGGCGAGTCCTACGTCCTGCGTATTAAGGTGCCCGTGGACCGCGGCGACGTCGTCATCCACGACGCCGTCCACGGCGAGGTGACCTTCGACGCCAAGGAGCTCGACGACTTTGTCATCTTCCGCTCCGATGGCACGCCCACGTACAACTTCGCGACCGTCGTCGACGACGCCATGATGAAGATTACCCATGTCATCCGCGGCGACGACCACCTGTCCAACACCCCGCGTCAGGTCATGGTCTACGAGGCCCTCGGCGCGCCCGTGCCTACGTTCGCCCACATCTCCATGATCTTGGGTGCCGACGGCAAGAAGCTCTCCAAGCGCCACGGCGCCACCTCGGTGGAGGAGTACCGCGACGCCGGCTACCTGTCCGACGCCTTCGTCAACTACCTGGCGCTGCTCGGCTGGTCGCTCGACGGCGAGACCACGATCATCCCGCGCGATGTCCTGGCCAGCAAGTTCTCGCTCGACCGCATCTCCAAGAACCCGGCGACCTTCGACCCCAAGAAGCTCGATTGGGTCAACGCTGAGTACATCAACGGCATGTCCGATGCTCAGTTTGCCGACGAGATCATGGTCCCCGAACTGCACGAGGCGGGTCTCATCGAGGGTAATGTCGAGTTCGGCGAGGATTGGATCGACGCGCTCGCTGCCATCGTTAAACCGCGCACCAAGATGCCGGCCGACGCCGTGACCGTCGCCGCTCCCATCTTTGCTACGGCCGAGACGCTCGAGTATGACGAGAAGTCCGTTAACAAGGGCCTAGCCAAGGAAGGCATGGGTGCCATCCTGGACGCCGCCAAGGCCGCGCTCGAGGGTGTCACCGAGTGGACCGCCGCGAACATCGACGCCGCGCTTGAGCCGCTGCCCGAGCAGATGGACCTTAAGAAGCGCGTGGTGTTCCAGGCCGTGCGCGTCGCCGTCTGCGGCAACATGGTGAGCCCTCCGCTGGGCGAGACCATGGCGCTCGTCGGCCGCGACGACTGCCTGGCGCGCATCGACCGCGCCCGCACGATGGCGCTGTAGCAGCCGTGTAAACGCATGTATCCGAGCCCCGTTCACCCGAGCGGGGCTCTTGTTTCTGTAGACGTATGGGATAGGAGGTGCTGGAGCCGTGGCCGAGCAACTGTCGCTGTTTGGTTCGCCGGAACCGGAGGAGGTTCCGGTGAAGCCAGTGTCTGCCGCTGCCTCGGCTCAGCCTAAGCCTGCACCTGAGCCCATCGCCGCCTATGCGAGCGTGGTTCTCGACATCCCGACGCGTGCGCTGTCCGAGCCGTTTGCCTATGGCATTCCTCAACCTCTTGCTAGCGACGCGCAGATCGGATCCACGGTCCTGGTCCATTTTGGCAACCGTGCTGCCGCAGGCTACATCGTCGACATTGCGCCCGAGCTGGGCGATCTGCAGGGCAACAGCGCGCTCGACCCCGCGCGCATTAAAGCCGTCGAAGCCATCCTCAGCAAACCGCTCTTTACCGCCGAGGCTGCCCGTATCGCGCGCTGGATGAGCCGCGAGTATGTCGCGACGCTTTCCGAGTGCCTGCGCCTGTTCTTGCCACCGGGTGGAAGCCCGCGCGTGGTCAAAAGCGACGACGGCGTGTGGACTGTCGAGCGCCCTGCCGTCAAACCCATCCAAAACCGCTGGGTCATGCTTACGCCCGAGGGCTTCGACTATACGCCGCCCAAGACCGCGGTCCGCCAGCGTCAGCTCATCGAGGCGCTCCAGTGCGGCCCAGTCACGACACGCGACCTCAACCTTCTCTATAACAGCATGTCGGCGACCATCAAAGCGCTTGAAAAACGCGGCGTCGTGGTGGTGGAGGAGCGCCGTGCGTGGCGTGGCTGCAGCGAGCAGACCACGCTGTCCTCGGCAAGCGGTAAGGCGCCGGTCTCCCTTACCAACGGTCAGCAACAGGCACTCGCGCAGATTGAGCGCGCCCGTCTGGACGCCCATGGCGACGTGGTCCTTGTCGACGGCGTCACCGGATCTGGTAAAACCGAGGTCTACCTCTCAGCTATCGAGCGCGTGCTCGCGGCCGGTCGCTCGGCCTGCGTGCTCGTACCCGAGATCTCGTTGACGGCCCAGACCGTCGGCCGCTTCCGCTCGCGCTTTGGCGAGACGGTCGCCGTGTTCCACTCGCGGCTTTCGGCCGGCGAGCGTCTAGACCAGTGGGATATGGTCGCCAGTGGTGCGGCGCGCGTGGTCGTCGGTGCCCGCTCGGCGCTCTTTTGCCCGCTCGGCGATCTAGGCCTCATCATCATCGACGAGGAGCACGAGACCAGCTATAAGCAGGGCTCTAGTCCGCGCTACCACGCGCGCGAGGTTGCGGCCGAGATGGCGCGTCGCTATCGCTGCCCGCTCGTGCTGGGCTCGGCCACGCCTTCTGCTGAGGCCCTCGACCGCTGCCGCCGTGGCACGTATAACGGTGCCACCTGGACGCGCGTCGAGATGCCCGAGCGCCCGGGACACGCCGTGCTGCCCACGGTCCGTATTGCCGACCTGCGCCGGGAGTTCTCGCACGGCAGCCGCTCCATGTTCTCAAAACCCTTGATGGAGGGCTTGGAGCGTGTGGTCGAGCGCCGCGAGAAGGCCGTGCTGCTGCATAACCGCCGTGGCTTTGCGCCGTTCCTGATGTGCCGCGAGTGCGGCTGCGTCCCCACCTGCAACCACTGCTCCACCGCGCTTACGTATCACGAGCGCACGCACACGCTGCAGTGCCACACATGCGGTTCGTCTTGGCGCGTGCAGCCGTATCCCGCGCCCACGAGCCGATGCCCCAAATGTGGCAGTCGCTACCTGGCAAAAATGGGTCTGGGAACGCAGCAGATCGAGGACGCACTGCATCAGATGCTTCCCGAGGATGTCGCCATTATTCGCATGGATGCCGATTCCACGCGCGGCAAGGATGCGCACAAAAAGCTGCTCGAGCAGTTCGATGCGGCGGATTGTGCCGTGTTGCTGGGCACCCAAATGATCGCAAAGGGTCTCGATTTTCCTGAGGTCACGCTCGTAGGCGTGGTCAATGCCGACTTCGCCCTCAAGCTGCCCGACTTTCGCGCAGGGGAGCGCGCCTACGATCTGCTGGAGCAGGTTGCGGGCCGCGCCGGCCGCGGCGATCGCCCCGGCGAGGTTATCATCCAGACCTACCTGCCCGAGGACCCGGTCATCCGCGCCGTCGCCGAGCACGACCGCTCGATTTTTACCGACTACGACCTGGACCAGCGCCGCGACGCGCTGTACCCGCCGTTTGTTCGCCTGGTCAACATCTTGGTATGGTCGGCGAACCGAGACGACGCGCAGGACTACATCGGCCGCATCGCGAAGCTCCTCAAGCGCCGCTGGCATGCCGCCGCGCCCGACTTTTTGCGGGCGGGGAGCGCCGTGCCTCAGGTGCTGGGCCCGGCTTCATGTGTAATCGAGAGAGCCAAGGACCGTTGCCGCTTCCATCTGCTTGTAAAGTCGCCGGTAGGGTACCATGTCTCTGATGATATCGACGCCTGCCTCAAAGAGGTGGGCTCTGTGCGCGGCGTGAGCGTGAGCGTTGACGTCGACGCCTATGATTTGATGTAACAACCCGAAAGGATGGCCATGGAAGCCAACGGAATCGTACTGTCGCCCGACCCTCGTCTGCGCCAGGAGTGCACCGTCATCGAGGAGATCACCCCGGCGATCGAGGCGCTTGCCGAGAAGATGAAGAAGATGATGTTCGAGAACGGCGGTTGCGGCCTGGCTGCCCCGCAGATCGGCGAGCTCATTCAGCTCGTCACCATCGACTGCGACTACAGCGACAAGAACGACTACGACCCCTACGTGCTCATCAACCCTGTCATTGTTGAGCAGAGTGACCATCTTGTGCCCTTTAGCGAGGGCTGCCTTTCCATTCCTGGCATTAGCTGCGAGATTGAGCGTCCCGATCATATCGTCGTCGAGGCGTACGACTTGGACGCCAACCTGATTCGCTATGAGGCTTCGGGCGACCTGTTCTGCGTGTGCCTGCAGCACGAGATCGATCACCTGCACGGTAACACCATGTTCGAGCGACTGAAGCCGATGCAGAGGCTCAAGGCAGTCAAGGAGTACCAGGACGCCCTGGCCCGCGGCGCTCGACCGGGCGAGACGGAGTAGGTTTGTCCGTCACCGGGGCGCCCGCCTATATCATCCCGTGCTCAAACATTCTCGCTGCGCTGCGAAACTGCGCGCGGGACGATATGTGGGCGCTCAGCACCGGGGACTGCGTTGTTCTGGCTCGGTTCGCCCGGGTGCCGTTGGGCCAGGGAGGGGCGTCTTCGCTGATAATTGCTTTGCTGAAAGAGCTGCTTTTATTGCGGCTCTTTCTTTGGTTTTGGGTATATTTGTTCTTGTTGAATTGTTATTGCGGATGGGCTGGTGACTCGGCTTTCCGCTGTTAATTTGTAGCCGTCTCGGCTTTGGTTGAGGGGAGACGTTCTTTATGCGTATTGTTTTTATGGGTACGCCTGATTTTGCTGTGCCTTCGCTGGTTTCGCTTGTCGAAGCTGGAAACGAGATTGCGCTTGTTGTTACTCGTCCCGATGCTGTTCGTGGGCGTGGTAAAAAGTTGGAGCCGTCTCCTGTTAAGGCTAAGGCACTTGAGCTAGAGTTGCCGGTTATTGAGGCTAATCGTATGACGGCCGAGGTTGTTGAGGCTCTCCAAGCTGCGCAAGCCGATATTTTCTGTGTGGCTGCTTATGGTTGCATTTTGCCCGATGAGGTTCTTCACATGGCGCCGCTTGGTATTGTGAATGTTCATGCGTCTTTGCTGCCTCGTTGGCGTGGCGCCGCTCCTATTCAGCGTGCGATTCTTGCTGGTGATGAGGTTGCTGGCGTTTCCATTATGCGCATTGGACATGGCGTGGATACTGGTGCTTATTGTGCTCAGGCTTCCACGTCGGTTTCCGGTAAGAACGCTGAGGCGCTGACCATGGAGCTTGGTGAGCTTGGCGGCAAACTGCTTGCCGATACGCTTCCTTCTCTTGCCGATGGCACCGCCGTGTGGACTGAGCAGGATGAGTCGCTCGTCACTCATGCTGCCAAGATTTCCAAGCTGGAGATGCGTCTGGATCCGCAGATGGCTGCGCTCGATTGCGTGCGTCATGTGCTCGCTTCGTCCGATACCGCGCCTGCTCGTTGCGTGATTGCCGGCAAGACCGTGCGTGTGCTCGATGCTGCGCTGGCCGATGTTTCGCTTGGCAAGGGCGGCGTTGACGTTAAGAACAAGCGTGTTTTCCTTGGCCTTTCCGATGGTGCGGTTGAACTGCTCGAGGTTAAGCCCGATGGCAAGCGTGCCATGGCCGCTTCTGCTTGGGCTGCTGGGCTGCAAGGCGCCGATCTTATCTGGGGTGTTTTGTCATGAGCAAGCTGTCTCCCGCGCGCAAGCTTGCGCTCGATGTGCTGATGGAGGCCGATCGCCGCGGCATGTATGCGCGCGACGTGCTGTCATCTCGCGCATCGGCCAAGGCTATTGACCAGCGCGATTCCGCTTTTGCAGCTCGCTTGGCGCTTGGTGTGGCCGCGACGCAGGGTATTTTGGACGAACTGCTCGATCAGTTTCTCGATAAGCCTAAAAAGGTTGCGCCGCGTGTTCGCATGGCGCTTCGTATCTCGGCCTTCGAGATGCTCTATCTGCATACGCTTGGTCGCGTTGCGGTGAGTCAGGGCGTTGAGCTGGTGCGCAGCGGAGCTAAGTCTGCCGCCGGTTTGGCCAATGCCGTGCTGCATAAGGTCGCGGACAACGTTGAGGACTTTGCCACGGCGTCCGATGTAGATGAGTCTGAGCGACGCCTGGTTCGTCTGTCGCGCCTGATGGGACTGCCGCGTTGGCTGTGCGCTCGCATTATGGCATCGTTCGACACTCCAGAGGGTGCGCTTAACTTTGCCGGCAATCTGGCCCCCGCGCCACTGGCCCTGCATGAGAAGGCCTTTGCGACCAAGCCCGATCCGTATATCTCGCAGCTCGTCGCGCCTGTCTTCCCGGGCTGCCATGCCCCGGTTGATGCCCAGGTTACCGTTGCTTCGGGTGTGTTTGAGCGTGCTGCCGCGGTGGCCTCGGACCTTAACGCGCAGCTTATCGCCACAGCTGCCACGCGCCCTGGTAGCTGTCTTGAGATTGGTGCCGGTCGTGGCACCAAGACCTATGTGATGATGTGTCAGGCCAAGCGTGCGGGGTATGAGCGTCAGCATACGGCGCTCGATTTGCATGATCGCAAGTGTGACCTGAATCTTGCTCGCCTGCATAAGGCGGGTATTCAGGGCGTTCGCACGGTTTCGGGCGATGCATGCGAGCTTGATGAGGTGCTCACATCGTTTGATGCCATGCTTGGCGAGCCGGTTAAATTCGACACGGTCTTTATCGATGCGCCGTGCTCGGGCACCGGAACCATGCGTCGTCATCCCGAGATCCCGTGGCGTCTGACCGAAAAGGATGTGACGGTTGAGCTGCCCAAACTGCAGCTGTCGATGCTCAAGGAAGCCGCCGCGCGCGTGGCTGCCGGCGGCGAGCTCATCTATGCGACGTGCTCGGTCTTCGACGAGGAGAACACGCAGGTGGTGGATGCTTTCCTTGCTTCTCCTGAGGGCGCCGGCTTTAGCGTGGCACCGCTTTCCGAGGCACAGATTCTGCAACTCCCTGAGTTCGATCAGGCCAAGAAGCTCGTTTCCGTACGCCAGAACGATCGGGGCCTCTTCCAAAGCGTGCCGGTAAACGCCGATTCCTACGACGGCCACTTCTGCGCCAGACTGGTCCACAAGTAACGACTAAGTTGCGGTGAAATAAGGATTGAATAGCGGCTTCCACCCACCAAACAGTCCTTATTTCACCGCAACTCACAAGGAAACCTGGGTAGCTTGATTAGCTACCCATAGAGCAAAGAAACAGCCCCGCGATCGGCGTTGATCGCGGGGCTGTTTGGTTTCTAGTGGCTGTGCGGGCAGTTGGCGCAGCAGCCGCTCGTGGCGCTGGTGCTGGAGCCGCCGCTTCGCTGGTCGGTGTTGTAGAAACCGCTGCCCTCAAATTTAATGCCGCTGGCTGAGAACGTCTTGGCCGCCGGGGCACCGCAGCTGGGGCACACGACCTCGGGGGTCTCGGACATGGGATGCTCAACCTCAAACACGTTGCCGCAGCTCGAGCACTTGTAATCGTAGCGCGCCATAATACTTCCTTTTCAGCACAAAGCGGGCAGATCGCTCTGCCCGCATAAATTCAAACGTCTGTAACTGTACCCTATATCGGGGGTTTTATCACGCTTCGCCCCAGAATCTATGGGTGTTGCGCAGGAGCTGTGCAGTTTTATCTTCGGCGGCCTCAACGTCGGCCTCATCGGCCTGCCAGGTCCAGTTGCCCGTGGCGACACCCGGCACGTTCATGCGGGCATCGTCGCCCAGCCCCAGCACATCTTGCAGCGGCATCATCACGAGGGGAGCGTCGCTTGCGAGTGCGTCGCCCATTAGCTTTCCAGCGAACTCCTTGCCGCTCGGCTCGTCGCCGCCCGCAAAGGATCGCGTGCACCAACCGGCGAGCGTCGAGGTGTCGTGCGTCGAGGTATACAGGATCTTGCCGGGCGTGGGATTAATCCCGTTGCGGACGTCGTAATCGCTAAACTCCAGCACGTCCATACCGGGGAAGCCACAGGTCGAAGCCATGGCACGAACACCGGGCGTCAGGTAGCCCAGATCCTCGGCGATAAAGTTGAGCGGACCCAGCTCGTCGTAGGCAGTCTGGAACAGATCCTTGCCCGGGCCTGCCAGCCAGCGACCGTCGGCGCAGGCCTTGCCCGCGGGAATGCTGAAGTAGCTGTGGAAGCCCAGGAAGTGGTCCAGGCGTACACGGTC
Source organism: Collinsella aerofaciens (assembly GCF_015548375.1). Lineage (GTDB taxonomy): Bacteria > Actinomycetota > Coriobacteriia > Coriobacteriales > Coriobacteriaceae > Collinsella > Collinsella aerofaciens_AB. Next base: position 47,780 of record NZ_JADMWW010000007.1, read on the forward strand.
GTAGAGCGAGAACGCACGACGTAGACGGTCCATCCACCAACGATAGCCGTTCTCCTTCATGTGATCCCAGCGGAACGTCGGGTTGCCCCACACCTGGCCCTCGGGTGCAAAGTTGTCGGGCGGCGCGCCAGAAATTTCAATCGCCTTGCCGGTATCGGACAGCCAGAAGTTCTCGGGCTCGCTCCACGCGTCGGCCGAATCGTCGGACACATACATCGGAATATCGCCGATGACCTCTATGTCCTTCTTGTGCGCGTAGTTCATAAGCTCGCACCAAGCCAGGTCGAAGCGATACTGCATGTATGCCTGCAGTTCTGCCTCGTCGTGAAAGCGCTTGTCGTCAAACAGATGCTCGTTGTAGCGCGCGATATCGGCCGGCCAATCGTGGCGTGACTCGCCCTCAAAGTACTTTTTGACGGACATGTAAACGCAGTACTTCTCGAGCCAGTCGGCATTGCGATGTTTAAACGCGGTGTAGAGCGGGTCGGCATCCTCGCCACCGCGGGCTTTCCAGACCTTAAAGTCGGCGGCCAGCTCCTCGTGCGACTCCGGCAGCAGGTCAATATTGCCAGCAAAGGCCGAAGGGCCAGCGTAAGGGGAGCGGAAGAAGTCCGTGGGATTGACGGGCAGGACCTGCCAGTAGCGCATGCCCATGGCGGCAAGATGGTCGATAAAGCGACGCGTGGGCGCGCCAATCGTGCCGGGCTTGGCGTCGTCGGTCGGCACCGAGGTGATGTGACACACGACGCCCGCGCCGTGGTCGAGCGGCTCCTGTAGGCGCTGCTCGGCGTGGTGATAGATGATCGACGAACCCAGCGGATACAGGTCGAGCGTGACCGTGCCGTTGTGGATCTCGCACTCGTGGCCGCTAATGACATCGCTTGCGCATTCGCCGAGCGCTGGAATCGTCACGCGGTGCGAATTGCGCAGGCTGCGGTTGATGATGACGGTCGCGGACTCACCGTCTTTGCCCGTGCGGGTGTAGGCGAGCACCTCGTCATTGAGTGCGAACGCCCTGATCTCGCCGTCGATCATAAACGGCAGCGCACGGCGTACGGCAGATGCGTTCTTGACGATCGCGAGCGTGTCGAAGTCGTGCAGGTCCTCCTTTTTAGGCATGGTGCGGCGGTTGCCCGGGTCGGTAAGGCCCTCCAGGCCGTATTCGTCGCCATAGTAGATCGAGGGAACGCCGGGGAAGGTCATCTGCATGAGCGTCGCGAGCCAAAAGCGGCTCTTGGCCAGGCCCATTGCGCCTTCGTCCAGACGCCATTTGCTGCGCTCGCACTCGGGCAGCTGCGACTCGTCGGGGCCGCCACCAAGAACCGAAATAATGCGCGGACGATCGTGGCTCGACAGCAGATTGAGCGCGCAGGACAATGCCTCGCTTGGATAGTTCTCGCGCAGGGTCTCGATATCCTCGGCCGCCTGGTAGGCATTCTTGTAGCCCATCAAAAAGCCGATGACCATGTCGCGGAAGGGGTAGTCCATGGCAGAATCGAGCTCGGAGCCCTGCAGGTAACGGCGCAGATGACCATAGCTGACCTTGTTGGAGGCGTCCTCCCAGACCTCGCCGAGCAGCAGCGCGTCGGGCTTTTCGGCAAGTACTGCCTTCTTAATCTCGGCCAGGAAGTCGTCAGAAAGCTCGTCAGCGACGTCCAGGCGCCAGCCGTGAGCACCGGCACGCAGCCATTTGCGAATCACGCCATCCTTGCCCAGGAGCCTCTCGTGCACCAGCTCGGAGTTCTCGTTGATGGCGGGCATATTGCCCACGCCCCACCAGCAGTCGTACGAACCGTCCTCGTGGAAAGTAAACGCATCGCGCCACGGCGAATCCTCACTCTGCCATGCACCTACGCCGGGGTAGTTGCCATAGCGATTGAAGTAGATGGAGTCGTCGCCCGTGTGGTTGAAGACGCCGTCCAGAATAATGGAAATGCCCAGCTTCTCGGCTGCCTGGCACAGCTCGGTAAAGTCCTGCTCGGTGCCCAGGATCGGGTCGATCTTAGTGTAGTCGGCCGTGTCGTAGCGATGGTTGCTCGCGGCTTCGAAGATGGGGTTGAGGTAGATGGCCGTAAAGCCCAGCTCGGCGATGCGAGGCAGGTCTTCTTGGATGCCCTTGAGCGAGCCGCCGTAGAAGTCCCAGGCCTTAATGGAGCCGTCTTCGGCGCGCTCGTAGACGGGCGGCTCGTTCCAATCCTCTACCATGCGACGCTGAATGCCCTTGCGCGGCTTTTCGAGCTCGGCCATTGTGCGCTCGCGCCAGTTCTCGTCACGTGCATAGCGGTCGGGGAAGATCTGGTAAACCATGCCGCGCTCGTACCACTCGGGACGAACTTCGCGGTGTTTGTAGACGGTAATCTGGAAAGACGGCACCTCGGCGTAGTCGTAGGTTACGCCCTCGCCGCCGGTGCGGCCTTGCGGTGCGCCCAAGCGGACCTCGGGCTGGCCCTCGATATTGCATATAAAGCTGTACCAGATTAGACAGGGTTCGGCGCATTCCAGCTCGGCGGTAAAGATGCCATCGCCCTCGTGCGTCATGGGATACCGAGACTCACCGATCTCATCGACCCAGGTGCGGAGCGTAAGCATTGCCTGCGCGGGATCGGCATCCTCCAGAATCACGGAGAGCGAAAGGGTAGTTCCTGTGGTCACAGCGCCAAACGGAGTGCGAAACTGCGGCAGACGGCTGTTGTGTATCAATCTCATAGTACGGTCCAGTTCAATAGAATCATGGCATGCTGGCCATGGGCTTTACGCACAGGATGTAAGTATATCTGTTGTACACAGGCTGTATAAACAACATCCGTTTACCATCGGCGAACGGTTGTCCTAGAAAATCGTTTTACCCACTATCTACAGAGAAGGGGCGCCCGGTTGGAGCGCCCCTTGTTTAGGGTTTTGATTAGGTTTTGGATCGTCTGTGGGCTAGCGGCGCTTGCGGGTGGCCGTTGCCTTGCGGACGGACGTCTTCTTGGACGGGGCCTTTTTCTCTGCCGGAGCGGCGGGGGAGACCGGGGTCTCCTTGGCGGGCTCGGTCTTTGCCGTAGCCTTCGGAGCGGTCTTGACCTCAGCGGTCTTCGGTGTCGGCTCGGCCTTTACTGCGGGCTTGGCCTCGACCTTAGCCTCCGCCTTGGGAGCAGCGGCCTTGGTCGTGGTCTTCTTGGCCGTCGTCGTGGCGCGCTTGCGCGTGGTGGTCTTGGCGGCCGGCTTGGCCTCGGCGGGTGTCTCCTCGACTTTGGCGGCCGGCTTTGCGGCTGCCTTGGTCGTGGCGGCCTTCGTGGTCGTCGACTTCGTTGCCGTGGACTTCTTGGTTGCCGTTGCCTTTTTGGTGGTCGCGGTCGTCTTCTTGGCAGTGGTCTTGGCCGGTGCCTTGACGGCGGGCTTGGCCTCGACGGCGGCTTCAGCCTTTACCTCGGGAGCGGCCTCGGCCTCGGCGGCCTTCTTGGCAGCGGCGGTCGTGCGCTTGCGCGTTGTCGTTGTCTTAGTAGCAGTGGTCTTGGTTGTCGTCGCCTTGGTCGTAGTGGCCTTCTTAGCCGTCGTCTTACGAGTCGTGGTCTTCTTGGCGGCAGACTTTGCAGCCGGCTTAGCCTCAGCCTCGGGAGCCGCTTCAACCGGCTTCTCCTCAGCCTTGGGCTCCTCAGCAGCAGCGGGCACCTCAACAACCGGCTCGGCCTTGGGCTCAGGCTCGGCCACAACCACAGGCTCGTCGACAACAGCCGCCGGCCTCTCAATCTCCGGATGCATAAAGAAGTACAGGTCCAGATACTTATCGGCCGAGCGCGTCCAGCTAAAGTCCTGGCTCATGGCCTGCGTGACCAGCTGGTTCCAGGCGTCGCGGTTATCCCAGAACAAGCGTGCCGCGCGGAATACCGCATCGCCCATCTCGTCGCCGTTAAAGTTGCTAAACGAGAAGCCCGTGCCCTCGCCGGTAAACTCGTTGTACGGGATCACAGTGTCCTTCAGACCGCCGGTCTCGCGCACGATGGGCAGGGTACCGTAGCGCATGGCGATGATCTGCGACAGGCCACAGGGCTCAAACTTCGAAGGCATCAGGAACATGTCGGCGGCAGCGTACATGCGCTGCGACAGCGCCGGATCGAACTCGATGCGCGCGGCCATGGTGCCGGGGTACTTGTCCTGGAAATAGCGCAGGCCGTCCTCGTAGTCGCGGTCGCCGGTGCCCAGCACGGCCACCTGAACGCCGCCAGCCAGGATGCGGTCGAGCGCGTACATGACCAGGTCCATGCCTTTCTGGCGCGTCAGGCGCGTGACCATCACCATAAGCGGGCGGTCGTCGCGAACCTCGAGACCCAGCTCCTCCTGCAGCTTGGCCTTACACACAGCCTTGCCGGAACGGTTCTCCACGGTGTAGTTGGCGGCAATGCGCTTGTCGGTCGCCGGGTCAAAGCCTGCCACGTCAATGCCGTTGAGGATGCCCTGCAGCGCATAGGAGCGCTCGCGCAGCACGCCGTCCAGGCCCTCGCCAAACTCGGGCGTCTGGATCTCGTTGGCATAGGTGGGGCTCACCGTAGTGATGGCGTCGGCATAGCGCAGGGCGCCCAGCATGTAGTTAATGCTGCAGGCGTCGCAACGCAGCTGCGAGGCGGCCGCCGGAATATGCGCCACACCCAGGATGTCCTCCATCACGGTGTCGCTAAACTGGCCCTGGAACGCCACGTTGTGGATCGAGAACACGGTCTTGACGCGGTCATACAGCGGCAGGCCTTGGTAGAACTCGCGCAAAAACACGGGCGCCAGCGCCGTCTGCCAGTCGTTGCAGTGCAGGATGTCGCACTCAAAGCCGGCCGGCAGGTGCTGCAGGCTCTCGGTAATGGCCTTGGAGAAGAACGCAAAGCGCTCGCCGTCGTCAAAGAAGCCGTACGGATAGTCGCGCGCAAAGTAGCGCTCGTTGTCGATAAACATATAGGTGACGCCGTCGTGCTCGAGCTTCTCGAGTCCGCAGTACTCATTGCGCCAGCCCAGGCTCACGTAAAAGTCGGAGAAGTGCTCCATCTGCGCCTTGTACTCGTCCTTGATGGTGGCGTACTTGGGCACCATCACGATGACTTCGGCGCCGGCGCGCACGAGCGCCGCAGGCAGCGACCCCGCCACGTCACCCAGGCCACCGGTCTTAACAAACGGTGCGCACTCGGCCGAGGCAAACACGATCTGCATCTTTTTGCTGGAATCAGCCATATTGTCTCCCATGTTGCAATTCGAGAATAGCCGCCTGGCGCGAACCGGGCGGCTATTCTACATGTTACGAGCGATGTTGCGGTGCCAACGTTAACGAACGATGGTGGTATCGGAAGTTAACGGAGCCTTGCCCAGCACCAGGATGTTCTCGGGCGTGCCGCGAAGCTCGGTGTTGACGGGCACCACGTTGTTCTTGTCCAGGATGGCGTTCTCAACGCGGGCACCGCTCTTGATGATGCAGCTCTGGTTGATGATCGAGTTGGTCACCGAGGCGCCCTCCTCGACCACGACGCCGCGCGACAGGATCGAGTTGCGCACGGTGCCCTTGATGATACAGCCGGCCGAGATGATCGAGTTGCAGGCGTGGCCGCCGGTCGCGTAGCGCGAAGGCGGTACGTCGTGAGCCTTGGTCAGAATCGGGCGCTCGGGGTCAAAGAGCTGGTCGGCCACGGTCTGGTCGAGTAGGTCCATGCTGCGGCGATACAGCGACTTCTCGCTAAACACGCCCACGACCTCGCCCTTGTACTCGTAGCTGCACACGTCGATGTTGCCAAAGTCTCCCTGGAGTGCCTCGAGCAGGTCCAGATAGTCGACGGCCTGGTAGTGATCGATGATCTCGAGCAGCGTCTCGCGGTTGACGATGCAGCAATCCATGGAGGCATTGTCGCCGTACACGACGCCGGCGCTCACGCCCGTCAGGCGGCCGTTCTCGTTGATCTGCAGCTTGGTCTCGTCATCGACGTTGCGCGTGGCCTTGCAGTACACCACGGTCATCTGCGCGCCGGAGTTCTCGTGCGCGTCGATGATGGTGTTGAGGTCCATATTAAAGATGATGTTGGTGCCCATCATCACGACATAGGGCTTGTCCGAGCGCTGGAACAGCGTCTTGTTGGAGATGATGTCGCGCAGCAGGAAGCGCATGCCGCCCTTGGTGGTGCCATACGCGTTGCCGGGCACCATGAACAGGCCGCCCTTCTTGCGGTCCAGGCCCCAGTCCTTGCCCGAACCCACGTGGTCGATCAGCGAGCGGTAATTGCCCGGCATGACGACGCCGACGGTCTTAATGCCGGCATTCATCATGTTGGACAGCGGGAAGTCGATCAGGCGGTAGCGGCCCAAAAACGGAACGGACGCGATGGGGCGGTCCATGAGCAGCACGCTGCCGTAGGTCGAAGAGTAGTTAGCGGTGATATAACCGATGGCCTTGCGATTGATCATCGGATCATTCCCCCTTCCCGATAACGACGTCATTTCCAACGACGGCCGTATCCTTGGTGGTATCGACAGAGCCGAGCTTCACGCCCTCTTCGACCGTGGAGTTCTCGCCCAAAATAGCGCGGCAGATGTGCGCACCGCTCTTAACGTGCGCACCCGGCAGCAGCACGGAGTCCTCGACCACAGCGCGCTCCTCGATGATGACATCGGTCGAAAGGATCGAGTGGCGCGCGGTGCCGTAGATCTTGCAGCCGTTGGAGACCAGGCAGTCGTCCAGGCGGCCGTCCGGGCCAATGTAGTGCGGCGGACGCGTGGTGATGTTGGACATGATGGGGAAGTGCTTGTCGAACAGATCGAACTCGGGGTTGTTGCCCAGCAGGTCCATCGAGGTCTCGTGGAAGCTGGCGATGGTGCCAACGTCCTTCCAAAAGCCGTGGAACTCGTAGCTGTACAGGCGCTTGCCCTCGCCGAGCAGCTTGGGGATGATGTCCTTACCAAAGTCGTGGCTCGAGCGCTGGTCCAGAGCGTCTTCCTCGAGCGCCTCGATCAGCACGTCTGCCGAGAAGATGTAGATGCCCATGGACGCGAGATTCGAATCGGGCTTATCGGGCTTCTCGGTGAACTTGGTGATGCGGCCGTCCTCGGGGTCGGTGGTCAGGATGCCAAAGCGGCTGGCCTCCTCCCACGGCACGGGCATAACGCTCACCGTGAGGTCGGCGTTGTTCTCAATGTGCGTCTTGAGCATCTTGCGGTAGTCCATGCGATACAGGTGATCGCCCGAAAGAATCAGGACGTACTTGGGGTCGTTGGCCTTGATGTAGTCGAGGTTCTGCGTAATGGCGTCGGCCGTGCCCGCATACCAGGCGCCGCCGGTCTGCGTCTCGTACGGCGGCAGGATCGACACGCCGCCGTCGCGGCTGTCCAGATCCCACGCCTCGCCGGAGCCCACGTAGGCATGCAGCAGGTAGGGGCGATACTGCGTCAGAACGCCCACCGTGTCGATGCCCGAGTTTGAGCAGTTGGAGAGCGAAAAGTCGATAATGCGGAACTTGCCACCAAAGCTAACCGCCGGCTTAGCGATCTTTTGGGTGAGTGCCCCCAATCGGCTGCCCTGTCCTCCTGCGAGGAGCATCGCGATGCATTCTTTCTTACTCATCGATTTCTCCTTCTGTCATCGATGTTCCTAAACCCATTAGCGACGGGCGCGGCGTAACGTCACGCCCGTCGCTAATGCCGTGCTGGCAAAGGGGAGCTCGCGCGCCTTTACGCGTGCCAGATCTCGTCGCGGTACTCGCGAATGGTGCGGTCGCTCGAGAACCAGCCGCTCGAGGCGGTGTTGAGCAGGGCCTTGCGGTTCCAGGTCTCCTGGTCGCCATAGCTGCCCGTGAGTTTCTCCCACGCATCCACGTAGCTACGGAAGTCTGCCATGACCAGGTCGGGGTCGTTGTTGTTCATGAGCTCGTTGTAGATGCTCTCGAAGTTGCCCGAAAGACCCGCAAAGGTGTTGTCCTTGAGCTCGTCCATCACGCGGCCCAGACGCTCACGGTCGCCGTTGAGGGTATCCCACGCAAAGTAGCTGTTCGATGCCCAGAGCTGCTCGACCTCGGGGGCGGTCAGACCAAAGATGGCCTCGTTCTCGCGGCCGGCCAGGTCGGCGATCTCGATGTTAGCGCCGTCGAGGGTGCCCAGCGTAATGGCACCGTTCATCATGAGCTTCATGTTGGACGTGCCCGAGGCCTCCTTACCGGCGGTCGAAATCTGCTCAGAGATCTCGGCGGCGGGGTAGATGAGCTGGGCGTTGCTCACGCGGAAGTTGGGGATAAAGCAGACCTTCATGACCTCGTTGACGCGGGCATCGTTGTTGATGACCTCGGCGACGGAGTTGATGAGGCGGATGGTCTCCTTGGCAAAGGTGTAGCTCGAGGCAGCCTTGCCGCTAAAGATGAAGGTCGTCGGCGTCACGTGGAAATTGGGATCGGCGATGCGACGGTTGTAGATGTCCATCACCTTCATGATGTTCATGAGTTGGCGCTTGTAGGCGTGGAAGCGCTTCACCTGAACGTCGAAGACGGTGTTGGGGTCGATGACCAGACCGGTCTCGGCCTTAACGTAGGCGGCCAGACGCTCCTTGTTGGCGCGCTTGGAGGCGCCCACGGCCTTCAGGAACTCGGTGTCGTCCTTAAACTCCTTGAGCTTCTCCAGCTCAAAGGCGTCCTTGAGCCAGCCATCGCCAATGGCCTCGGTCACGAGCTTGGCATAGGTGGGGTTGGCCTCGGCAAAGAAGCGACGGTGCGAGATGCCGTTGGTCTTGTTGTTGAACTTCTCGGGCGTAAGGGCATAGAAGTCCTTGAGCACGATGTTCTTGATGATGTCGGAGTGGATCTTAGCCACGCCGTTGACGCTGTGGCTGCAGATCACGGACAGGTTGGCCATGCGAATCTCGCCGTCCCACAGGATGGCGGTCTGGCGCAGGCGCTCCTGCCAGCCCTCCTGCGTGGTGTCGAACGACTCATGCCAACGACGGCTGATCTCGTCGATGATCTGGTACACGCGGGGGAGGAGCTTGGAGAATGTGCCGATGGGCCATTTCTCCAGGGCCTCGGGCAGGATGGTGTGGTTGGTGTAGCTCACGACCTGCGTCACGATGTTCCAGGCGTCATCCCACTCGAGCTTCTTCTCATCGATGAGGATGCGCATGAGCTCGGGGCCGCACATGGCGGGGTGGGTATCGTTGGTGTGGATGGCCACAAACTGCGGCAACAGCTCCCAGTTCGCGTCGTGCTCCTTCTCAAAGGTGTCGAGCAGGCTGTAGATGCCGGCCGATACAAACAGGTACTCCTGCTTCAGACGCAGCAGACGGCCGTGCTCGCCGGCGTCGTTGGGGTAGAGGATGGCGCTGATGGCCTCGGCCTCGGCGCGCTCGGCATCGGCCAGGGCATAGTCGCCGCGGTTGAAGGCCTCAAGGTCGAAGTGCTCCTCGACCGGCTCGGCAGCCCATACGCGCAGCTTGTTGACGGTCTCGCCGGCATAGCCCACGACGGGGATGTCATAAGGGACGGCCAGGATATCCTGCGTGTCCACCGTGCGGTAGAACGTGCGGCCGTTCTCCTCAAAGCCCTCGACGTGGCCACCAAACTTAATGGTCACGGCCTTGTCCTGACGGCGGACCTCCCAGGGATAGCCGTGGGTGAGGCACTCGTCGGTGGCCTCGACCTGGCTGCCGTTGACAATCTCCTGCTTAAACAGGCCGTAGCGGTAGCGCATGCCGTTGCCGTAGCCGGCAATGCCCTCGGCTGCCATGGAATCCAGGAAGCACGCGGCCAGACGGCCCAGGCCACCGTTGCCCAGTGCCGGATCGGGCTCCTGGTTCTCAATGACGGACAGGTCAAAGCCCATGTCGTCGAGCGCCTCGGCGACCATGTCGCGCACGCCAAAGTTAAGCAGGTAGTTGTCGAGCAGGCGGCCGATCAAAAACTCGATCGAGAAGTAGTACACGCGCTTCTTGCCCTCGGACGCCGCGCGGGCGTCGCTCTTGGTGGCAACGGTGCGGGCCTTCTCGGCCACGAGCTTGGCCAGGGCGTTAAAGCGGTCGAGGTCGCTGGCGGCCTCGATGCTCTTGCCGCTAATGCTCATGACGGCATCGCGATAGAGCTCGGTAAACTCCTGCTTGTTGTCGAAGATCTTATTCATACGTTCCTTTCCCCCGGGGATATCTCCCGGAACGGTTATGACTTACATCCTACGCCCCAGAGGGGCGGGTAATTACAGTGGTAACGGCTTTGTTACGCGTCCTTAGCGGTCGACTTAACAGAAGCTGACTTGGCCTTGGTAGTTGCCTTCTTGGCAGCCGGCTTCTTGGCGGCGGGCTTCGCAGCAGCCTTGGCCTTGGTCGCCGTCGTAGCCTTCGCCTTGGCCGGAGCCTTCTTTGCAGCGGCGGCCTTGGGCTTCACCGAGGACGTGCGCTTGCGCGTCGCCTTCTTGGGCTTCTCGACCACGGGCGGCTTATAGCTGCTGGGACCGCGGCGCTTAAGCACCACGCCTGCCAGGCCGGGCACCTTTATCTCGATGGAGTCCATCTGCCCGTTCCAGGGATAGGGTTCGCTAGAGCAGGTGTAGGGCTCCTCACCGGCGTATCCGCTGCCACCGAACTCGGGACGGTCGGAGTCAAAGATGACCTCCCAGTCACCCTCGCGCGGCACGCCCACACGGAAGTTCTCGTAGCTCGCCGGGTCAAAGTTGATCAGGATCACCAGGTCGTCATCGACGTTCTCGCCCTGACGCACAAAGCTCACGATGGACTGCTTGGAGTTGTCCGCGTCGATCCAGGTAAAGCCGTCGTCGGTGTAGCCGCGCTCGTATAGGGCGGGCTCGGCGGTGTATAGGTGGTTGAGCGCCTTAATGAACGCCTGATGATGACGGTGGGTCTCGTACTCCTCGGTCAGGAACCACTGGATGGACTCGTAGTAGCGCCACTCAATAAACTGGCCGATCTCGTTGCCCATAAAGTTGAGCTTGGCACCGGGGTGCGTCATTTGGTAGAAAGCCAGCGTGCGCAGGCCGGCAAACTGGCGCCACCAGTCGCCCGGCATGCGGCCGATCAGCGAGCACTTGCCGTGCACGACCTCGTCGTGGCTCAGCGGGCAGATAAAGTTCTCGGTAAAGGCGTACATGATGGAGAACGTCAGCAGCCCGTGGTTGCCGGGGCGCCACGGAAAATCGGTCTGCATGTAGTGCAGGGTGTCGTTCATCCAGCCCATGTCCCACTTGTAGTGGAAGCCCAGGCCGCCGTCCTGTGGCGGATAGGTCACGAGCGGCCACGCGGTGGACTCCTCGGCCATCATCATCACGTCGGGGAAGTGGGCCTCCACGGCGCAGTTGACCTGGCGGATAAACGCGCTGGCGTCCAGGTCCTCCTCGGTTCCATACTTGTTGAACTTCTTTTGGCCGGGATCGTCGATGCCAAAGTTGAGGTACAGCATGCTGGACACGCCGTCCATGCGAATGCCGTCAACGTGGAAGTTCTCGAGCCAATACAGCACGTTGGAGACCAGGAAGGAGCGGACCTCGCCGCGGGCGAAGTCAAACTTGTGCGTGCCCCAGTTAGGGTGAATCTCGTGCTCAAACAGCATGTGGCCGTTAAAGGTGGCAAGGCCGTGGGAGTCGGCGCAAAAACCGCCGGGCACCCAGTCTATGATCACGCCGATTCCCGCCTCGTGGCACGCATCGATAAAGTGCATGAGCTGCTGCGGGTTGCCGTAGCGCGACGTTGCGGCAAAGTAGCCGGTCGTCTGGTAGCCCCAGGAGCCATCGAAGGGATGCTCCATAAGCGGCATGACCTCAATATGCGTGTAACCCATGTCGCGCACGTAGTCCACGAGCTCCACCGACAGGTCGTCGTAGGTATAGAACTCGCCGCGCTGCGCGGGGAAGGGGTCCATGGGACCGGGGTAGTTGCCGTACTCGTCCGGCTCGCCCTGCGGTGCGTCGCCGTGGCGCTTCCACGAGCCAATATGCACCTCGTAGATGTTGAGCGGCTGCGACATGTGGTTGTGGCCGGCGCGGCGCTTGAGCCACGCGGCGTCGTTCCACTTGTAGCTATCGAGGGTCCACAGCACACTGGCGGTACCCGGAGGGCACTCGGCCTTAAAGGCATACGGATCGGCCTTGTAGAGCTTTTCGCCCTCGTTGGTCTCGATAAGGTACTTATAGAGCTGACCCTGCTCGGCGCCAGGAATAAAGCCTTCCCAAATAGCGCTCGTATGCATGGGCACCAGCGGGTTGGCTTGTTCATCCCAGTCGTTAAATTCGCCAATGACGTGAACGCTTTTAACATCGGGCGCCCAAACGCAAAAACGCCAGCCGCGCGTGCGCTGCTGCGTGTCGGGATGCGCGCCCATCTTTTCCCAGCTGCGCTCCCACGTACCGATTCCAAACAGATAGACATCGTCCTTGGTGAGCTCCGGTGCGTGCGGGGCGGCTTTACGGGTAGCGGGCTTTTTAGTTGCTGGCTTTAGCTTTGTATCGCTCACGTTTGATCCCATCATGACGCGGCAGCGTGTTGCCTTGGTGACTAGATGCGAAAGGTCCAAGGCTGCACGAATCGAAGGGACGGCGAAGTTTCTGTGATTCGTTCCACCTCGCGTGCTCGGTGGAACTTTCGGCAAAAACTACGATAACACCTGTACGTTAGTTTTATGAACGAAAGCGGATTTGCGGGGACGTTTAATCGGTAAGCGACATGTTTAGACCACTGGCAGAATTGCCGTGGTAAAACTCTTGACAGTTTTACCAATTTGGGTTTCAAAATTGTTTGGTTGACGTTGGGTAAAACGTTTTTAGCAGGATGTTTACCATTTGATATCGAAAGGTTCGTTTATGTCCCATACCGCCGCTCCCAAGGTTGCTTTTATTTTCGACTGCGATGGCACCTTGGTTAATAGCACCCCCGTTTGGGGCTATGCCCAGCCCGAGTTATTGCGCCGCCACGGGATTGACGTGACCGTGGATGACTTTGCCCAATTTGAGCACCTTTCGCTGGAGGATGAGTGCCAGGCCTACCACGACACGTGGGGCATTGGCGCGAATGGCGAGGAGCTGTATCGCGAGCTGGGCGAGATTTTGATCGATGGCTACTCCAAGGTGCCGCCGCGCGAGGGGCTTCTGGCATTTTTGGAGCAGGCCAAGGCGGCGGGCATTGCCATGTGCGTGGCCACGTCCACGCCGGCCGAGCTGGTACAGTCCGCGCTCGCTGGTGCCGGGCTCGATGCTTACATGGAGTTTGTTACCACGACGGGCGAGGCAGGACGCTCCAAGCAGTTCCCCGATGTGTACGAGCTGGCTCTGCGTCGCTTGGAGGAGCGCCACGGGCACAAGTTTGAGCGTGCTTGGGTGTTTGAGGACGCGGTCTTTGGCCTTAAGAGCTCTGGGACCGCCGGCTTTATGCGTGTAGGTATTTATGACCCGCACGGCCGCATGAAGCGCGACGACGTGCGCGCCAATTGCGATATCTTTATCGACAGCTACGAGGAGCTGGATCTGTCCCGCGTGCTTTCGTTTGAGGGATAGGCGAGGGCTGTGGCTTGCAAGGTATTAGTGGTCTGCGGCTCGCCCGTGGTGGCGAGCGCGGATCTGTTGCATAGGCTAGCGGGGGAGTGCGATCACGTTGTCGCCGTGGACCGCGGACTCGACGCGCTGCTGGGCGCGGGACTGGGCTGCGACGTGTATGTGGGGGATGCCGACACGGTGAGCGATGCAGGTCGCTCGCTGGTCGATGCCGCCACCGGCTTTGAAGTTGAGCGCCATGACTCGTACAAGGACTATACCGATCTGGCGCTGGCGCTCGATTCCGTCCGCCGTCGCTGGCCGGGTGCCGAACTGGTTGCGACCTGCGCCACCGGCGGCCGTCCTGATATGGCGCTGAGCGTGCTGGGGCTGCTCGCGGGCTACGAGGATGCCCCAGTCTGGATTGCTGAAGATGAGACCACGACCCGCATCCTGCGCGGAGGCGAATCGTGGACCATTGAAGGCGCCGAAGGCAAGACGTTTTCCATCATCGCCATAGCGCCTGGGACGGTGGCAAGCGAGCACGGCCTAGAGTGGGAGCTAGATTGCGCCCCGCTGGGCTTGTTGGCCGACACGGGCATCAGCAACGTCGTCAGGTCAACAGCCAAGATCCAAGTCCACACCGGCACCGCCATAGCTTATCTATATCAATAGGCATTTAGAATCTGACCCAAAAAAGTCCTTGCATCAATGAAAATCTTCCCCTATAGTATCTCCTCGTCACGGGGGCGTAGCTCAGCTGGGAGAGCGCTTGACTGGCAGTCAAGAGGTCAGGGGTTCGATCCCCCTCGTCTCCACCATCGTGAATGCAAGGCCACTCAATTGAGTGTCCTTTTTTATTTGCATATGGTTTTTAACGGCCTTAACTGCATTTTTGCAAAATTTGCAGATTGCTTTCCTGTTCAAGTTTGCCGTCTGCAGCAGTTGTCGCAAAATTTGCGACAACTGCACCCTAAAAGTTATCCAACAAATCGCCTCAAAATGCGTTGACTCTATAGTCAGGCGTGCCTATTGCGTGATGAGCATTTTCGCAATTCGGCGCCCACACCCACACACCCAGAAAATGTTGTGCAATTTATTTCCCAGTTCTGTACATTATTTGTAAGCACCGCGTAATTCCTTTGGCGCTTTAATGCATAAGCTCGCCTGCATTTTCATTGACTTCCGGTGCAAGCGCTCCATTAACCTGCGTCAACGTGAACAACTTATGCAAACAACCCCCTCAAGCTCGGATTTGTTGCATATGTTGTTCAACACAACCCAAATCGGTCTCGCTCATAGCTTGTGCTAGGATACCTAACGTTACATGGGTTCAACTGTGCTCAGGCTCCATCAAGTCACATAGCGCAGGATCGATCGGCATCCGGCCGTAACGGCGGTGTTAGAAAAACCACGAGCTCCAATACAGTGGTCATGCAGCGATGTTTTGAATTGATTGGCGGTAATTTATATTTCCGCAAGATATTCTAGGCATTTTTTTGCATGGCAAAACGCAGCAAGCACTTCAGCTGTTTGCGTGCGAGTCAGTCAGTTGTGAATCATCCCCAGACTGACTCGCACGCAGCCAACTGCATGTGCTTTCGTCGTTAAGACGATTAGCCACATATGGGCTGCGCCTATACATACCGTTCACGGTGGGGCAGAGCCACGTGCTTGTCTAACTGGGCTCAGGGTTTGAATATGGAGCGCCTTCGCGCACAAGCGCCCTGGCGTAGCCATACCCAAACCCCGTGAGCCATACGTAAGACAGCAAGGGGGTGGTGCTCGTGTGGTATGTGATCCAAGTCACTAACGGTCGCGAAGACGTTATGCGCGAGCGCATCGAGCGCATGGTGCCGGCTGGCGTCATGCAGGAGCTCTTTTATCCCCAATATCAAACCGAGATCAAGCTACACCGCGAATGGGTCAGCACGACCAAGCCGCTCTTTCCCGGTTATCTCATTTGCGATACGGCGAATCCGCGCACCGTGCAACAGTATTTGCTGCGCATGGACGACTTTGCCCGGGTGCTTTCCCAGGACGGTCGGTTTGTGCCGCTGGCAAAAGAAGAGACCCAGCTCATTGGCAGCTTTACCAATAGGGGAGACCGCGTGGTGCCCATGAGCGAGGCTCTAAAGGATGGAGACCAGGTCGTAGTAACGGCAGGCCCGCTGCTGGGGCACGAGGCCCTTATCAAAACCATTAACAGACGCAAGAGCACTGCCTTTTTGGAGCTCGACTTGTGCGGCCGACGCGTAACCACCCGCGTTGGCCTTGCGGTGCTTTCAAAAGAGCAGCGCGTTATGCGCAATCACAGAAGAGCGATCGCCTAGCTGCAAGCTCGCAAGCGGACGACCGAAGGCAAAAAGTATCGGGGGAGGGGCTCTTGGAGCCTACGATGATGACCATGGCACAGGGCGCGCGGGAGACGCGCACGGCCGCCACGGCGAATTCCGTCACTGCCGCAGCCGGTGCTGCGGGGGATTACCTTACAAACGAAGAAGCGTACAAGATGCTGCGCGGTGCCAACTCCGGCGTGAAGCCCGAGCTTGGGCACAGGCTCTACCGCGTTGTTAAGCGTACGGTGGACATTGTCGCCGCCGGCGGAGCCCTGGTGTTGCTCTTTATTCCCGGGGTAATTCTGAGCGTGGTCATTTGCATAAAGAGCCCGGGCGCCAGCCCCCTATATTCACAGTGGCGCGTGGGCCGCGTGCGCAAAGACGGCACGTTCTACCTGTTTAAGATCTACAAGTTCCGCAGCATGGTTCCCAACGCAGACCAAATGCTCAAGGACTTGCAGGCCCAAAACGAGGCCACTGGCCCCATGTTTAAAATGAAGCACGACCCGCGCATTATTCCCGGTGTGGGTAACTTCATTCGCAAGCACAGCATCGACGAGCTGCCCCAGCTCATCAACGTGTTCTTGGGCCAAATGAACCTCATTGGCCCGCGCCCCGGCCTGCCGCGCGAGGTTGCCCTGTACAGCGAGCACGACATGAAGCGCCTGGCGGTAAAACCCGGCTGCAGCGGTCCTTGGCAGGTAATGGGCCGCAGCTACCTGGGCTTCAACGAAATGGTTGAGCTGGATCTTCACTATATAGAGAATCGCAGCCTGCGCCAGGACCTGCGGTTGATATTCGGCACGCTGAAGACGATGTTCTCTGGGGAAGGTGCCGTGTAGCATGCGCATCGCCATGATAGGCCAAAAGAGAACGGGTTCGCGCGAGGGCGGCGTAGAAGTGGTGGTAGGCGAGCTTGCTCGCCGTATGGCAGACCTTGGTCACCAAGTAACCTGCTACGACCGTATGGGCGAAGGAGCTCCTTCCGAGCCCTACGAGAAGGATGGCTACCGCATCGTTCCCGTAAAGGCTCTGGACATCAAGGGGCTCTCTGCGCTCACGAGCAGCTTTGCCGCAACAAGGGCCGCCATCAAAGACGGGGCAGACGTAATTCACTATCACGCAGAGGGGCCGTGCGTCCCCCTTCGTTTTGCGCGTTCCGCGGACATCAGGACCGTGGCAACGATCCACGGCCTGGACTGGCAGCGTGCAAAATGGGGCGGCTTGGCTTCCAAGTACATCAAGTTCGGCGAGGCGACGGCGGCCAAGTGCGCGGATGCGCTCATCGTGCTTTCCCGGGGCAATCAGGAGTACTTCAAGGAGGCTTACGGCCGCGAGGCTACGCTCATTCCCAACGGCATCACTCCCGAGGCGGATCTTCCCGCGAAGGAGATCTCCGAGCGCTTGGGGCTCACCCAGGGCTCCTATGTCCTCTACCTCGGTCGCATTGTGCCCGAGAAGCGACCGGAACTGTTGGTGGAGGCGTACAAGCAGGTAAAGACGGATAAGCGCCTGGTTATCGCGGGCGACTCCTCCGATACGGACGACTACGCCGTGGCGCTCAAAGAGGCTGCCGCGTCCGACCCCCGCGCGCTCTTTACCGGCCACGTTGAGGGCAACCTGCTCTCCGAGCTGTACTCCAACGCGTATTGCTACGCGCTCCCCTCCGACGTTGAGGGCCTGCCCATGAGCTTGCTGGAGGCCATGTCTCACGGTGCGGCATGCGTTACCTCGGATATTCCCGAGTGCGCGGATGTTCTGCAGGGTTGTGGGCTCACGTTCCCACACGGAGACGCGGGGGCGCTGCGCGACGTGCTTGAAGGCCTGATAGCGGATTCTGCCCAAGCGGAGAGGCTGGGCGCCATGGCACGTGACCGCGCGATTAATGGCTATGACTGGAACAGCGTCGTCCAAAGGACGCTTGCTTTGTATGAGGATGTTGCGTAATGAAGATCCTTCTTGTAAATAAGTTTCATTGGCGCAAGGGTGGAAGCGAGACGTACTACTTTGCTCTTGCCGATGGTCTTCGCGCTCTTGGGCATGAAGTTGCCTTCTTCAGCATGGAGGATGAGCGTAATGAGCCGACTGAGTGGTCGCGTTACTTTGTAACGAATCGCGACTATAACGGACCGAGCTCTATTGTCGATAAGGCGAAGGCCGCGCAGGCACTTGTGTATTCCAAAGAGGCGCGCGAGAAGTTCGATGCGCTGTGCCGTGAATTCCAGCCCGATGTAATCCATCTCAATCTCACTCATAGGCAGATTACGTTTTCCATCTTGGACGCTCCTTGGCTAAAGCAGCATCCAACGCCGGTTGTGTATACCTCGCACGACTTGATTCTTGCTTGCCCGAGCTATCTTATGCTTGATTCCGAGGGCAACGTTTGCGATTCGTGTCTCGGGGGTCATTTTGGCAATTGCCTTAAGAAGAAGTGCGTAAAGGGTTCGATCGCAAAAAGCGCGTTAGCGGTGGCTGAGGCGGAGTGGCTTAAACGGCACAAAACCTATTCACGTCTCGATCGCATCATCTGCCCGAGTGAGTTCATGCGGAACAAGTTTATTGAAGCGGGGCTTCCCGAGCGTCAGCTTGTCCTCATGCGGAATTTCCTGAATCCCGATTCGATGTCACGGGAAGTTGCCAACCAAAATAATGAAGATCCCTACATGCTGTATCTGGGACGCCTTTCTCGCGAGAAAGGCGTGTTAACGCTCGTGCATGCTTTTGAGAAGGCGGCACCGGTGATCCCTGATTGGCGTCTTGTTATTGCAGGCGATGGCCCTGAATGTGATGCTGTGAAGGTCAAAGTTTCCGCAATGCCAAACGAAATAAGCTCGAGGATTGAGCTGGTTGGATATAAAACCGGTGACGCCCTGCGCGGACTTGTGAATCGAGCCACTCTGGCGGCTGCGCCGTCAGAGTGCCTCGAGAACGCGCCATATGCGGTTCTCGAGGCACTCGCCGCGGGCAAGCCCGTTATCGGTACGAACATGGGCGGAATACCCGAGCTGGTACGTGAGGGTGAAACGGGCTTCCTGGCTGAAGCCCACGATGAGGCAGGACTCGCAGATGCAATCCGTAGGGGTGCGGCGGTGGCCGCCGATCCTGCGGCTTACGCCGCGATGAGCGCGCATTGCCGTTCATTCGTGGCAGAGAACTGTAATCAAGAGAAATACATCCGGAATCTCGTCTCCCTGTATCAAGAACTAATAGACCGGAAGGTGGTGGCCTAACCCATGGCCGAGAAGAAACTCAACGGAACCGTAATCGTAACGTACCGCTGCAACGCGCGCTGCACCATGTGCAACCGCTACAAGGCTCCCAGCCGTCCGGAGGAGGAGCTCTCCCTCGACGTGATCAAGAAGCTCCCGCGCATGTACTTCACCAACATCACCGGTGGCGAGCCCTTCATCAGGACCGACCTTGCGGATATCGTGCGCGAGCTGTACAAGAAGTCCGACCGCATCGTCATCTCCACCAACGGCTTCTTCACCGACCGCATCATCTCCCTTGCCGAGGAATTCCCCCAGGTGGGAATCCGCATCTCCATCGAGGGTCTGCAGCAGACCAACGATGAGATCCGCGGTCTCCAGAACGGCTTCAACCGCGGCTACGAGACGCTCAAGAAGCTCGTGGAAATGAAGCACCCGGACGTGGGCTTTGGCATGACGGTGCAGGATCGCAACGCTGCGGACTTGGTGCCGCTGTACAAGCTTTCCGACGAGCTCGGCATGGAGTTCGCCACCGCCAGCCTGCACAACAGCTTCTACTTTGTCGAGGCGAAGAACATCATCAAGGACCGTCCCATGGTGGCCCAGAACTTCGAGGACCTGGTAAACGAGCTCCTCAAGTCCAACGAGCCCAAGAAGTGGTTCCGCGCGTACTTCAACATGGGCCTCATCAACTACATCTATGGGCAGAAGCGCCTGCTCCCGTGCGATATGGCGTTCGACACGTTCTTCATCGACCCCTACGGCGACGTCATGCCCTGCAACGGCACCAAGGAGAAGCTCGTTATGGGCAACCTTAACGACGAGTCTTGGGATGAGCTGTGGGAGAGCGCCCAGGCCGAGAAAGTGCGCGGCTGCGTGCGCCACTGCGACCGCAACTGCTGGATGATCGGCTCCGTGTCTCCTGCCATGCACAAGTACATCTGGAAACCCGCGTCGTGGGTGCTGGCGCACAAGCTCAAGCCCGGCAAGAAGTTCGACATGCACGAGCTCCCCATCGTGCGCGACTACGAGTCGGGCAAGGTGACGAAGGAGGAGCTGGACGCTCTTTCCACCTGTGACATGCACGCCGCGATCAACGACGGCCTTTCCGACGCAAGCCGAGCCGACGCGCACGTGTACGAGACTGAGGAGGCGCTGTAGTGCAGCCGGGTGGAAAAATCGAATGCAAAAATTCAGAAATAGCGGTTGCTCGATATCAATCGGAGGAAACACGTGAAAGTATCCTGCATAACCAGGCACGCAATCTCTAATTATGGCTCCCTGCTCCAGGCATATGCGACACAACGAGCGGTAGAGAGCTTGGGGCATGAGTTCGAGATTATGGACTATGTACCTGCTTGTGAGGACGTATCCCAGCAGGTGAGGACGCTTCTTTCGACAAAGCCGTCCTGGAACGGGAACCCGTTGAAGAAGTCTGTCTACAGACTTCTGATGGAGCCTGAGACAAGGGTGGCGGGCAAGCGGTTTGCGCGTGAGCGTTCCCAGCTGCTTAAGATGAGCCCTCACTATGCATCCCTGGAGGAGCTGAAGGCTAATCCGCCCAAGGCCGATGTCTATATGACTGGAAGCGATCAGGTGTGGGGTCCCATCAGCTCGGGCGCATACGACCTGTCATACGCGCTTGAGTTTGCTCCCGAGGGCGCAAGGCGCATCTCATATGCGGCAAGCTTTGGTAAGAAGAATATCCCGGATAGCGTGCGCCCCAGGTTTCTCGAGGACCTTCGAGCATATGAGGCCGTGTTCGTACGCGAGGATGCCGCGCGCGAGCAGCTTGCCTCGTGGGGCATAGAGGCCGGACAGGTTGTCGATCCCACGCTGCTGCTTGATGGCGAGGCGTGGAGAAGGATGGCGGCACCTGCCCCGAAGGGCGAATACATCCTCGTCTACCAGATTCACAGCGACCCGACGGTGGGGCAGTACGCCGTGAAGGTTGCCAAAAAGCTTGGCTTGCCCCTGATACGGATCTCAGCAAGCCTGCACCAGGCCTCACGCGAGGGCAAGTTCAAGTGGCTGCCGACGCTTGCTGAGTTTCTCTCGTATGTCGACAACGCAGCATGCCTAGTCACGGACTCGTTCCACGGTACGGCTTTTGCCATAAATCTCAATACGCCGCTGGTAGAAGTGCTGCCCAAGAACGGAACCTCGAGCAGGAACGTGAGTATTCTGCGACTCACGGACCTCACGGACAGAGTGCTTCAGAATCTAGATGATGTCGAGTTAGCATCCAAGCAGATTGACTTTGGTCGGGTCAACGACGTGATGGGTGCGGAGAGGGAGAAGTCCCTAGCGCAGCTCAAGAGCATGATTGAGGAGTAGGGCATTGTCAAACGTTGGCACTAGGACGGTATGCAAGAAGGATATGTGCGCTGGCTGTATGGCCTGCGTCGATTCATGCCGACATGGAGCGATTGCCATTGAGGATACGATTGAGGCGTATAACGCCCGTATTGATCCTACAAGGTGCGTGGGATGTGGACTGTGCGAGAAAACGTGTCCCCAGATGGTATCCCCATCTTCGTTGCGTCCTCTCGAGTGGCTACAGGGGTGGGCGAAAGATACATCGCTCAGAATGTCATCTTCGTCCGGGGGTCTGGCTACGGCCATCTCGGAGGCGTTTGTGGCGTCAAATGGATTAGTGTGTTCATGTGCACAGGAGGGCGGTGAGTTCCGGTTCCACCTCACTTCTGATGCGGATTACTTGAGGAGGGCCCAAGGCTCCAAATACGTCAAAAGCAATCCGCTTGGTGCGTACCGCGAGGTTAGGGAGGCCCTGCAAGGTGGTCAAAGGGTTCTCTTTATCGGTCTTCCTTGTCAGGTTGCTGCGATGCGTAACTTCGTTGGAAGCCGTTTAGCCGATTCCCTTTACACCATCGACCTTATCTGTCATGGTTCACCGTCCCCCAAGGTCCTGAGCCGATTCTTGGAAGAGACAGGTAACAACCTGTCTAATGAGCTGATACTGGACTTTCGAAAGAAAGTCCAGTATCAGCTCCGCTATCGCGGAGCTGAAACTGTGGGTAGGACGGGTGTCCGCGATCGCTACTCGATTGCTTTCCTCTCGGGTTTACCGTATACGGAAGGCTGCTACTCCTGCCGCTACGCCAAGGGTGATCGTGTCTCCGATATTACGCTTGGCGATTCATGGGGTAGCGAGCTTTCTGATGAGGTCGCGAACGGGATATCCCTCGCACTTGTGCAGACAGACAAGGGTCGAGAACTGTTAGAAATGACGGACCTTGAGCTTTTGCCGGTTGATCCTGGTCTAGCTGTGGCCAACAATGAACAGCTTCAACGTCCTTCGACGAAGCCTATAGAAAGAAATACCTTTATGGACGGCTTTCGTAACGGGGTACGGGTTAACCGACTCGTTCTCAGGGCGAGGCCAAAAGACTGCGCCAAGTACTTGGTCAAGGATATACTGCTTGCACTGGGTTTGCTCAGGGGTTAACACATCGAGAGCGTTTGCTTTAGGCATTAATGATAAGGTAATCCATATGTTGAGTAATTCCAAGGTGCCAAAGTGCGTCGTATTAATGGCGTCATACAACGGCATCCCATTTATTTCAGAACAAATTGACAGCATTCTCTCGCAGGCTGAAGTTGACGTACGTCTTTTTGTCCGTGATGACGGGTCATCTGATGGTACTCGTGATCTTCTGCAGCGCTATGCAGATGAGGGCAGTCTGACTTTGTTAACAGGAGAAAACCTAGGACCTGCTTTAGGGTTTTTGACGTTGTTGCGGAATGCTCCCGAAGCTGATTACTATGCGTTTTCCGACCAAGATGATATTTGGGATAGCGATAAACTGATAACTGCGATTAAACAGCTTAAGAAGCAGGAGAATTTGGCTCTTTATCATTGCAATTCAAGACTTGTAGATTCAGCTGGTAATGAGATGGGCCGGTTAACCTATGGGCAACAAAGGTGCATATCTTATCGAGATAACGACCCTCTCAACCAGCTTTGCATTGGGTCACCTATGGGATGTACGCAAGTATTTGATAGGCGTATTTGGGAAGTTGTTTGCTTGCATGAGCTGCCCCATCCCGTCATCATGCATGATAAGCTGATAGCTAATCTATGCGTGCTGCTGGGTTATCGGATTGTTTTCGATGCTTCTCCTCATATGGGATATCGCCAGCATGGTCGTAATGTGGTCGGTGTGAGTACTGATTTACCATCTAAAGTGATTGAGAAAATCAATAGTTTTTGTCATCCGCGAGAGATTACTCTTGCAAAGCAAGTTACTGGACTTCTTTCAACTTATTCCGACTGCATTCTTCCTCCAGAGCGTGCTCTTGGAGAGTTGGTATCGAAAATGGACGCTTCTTTCATGGCTAGGTGCAGGGTTTCTTTCTCTTCGAGGCTGAATTTCGGCAGTCTACAAGAGGGCCTTTTCAATAGATCTCTCCTCTTGTTTGGGAAGCGATGATATGAGTAAAAGCATCCCCAAACCGCACAATAGTGGGTACGTCCTAGCGCTTGCCTTTTGCGACTATCTCAAGGACAAGACCGGCACCCCAAAGGCTATTATGGCGAGTCAGCAGGCCATGGCGTCGCACGGCATAAGTTACGTCTATCTCCACTCGGTTAAGAAGACCCTGTTCAGGGACGACCAGATGCTATTTTGCGAATTCGGGGTTACGGTCGACGGGGTGGAGGCTGGTGTTTTCAGTATTGCCCAGGTGTGCGAGGCCCTTTGCAGCTGGCAAAAAAGCGGCTTCAGCCTTCTTGAGCTTCATATCCACCACCTTCTGTACGTGAGCCTTGAGAAAGTCTCCGAACTGCTAAAAGTTACAGGCAAAACACCGGTCAGGGCCTTTCTCCACGACTATTACCTGTGTTGTACAAGCTATAACCTCCAAAATAGGAGCGGCTTTTGTGACAGCTCAAGGCTCGGCGACGCTCCCTGCGAGAAATGCCCCCACTTCAGTAACAGCCTTCGTGTGGAGTCGAAGATCCAAGGGCTGTTTGACTCCATCAAAAATCTCCGTTTTGTTGCACCTTCGACCTATACGAAGAATCGGTTTCTCTCATTCAGGCCCCAATACGAGGGCCTTGTTGATGTAATACCGCACCAAAAGCTGCTTGGAGAGTATCTGGGCAACAGACGTCCTCTGAACGCAGGGGAGCGCATCAGGGTTGCCTTTCTGGGGATGCCGAGGAAGACAAAGGGCTGGGAGACCTGGCTTCGCCTCGTATCTGCGGTCGATGAACAAGAGTACGAGTTCTTCGTCTTCAACAGCTCGAACGATATGTATCCAGGGATGAACAAGCGGTTTGTCGAATTTGATGAGAAGCACCCAAATGCCATGACCGACTCTCTCAGGGAGTGCGAGATTGCCATCGTTGTCATGTGGCCATCTTGTCCAGAGACCTATAGCTACACCTGTATGGAATCTTACTCCGCAAACGCTTATACGATTTCGAGTGCATGTGCAGGCAATGTCGCCGACTTTGTCGTTGAGCATGGGTCCGGTTTGGTGCTGAATAACGAGGAGGAGCTAATCGGGCTGTTTAGGGATAAGAGCCGGCTTATCAGGGAGGTCAATCGTTTCAGGAGCGGAAAGCCTGGTCCGCTCGATCTTGTCGATTCAGATGAGATCGTAGACCTGCTTCCATGCTCCTCGGTAGGTCTCAACACGGGAGTTCACATGCACACGAGGCTGATTGAACGTGTGCTGCTGGAGGTACTCAATGCAAGATCATAGGCATGCGAGGCTCGTTATAAATAAAGCGGAGGAGCGGGCTGGTCGAAGAGGTCGTTGGTATCTCCCTAATAAGCAAGGCGTTCTAACCGTTTGCATGGGTGACCTGGCGGATGCGACGATCGTTATAGGTATCTTGGCGCAGGTTTTCTTCCTTGAGTACTATGGTCTGGGGCGATACCTCAACTGGGTAATTACCGGCATGATTTGCGTGAGGGCGCTCTTCTCCGGATGGAAATATAGCGGTAGAGCGCTACTACTTGGGCTGATTACCGTTGCAGGGTGGCTGTCTGGTGCCCTCTTGGGTGGCAATATGGAAACGTTTAGGGCGAATATTTTGCTGCTCCTCTACCCGTTTGTCTATACGCTTTACTTCTTTCTTTTGGTCACTAACAAGAGGGATTTTCTTCTTGGACTCTTTGATGCAGGTTTTCCGGTCTTCAACGCCATATTGCTTCTCAATATGGCGATCATGTTTATCCAGTACTCTACCCATGGGATGATCGCTGCGACAACGAACGACATCGGTTACTTCGAGGACAATATCTCCGGCCTGTTCTCTTATGCGTCCGTCCATGCGGTGGCCCTTTACACTTCATTCGTCGTGCTCTACAACTTCGTCTGGATTAGGAGGCTTCGGGGTCCTCTCTGGCCATCCCTTGCCATCGCTTACAACGTCTGCCTTATCGTCCTGTCCTTCTATCTTGCGACACTCAACGATAATAAGGCGCTCTTCATAATCCTTCCTCTCGTTTTAGTGATGTTCTGGCTTATTTCAGTCATGAGAGGAGAAGCGGATGTTTCGGGTCCCTTCTTTTGGCTTGTCGCCTTGTATTTTATCCTGACAATTGCATACGCCTTGGTGCCTGCGTTCCAGATCCTCGTGGATACGCAAGTGTTTGGTCTGTTCGATATGGTTGGCAGTTCAGCTTCCGTCGGTACTGCTGCCGACGGCAGTAACGAGAGGATTGCTATCATCGGCTTCGCTCTCTTGAGACCGGCTACATGGAGTCTCGGAGAGGGTCTTGGAGCCTCAAGCTTCTACGCGTCCGGGTTCATGTCGTTTAACCACTTTGGTCAAGCGGATATGGGGTCTTTCTTGATTCTCATGGGGGTTTGGGAGACGGCAGCGTATGTAGCGTTTTTCCACTCCGTGGTTAGTGAGTTTATGGAGCAGGAAAAAGGATCTAATGGCCGGATTGTTCGTTTGCTCCTTTTGCTAACAATTCTTATTACCTTTCTGTATACGCAGTGCTTTACAAGGGTGAACTGCTGCTTGTGCCTACTGCTGCTCTGTGGAGCGCTGGCTTGGTCGTGGAATTCCTCGGCTGCAGACTATTTGATTATTGATAGAGACGAAGAACAGGTTTGAACATGAAAATAGGCATTTCCACATTTACGCATGGGGACAACTATGGGCAGAGGCTCCAGAACCTTGCTGTCCAAGAAACTCTCAAACTCTCGGGTGCAGATGTCCTTACGTTCAGACAGAAGGACTCGAGATCTGCCAAATACAAGCTCAAGTCTTTGGCTTCGCTCATTCCAAAGGGGCTTGCCGTTGCCCACATCCAGAGGCATCGTTCGTTTGAGGATTTCAATTCCCGTAACATTTCCTTTAGCCGGGAGGTTATATCTGATTCCAACCCTCCACGTGACATTAAATCCTATGACTTTTTCGTTGCTGGGAGCGACCAAGTTTGGTCTCCGTATTCCCCTGACGCTAACTCCACTATGTTTCTCACGTTTTCGCCAAGAGAAAAGCGCATTGCTTTTTCGCCAAGCTTGGCAGCTCCGACGATTCCCGAGGAGAAGCGTGAGCTGTTCCACGGCTATTTCGACGGGTTTGATAGGCTGTCCGTTCGTGAGCAGAAGAGCGCCGAGCTTATAAACAGTCTGTACGGCTTAAAGGCCGAGGTGTTGATTGACCCAACACTGATGTTTGACGGCTCCTGGTGGGAAAGGTATGAAAAAGAGCCGCACTGCGGGCTTCCAAATGATTATGTATTGACGTACTTCCTCGGGAGTGCAGCTTACGAAGAGAGGGTTGCCGAAATCTGTGATTCACTTAGCTGCAAGAGGGTCGATTTACTAGGGGATGCGCGCTACTACGCCCTCGGGCCTTCAGAGTTCCTCTATGCCGTCCGTCACGCAAAGCTTGTAGCGACAGATTCATATCACGGATCAATTTTCTCGATCTTGTTCGGGAAGCCGCTGATTTATTGCCCTCGTGAGTCCACTGGTCCAGACATAAGCAGCCGATTCGACACGCTAGCCAGCGAGCTGGGTGTTTCTTTCGTTGAGCGGTCAATTCTTTCCGTATGTAATTCGGAACTGCTCGAGAGTGACTATTCAAAGGCGTATGACAGGTTGGCAGCTCAGAGGAAGATCGTTGTTGAATTCCTCGATAGATGTGGATTGAGCATTCCCTCGGAGGCCGCCCGTGGCTAGCCAGCGTAAGGCGGGCGCCCTCCTCGGCTACGCCAACATCCTCGCAAAGAACCTCGTCAACCTCGTCTACACGCCGATGCTACTGTCCTACGTGGGGCAGGCGGACTACGGCGTCTTCCAGAGTTCGAACTCCTTTGTCTTCTCGCTGACGCTCCTGTCCTTCGGCTTCTCCGAGGCCTACGTGCGCTTCTACACGCAGACGGTGGCGCACGGCGGCGAGCGCGACATCCGGCACCTGAACGGCATGTACCTCACGCTTTACGTCGCCGTCACAGCCGCGGCGGTCGCCCTCGGCATGGGCTTCTCCGCAAACGCGGGCGCGGTGTTCTCGGCCGGGTTCACCGAGGCGCAGGTCTCGCTCGCCCGGGAGCTGCTCGCCATCATGACGCTCAACGTCGCCTCGACGTTGTTCACCGTCGTGTTCAATTCCTACATCACGGCGCACGAGCGCTTCGTCTACCAGCAGACCAGGCAGCTCGTCACCACGCTTGCGACGCCGCTGTGCGCCTGGGCCCTGCTGGCCGCCGGTATGGGGCCCGTGGGCGTTGCTCTAGCACAGCTCGCGCTGAACCTCGTCCTGCTCGCCCTCAACGCGCGCTACGCCATCGTCGTGCTGGGCATGCGCTTCGAGCTCAGGGGTGCCGACTGGGGCGTCATGCGCGGCATCGCCGCCTTCAGTGCCTGGATCTTCGGTAACCAGGTCTGCGAGATGGTCAATCAGAGCGTGCCCAACATCATGCTGGGGGCCATCTCGGCCGCGACTGCGGTATCTCTGTTCGCGGTGGCCGTGAACATCCGCCAGGTCTTCTACTCGCTCTCCACCACGATGTCGAACGTCTTCATTCCGAAGGTCAACCGCATCGTCGCCACCTCGGACGACAACGCCGAGCTCACTCGCCTTATGACGCGCGTGGGCCGCTACCAGATGGTACTGTTTTGCTGGGTGTACGGAGGTTTCGCTATTCTCGGGAAGTTTTTCGTGACGAGGTGGGCGGGCCCGGGCTTCGCCGAGGCCTACTGGCTCGTGCTCGCCATGACGCTACCCGTCATGGTGCCCCTCTGTCAGAACGTCGGCATCGAGACCCAGAGGGCCAAGAACATGCACCACGCCAGGAGTCTCGTCTACCTTGCGATGGCGGTCGGGAACGTTGCCTTCACCGCCGCGGCCGCCCCGGCGCTGGGGCCGTGGGCCCCCGCGATCGCCTATGTCGTCAGCATCGTGCTCGGCAACGGACTGCGGATGAACTGGTACTACCAGAAGCGGGTCGGTCTCGACATGCTCTTTTTCTGGAAGCGGAACCTGCCGGTGCTGCTCGCCTGGGCTGCCGTCACCGTCGCCTGCCTCGCTGGCAGGGCGGTCCTGCCCGTCAACGGATGGCCCGCGTTCCTCGAGTGGGGCGCCGTTTACAGCGCGCTTTTCGCCATAGCCCTTTGGCTCGCCGTCCTAACGAAGGACGAACGTATCGCGGTCGTCTCTCGTCTCCCGTTCCTTAGATAGGGTCCATCATGAATGATTCCGAGAAATCCCCGAGGGTCGTCTCGCTTGGCGACCGTTGCTGCGGCTGCGGCGCGTGCGCTGCCCGCTGCCCCAAGTCATGCATCTCCATGGAACCCGATGATTGTGGCTTCCTACACCCCACCGTCGACGCCTCCGGGTGCGTAGGCTGCGGGGCGTGCGACGCCGTATGCCCGGCGCTCAACGCCCCTGGGGAGGACGGGTGCGAGTTCGCCCTCTGGGCGAAGGCTCATGACGTCGGCTTGCTCGATAGATCGTCGTCGGGCGGCGTGTTCGGTCTACTCGCCGGTGACGCTCTCTCGCGCGGCGGTGTTGTGGCGGGCGCCGCGTGGACGGACGGTTGCCGCGAGCTTCGTCACGTGCTCGTGGAGGACAGGCCGGCGCTCGGCGCCGTTATGCGCTCGAAATACGTTCAGAGCGCGGTTGGCCGCGGCGTCTTCGAGGGCGTCCGCGCTGCCCTGCGTGAAGGCAGGCCGGCGCTCTTTGCCGGTACTGCATGCCAGGTGGCTGGCATGCGCTCATACCTGGGGAAACTCGCCGACTCTGACCTCTTCCTCGGCGTCGACGTCATCTGCCACGGTGTTCCGTCTCCAGAGCTCTGGTCGCGCTGGGTCGACTACCGTGGTGAGGCCTTCGGGTCGGACGTCTGCGACGTCAATATGCGGAGTAAGACAACCGGATGGTTGTCTTTCTCCGCTATGTACAAGCACATAGCGGAGAAAGACAACACCGGGGACACCGAGTCCCAGATATTCGGCAAAGACTGGTACATGAAAGCGTTTCTGGCCAATGCGAGCCTTCGTTCGTCCTGTCTGGCATGTCCAGCAAAGCGCTCCAGCGGCGCCGATATCACGCTCGGTGATTTCTGGGGGTTCCAGAATACCCATCCCGAGGTTGACAACTCCAAGGGCGTATCTGCCGTCCTATGCAATACCGAGAAGGGCGTGCGGGCATTCGAGGCTATTTCTGGGCTTACTGCAAACGGTCCGGCGACGCTTGATGGGGTAATCGCGGGCAACCCTAGCCTCGTCCATTCTGTCACGCCTTATCCAAAGCGCGACGAGTTCTTGAACGACGTGTCTGCCGGGCTTTCCATCCCAGATCTCATGGACAAGTGGGATTTCCGTCCCACTCTCTGGCAGCGTGTCCGCGGCAAGCTTGGTGGTATTAAACGACGACTAAAGAGACTCGTTGGAAGGAGAGCCTAGATGGCCAAGGATCGCTACCTTCAAGCTCTTCGTGGGCTTGCGATTTCCGCAGTGGTGCTTATCCACTGTCTTCCTCAATGTGCCGCGTCGGTCGCCATTCGCCCATTCCTCAACTTTTCTGTTGCGTTGTTCTTGTTTTTATCCGGTGTTCTTACCGACGAGCGCAAATTTAATGCGGGGGGGGGGTCTTCGACGCCGCATTAGCAAGGTTGTCGGACCTTATGCGTTCTGGAGCGTTATCTATCTTGCGGCGTTTCCCGCCCTTCATGGGCGTCTGGGTTTCTGGCGTTCGCCGTGGGCTCCGTATCGGCTCAGATGTACTATCTATTGGTCTATTCACAGCTTGTGCTGCTTACTCCGGTACTGTTCAGGCTCCTTTCACGGTATAGGTTCTTTGTCTATTCTGTGACACCGGCTTGCTTGCTTCTAAGGGAGCTCGCTGCCGTTGCCGGTATCGCATTGCCTCTAATACAGGTTTTCTGCCCCATGTGGCTCATCTTTTATGTTTTCGGTCTCGACTGGAGGCGTTGGGCTGCGCTCATTGAAGGACGAACCACTCAGCTTGTTGCAGTGCTCTTTATATTTTTAATAATTCAGGAGGTCGCAGGCTTCTGGTGGTATTTGAATGGCGATTTCAATATGGCCACAACTCAGCTTAAGCTCGGTTCTGCCGCGACCTCTTTAGCTGTGATCGCGCTTCTTATGGCGGTTCCGGGATCATTCAAGTCGCGATTATCTTCTACTTTGCTTGTTGACCTTGGGAACGCCTCTTTTGGAATCTACCTCTGCCATATACTTGTTCTCAAGGCCGTTTGGAAACTGCTTGGATTATTCGTCATTCCACTTGGTGTTTCGACATTTGCTGTTTGGGCGCTAACTCTTGCCGGATCTTATTCGCTTGTATCACTTTGCGGTCGTTATTTGCCCGAACGAATTCACATCATTGTGGGATTATAAATTGATTTTCGATACTGGCGCTTTTCATAGCGTTGAAGCAAAGTGAGTCCATTACCAACATTTGGCACGCGATCATCGGTGAAGATACCGGACTTCCTGTTTTCGAACGAGAAGATGGCTTTTTACTCAAAATGGCTGATTGGATTAACCAACCTGAAATAACCGGAATCAATCTCCCTTGGTCGAGCATTGAAAAATGGAAGGGGCAATTCAGGTAGCCATATTCCGCAGTCATTACCTTGCCTATTTCGTTAAGAATGAGGGGGTTTAGCAAAATAGGATACCCAAGTCTTATTTATCACTCGATCTAAAGCGCATTTCGATTGTAGGGGACAGATTAAATGAAAGGCATCATCCTCGCGGGCGGGTCCGGCACGCGACTGTACCCGCTCACTCTCGTGACCTCCAAGCAGCTGCTGCCGGTCTACGACAAGCCCATGATCTACCACCCGCTGTCCACGCTCATGCTGGCGGGCATCAAGGACATCCTGGTCATCTCCACGCCGACCGACCTGCCCAACTTCCAGCGCCTGCTGGGCGACGGCTCGCGCTTCGGCGTGAACCTCTCCTACGCCGAGCAGCCCTCGCCGGACGGCCTGGCGCAGGCCTTCACCATCGGCGAGGAGTTCATCGGCGGCGAGCCCTGCGCGCTCGTGCTGGGCGACAACATCTTCTACGGCAACGGCCTGTCGCGCCACCTGACGCGCGCCGTCCAGAACGCCGAGTCGGGCCGCGCCACGGTCTTCGGCTACCACGTGGACGACCCCGAGCGCTTCGGCGTCGTGGAGTTCGACGGCGAGGGGAGGGCCGTCTCCATCGAGGAGAAGCCCGCCGAGCCCAAGAGCTCCTACGCCGTCACCGGCCTGTACTTCTACCCGGGCGACGTGTCCTCCCGCGCCGCCGAGGTGAAGCCCTCCGCACGCGGCGAGCTGGAGATCACCACGCTCAACCAGATGTATCTGGAGGAGGGGACGCTCTCCGTGGTGACCCTCGGCCGCGGCTACGCGTGGCTGGACACCGGCACCATGGAGTCGCTCCACGAGGCGGCGGAGTTCGTCCGCGCCGTCGAGCACTCCCAGGTCCTACCGGTCTCGGTGCCCGAGGAGATCGCCTGGGAGAACGGCTGGATCGACACGGCGCGGCTGGAGGAGGCGGCCGCGGCCTACGGCAAGTCGGTCTACGGCCAGCACCTGAAGAAGGTCGCCGCCGGCGAGATCGTCAACAGCCCGCGCGAGTACTAAACGATTCAATGGGAGATACAGATATGTCTGAAGAGCTCTTCGAGCCCAGGAACATCATCGTCACGGGCGGCTGCGGCTTCATCGGCAGCAACTTCGTGCATTACGTGGTCGACAACCACCCCGGGGTGCACGTCACCGTCCTGGACAAGCTGACCTACGCCGGCAACCCCGAGAACATCGCGGGGCTGCCCTCCGACCGCGTGGAGCTCGTCGTGGGCGACATCTGCGACGCCGGGCTGCTGGACCGCATCGTCCCGGGCCACGACGCCATCGTGCACTACGCCGCCGAGAGCCACAACGACAACTCCATCGCCGACCCGGAGCCCTTCCTGCGCACCAACGTGGAGGGCACCTTCCGCCTGCTGGAGGCCGTGCGCAAATACGGCGTCCGCTACCACCACGTCTCCACCGACGAGGTCTACGGAGACCTGGCGCTCGACGACCCGGCCAAGTTCACCGAGGAGACGCCGTACCGCCCGTCCTCGCCGTACAGCTCCACCAAGGCGTCCTCCGACATGCTCGTGCGCGCCTGGACCCGCACCTACGGCCTGCGCACCACGATCTCCAACTGCTCCAACAACTACGGACCCTACCAGCACGTGGAGAAGTTCATCCCCAGGCAGATCACGAACATCGTCGACGGCGTCCGCCCCAAGCTCTACGGGAAGGGCGAGAACGTGCGCGACTGGATCCACACCGAGGACCACTCCTCGGCCGTCTGGGACATCCTGACCAAGGGCCGCATGGGGGAGACCTACCTCATCGGCGCAAATGGCGAGAAGAACAACATCACGGTCCTGCGCATGATCCTTGCGGCCATGGGCCGCGACCCCGAGGACTTCGATTGGGTCGCCGACCGCCCCGGCCACGACCGCCGCTACGCCATCGACTCCACCAAGCTCCAGCGCGAGCTCGGCTGGAGGCCGGCGCACACCGACTTCGCCGAGGGCCTCAGGGCCACCATCGACTGGTACGTCGCCAACGAGGCCTGGTGGCGCCCGGCCAAGGAGGCCACCGAGGCCCGCTACCGCGCGCAGGGGCAGTAGGGAGAGGAGAGACATGGCAGACATCGCATTCGAGAAGGACCTCTCCGTCACCGAGACGGGCATCGAGGGCCTCAAGGTAGTCGACCTGGCCGTCCACGGCGACAATCGCGGCTGGTTCAAGGAGAACTGGCAGCGCGCCAAGATGTGCGCGCTGGGCATCCCCGACCTCCGCATCGTCCAGAACAACATCTCCTACAACGACAGGAAGGGCGTCACCCGCGGCATCCACGCCGAGCCCTGGGACAAGTTCATCTCCGTGGCGCGCGGCTCGGTCTTCGGCGCCTGGGTGGACCTGCGCGAGGGCAGCGCCACCTACGGCAGGGTCTACACCTGCACGCTGGACCCCTCCAAGGCCATCTACGTCCCGCGCGGCGTGGGCAACTCCTTCCAGGCGCTCGAGGACGGCACCGCCTACACCTACCTGGTGGACGCCCACTGGTCGGCCGAGCTCAAGAGGACCTACACGTTCGTGAACCTCGCCGACCCCGAGCTCGCAATCGAGTGGCCGATCCCGCTGGACCAGGCCACTGTCTCCGAGGCCGACCTCAACCACCCGATGCTCGCCGACGTCGTCCCCATGGCGCCGAAGCGCACCCTCGTCACCGGCTGCGACGGCCAGCTGGGCCGCGCGGTGCGCGCGCTCGCTGAGGAGCGCGGCGTGGCGAAGGACTTCGACTTCTGCGACATCGACACCTTCGACATGTCCGACCCGGACGCCTACGCACAGTACGACTGGTCGCTCTACGGCACCGTGATTAACTGCGGCGCCTACACGGCGGTCGACCGGGCCGAGACTCCCGAGGGCCGCGCGACCGCATGGAAGGCCAACGCCACCGGCCCGGCCCTGCTCGCACGCGCCTGCGCCGAGCACGGTATCACCCTGGTCCACGTGTCCTCCGACTACGTCTTCGACGGCACGGCCGAGGTCCACACAGAGGACGAGCCCCTCAGCCCGCTGTCCGTCTACGGCCAGACCAAGGCCGCCGGCGACATCGCCGTGGCGGGGTGCCCGCGCCACTACATCATGCGCTCCAGCTGGGTCATCGGCGAGGGGCACAACTTCGTCAAGACGATGAAGGGACTCTCCGACCGCGTCGCCGACCCGGAGGACGGGCTCGAGCGGGTCACGGTCGTGGACGACCAGCTGGGCCGCCTGACCTTCACGCGCGACATGGCCCAGGCCATCTTCCACGTGCTGGGGACGCAGGCCCCCTACGGCACCTACAACTGCACCGGCTCCGGCGCGGTCAAGTCTTGGGCCGATATCGCCCGCGCCGTCTTCGAGGCCGCCAACGGCAACGGGGAGAATGTGGTCCCGGTCAGTACCGCCGACTACTACGCCGGCGCCGAGGGCCCCATCGCGCCGCGCCCGGTCCATTCCGCGCTCGACCTGTCCAAACTCGAGTCGACCGGCTTCCATATGCCCGACTGGCAGGAAGAGCTGGGGGAGTACCTCACTGGGCTTCTTTAAATATTTTTGGAAAGTGATTTGAGCTAAGAAAAAGCAATGCTCGTCTTCTGCACCCGCCAGGTGCTATCGAGATGTGCCACCTCGTCTACGAACTGAAGGCGCGCTTGCATGAGCTTGAGAACGCGGTGGCCATGACCGGCCAGCACCGCGAGGTGCTCGACAAGGTGCTGCGCGTCTTCGGTGTCGCGCACGACCGCGACCTGTTCTCCGTTCAGTCTGAGTTTGCGGCCATGAGCCACGACTCGAATCCCTATGGTGATGGGTGCGCGAGCGTGCGAATCGTTGACATGCTCGTACAGTAGTTAACTATGAACTGATATATGAAGCTGCTCTTTTGGAACTTAAATAAAAAAGACAATGCCGACCTTGTCCTCGCCTGTATGCGAGAGGAAGAGGTCGGCATTGCTGCTTTTGGTGAGTTTTCTGGAACTGAATTCTCAGATAAGCTCTTAAAGAGCTCTGGATATCGCCCAATGGGTTACGGTGGGTGTGACAAAGTCAAAATAATTGCCCAGGAGTCCATTGAAGTTATCGATTGCTTTGAGGAATCTCGGTTTACCGTGCTGCCGATGAAAATAGGCAAGATCTGTTTCATTATTGCCGCTGCGCATCTTGTTGACCGTATGTCTTCAGCCGATCCGGAACCAAGGCTAGTGGATATCCGTAAGATGATGGATGTGATTCACGGGTATGAAAACGAGCTATCAATTAAAAAGACGATCGTTATGGGCGACTTAAACGCAAATCCATATGATAAGGAGCTGCTTCTCCCCAATGCATTTAACGCGATGCTATTTAAAGGGTTAGTTAGAAATAAAACCGGAAGAACATGGTGCGGTGACGAATACCCCTTTCTGTATAATCCAACAATTCATTGGTTATCGGAGGAGCTGGAGAACTACGGATCCTTTTACTATTCCGGGGATTGCGCCAACCCTATTTGGAACTGTTATGACCAAGCCCTGGTAAGCCCAGAATTGATGGACTCCATTAATTCCTATAGCTATCTAAAGAGGATAGGGAATAGGGACTTGATTGCAAAAGTTCGTCCCAACAGCAAGATAAGCGACCATTTGCCGCTGTTAGTTGATATCGATTTGAGTTAGGTGAGCCGGTCATGACTTCTAGTGAAAATCCATGGGCAGAGGTGTTCACTCAGCCTCAACAAAAGAGAACAGACGGAATCATCCCATTTTTTACTGAACAGGCGAAAATGTTGTCTGGGGCTTCTAACGGTAGGGTCAAGGGGGTGTTTTCTCCGACTTTTGACGTAAACAGAACGTTATCTCCAGCATTAGAAACCATCAGCTCCATGTCAAAGATAATTCAGCATGCAGCCTCCGCAAGCGTGGCGGATCTCACTCCAAAAGTCGACCTTTTGAATGCAAATGACCTTTATAAGAAAAATGACTATTGTTTTGAGATTCGTTCGAATAGATACCGATTCAGGCTATTCACCATCGAATTTAATCCATCGTATCCTGCCATCATGACTGTCGACCGAGGCGTGTGCAACGATCTTGCAACGATATACGACCGTTATAAGTTCGAAGAGGCCGATTCGTGCAATATCACGATACAAGACGATGAAGATCTCGACAGTGTGTTCAATCAACTTCTAAAGAGCGAAAAGCTGATCTACATCTGCAACCGGCTGATGAACGAGACCGATGAGATGGCTTAGCGCTTTTACCTTTCTTTGAGTTGCATATTCGAATGCATTATTTGACAAACATCCGTAATATGAACCGTATGTCATAGTGCGGACCTTAGGCCTATATGAACTAAAATATTGCGCGGGAAACAATAGCTCCTGCGCAATATTTGTTATTTAAGGGATGCAAATGGACGAAGTGAAAAAGCTAAGTATCGCAAATTTCAACATTACATATGGACCAGATAATGATCCCATGTTGACCCACTTCCAAGACATTTTGTACCCAGCGTTCTGCAACGAACAGAAAGTTCGTACCTCCAAAAATGTCAGCTATTTCTCTGATGTTGAATTGAAGCTAATAAACTCGGAATACGTTCTCACGGGAAACCTGATCCGTGAAACTCATTATAGGGTGCGAACTATCGTTGTCGATAATGAGCTTGTTCCCTCTCCAAGCTCCGTTCCAACTGCCCCATACTCTCGATTTATTATCTATCTCAAGAGCCATAGAATGATCCTCGTCAAGAATGAGGGCCAAAGCCCCAATCTCAAGAGTTTTCAAGCCGTTTTGAGGAAAGTTGTCGATCGTTACACTCGCGAGGCCAACCGAGAAAGGGATAAGGCGGACTTGCCCCTCTTGCCGAATGCCGTAATTAATATCGTTAACATGCCCCTTCCTGATAGCATTGATGAAACTATCAAGGAATTTGCGAAAATTAAGTCAATTAATCTTCGCTTTTTCCCTTTAAACAATGATATTGATCCGGCGCCGCTGCTGGCTTATGTACGTTCAACAATGGATTCGGTTGACTCAAAAACGGGAAACTTGACTTTCAATTATCAAAAATTATATATGTCTTTTTGACTATCTTTTTATATCTTCTTAAATGTCCGCAAAGCCTTATTTTATCGGCTCTACGGGCATTTTGCTTTTGTGGTAAACCTCACATATCTAGGTCTATCTTCTTATATTTTCGCTATCAAGCGTGGTTAAAATCGTGGTAAATACTTCTATGCAATTAGACGCTGAACCTCTGATTTTGCGGTATCTATGGACGCATGAGCGTACCAATTCATTGTGATACTAATGTTTGAATGCCCCATGATATACTGTAAATCTTTTGGGTTCATGTTCTTGCTTGCCAGCCTTGTGCAGAACGTATGGCGTAGCGTATGCGGTGTGATATGTGGCAAGGGATTGTCCTTGTGGTGCTTGTTGTATTTCTTTACCATACGGACAAATAAGGCGTTGTAATCAATCGCAACTTTTGGCTTGTCCTTATGATTGACAAATAGGAAATTGCCCCGTCCGTCTATCACAAATGGTTCTGCCTTTGGGCGTTTCTTCATAACCCGTTGAAATGCCTGTATCGTTTCTCTGCTTAATGGTACTTGCCTTATTCCGCTTTTCGTCTTAGGCGTTTCAATATAATAGCCTTGTTCCTTGCTCTTTAGTAACTGGTGGTCGATAATCACAACTTCATTCTTGAAATCAATATCGGCTACTGTCAGTCCGCACAGTTCCGAGATACGAAGTCCTGTTTTTAACAGTATCAGCACATCATCATAATACTTGTGATACACATTGTCCGTCTTGATGAATGAGAGTAAGGCTTGTTCCTGTTCCTCTGTCAATGCAACTTTCTCTTTGGTATCATTTTCTAGGACTTCACTTAACTTGAAATCAAAGGGATTTTTCCTTACGCAATCGTCTTGTATGGCGATATAGAATGACGCTTTTAACGAGCGTTTATGGTTGTTAATGGTATTGTAGGAAAAGCCTTTGTCTTTCATGCGTAACGCCCATTCTTTAGCGTCAGAGGGTTTTATCGTATCAATGCTCCTAGCACCTAACTTATCCTCTTTCAATAACCGCATGAGTTGTTCCCGTTGTTTTATTGTGCTTTTCTTCACATTTGCCCTCTGTGCGTTCTGTTTGGCATAGAGTTGGCAAAGCGTCATTTTCTTGCCTGTGCTGTCGATACCGTCCTCAATATCCCGTCTTATCTGCTGTTCCAGTTCACGAAGTGAGGGTTTTTCCCGTTTTCCCTTTGGTGTCGGGTCTGTGGGTGTCAATCTCCAAGCATACACATATTTTGTGTTTCCAAATGCGTCTACATATTTATATAAGTATTTCCCGTCTGTTCGTTGGCTCTCTCCAGTATGCAGGATACGACCTTTGTTATCCCGTCTTTTTTCTTTCATGGTGTCTGCTCCTTTCCTTGTTGGAAAGAGCCTTGATATGACTTGTGTTCATCATAACACATACAAGGCTCATTTGCATTAGATTGCGTCCAATTTGTCAATAACCTGTTCAAACTGTCGGCGTTTAATCTGTATGCGGTTGCCATTCATAATGAGCCAGCCAGCGTCCTTGTTTTCCTCTGCTAAGCGTCTTAACTTGTTTTCTCCGATACGGAAATACTTTGACGCTTCTTCAATGGTAAGGGTGTATTTTTCCCATACGGGAATATCGTTGTTATTCATCAGATACCCCCTTTCCCATGTTTCGTGTCATACTGGATATAGGGGATAAGGTCGGTGCGGTTTATCCTCTGTAAATGGGCGGTTAATTTACTGGAAAGGGAATTGCTGTATCTTGCCTTATCAAGCATAGTTCCCACTTTTTCCAGTCCGCCTAATGCGTCATGTTCTTCCAAGAAGTAAAAACTTTTGACAGCGGAAATCACGCCACCCTCTGTGAGCCATTGCTGTGTTTCTTCAAGGGAATTTTGCTGTTTTGGTACTTGCAGTTTTAAGACTTCCACAGCCCCTAAAAAGCGTTCCCAAAACCGACAAGTTTTCCATCTGCTCTTATTACTTTCGTTTCTGTTTGGTACGACAAAGCGTAGGTTGTTTGCCAATAGACCGAAAGCCAGTTCTCCAAGTTCCAGCGGTCTTTCCTTGAATGTCATGGCAAAAGCATGAGCCTTATCATCACGCAGTTGCATTTCTGTCCGTTTCCAACTGCCGACTTCCTCAAGCGTCTTATTATGTTTTGAACAGACTTCCTTATCCTTATCATAAAAGCGGTAGGACAATCCCGATTTACCAGCACCGATATAAACAGTCTTTGCGGTGTCGAAATCATCAAACTTGCTTTCGTCAAAGTGGTAGCCCTCACTATTCGAGATAAATTCCTCTTTTTCGCATTTCTTCTTTATCTGCTCTATGGTAAAAAATGGCTTTTCGTTTTTATCATCAATGGCAATATCAAGCCTTGTGAAGTGGAAGTTATCCTGTCCGTATCTTCGCTCACAATGTTTGAACATATCCCCAAAAGTACAATTCCTACTGTCGAGAATACGGAAAATATCATCACACCCTCTGCCGGTCATAACAAGATAACAGCCTAACCCTTGTGGGTTATCCTCTGTTTTTCTTGCGTCGCCCGATACATAAATATCTCCAATCTGCCAGCGTGCTTGATAGGTTTTGTATTTAATGCTTGCCGGATAGACATTGAAAATGTCAGTCGGTAAACCTAAAATGTGCATGATGACATCTTCAGCAGTTGCCGTTTCAAATACAATGCTGATGTAATCAATCTTAACGGATAAATTTTTGTGTGTAGTTATAGTGCATTACTCCTTTCGTATGTCCCGTTTTTTGCGGGGTAAAAATTGTGTTTTTTCCTTTATTTATCACAGTTTCTAGGTACTATGACATGTATGCGCAGGGCGGTGTTACATATACGCCCTTTACGAACGCCTAAAGGCGTTCCCTTTCTTCCTGTGTCTGCCCCGTTCTTAACGCTCACGAGCCTTGTAAGGCTCGTGGCTAAACGGAACAGCCCAGTCAGAAATCCGATTTTCAGTCTGATAGTCCATGCCTATTCATGCTATCAAAGTGAAAATATCTATTCTATATGCTTACTCAAGCGTGTGATTGACCCTAGCGTGCTTAATCGCTCTATCTAACACGATAATAACGCCATTAGAATTACTTGTCAAGAAGTTTTTGTTGACTTTTGGATATAGATTAAGTATGATATGCTTATAAACGTCAAAAAAAGCAACGAAAGGAGCGGTTATACTAAGTTATGGAGCATTATGAAAAGAAAATCAGTTTCTTAGGAGAGAACATACAAACCATAAGAAAATACAGAGGAATGAAACAACAGGAACTTGCGGACAAAATCGGTATCAATATGCAGAGCCTTTCCAAGATTGAACGTGGTGTGAATTATCCTACCTTTGATACATTAGAAAAGATAATGGACGTGCTGGGTGTAACCCCAAATGAATTACTGTCGGGAGAATGGAAGTATGTTAATCAAGCCGAAAAGGAAGTCTGCCAGTTTTTAAGAATTGAAGAACGACTAAATGCAGAATTAAAACATGGGCATTATGACAACTTCTTTGACAGCGAAGAAGAATGGCTGGAATATGAGTTGAAAAAGTTACGGGAATATATTACCGACTACATCAACGGAAAAAGCATTGTAGCGTCCGACCTTTATCCAATCAAAGAATTTATCCAGCATTTGAAGTTTCAAAAACTGTTAGACCACTATGATGATTTATACAGCATAGATATGTTCGGTGAAAGCATAGAGGGACATAAATATAGGACACCTTATCAAGTCGTAAAAATGATAAACCCCAATTCAAAAGAAGATATGGAATTATTACGGGAAGTATTGAAAAATAACGATTTTGATGATGAGGACGAGTAACCCTTTTCCTCTTTGTAGAAGATACAGCAAACAAAAAGCCCAGTAAAGAGTGCAAAGCACCACCAATGGTGGCAAGGCTCTTGACAGGGCTTTTCCTTTACTGTTTGTGGCAGACAAGAGGAAGAAAGGGACAAAATCTGATTTGTAGTAAATTATATAAAAACGATATGAGATGTATTTGTATCATTTTCTTGTTGACACCATTTATATTAAGTGATATATTTGTCTTATAAAGATACAAAAACATCACATTGAAAAGAGGGATGATTATGACAAAAAAACAAATGAAACAAGTTATCTTTATGGGAGTAGGGTGTGTAATATTACTGATTGCAGGGATAATTTACTCTTTATTATTTAACGACGCACGCTGGGTTAAAAACATGGATATGTCTAATTATGTATTTTCCATAAAGGATATACCAATGTTGATAGTCGGTGCTTTGATAGCTATTTATGTCTTATATGTAACAGTTATCTTCTTTAAAAACGCCTTTTCTAAAAATTTTAAAGACAAAAACTATTCAAGAACAGTATCTTCATATTGGGGACTGTGTGGAATATTTGGATTTCTAGGTTTTAGCGGTTTTTGGACTTATTTTGAATATGGGAAAATATATCCTTTTGTATTCTTTATATTTTTTGGCTTTTTCGGCTTTTTCTTTGAAGGAAAACTTTCTCACACTTTAGAAGATGAACTTTTTTTAGAAAATAAAAGAAAAGCAGAAATAAACGCCTATAAAGTAGGATTTAAACTTCTCTTTATAGTCATTTGGCTTATGGCAATAGGAATGTTTTCTCGTAATGTGGAATGGTGTGCAATTTTTATGCTCATTTCTGTTTCACTTATCTATGCTTTAGTCATTTTTCTTAGCAACTATTTATTATACCGCTACGAAAAAGGAGAATAAGTCATGGTAGAAGATTTCATGTGCAACTTAAAGGTATATCGTGTAGCACAAGGTTTAACACAAGAACAACTGGCAGAAAAAGTCGGGGTTCGTAGAGAAACAATTATGAGGTTGGAAAAAGCACAATACAATCCATCTCTAAAACTGGCGATTGATATTTCACGGGTTCTCAATGCACCGATAGAAGATATTTTCATTTTTAAATAAGATAGTGGTAGTAAATTCGGTTCTATGTGATATTGGGAACAATAGAATATTAAGTTTTACATCAATATAAGAGTAATGCAACTATAATGTTAATTTGTATTGCTTGGAGGAACAATACCTGATGAAGATGATAATGATGTCATCGCAGAACAACTTGCAAAAATCAGTGAACAGATGGCAATTAAGAATAGGCGTAGCAAAAAAATTTGGAAAATTGCTGGGGTTATATTCCTAGTAATTGTGCTATTGAATATCCTCTTGATAATATTTAATATGTCAGTATCTAAAAACGTTTCAACAGATAGTAGCACCACTTTCATAGAAATAGGTGAAGATGATGTGATTGATGTAGAATAATTTCCAACATACAATCCCAGTTTGACAACTTTATATCCATACACACAAAGCAGTTAGTCTTAGGATTGACTGCTTTTTAACAAAAGACACCACTCAGGTGTAAAGGGTGTCTTTTTAGTGCTATTTTATTGTCATATCAAGGCTCATTCAATTGTGGTAAATTCGTGGTAAATTAAATAATTTTCTATACTTCAAAGTGCTTGAAAGTATAGTGTTTATGCGGATAATCGCAAATTAGATATAAAATTTCTCCTAAATCAGCTAACGGAATCTCTGATCTTTTTCAAGATAGCATCGCTTCTGGCGTTGCATCAGCAACGGTAACTGGTGAAAAGCAAGATGGCACAAAAGTAAAAATCACTGACAACCAACTTGGTTCTGAACTTCAGATTCCAAGTGCTGGAAATTTAAGTGCTGACGATGACGAAAGAATTGCAAATTACTGCAAGAGTCGCAATTATTTACCTGAAGCAAGTGAGGATAATACAGCTCTATATGGCAAAGCACTCAATATCCTCGAATTGCTTGTTAATAAAATTTAGAAGGGTTTCTTAATGCCTGACGGTCTTTCCCAAATTGCCGTAGTTAGAAGCTCTGGCGAACTAATCAGTGACGCACTTCGCGAGTTAAAGCCCGTAAAAGGAAACCTACCAATCTCCATTGGAGTTTCAGCTATCTCCCTGGTTCTTTCGTTAAACATGCTTAATGCTTCGAATACCGTTGAGTTAATAGTGAACTTATCCACGACGTTAAAGGATGTGTTCTTGGGTTTATTCGGAGTAGCGCTCTCTATTTTTGCGATCTTTTTCAGCTTGCTTGATGGTAAGCATGTTCGTGGGTTAGCTTCACAAGGAGGCAACCCACTATTGAATTACCTTCGCTACTACGAGAATGCACTTGTTTTATTTGCAGTCGCTTTTACGTTAAGTCTTCTAATCTCTCTACTCGACCAGGCTACGATTTATAAAATGACAGCGATGATTTGCTGTGACTATTATGTTGAAGCAGCTGTCTGTTTTATGTATCTAGCCCTCTCGTTTCGAATAGTGTGTGAAACAAAATCACTCCTATATAACACTTTTGTATTCACAAGAGCATTTATTTGTCTAAAGGGACGCGAAGGAATGTCTAAGACTCATGCCGACGCGGCACCGAAACAATAATTTGACCGTGAGATTATCGTTGCCGTATAAATCGAGTCGCTTTTTATCGAATCTGTAGGCATAGCCTCAATTGATGTGGCGGGACTACTTCCTTTCACCGACTGGCAAAACGATTTACACCTAATTTCGGGATTCGTTTACATGCAATTCGTTCGCTACTCGCCCGATCTCGCTACACTAATAAGCGCTGCTACCAGGTATTTTCTGGTACAGCTTCTATTGGCTCCTGCGAAGATCGGAGCGGTTATGTTTGCTGCCGCGTTCCACACTAGCCGTCACTACATCCTGTTTACCGCCATGGCCTGCCTATGCGTTTTGCTGGGCGGGCCTTCTTATGCCGCGGGTGCGGAGAGCCTCATCATTGCCGGCGCGACATACTACGAGCCGGGCGTCTCGGGCCCCGGTTGGGCCTGGACCGATGCCGACCACCTGGAGCTCAGCGGCTTTTCCGGTGAGGCCATCGGCGCCGATGGCGATTTGGTGGTGACCCTGACTGGGCAAAACTCCGTAAAGGAGATGCAATCGTCCATCGTGGACATTTCGCAGTGCGGTCTGGAGGTGTGGGGCAACCTGACGCTCCGCGGCACCGGATCGCTAACGGCCACGGGATCGCAGTGCGGGATTCACGCGTTTCAGGCATTGGTGGTGGACGGCTGCACCGTCAATGCCCAGGCCGACGGGGCCGGCATTGAGGACGAGGTCGTGGCCGGCCTGGTCGCGGGTCGTCTTGTTGTTCGCGGTGGCGGGCGCGTTGTTGCCGCGGGCGCGGGCTCCGGAGCGGGCGTGCGCGCTTACGGCGCGTATCTGCTAGACGAGGACCCCGGCGATGGCGTGCCCTTTGGGACGCTTGCCGTCGACGCCTCGTGGCTAGATGCGACCGGCGCCGACGGCGGCGTTGGCTGCCTGGCCGGGTCGCTTACGTCCGCGCGCTTTGTGGCGCCCGCCGGTGGGACCTTTGGGGCTAGAGGCGTGTTGGATGCCGACGGGACCGTGGCCACGCATGTGGTGATCGAGCCCCAGGGGGCTACGAAGCCGGCGGGGGAGACCGATGCGCGCGATGTGCCGGGCGATGGCGGCGAGCCTGCCTCCGGCACCGATCATGCTGCGGGGGAGTCTGGTTCGGGAACTGCAGCGCGCCCAGAGGTCAAGCCCGCAGCTGCGACAACAACGACCACCACGGTGACTAAGACCTCGGTCACCAAGGACGCTAAGCCCAAGGCCGCAACCACGACAACCGCCTCAC
Organism: Collinsella aerofaciens; assembly: GCF_015548375.1. GTDB lineage: Bacteria > Actinomycetota > Coriobacteriia > Coriobacteriales > Coriobacteriaceae > Collinsella > Collinsella aerofaciens_AB. The sequence continues at coordinate 92,613 of NZ_JADMWW010000007.1, forward strand.
TCCCCAAGACCGGCGACAACTGCTTGATCGCAGCGTCAATGACGCTTTTCCTTCTTGGCATAACGCTCCTAGGCGTCGCGATTCTCCGATATAACGTCCAATAAGTTTATTGCTGACAACGTTTTGAATCTGAGCTTTCGGCTGACTCTTAAAGCCAGTGCAATCGGTTGGCATCTGCTAAAACCGTTTTTGCTCTCAGTCTTTTGTTAAAGTACGCATGATGAATTCATGTCCGCCCGCTATGAAACAATTTGTCGTGTAATTAGAAAAGAATTCACTGAGGGCTAAATCGACATATATTTAAATTGGGTACATAATCAGCCCATTTAAAGTCTAGTGGATTAGTTTTGCCAACTGAGAGGAGAGCGAAAATGGAAGCGCTGAACGTTGCAAACTACATCATTGATAATTGGAGCGACAAGTTCGAGATCACAAATCTTAAGCTGAATAAGCTCGTCTATTATTCGCAAGTCGAATCGTTGCGCAAATACAATCATCCGCTTTTCGATGATATTATCGAGGCTTGGCAGTATGGTCCAGTTGAACCTGTGGTCTATCATACGTTCTCCTCGTATGGCCGAAACTGCATTCACAAATCGGCTGGCTCAGCGATACTTGACGAGATGTCTAAAAACCTCATCGATTCTGTGATGAATAGACTTGGCATGCTCTCTGCATTTGATTTGGTCACCTTGTCACACAAGCCAGATGGGGCATGGGCGAGTGTATATTCGCCGAACATGGATAACCCCATCACTCCGGATGCAATTCTTGCGTCTAATGATGGCTTGGACAATAACGACGTCGTAACAATCGATCAGGCCGTGCAATCGACAATTGCAGCCATGCCCAATGCGCTGAGGCTTTTGGAGAACTCCTAATGTCCACCACGATGGGGCAAGCGCCTTCTTTCGATCCCCTTGTATTTGATGACGAGGAAGCGATAGAGGCGCTTGCCTCTTCTGTAATGCAGCTGCATGAAGGCTTGCTTGCGTTTGGAAAATGCTACACAACCTGTATGACGGGCGACGGGGCCACCCTTATACATGGTCGAATTGAATCTGTTCTATCAAACGCATTTTGCACCATCTTTGGGCAGTCCCCGATTGATAGATTTTCGGACATATTCGACCAGGCTAGCTATATTTCGGAACACATGGTAAAGGACCACATCTTTGAGGATGGAAACAAGAGGACTAGCCTAGTTTTCGCCTTTGCCATTATTAGAGTGAGAAACGTTTCGGTGGACTTTTCCGATAACCCAAATCCTGAAGATAACCCCTACTATGAATGGATTCAGGACCTTGTCTCCGGAAAACGCACGCGCGAAGAGCTCGCAGGCGAGCTGCGAAGGAACAGCAAGCCTACGAGGCCTTAGAGACTTCTTGGCTTGATTCTGGGTACCGCAAATCGCTTCGATGCACGATCCATCGCTACCGGCTGAATTAACTATCGTTCACACGTAGCGAGCAAAAATCAGAAAGCGATATCGTCACCAACCCGCCGGAGCACATGCACCCGCCCTTCCGCAAAAGCATCGAGCAAGATAAAGTGCGTATCCATGAAGCATTGTAAGCAGGACGAGGAGCTTGCGAACACCGGCCCGCGGCCGTTTCCTACCAAAGCTCCCAACCCGGAGACCCTCGAGGCAATCCGCGAAGGCGATGCGTTTCTTGCGACGGGGAAGTCCGGTCGCTTCGACAACGGCGCTGATCTTATTAATGCGGCTCTAAAAGCTCCTGAAGTGTGAGATAGTTCAATCCCTAATGAAACAACCATTCCAGAAGTTCAGGTCTTATTGGAATAATTCAATTCACATCACATTGCGCTTAAGCAGTTATTTATACTCAAATTCAATCATTAAGGAGGCGGCTATGCTTTGGAGCTATGTTCAGCTTGACGACGGCACTCAATTTGCCTATTCAGAAACAAGAGAAGACGGAACTGTCCGCGTAGCTGTTGAGCGTCCGGTCGACTTTGGCTTTGACCACGCAGAATGTTTCTTACCCGCGGTTGAATGGTTCAACGTCGAAGGGTTTTCTGCTGACGATCTGAATTTCTTGACTGAGTTCGTTAGAACAAACGCCCCGTTTATCTTCGAGCTCGCAGAACGCCAAAAAGCCGGACCGGCGGTGGCATAATGCCTCGGATTCTTATATTTGGACAGTTTGTTCTTTTCTTTTGGATTGCCGAAAACGGAGAACCAGTTCACATCCACGTAGGAGTAAAAAGAGCCGCTGCCAATTCGACTAAGTTCTGGCTAACCAAAGACGGTGGCTGCAGACTTGCCAACAATGAAAGCAAGATTCCAGCTAAGGACCTCAGAGACCTTTCGAAACTAATTACCATGAACCATCGATACATCTGCGACAAGTGGCGTGAAATCTTTGGCAACGACTCCCTGACGTTCTATTGCTAAACTGCCTGCCTATGAGTTTTGCTGGGTGGCAACGATGAAATCGCAACGATTGACCTGACCGTTCAATCGACAATTGCAGCCATGCCTAATGCATTGAGGCTTTTGAAGAACTCCTAATGTCTCACAAAATGAGGCAACCGGCCCGCGCATACAGTGAGATGTATCTCGAGGACGCTATGAGAACGCTGGGCGAGGCAGTCGATTTCGCCCTCTGTGACCAGGGGTTGAATCCGACAGAACTGACGGCGATTCTTTCGAGCTCTCTAGAGATGAGGCAATTTGAGCGCGGTATGCCACGCGTCATCTGCGGCATGTCGGGCGACGAGTTCGCGCGTGAAATTATCGGGAGTTAAACTCCGCGCCATACAGCTCTACGAGCAAAACCAACTCGACCTGCGCCGCGCCTCGGTTTCCTCGGTATTGGCGCTCGCAAACACCCTGGGCTGCGCCATCGAAGACCTCGTCTGGCAACCGATTGCTCTGGAGTACGACTCTTCCCTTGGCTTCCGCTCGTAGACAGGCAGGATTAACGTGCGGAAGCTGACTCAAAAGAACAGGGCTGGCGAGGTACGCACCTCGCCAGCCCTTCATTGCTACGATCTTCCGAGCCATTTTTTCATGGCTTGATTGCTAAAACGCCCGATGCGTTTGCTTTTAGCGCGCTTGGGATCGCGCTCTCTTAACTTCGCTGCGTATTCACTATTGGAATTAAGAATGACATCCCAGTATTTCGCCCAGGAAACAAAGTAGTGCCAGCGAGGGTCGACCCTCTTGCCGTCGTCCTCCAGATCCTCGGCCTTCTTAGCGATTTCGCTCCGCCACGGCTCTGGCACATAAGGGTCAAATGGTTTCACGCTAACGGTAAACGGCCCGTCGCTCATTGGTAACGTAATGTCAAAGGATTGATCTTTTACGTCTTTAACAGCTTGTGGTTCAATGCCCAGCTCTTCGATAAGAGCCCTGAAGAAGGCATAGTTATCGGATTTGATTACGGATTTGTCTTTGGGAATGCCATCATTTTTGATGCAGTCAATAAAGCAATCCGCGAGCTTGTAGGTATCATTGTCTTCCTCACTCTCCTTAGTCAGCTTATTTAATAGATCATCTAGCGCCTCTGCTCCAAATTCACAAGCCCAAAGGTCAAGATCGAGCAGGGGTTTGACCTTCTTCATTTCCTCTTTGCGACTATCAAAATAGCGTTTGCGACCATTCTTGCTGACCGTTTTCTCATCAGAACTCATGGTTGCGTCCTTTCTCGATTAGACTCCGCAGATACAGCAGGGCAAGACCTGCGGTCGTCCAAATTTATTACATATCAAATTGTCGCATAGCGAACGGACAACAACGCGCGGCTTATCTGCCGCCCCGAGACCTCGTGGATCAACCGATAAATGGTGGTTTAGCTGCAAGTTTGCCTGTTTGTTTGGTTGCGTTCGCACGGCATGCTCCTGCGAATTTAAAATCGGGGGCAAAAAGTTCTTGGTAAACCACGCGCGGCTATGTTAGTATCTCTTTTGCCGAAAGGCGACGGGCGATTGGCTCAGGGGTAGAGCATATCCTTCACACGGATGGGGTCACAAGTTCGAATCTTGTATCGCCCACCATCAAAAGCGCAGGTCAGAGGTGTTAAGCCTCTGACCTTTTTCTTTATGACACCAAGGGTGACACCAAAAGTGACATCAAATAATGATTCGAATCGAAAAGTCGGCGCACTTTTGGCTATCCGAAACAGCTTTCACAATCCCAGCAAACGTATAAAAATATCCGTTCCGGCTCACGATAGGTGACGTCATCGAGCGTTTTGGAAAATGCGTCTGCGTTCATTCGCTGAATTCTCTGCGTAATCTACGCGCAATTATGGAAATGGAGACCACTGGCCCACGGCTCGTACCAGCACATTCTTGCCTCGTGACAAGCTTTCAACACAACCCGTCCATCTTCTGGCCAGTGTTTGGTCAGCTTCCGGTACTTACCCGCATGATGACCCCATAGATAATCGAGCTCGCCCATAATCCACACGGCCCGCGGCCGAAACCAGGGGAGGCCCACATGGACGAGATCGTCTGCGCAAACACCGCATTTCGCTACTGGCGATGCCCGCCCCAAGTACGCGACCTCTACCCGCGACTGCCGAGTTCCGATGACGGCTGGCGAGCCCTATCCCAAACCCCTTTCGTAACCGACGTCCTCAAGACCCCGATTATCGCCGTTGCATCGCCAGGTTGTTGTAATCACCACTCGGGATTGCGCTCCACTATTCGCTGGGAAGGGGCATCGGATGCCGGCACAACAATCGACACTCATTTAGGCTTTAGTGTCACCAATCCGCTTAACACCTTATTCACTATGACACGTTTTGTGTCTCAAATAAATCTCGTACTGGCTATGTACGAACTATGCGGCTGGTTTTCTGTTTTCGAGCCGACTCCCGCTGTCGAAATGCAGTTAAAAATGGCGGTAGAGGTGAATCGCAATTCCAACACGCGGGATCTGTTCGAACTTGGAGAAGGCGAAGACGATGTTCCTTGGAAACGAGTTTATGCCCGCGCAACGGTAAAGGTCCCAGATAACGAAGGCCAAACGAACAAGCGTAAGGATGGAAGAGAGGTTACGAAACTCAAAGGTACTTCTCTTTGGATGAGAAAGCCGCTCATCGAACTGAGCGACCTGCATCGATTCGCCGACAAGGTCAAAGGTCAAATGTGGGGAAAGCAGTTTTATGATGCCGCCCAGCAGGTTATCGGCATTGCTGCGTCTCCGCTCGAGGTCGCGGGAGTCCTGCTTCTAAGTCGTTCTCGACGTCTAGGTGGTGCGGGATTCAGCTACGTGTACCTCAACGATTTAACCCCTCTATCCTTGGCAGCCCAAAACATCGCAGGTCAAAAGGTTTGCTACGGAGACATCATGATTGTAAACCCAGTCCTAATGAAGGCGGTAATTATCGAGATCCAAGGTGAAGTCATCCATGGATCAGGCGCGGTGCTTGAGCACGATGCGGAGCGCATGACGGCGCTCCAGAGCATGGGTTTTGACGTGTTCCTGGTAACCCACGATATGCTTAACGACAAAAAGCAGTTAGACACCATAGTCAAAAGCGTCTGCAGTCGCTTGGGGATTCGATATAAAGCCAAATCCGAGGCAATGAAGTGCGCCGAGACGCGACTGCGAGCAAATGTTTTGTGCAACTGGTTGGAAATTGGAAATTAGCCGGCGACATGGCGCTAGAACGACCTAGTTTGCCTGCCAGTGAATTAGTTTCATTTCAAAACTATGCCGGATTACGGGGCCGGACCCGGGCCGGCCGTCCGTACCCTGCATTTCACGGAATGCGCAAG
>NZ_JADMWW010000008.1:0-83988 GCF_015548375.1 Collinsella aerofaciens
CTTGCGCATTCCGTGAAATGCAGGGTACGGACGGCCGGCCCGGGTCCGGCCCCGTAATCCGGCATAGTTTTGAAATGGCTCTTGTCAACCAGCATTAACTATTACGAAGATTGGACCCACAAACGTTTATCAAGGCAATTGGGTAGGCACGTGGAGTGGGAACTTTGGCAAAAAGGGGCCGGGCTATTTGCCCGGCCCCTTGATTCTCTGGTGGGCCCTCCGGGATTCGAACCCAGAACCCAGGGATTATGAGTCCATATTCAAAACCGGATTCAAGTGGAGAAACGTAAATCTAAGTGTGGATAGCAGCGGATTACAAATTCTGCTGTACCTTAGTTTTACTCGAAATGGCTACTTGATACTTATTGACAGACTGCTTCTTTGGTATCCGATAAAAGCAGTCGATATTCAAAGTCATTAGGTTTTCCTATGATTGCGCTGTGGTTACGTGGAAGATCGAGGCGCTAAGGGTTGAGCATGTGGCCGCCCCAATCACTCACTATCGCGGCTGGGCCATATGTGACGAGGTTGGACGCAACCGGAATCTCTTCGGTCAAGCCAAACCCTATGCGATGGCTCATGAGTTGGAGTGTCCCGGTATCAGCGTTGAATTCCGAAATCCCGGCGAGGATGCCGTGCACACACCTGGCAGCTGGTGCCAATTGACCTGTGAGCTGACATCGATGTCTAAATGCTCCTCGATGGGACTTTGATCATACTCATAATCCCTGGGTTCTGGGTTCGAATCCCGGAGGGCCCACCACTATCTACCAGCGGTTTCCATGAAATACAGTTGTTCAGGGGAACCGCTTTACTATTGGCTATTCCTTCTAGAATCCACTGGTTTCTTCTGGCTATCCACCGCTATCCACCACAGCTCAATGCATAAACAATTATCCCAGTATATACATTGTGAATATGCTATGGACCGTCTCTTTCAATCGGCGGCGAGCCAGTGAGGTCCCGGAACAGTTGTTCAGCTAGACGCAATGGTTAATGCCTGCCGTCAAACTTGTTTCATTATCATTGAGGATTGGAGCGAGTTATGACCAATCGTACAGTTGTCCATGGCGCCATTGTGGAAGGCGCCTCGGCAGTACCCATTGACATCGCGATTGAATTCAAACCGGGAATTCCCGGCATTCACATTCTAGGCATTCAGGATAACGCCGCCGTGGAGTTGCGGGGCATTGTCAGGTGTGCACTCAAGGCGCAGGGATACACCTTGCCTCGAGACAGTGGTTCTATCGACGTCATGCCCTCGCCCGGCTATAGCAAGGCCTTCTCAGGTCGAATTCGAGACGCAGGCTCCCTCGCGCTGGCCATAGCGCTTGGTATCCTGAGCTCCTCGGGGCAGGTCGATCCTACGTATATCAAGGATAAGCTGTATTTTGGATCGCTGGACTTCGGCGGTAACGTGACGTCGTGTCGGGGCGCCATTGCAGTTGAGGATCTCTGCCATGAGCTGAATCTCCAGGGAGTCGTTTCCGCGGCAACTCCGCGCGGATTGAGGCCTTCTAACCCGAGCCTTCAAACCCTGGACTCGATCTCATCTTATTCCTTGGGTAATCCTGAGAATCTTATCGGCAGGCCTATGCCGGCTGAACCAAATCAATTGAGTCCGGTTTACCCGCCTGCTGCAGTCTCCGCTGTGGCCGAGGCCCTTGCGACGCGGATTCCCATTCTAATTGAGACGGATAGTCCGGAGCGTGCGGGAGAGGCGCTTCGCGCGTTCTTCCGCGTCGGCGAAAGCGATGAGGCGACGCTCATGAGGGACCTTGCCGGCGTCGGTGCGAAGGGTAACGTTGCCGTTGTTTCCGATATCGGGACGGCGAGCCTCGCAAGCATTATCGGCGGCGGGCGCCCAATCAGGCCGGGTGTCATCTCTGCCGCAAGCGGTGGCGCCATCGTTCTCGGAAATATCGATCAGGCATCGTCCAATGTCCTTCAGTCTGTGGCATCGGCTACAAGGCGAGATGCCGTCAGAATCGTTAGGGTTGACGGTACTACGCTGTTTCCAAGCGACGCCGCCCTCGTCATGACGGCCCGAGAGGATCGAAGTGACTATGCGATGAAGGCGTTTCAGCTGGGCCCGTTCCCTAAAATCGAGCAGCCGGTCGTTGTCGATATTGACCAATTGGAAAAAGGCCTTTCTCAGATTCATGCGCTCCCCGGATCGCTGGTCTCCTATAGAGAGAACCTCAAAAAGCGCATCGAGGACAGCAGCCTCTATGTGGACGCAACCACCAAGGGCGGCATCAAAGTCAACTATTCGGTTGATGGTGAGCCGAAGACCGTGGAGCTAGTAAAGCAATTCTACGAGGAGAACGATACGCTCTGCATCCAAGCCTTCGATGTGACCGACGGCTCTGACTCATTCGGCTCGCTTTGGTCGGATGTAACCGTGAATCTCGACGGACCTGCCCAAGGAGACCGTACTGTCTACATGCAGAGGTCAAGTGTAGACCCCCTGCCCGGCATCCTCATGGACTCGGAGATATTCGGCTCCGTTATCGATGGCGCCGGACGGGGTGGATATGATGCCGTTGAAGTTAACCTGAACGCTTTTCTTTCGATGAGGGATCTGTCCGAATTCCGCGAGATGGTCATTCCCCCTGAATATAAGGATATCGCCATCGCCGCAGGCGTAAATTTCGCCATCGTGCCGGCGATTGAAGCGAAGGACATTGCTCTTATGCCCGACGGCCTTGTCAGCATCGGCGGGCACGACTATACGCTCTACCGCGGCCAGACCTTCGACGAGTCGCGGAAGGTGGATGTGATCCTCGATCAGTATGAAGAGCTGAGCGTGGCTCCCCACAGAGTCGATTGCAGCCCCAGCACGAAAAAGATCATTGACTCGCTTCGACTTGTGACCAAAAGCACGGCATCGCCTGATGGAGTTGTGTCGATGGAGCGCGACGTGACCCTCCCCCACGCTCAGTCGCTTAAACATTAACCAAAATCTAGGAACAGTTGTTCAACGGCTCTCATCGACAAGCCCAAGGGCGGACGATAGCACCAACGGAACTATGACCGAAGGGAGAGCCGTATGGACAAACTGGATAGGGCGGGTGCGGCCGGGCTGGGCCCGCTTGACCTCGACCGCGTTTTCGATGCCGTGCGCGAAATGATCATGGACCCGCAGCAATGCGAGGGATACCTTAAGTGGCCGGCTGTTGCCACGCTTGGTGCGATTATGGCGGAGCCGAACCTTCTCTCGGCCGTGGCCGAGGTCGCTCTTGACGGCATCGTCCCCGACACGTATGCGGGTCAGAAGTCTTGGCTGCTCGCACGGGCCCTTTTCACGGCCTCCACCGCCCAAGCGGAATATGAGATCGAGCGCGGCCTTGAACTCTCGCCGTCGGATCGAACCCACATCAACCCGAAGGCGTCTATTGCCGTCCAGGACTATATCTCGCGAGACGAGAAGCTCGCCGTCATGAAATTCTATGTCATGGCGGACACGGAGCTCTCGCGCATCGCTATTCCCTGGCCGGCAGGGCCCTATGGCCAGTTCAGGATCGGCGACGAGGGCTATGTCACGGACGAGCAGTTCGGGCGCGTGATTCCCGACCCGGCCGACCAGAGCCTCTATGAGTACATCGCGAACGGCGGCGCACTTACCGACGACGTTGTCCACGCTGCCGTGAGGGGGAATACCGGCCACATCGATACGCTTGCCTCCCAGGCCATCGAAAACGACCCCGAGGCACCGGTCTTCTACACCGAGGCGACCCAGGACGAGTGGGACGAGTCTGTCGACGAGGGCTATGTCCAAACGAGCGACATCAAGACCGAGCGAGCCCATGAGATGCCCGGCACGAAAAACCTCATCGCGCAGATCAGCAGGAAGCTGGGAGGCGGTACCGAGGGCACCCTTCATACCACGGCCCCTAATCGTACTGCCTATTTCCATTACGGACAGGCATAGGGGGCGGCAAGATGAGCATCGCGCTGGTACCTTTCGACTCTCCCATCGAGTGCATGACGATTGACACCGAGACGACGGGGCTCGACCCTTATGACGGCGATGAAATCTTGGCCCTGGCAATGGTTCTCGATATCGAGGGTCAGGATTCGCCCTCGTCGGTCCATCTGCGTGTCAGGCCGCAGCATAAGACCGAGTGGCCTGCCGCAGAGCGCGTGAACCACATCTCACCCGACTCGGTGGCGAACCATAAGCCTTTTAAGAATTATCTCGAGGCCGTCCAGTCGCTATTCGACCGCACGGAGAAGATCGTCGGATGGATTGTCGGCTTCGACCTTGGATTCCTCGAGCATGAGGGCGTCATCATTCCGCAGACAGCGGAAATTGTCGATGCGATGGAGGAATTCGGGCGCGTATACGGCCCATTCTCAGAGTCCCATTCAAGATGGAGGCTCACCTCTGCGGCAGATGCCATGGGATACAGCTTCGAGGGCGCTCCGCATACCGCCCTCGCCGACGCCTTGGCTACAAGGCACCTATATCAACACACGACTGCAGTTACCGAGGGCCTGAAGCGGCCGGGCGTGCATGTCAAACGGCCCGGGGCACGCAGGCATAGCTAATTAGAGAAATTGTCACCCCGTGGCACCAAACCGGTCGGCACGGGTGGCCTATATGGCGAAAACTGTAGTTGGGGCCGCTTTATGTGCGGCCCCAACTACACGTCGCCGGAAGGAGGTAGCAGCAATGCCCGGAGAGAATGAAGAGGCCATGCGTGTTCTGCTGATGCTCGGCCAGGCTGTCCTGCCCCCGGCGCGCGAAGTCCTCATCATCACGATGAGAGCGCTCGCACGTGGTACGGGCAAAGTCGCTGGAGGTGCCGGCAGGGTTGCCGGTCGCGGCGCGAACCGCGCGATCAGCCATGTGAATGGGCTCGGACGTTACGGTCTCGTTACAGAGCACACGCTAAGGCGCGACCGCAACGACGTCATCAAGCTCGTCAACCTCGGCAAGGAGGGCGCGCTCGATCGAAGCGACCTGTCGCTCCTTTCCGACATCTGCCGAAAGCATCGCATCGGGTTCGCTGTCTTCGAGGACCCGGCGACTGGCTATTTCGCAATCGAATACAAGATGAAGGACCAGGAGGCGCTCGCCGCCTGCATTGAGACGGCAATCGAGAGGAAGCTGATCTCGAACGCCGATGTGGACAACGCGATGAGGGGTCCGGTCGAGAGCGGCGTCCAGATGCCCGCCAATCCAAACGATATCCAGTCGTCTTCCCAGCCAAAAGAGTACCCCGCCCTTCCGGCAATCGGGCTACCTGCTGTGGGTCTTCCTCCGGTAGGGCTCCCGCCTGCACCGGAGAATATCGAATATCTGGGTGAGTCTTGGAAGCTCGACCAGAACGATGGCATGTACAAGCGTAAATTCACCGGGTGGGACGGTGTTGTATACACCGCCGCCGTTTCCACGGCCGGAGCCTTCAGGATTACCGATCCCGAAGGGCATACGGCAAAAATCGGGAACCAAATCTGCGAAGGCGATGACAAGGGCGTGCTTCGTGAGGACCGTGCCGATGCCATCGTCCGATGCCATACACAAATCGAGACGCTGAAGGACCGCGAGGCCTTTGAGGGGTCAGTCAGACTCCAGCAGCGCCAGGGACGAACCAAGCAGATGGGTTCGCATGAGGTCATACGCGCCGTCAACATGCGCGACGCAGCCGACCGCAAGGCCAACCGTCACCAAATCGGCAACCAAAACCGTCCGTCCACGCACTCCCGAACCCTCAACAAGCGGGTCAAGAGGTAGCTGATGAAGCTGCCAAAGATAGACATAACGAAGGCTATCGGAGCCGTCGTGCTGGGATCTGCCGCCTTCTGGATCGTGAACCTCACGGTCCAGAAGGTTATGCTCGGCACAAGCGGTATCGAAACGTCCGATGACGTCGTGGCGTTCGTTGCATGGGCGGCATCCCGTCGGCCCCTCGGCATCTATTTCGGTGGGGTTCCGCTGCTGGCCTCAGTCGTCGCGGCCCTTGCAATCGCTCTGGCGATTTTCTTTAAGCATGAGGCGCCCGGAGAAGACATCTCGCCTGCGAAGCAATATGGATCCCAGCGTTTCTCGACCGCACAGGAGCGTCTGCTGTACTCACACAACAAGGCGACGGCTGATTGGCCGGTTCCCGAATGGTGTGAGACGGTCGAGGACGACAATATCATCCTCTCGCTCAATAGCAAGGTTGCCGGCACATCAATCGTCAACGATAAGAAGGACCCGATCAGGCGCGAGAGCCAGGTGCCAAACCGAAACATGTTCATCATGGCTGGATCGGGCGCCGGCAAGTCCTACCGCTTCGTGACCAACCAGATCATGCAGATGAACGGCAATATGGTCTTCACCGATCCCTCGGGCGAGCTTTTCCGTGCATCGGCTGCCTTTTTGGAGAAGAACGGCTATGACGTGCAGGTCATCGACCTGCGCGACGAGGAGCACATCCTGGCCTCAACCCACTACAACCCGCTTATCAACTGCCGCGACGTCACGTCCATCAACTCCCTGGTCAATATGTTTGTCGCGAACACCAAGGGCGAGGACACGCACGGGGACCAGCAGTTCTTCATCGATATGGAGAAGAACTTCTACACCTGCGTTTGCGGCATGTTCGTTTTCTGGTTCAAGGCCAACGGCAATACCGCCGACTGCACTCTTCCCGGCATCATCGATTATCTAGCGATGGCCAAGGCCGACGGCGCCGAGGGCATCAACAAGCTCGATCTCGTTTTCGAGGGCACCCGGGGGCGCGACGGCTTTGACGGATTTGCGCAGTACATCATCGATACCTACGGCGAGGACGCGCTGGATGACGAGTCGCTTCCTGAGAACTCGGTCCTCACCAACTACCGCACCTTCAGGTCCAACGCCGGCGCTCCCGAGCAGATGGCGGCGGTCGTGTCTTCGTGTGCCGCCCGTCTGCAAAGGCTCAATAACCCAGCGATCAGAAAGATGCTGGGCCGCGACGAGCTCGACCTCCAGTCTATCGACAAGCGCAAGCGCGCCATCTTCTTCTGCATCAAGTCCGGCGGCGGCCCCTATGACTTCGTCGCCGCAATGGCCTTAAACCAGTTGTTCGATATCTCGAAGGATATCGGGTCAACGAATGGAATCGGCCATCTAGAGATTCCCCTCTATTGCTATCTCGACGAGCTCGCCCAGATTGGTAAGATCCCCGACCTTGAGAAGCTCTTCGCCGAGAGTCGTAAGTTCTGGATCAACCTCTGCGCAATCGTGCAGGACGGCAAGCAGCTCGAGGCGCGATATGGCAAGCAGTCGGAATCCATCCGAGCAAACTCGGCCATTTTTATGTACATGGGTTCCTCACTCTTTTCCGACTGTGAGCAGATATCCCGTGAGATGGGCAACACCACGAAGAAGTTCACGGACTACTCAGTCTCGAACTCCGCGAGCGGTAAATCCATCCAGGAGAGCACGAGATACGTCAAGGTCCCGCTCATGAGCCCCGAGGAGCTCTACAGCTTCAACGAGGAGGACGGCCTGTCCCCTGATGAGTGTGTGACGCACTACAAGCAAGGTATGTGGTTTCGTGATCTCAAGGCAGATCCCGAGATTCATCCCAGGCGCAAGGAGTATCTCAGCGCCGGCAAGACCGACATGCTCGAGTGGGCGCGCGCCAGGCGACACGCGGATATCCCTGACGTGTCAACACCGGAGGGTGTCGTGCTCATAGACCGCACCAGCCCCAAAACCATCGTCATCGACGCCTAAGGGCGCGTGAATAGGTATCAACTATCCTTAAGGGAAGGAAATCTTCAATGGAACAGCTTGCTGATCTCGTTACCAAATTCGAGAACGTCATGATCGCTGGCGGCTCTCTGTTTGCCTTGTGGGGTGTCTACAATCTGCTCGAGGAGAAGACTAAGGGGCGCCCCGGCCACGGTACCGAGTGGTGGCAGGTTCTCGCTGGCGTCTTTATCGCCGGCTGCGGCTTCTCCCATATCATCTCCCAGCTGTTCAACGGCATCCTCGGATAATGGAGATCAGAGAGAGACTGCTTGCCTTCGCTGCCGGTTCCCCTATCGGTGGTGCTTCGTCGCCTAGGCCAACAGACCCGTATGATGAACTTGAATATGATGAAAGGCCGACTTCGTTTGGCGATCGCGTCTTACGTTTTGCAGCCGTCAGCGTCTTGATGCTCGTTGTGGCTTGTGCCATTGCATCGATTGCCTATGCCGCTCAAAAGGGCCAGTGGAATGTCAACCTCGGCGTTGACAACATGAACCCCGAGCGCACGCAAATTACAATCAGGTGGAGTGACATCGATAAGGACAAGTATGTTTCCTTCGAGCATGGCGGCATTAAGGCCTACAAGATTGGCTACACCATAACGACCACCAAAGACGGAAGTACCGTCGAGGGTCCTGTCTACTACGATAAAAACGGCAAAGTTGTCGATAAATCCCACAGCAAAATGAAGAAGTATAACGGTAGCCTGCAGGGCGAGGACCTTAAGAAAAACTTCGAACCGTCCTGGGCTCCTGATGGTTGGGAAAAGGGCGCGTCTGCTTCGACGAGCACAAGTCCCAACGACAACCATAAGCCGCATGAATCGCAGGGTTCTGAGTCAAAAGATCCAGAGGATCTGGACAACCAACTTATCAGCAAGAAGACCCCGGATTTTGCCCTAGATTTTAAGTTCTTTAAATATGCTGCCGAAAACCTGGCATGGACTTTCTGCCGTGGGCTTGCGGAAAGCGCCACGAGCCTTGCCGAATGGTGCATTTCGCTAGTGTCCTCTACGGCGAGCACTGCATTCACATCCGACTTTACCAATGGTCCTTTCGGCCAGTTCTACACCATGGCATCAAAGCTATCGAAAGGCGCTTTCCAGCCTTATGCCATGGCGTTTCTCGGCCTGACGTTCGGTGTCGCCCTCATGCACCAGCTGGATGTCCGTCGCAAGATGGCAGGCGTCGACATCATGGCAAGCCTCGCATTCGTCGTCATGATGTTCGCGGTGAGCTACACCCTCATCGTCCATGCGATGGACATCTGTGCGGCCGTATACGTTCTCGCCCAACACCTTGTCGGGGTCGTAAACAACACGCTTGCATCCATGGGAATCGACACGACCAACTCCATTGGAATAAAGGAACAGGTAACCAGCTCATTCGACGCCCTGACTTACGCACAGGCCGGCACCTCGTTTATTCTTCTCATCCTTGCCATCGTTTCCCTTGTCGCCTGCGTCGCCTGCCTATTCACCGTGCTGACAACAATCTTCGTGCGTGTCGGCGAAATATATTTAAGGGCCGCCGCAAGCCCCCTTTGCCTAGCGTTCTTTGCTGACGACAAATCAAGACCCATGGGCGTCGGCTATCTCAAGCGTTTCGCCGCGGTTTGTTTCCAGGCGGTGATGATTGTCATCGCGATTGGCATGATCCCACTTATCAATACGGTCGCAACCGAACTCATAGCCCCTATCACGTCTGATACAAGCACCCTGAATGGTTTCGGGGGCGCCGCGGCCGCGCTCATCCCGTCGATGTGCTCCGTCCTTTGCATTACTGAAATCGTGAACAAGTCAAAGGTCGTTGCCAACAGTCTGTTCGGCCTCGCCTAGGAAAGGTAGTGAAATGGCAGAGACATTCGTGCGCGACGATATCAACAACTATGTCGCGAGAAACATCTTTGGTCGTTTTTCCAAGCGCTCGGCCATAGCGGCACTTGCCGCCGTTGCCGTCGTGACCGTCGGAATATACGGCGTCTACGCATGGGGCTGGAGCCTCGATATTGTCACCTACATGGCGATCCCGGTGTGCGTTGCCATCGGCGTCATCGGCCTCCATTCGCACCACGGCCTGAAATCGGAGAAATGGCTGCCGCTCATGCTGAAGGACAGGACGGAGCCCGATCAGCTCACGCTCGCTGTCCCGACTTTCGAGGTGGCCGTTCCGAAGAAGACGAAGGCAGAGGTGCGCGAGCAGAAACGCCGCGAAAAGGCAGCAAGGAAGGCGAGGAAGTTTGAGCAGGAGGCCGTGCCGGCGGGAATCGCCCAGGCGATGGCTGAGGCCTCCGTGAGAAACGATGGGAGAAACCCTAGATGAGCAAACTGACTATTGACGATCTCGACCGAGAGATTGCCGAGGCCGAGGAGCGCCGCGCGAGCGCCCTCGAGGCCGGTTGGCAGAAGGGCGTGCGCCAGATGGACAAACGCCTGAAAAAACTGAAGAAGAAACGTGACAAGTATGTCGCGAATTACGGCACCGACGTGCCATCCATCCCCCTCGGCTCTTCCTGGGCGATAGACGAGGAACAGGCCGAGCTCGGTGTAAACACTGCGCTCTCGACCGATGTGAAGCTCGTCCAGCCTAAGTGGTCGACCACGAAACTCGTCCCCTACGAGCTGCTCACGGTTGACGGCGTCATGCGCATCGACAGCGAGACCTACTCCATCGCCCTTCGCGTCGATGACGTCAACTACCAGGGAGCGCGACCCGAGGACCAGTATCTCGTGCGCGAGGCGTGGGCGGGATACCTCGATTCGCTCGACCACACGGTACGTCTCGGCATTTTCATCATGAACAAGCGCGTGAGCCCGGAGGAGTTCGCTTCTGACCTGCTGTTCCGTGAGGTTCCCGGCGATGAGCGCGGTAACGTCCTGCGCCGCGAGTACAATGCATGGACCCGCTCCATGCTTGCCAAGTCCTCCCGCTCGGTGCGCCGCGACCGCATTATCACGATTGCCGTGTCCGCTGACACGCTGGAGCGTGCGGTGCCCCGGCTGTCCCAGGAGGCGGATTCCTTCCTGCGCTTCATGCGCGACCTCGGGTCCGATGCGCATGTCCTCGACGGCCAGCAGCGCCTCGACATCATTCAGACCATGACGCGCCAGGACGACACTCCGGGCACGGCGAACTTCGAGCGCCTGTCCGGGACCGTCGGCCTCACGACCCGCGAGCTCGTGGCGCCCTCCTCCGTCCTCACCGCTGACGGCTACCGCGGCGACCCCCGCATGATCGTCGGCCGTCGCTGGGTTAAGACCTACGACGTCACCCTTGACGGTTACGGCAAGACCATGAAGGACTCCTTTATTTCAGACCTGACGGGACTGCCCTACGACCTTACCGTCGCGTGGCACATCCGTCCCTGGGAGTTCTCTGCCGCGATCTCGGCCGCCGAGAACCACCTGCACGAGATCACCGAGGAGAACAATACCTATCAGTTCAACACGAGCCGTCCCGAGGTCGGCTACTTTGTCGACCAGAACAACATGCCGCCCGCGATGCGCGAAGCCCAGGAGGACGCCGAGGCGTTCCGAGACGACCTCGAGAGCGCGGAGATGCACGCCTTCGGAGTCACGACCGTCGTGACCGTCCAGGGGCGCACGGAGACTGAGCTCGAGGAGGCCTGCCGCGAGGTGGAGAAGGTGTTCTCCACGCACAGGAAGCCCTATCCCGATTCATGGCGCGCCCTTCGCGAGGAGTCCTTCTCGACCGCTCTGCCGATCGGCGCCCCCTACATCCCGTATGAGCGAACGCTGACCACGGACCCCCTGTCCCATATGCTGATGTTCGTCGCCGCCGAAATGAACGATCCGGGCGGTAACATCATGGGCCTCAACGCCGAGACCCGCTCGTTTATCGTCTACGACCCCGTGTCCCATGAGCACACGAACAGCTTCACGCTGGCACAGCCCCGATCCGGCAAGTCGTTCAATTCCAAGATCACGCGCATCATCCCCGTGCATCTGAAGCATCCGGACGACGACGTGATCACGATCGACCCCGAGGGCGAGTACGTCACACCCACCGAGTATCTGGGCGGCCAGGTCATCCGTATCGCCGAGAATTCCGGCGACTTCATTAATCCCCTCGACATCTCCCTTGCCTACGGCTCGGACGATCCGGAGACGAAGTCCTCCCCCGTGCCCGCGAAGGTGTCCTTCATCCAGTCGCTCGTTCGCATGATGGCCAGCAGCGTCAACGATGCCCAAGCCAATGTCCTCGACGCCGCGACCGCATACGCCTACAACCGGTATCTGGACGATCCGCGCCCCGAGAACCTGCCGACGCTTCAGGATATCTATGACTTCCTGATGTCCGAGCAGGGCTCCGATATGCGCGACGCCCGCGACCTGGCAAAGCTCATTCGCCGTTACGTCACGGGCACGCTGTCGCTGTTCAACCATCCGACGAACGTGAACCTCCAGTCGAATCTCGTGTGCTTCGACCTGCACGAGCTATCCAGCGAGCTCAAGCCGCTGGCGCTGCTCATCATCCTCGATCACATTTGGGTCCGCGTATCGGCGAACCGTCGTGCCGGTAGGAGAACCTGGCTCATCATCGACGAGTTCCAGCTCCTGCTCGACAGTCCCTACGCCCGCAGCCAGATCGACCGCTTCTTCACCCGCGGCGGTAAGTGGGACTTCTACATCAACGCCATCACGCAGAACCTCTCCCGCGTCCTCAACAGCGAGGAGACGCGCTATATGTTCCAGAACTCGCCCTTCGTGACGATTCTGCAGCAGACGAGCGACCTTCTCCCTGACTTCCAAGAGCTGTTCAATCTCTCTGAGAGCCAGACGAAGGTTTTGGCCACCGCACATCCCGGCGAGGGTCTCTACGTGTTCAAGAACCGCGTTGTCCATTTCGACTTTCAGATCGACCAGAAGACCTGTCCGACTCTCTACGACATCTGCACGACCCGTCCCGCCGATATCAAGCGCCGGGCGGTGAAGCCGGCAGCGAAACCCGATGTCGGCTCACTCGACGAGCCTGAAGATGCCCCGTCTTCGACCCCGCGCTCCACTCGTGAGGAGATCGGCCGCAACGTTCCGTCACCTGCACACATGGCTCCCCCGGCGCGCCCTCGACCCAACGTGCGGCCGGCGAGCGAGCAATTCGGTTTTAACGGAGGCGGCAACCGAGACACGGTTACCGCCAAAAAGGAAAGGATGGAAGATATGGATATTCGTGACTTCCAGGAGGGCGCGGACTTCTCGCGCTTCAACACCCGTCGACTCCCGAGTGAGGAGGAGCTGCGCGCGCAGGCCGAGGCCGAGCTCAAGGACCTTGTCCTGAATGCAATCGATAAGGTCTTCACCCGCGAGAGCGACACCCATTTCGACGATTTCGCGCTGGCTCTTTCGTCTGTCGGGGTCACGCTCGGAAGCGAGCCCTCCGGCGATATCGCTTTCTCGAACGGCACGGTCGCCCTCTCCGGCTCCGAGGTAGGCTACACGCTGTCTGCGCTCGTTGCCATGTCGGAGCGCGCTAACGGTCTCGATGCTGAGGTGAAGCCCCAGCCCGCTCCCGCTCCCGAGCAGGCTCAGCCTACCGAAGATCTCAACGCGCAGCCGGGCTCCTGGTCAAACGTCACCCGTCAGCAGCAGATGGATTCAGCGCCTCGTCCGCGCACCCAGACGCAGGCCCCTCAGCAGCCGGCGCCTTCCTCCTCTGTCCAGCAGGCCCCCGCAACCAGCTTTACACAGCCGAATGGCATGTTTTTGAATCAGCGCGCCGCGCAGCGTCATCGCGCCCAGGCTTCCTCCCAGGCGGCTGTCGCCCCCCAGCAGTCGGCAGACCAGCGTTTTGGCAGCGCATCGGTCTCCGATGCGATGTCCACCCTGCTGAAGTATCAAAACGACAGCGGTGAGGATGTCGGCGGCATGTTCGCCAGCCCCGACGAGATCAGCCCCGAGGGTCTCAACGAATATGCCGACGGTTCCGGTTTCGTGGGCTAGTAGATGAAACCGCGCTCGATGAGATATAGCTCAAACCTTGCCCACGCGGATGCCCGTACCGCCGCAAGCCGGCGTACGGGCACCGTGCCCGCCGTGCTCGAAGCCGAGTCACGGCGCACATCTGCATGGCAAAGATCCTTACCGCGCCCGAACAGGTCGCGTTCCGGCTCCTCGGATTTCTCTCGTCTCAGCGCCCAGAAAACGACGCGCTCGCGTGCGGCATCTGCCGCCGCGGGCGCCGCCTCATACGGCGGCACCTTCGCGTCCATCGCGAAATCATCCATGGCAGGCGCATCCGAAGCCGATGCGCCCGACACAGACACATCGGAGGGATCGGGTTTCTCCCCCTCCGTCATGGCCTCGTCTTCCCGACGCGGGGCCGCTGTGTCGGGCGCAACGCCCTCGGCCCAGCTCCTGGCATCCTCATCGCTCGCGAAAAAGGTGGCGACGGTCCCCGTCGCCCCGATTTCCGGTAGCGCCTCCAAGACGCTCAAGCGCGCCAATGCGGTCGAGCTCGACATCCTTATGAAGCGCCGTCCGGGTTCATTCAAGAAGGACCCGGCCGCCGTCAAAAAGCTCAAGGACCATCGCAAGATGGTTTTGCGTAGGAAGAGGAAGGTCGCCCTCAAGCAGGCCTCCCTTAGCATGAAGGCGGGGCGCGCCGTCGGCGGCAAGCTCTCCCGAAAGCTATTCAAGGGCCGTAAGGGAAGAAAGCAGCTTCTCTCCCTCAGGGAATGGAAGAACAGGATCGCCATATTCGCCTCGCTGCTCTCCCTCGGCGGCCTTCTGCTCATGGGGGCGATCCTCGCTTCGTCGCTCGGGCTCGTGCAGTTCGGCCAGCAGGCGGGAGGGGCGAGCAACGGCGGCAGCCTGGACGGCGACGAGCTCACCATCTACCTGTACCTCAAAGACCACGGTTGCGACGACATCCACGCCGCCGCCATCATGGGCAACTACTGCCATGAGTCCGCTGGATCCTCAAATCATAAGATATATCCGATGGCTGACCAGGCAATGGGTTCGCATGCCTATTGGCTGGACGGAAAGAACCCGAAAACAAACGACGAGATCGTTTCGAGAGGCTCTGTATATAACAAGGCGACCGGTATAGGCCAGTGGGACGGAGGGCGCCGCCTTCGCCTGGCTCAATTCGCAAAGGAGAAAGGCAAGAACTGGTACGACCTCGATGTCCAGCTCGAGTTCTGGTCTGATCACGACGAATGGGGCTCGTTTTCCAGTGCCGACGGCAAGTACAACTACCAAACATTCATGGATGCAACCGACCTCGAGGCCGCGACGAAGATCTACGCCATGGGCTGGGAGCGGTGCGCCATGGTGGGAGGCAAACCCTCCGGCTGGGAACCGCGATACACCAACGCGCAGTACTTCTACAACGCGATCACGTCCGGCACCCTCGGCGGCTCGGGCCAGGGTCTGGCGGGCGCCACGGGAAGCCAGCTCACCGTCGTCAACGCCTGCAAGTCAACGCCCTCACCCGGCCTGAACTGGTGTGCCGCGTGGGTGACAAACGTATTCAAGGCGGCTGGTGTCGGCTCCTTCGGTGGAAACGCCTGCGACATGGTCAAGGCATGGTGCCATAGCAACAACCCCGCCGACCTCAAAGTCGGCATGATCGTCGGCGACGCGAGCCACCCGGGCACCGGCACCCCAGGACTTCTCTATGGCCACGTCGGCATCTACATCGGTGACGGCAAGGTCATGAGCAACGAAGGTGCAATCACCACCAAGACGCTCGATGAGTTCATTGCCTTCTACGGTAAGGGCTCAGGAGTCTACTGGGGATGGATAGGCGGAGTCGAACTCAAATAGCCAACAAGGGAAAGGAACGTTCGCCATGTACAAAAAGGGAAAGAAGCTGGATTCGAAAGGGATTATCCTCGCCTGCGTAGGCATCATCATAGTCTGCATCGCAATCAACGTCGCGTTCGCGCTCTTTCCGCCCACAGGCAGGACGGATGACAGCCCGGCGGTGGAATCCTCGGCTGCCTCCGACGGTGAAGTCGGTGCCGATGGCTACGGCACGGGTGATGAATCGGAAGGCGGCGCCATGGATGACAAGGGTGAAACGACGCAAGTCGACCCCTCGGTTGTTGCCGTCCCCGATAACCTGCCCGAGGGAATGACCCAGACTGGTTTCCAAGACGCGGTCGCAAGGTACCTCACGTCCCTGACACCCGAATACGGCGCTCCCGAGAAGACCCTTATCGAGTCGAGTGACGTGAACGTTGGAATGGGTCCCGACGGCTCCGATATCCCCTACTGGGTCATCCGCGTCTACTTCCCCAACGAGACGGAGATTCCCGTGACCGTCGACTACACCAAGGGCGAGGGCTTCAACGTCGGGACGTACTGATCGAGATGAAGAACGCGCCCGGACCGTATACAACCGAACCTTCCCTGCTGCTCTTTCGCCGACGCCTGGCCGCCCTCATGAGGGCAACGGGAATCGACCAGGATGAGCTTGCGGGGATGATCGGGCAATCGTCGCGCTCGATCGGCCTGTGGCTCACTGGCGTCAGGTTGCCCTCGGCCGTCTCACTAAAGGCCCTCTCAAGGACGTTCGGCGTGCCTACCGACTGGCTGCTGGGCGCAGACGCGGTCGAGATAGCCTCGGGGCTAACGAGACTCGCGGAGATAGCATCGGCTCCGAAGGCGACAGATACCGGCGCCGATAGGGCGTCAGGCTAAAGGCTTACCTGCCCTGCCGCGGTGAACACTTGTTCCCGCGCCGGGCGACATGGGCACACTCCCCCATCATCGATGGGTAGTTGACTGAGACGGGGAGGAATTAATGCAACAGAGCCACATTGAAGCGCCTATCGAGATGCTCGCGGCGGTTTTGGGCCATCCGCACGGCTGGGACACGATTCTCGACGCCATGGCCGAGCACTCCGAACTGGGCCCGAGGGGAATTCTCGCTCTTGCGGCATTCAAGCTCGACCATCCCGAGGCCGATACATCGGCTGTCCTCAGCAGGCAGCGCGCCGATATGCTGGGCGGAAAGATCAAGGAGCATCCGGCCGGGTTCGAGATTCTCGTTCCCTTCGCCAGACGAGTGGACGATGAGCTGACTCTCGATTGCGAACTCGTTCCCGAGACGGTCTACCCCGCCTCCGCTTATATAGGGCTCACCTCGTGCCCCGGCGCCGCACCGATCAGCGTCGTCGAGGGGGATGCGGTCGCGCTCGATGCGGTCTCGATGGCCTCCGAAGACGTCGACCTTGAGGGCATGGACCCGATGGCTTCCCACGTTACGCTTCGCCGCTACGGGATCGATGACGGCCTGGAGGTTCGCGTCCCGATGGAGGATACCGAGCTGCTTCTCGCGCGTATCGAGCGCGTTTGTGCCCAGGTGAGAGGCGCCACGGGCAGAATCGACCGCGCCCTCAAGAAGGCGGGATTCGAGTGCAAACCGAGAGTGCGGCCCCCGCAGGGCGAGCGGGCCGAGCGCGGCCAGTCAGCAACTATGACGACCAAGCGACTAAAGAGCATGCTCGCCTCCTTCGATTCCGGTTCGCGCGGAACCTGCAACAACTCTCGAAAGGGGGCGTAGCGCCATGGCCAGGAGAGCGTCGAGGCGCTTCGTTGCGGCAGAGGGGCAAATCTCCCTTTTCGCGATGGATGATTCATCGATCTATGAGGCGCCCGCCGAAGAACAAATCGATAACGTAAAAGCGCAGCAAAGCCTGGCCCTTGACTTCGGGGCGCAAGAGGAATCTTATGTAAGCCAAGCGGGAGGCGACAAGTTCGCCCACAAGGATGATTTCGAGGAGGAAGCGCATGTCGGTGCTGAAGAACCCGTACAAGGGCGTGAGGGGTCTCCGGTATTCCTTCATGGAGCAGAACGCTCCGGAGGATCTGGCCAGGATGGAGGTGGCCGGCGAGACGGAGGAGTATCTCAAGGCGGTGGAGCACAACTACCTGACGAGACTCGCGGAGCTGCAGGACAGCTGCATGGAGAGCTGCGGGGCGACACCGGAGTTCGCGCAGATCACGATGGCCGAGTGCCGGTACGACGACTACATCCGCAAGGCCAACAGTGCCCAGAAGATGGCCGAGGAGATCGCCCTCAACGAGACGGTGCTCACACTCTAGCCGCTCACGACAACACCGAATACCTGAACCCTGATATCCAGGCCGGTCATTCGCCGCTGGAGCGTGCCAGGCTGAATGTCGCCGCGCTGCGCGCCCTCAAGGCGACCATGGAGGAGGGGCGAGACGCCACTCTCGAGGAGGCGCGCGCCATCTCGGCCTATTCCGGTTGGGGCGGTGCCGCGAACGCCTTTGCCGAAAACCCGACCGGTGGCTGGGCCGATGTATCACGGGATCTGAAAGAGCTTTTGAGTGAGGATGAGTTCGCCGATCAGCGCGCGACGGTCCTCACCGCCTTCTACACCCCCCGCCCCGTCGTTGAACTTATCTGGGAGACGTTGAGGGATGCCGGTATCTGTGACGAGGGCAGGGCCGAGATTCTGGAGCCGGGCTGCGGAACGGGCAACTTCATGCGCTGTGTCCCCGTTGGTATGGACGTCCATGTGACCGGCGTCGAAATCGACCCAGTGAGCGCGGGACTCGCACGCGTGCTTTGCCCCGACCATAAGATCGTCGCCGCCGATATCGCCAAATGCGAGATCCCCGAGGGGTCGTTTGATGCCGCCATAGGTAACGTCCCCTACTCGGACGCGATAAAAATCGACGGAGTTCCGCTTCATGACTACATGATCAAGAGGGCCGTGGCCGCCGTGCGCCCCGGCGGTATCGTCGCTGTGCTGACGAGCCGCTATACCATGGACAAGGCCCGGGAGGCCACACGTGAAAGCCTTGCCCGCGAGTGCGATCTTGTCGGCATGGCACGGCTCCCCAAGGAGACTTTCGAGAGCCAGGCGGGAACGAGCGCGCTGTGCGACCTCATCGTCCTGAGGAAGCTCGCCGAGGCGCGGGAAATCACGCACGACAACGCGCCGGCCTGGGTCCGTACGGAGACGAACGCGGACGGCTTCCGCGTGAACGCTCTGCTTGCCTCCAACCCGTCCATGGCCGTCGGCGAGCAGAGCTCGGAGATGACCGCATACGGCCCCGGATATGCATTGATAAGTGGTCTGGACGCCGCTGGAATCGCCGATAGCGCTAGGAAGTCCCTGGCAAATCAGGCCATCGGTGCGATTTCTCATACATTTGAGGGGATGCCCGGCAGGTCTGCCGCTCCCGAGGTCGCGCAGGTCCCCACCAATCCGGCGCTCTATGAGTTCACGCTGGGCGACGGCGGGTCGATCTGGTACGGCAACGGCGACACGGTCGAGCGTTTCCGGCTCGCGGACCGCGGGGCAGAGGACCGCGCACGCGCAATGCTTGAGCTCAGGGATGCCGCTCGAGCGCTTGTCTCGCTCGAGCACGACCCCAAATCGACCGATGCTGCAATCGAATCTGGAATTAAG
Organism: Collinsella aerofaciens; assembly: GCF_015548375.1. Lineage (GTDB taxonomy): Bacteria > Actinomycetota > Coriobacteriia > Coriobacteriales > Coriobacteriaceae > Collinsella > Collinsella aerofaciens_AB. The sequence goes on from NZ_JADMWW010000008.1 coordinate 19,151, forward strand.
GCCCTCAGCGACCGCTACGACCTCTTCACTGAGCGCTACGGTCGACTAAATGATCCGAAGAACCGCAGAGTCCTCACCATGAAGGGCTATCACGACTGCTCGCTCGGCATCAACCTCTTCAGTCTCGAGGTGCTGGATACCAAGAAGAACTTCGTCCGCAAGGCCGACATCCTCTCAAAGCGCACTGTGCGCCCCCAGGCACCCCTCCCCGACCGTTCGGAGACCCCGGCTGATGCCCTGGCCGTCTCATATGACCGTACGGGCGGCGTCGATCTGGCGCTCATCGGGCGACTACTCGGCTGCAGTGTCGCCGAGGCCGAGCAAAGGCTCGGCGACCTCATCGTCCGCGATCCGATCACGTCGAGAATCGAGAGCGCCGAGGCATATCTTTCCGGCGATATCGGCGAGAAGCTGGATGCGATCCATTCGATGCAAAAGAAGGTAGAGAGCGATCGTGTCGACGCCGAGGAAAGCTCCTGGCTCGAGTCGGTATCGATTCCCCCTGTCCGCACTCCCGAGACGAGTGCGGAGGTGGCGAGAGCCGTTAGCGTTCTCATGAAAAGCGGCCTGTGGGATACCTGCGTCCATCCCTTGACGGCCGACCGTGCCGTTATCGCCTCGGCGCATGTCGGCAGCCTCCCCGACAGCTGGCGCGATAGGTCATTCAGTACATGGACCGGAGAGGCGTTAATCGCCGCCCTGGGAGAGCTCGATGAGGGGGTTCGCATCTCCACCGAGCGCAGGAACGGCTACGCGGCCATAACGAACCCCCTCATCGCAGCGCTTGTCGAGAGATCGCTCGGATATCTGGCAAGTAAACGAGATTTCGCGACCGATGGGATGAACACGGAGGAGGTTCTCTGGCGATTGTCCACCGATCCCCGCGTGGGGCCCGATGTCCTTGCCGTCGCGCTTGGGCGTGCCGATGCTGACAACACATATCAGACTCCCGATCCAATCAAAAACCTGGCGCGCGCGTATGGGATCTCTGTTGCCCGGAAGTCGGAGCAGGAGCCCCTATCGAGTGTTTTGGCGGCTGCGATGAAGGCAGACACCGTGCCGGCCGAATTCCTTATCTCGCTCGGCTATCGCCAGGCTGGTGAGAAGGCCGTGATGAGGACTACCCATGTTGACTGGATGGGCGACTTCGATCAGCCCATTCCCCACGAGGAGCTCGTCAACTCAGATGACCTTGCCGAGTACAGGGCTAGACGCGAGAGACATATGGCAGCCTTCGGCCTAACCGAGTCGGATGTCGAGAGGCTCGCCGCGCTGCGCACCTGCGAAGAGAAACTGAAAGCCGTGCTTCCACGCGAACTGGGTCCCGGAGAGATCGCGGCGACCCTGGGTTCTCCCTGGATTCCCCCCTCCTTCGTCATGAGCTTCATCGAGGAGGAGCTCGAGTTAACTGATGGCGAGATGACTGCGGCAAAGCAGAGGAAATTTGAGGTTGCCCATGAGCCCCGTACCGGAAAATGGCGCCTGACGGGAAACGCGACCGAGCTTTCGCTTGAGGTGCTGACCAGATACGGGATCAGCAGCTATTCGCCGCTCAAGGTCATCTCGGCCGTCCTCAACGGCAGCGAGACGAAGCTGAACAAGACCGACCTGTCCACGGGCAAGAAGATTCCCGACCCCCAGGGGACTAAGGCCGCATGGGACAGGAGGCGCTTGATTTCGTCGGCTTTCGAGAAATGGGTGTGGGCAGACCCGGATCGGGCAAATGTGCTGTGCAAAATCTACAACGATAGGTACAACCGATTGGCGCCCAGGACGTATGACGGCTCATACCTCACTTTTCCCGGTATGAATCCCGACGTGGAGATGAGGCCGCATCAGCGTGCCGCCGTCGCGCGAGCTGGGCAGGCAGATGAGGGCACGCTTGTGGCACATGTCGTCGGCGCCGGAAAAACCTATACGGGTATCGCCATGTGCATGGAAGCCAGGCGTCTCGGTCGGGCCAACAAGCCGCTTGTCGTCGTGCCGAAGCACCTAACCGAACAGTGGGCATCGGATTTTGCCTACCTCTATCCAGGGTCGAGGGTGCTCTATATGGGTAAATCTGAGTCGGATTCCGCGGATGCGGCGAGGGAGTTCTTCGGCCGCGCGGCAAACGGTGACTGGGACGCCGTGATCGTATCGAGTTCGCGCTTCGATATGCTCGACCTTTCGCAAGAGCGAAAGGAGGTCTATCTCAAACGCCGAAGGATGGAATTCCTGCGGGCCAAAGAAGATGCGCAAGAAAACGGCGGAACCTTCTCGGTTAAAAAGCTCGAGGAAGAAGTTAAGAAAATCAATGAGAAGCTCTCAAAGCTCCATTCTTCTCCGAAGACCGAAGGGCTTTCGTTCGAGGAGATCGGCTTCGACTATCTGTTTGTGGACGAGGCGCATAACTATAAGAATCTCCCTACGTATGGCCTCGCTATTGCGGGAATGACTTCCTCGAAGTCCAACCGCAGCGAGAGCTTGCTTGAAAAGTGCACCTACCTTCGTGAGATTGGCCATGGACGCAACATCGTGTTCGCCACGGGCACACCTGTCACCAATACGATGGGCGAGCTGTACAACATGCAGCGATATCTTGCACCCGAGCTCCTCGAGCGGCAGGGCCTTTCATCGTTCCCGTCTTGGGCGTTCACGTTCGGCACGATAGAGGACTCGATGGAGATCAAGTCTGAGGGCAACGGCTTCCAGCTGAAACAGCGCTTCACGAAGTTCCATAACCTCCCTGAGCTCATGAGCGCTTACCGAACCTTTGCGGACATCGTCACGCAAGAGACCGTGAACCTCAAGGTCCCCGAGTGCGAGGAGATCCATATCACCGTGCCCGCCACGCCTGAGCAGCTCGAGGAAGTCAAAAAACTCGGCATCCGCGGCGAGCGCGTCCGTGCCGGAAATGCAGAGGGCAACGACAATCTGCTTGCGATCACGGGCGACGGCATGAAGGTCGCACTCGACCCGAAGCTGATGCACCCCGAGTTTGAGCCGATGGAGGGCGGCAAATGTGAAGTTTGCGCACGCGAGGTATTTAAAATCTGGGAGGAGACGGCCGACATGCGCGGTGCGCAGCTCGTCTTTTGCGACCGTTCGACCCCGGCCTCGGGGAAATGGAATATCCAAGACGATATGAGGAGACGCCTCATCGAGGCGGGAATTCCCTCCGAGCAGGTTGCTTGCGTCAGCGATGCCGGCAACGATCCGGAGAAGAAAGAAACACTGTTCGAGAAGGTTCGTTCGGGCGAGGTGCGCGTCCTCATGGGTTCGACTGAGAAGCTGGGCACGGGCACAAACGTCCAGACGAGACTCGCGGCCATTCATAACCTTGATTGCCCATGGAGGCCTTCCGATTTCGAGCAGCGCCTTGGTCGAATCAGGCGCCAGGGAAACCTTTTCGAGAGCGTCAGGGACTTCAAGTACGTCGCCCAGGGAACGTTCGACTCCTTCCTCTACTCCACCGTCGAGCACAAACAGCGCTTCATCGGTCAGGTCTTCTCGAATAAGCCGTCCGTGCGCAGCATGGATGACATCGATGAGACGAGAATCTCCTACTCAGACCTTGCCGCCGTGGCGTCGGGTAACCCCGATATCAAGAGGATCCAGGAGCTGAGAAGCGAGATTATGGCACAGTCCATGCTCAAGCAGTCTCATGACGAGATGGTGGCAAACATGCGCCACCAAATCGAATCTCGTTATGAGCCTTCAGCCGCTTGCAACCGACGACGATTCGAGTTGCTCGAACGTGACCACGATGTCCTCGATTCTGCGAACAGGCAAAGGGAGCTCGACAAGGGTGCAGATATCGTAAGGGTCTCGGTCGGAGGTGTGTCGGCGCTAGATCGAGCTAGCGCGATCGGCATGATTCAAGGGGCTGCCGGAGATTGTCCCATCGGCCCAGTCAGGGCAATCGGAGAGTTTCGCGGTCTTGAGATTGTCGTGAAGAAGGAGCAGACGCTGCTCGAGCGAGACGGCACCTTCCGTTACGACCCCTTCATCGGCCTTAGGGTCAAGGGTGCGGCCGACGCGCACTGGTCGAATCATATGCTGCCGTCGGCTACTTCCGGTTCACACACCGTGCTGCAGCAGATGGACGGCATTATCGAGAAAGAGGCGGGCGGTCTAGACCAGGCTAGGGCCCTTATGGAGCGCTCCGACAAGCAGCTTGATGAGGCCAGGAGAATCGTTGTCGAGCCCTGGGACGGTGAGGAGAATCTCGATAAGCTGCAGGACGAGCTTGCCGAGCTGGAGCAGAAGGAGCTTGAAAAAGGCCATGACGAGTCAGGCGTAGATGGTGACCAGGACGAGGACGGCCCTGCCATTGCGGAGTCTCCCGTCAGTGTTGGGGGACACGATGGGGGCGCACATCCCCACACGAGCGGTCATGGATTTTAAACGACAGTCACAGTCGGCCTCCAAAGGCGCTAGCCGTTTGGATGCTATGGAGCCCATTGAGGTTGAATGAGAACGGAGACGGGATGAACGTAGGAAAAAGTCTCGCCGAATCGATTGAGGGGGCCACGACGGCCTACTATCGAGATGGCGGTGGCACCGAGACCGGGATTGCGGCTGACGAGAGACTGGTCGAGGCGCTCAAACAGGCCTATATCGCCGCCTATGCCAGAAATGACGGCGGATCGCTGGATACCGTGAAAAAAGAGCTTGCGGAGTTCGGTGGAAGGGAGCCGACGACCAATGAGATCTGTGAGGCCGCCATCGCGCTCGCAGGCAAGCAAGCGAAGCAGGATGCCGGGGTCATCTCCCGTATGTTTAAGCTACAGGCCGCATCGCTAGCGGAAGAGTATGCGCCTGCGCTTGTCAGGGCCTTCGATGCGGAACGCGCTCAGAAGACCGCCCGCGGCATCGAGCTAGACGAAAACGCTGCGGTCAAGCGAATGAATATTAGGAGGAGCTGATATGTACCTTGTGGATGACAGCGGGAAACCTTACGTCGCCTTATTTAGCGTGCAGTACACGCCCCGGTACAGCGACTATCCAAGGAGGCCCCATGACGTCTGTTTCAAACTCACTAGGGACCCGAAAGGCCGCGACGGCGTTTTCGTTCAGCCCTTCTCATATGGCGGCATCTCTCCCGTGGCCCATGTCTCGCATGAGGTAGAGGCCTCGCTTGCGCTCGGATGGCCGGAGCTTACGTCCAACGGGTATACCGTCGAATTTACCGGCAGTTACGATGAGGCCAAGGGAATCGGGAGTTACAGTGCCGGGCACGAAAAGCTGATGGAGCTCCCGATTCTCATGGGCATTCTCGAGCTGGAGGGGCTGGTCGAAAACGCCGAGCGCGACACGCTTTACGGCGCCCTCGTGATCGATGAGAAAACTAACGAGATCAGGGTCGAGGTTCCCGAGGATGTCGATACCGAGTTCAGGTATTGGCTCAGGAACAACGGGGCGCACCCCGTCTCATCCAAGGAGATGCCGACGGTTCCCGTTGACCGCGATCCGAACCGAATCTCCAAGGAGGTCGAGGCGATCATCTCGGAAAAAACTCCGGAACGCTTCATGAAATCGCTGCTCGACTCGAAGATCCTGCGTGCTGGGGCTTCGGCGGCAGATGTCGCGGCGCTGAGATCGGGACTCGATGGCCTTTTGGGCCATAGCGTCGCCGGTACGGAAAACCTTAAGAAATCGCTCGATATGAGAGAGCGTTCAACGCGACATTAATAGCTCGCAAATCCGTAAGCCCCTGCCCTGATCAGGGGCTTTTCGTTTGTTAGGAAATTCATTTAGTCAGAAATTACATAGTTACGATATTGCACAGTTCCGTTATCACGTAGCTACGTTATGCCGTTGGGGCGGCACCATCGACACCATCAGCGAGGCCAACCTGCAGGACAGCTACATCGAAAACACGGCTTATCGGTGGTGTGTCCTGGGGCTCGTCCCGATCGTCGACACGCGATGGAAGCCCGTCACCTATGGCCACGGCGATTCGAGTTGGTATTACTACAGCAAATGGGACGTGCGCTACGACCGTGCTCGCGCCAAGGAGCTGCTGAAAACGGGGCCGCGGGAGTACGACCGACATCCAGACGGCGGGCCCTACGACGGCCGCCCCTGTTGGCAAGCGTAAAAACGGGGAGGGTCAAAAACCCTCCCCGTTGCGTTAGCGGTGTCGACCAGCCTACCTGCGAGTCCTGTAAACCCTGCTTCGGTGGTCTAAATCGACAACAAGAATGACGAGAACATCGTCCTCGATATCGACAACTATCCGATAGTCTCCGACCCTGTAGCGCCATAGACCAGACTTATTTTCAGTTAAGCCCTTTCCCATGCTCCTCGGGTCTTCGAGCTGTGAAATCTCATGGAGCTTTGCCACAATTCTTTTGGCGATCTGCTTGTCCAGCTTTCTCATTGATCGCTGGACATCCTTATCGACTTCAATCCGCCAAGCCAAGGCTCTCCTCCAGCTCGTCGAGCGTCACAGTCTCAAGCCTGCCGGCCCTATAATCCTCGACCTTCTTCATTAAGCCGTACTCGTACTCCAGCCTGTCAATCTCGGCGGCGAGTGCTTCTGTCATGTAGAAAGTCTTCGTGCGTCCCGTTGATTTCGCCAAACGGTCGTACCTGATTGCTAAGTCCTCGGGCAGCCTCAATGCCGCGGTAGCAGTGGCCATAACGCACCTCCCAATCATGCGTATAACGTGTATTACATTCTAGCACATCGATCACCGCAGAGGTGCACAATAAATGTATTGATCTTCCATCGTTCATGTAATGTGAACTGTAACGAAAGAGGCCACCCAGGATAGCTATGGAAAATCATGGTGCTGATAACTGCGAAATTACGTTAATGAATACTTGCATTTTAAGAAGTTACGGCATTACACAATCACTCTATTACATCGTTACACTATGCCGTAGTTGCGTTATTGCGTAGTTACATTGTCACGTAGTTGAGTCATATCACAGTTCGGCTATTGCCAATACGATATCTCGGTTACGGAGACCATCCTTCATCCGGTCTGTCATTTTCCGGATCATGGACCACATACCAGCTGTTGCCGTGGTGGCAGATGTCGCGTAGGGTACCGTCTCCCATCTTTACGCGCCAGCTCTCGCACACACGGCCCTCCCCCATCACCCATGACCGGGGTTCGTGCCAACCGACCTCTGCGAAGGGGAAGATCCTGCCGTCGTACCATTTGATTCCCCACGGTACGTACTCTCCGTCTGGCCGGCACTCGACCAGTGCTGTCACGAGCCTGATTGACTTCTTCCCCACGCCGACTCCTTATGCCAATTACTAACGAACGTGTGTTCTATTGTCTCATATCTCATAGCGTACATGCCGGATGTTTTGAAGCCTTCGCGATACAGACTGAAGTGTCACCAGATGGCACCAAACGACCACACGCAAGAGCCTCGGTAGTGGGATTCTAATCTCATGGAAATCCCTGGAAGAAAGGGCTAAACGGTTATGGTTAAGAAAACTACTAGCATTTTTGTCCCGTTGGTTCCGAAAATGCCAAAAGACGATATGCCCAACGAATCCAGACCGAATTTCGATGACTTTGCTGTTGGTATGGTAACGGTCAAAAAAGATGAGAAATGCCCAGAGACATTGAGATTCGCAAACGATGTTTCCATTAAGACTGAAGCCATGGTGGAGAAAGATGTTCTTGAAACACTAACGGCCTTTTGCGGAATGAATGACAGTACAGGTTATCTGGTGACCGTCGATTTCACCAGGGCGAACCTATCGTTCCGCAAGAATAAAAAGGAATCTAAAACTGATCACCCGCTACCGCGTGGCTTCGATTGTTTGCTTTTGGAGTTTCCCATTCTTGCATGCGCCCTAAAAACACAGGGAATCGAGATTTGTTTGCCAGATAACGCCCTATGCTTCGGTAGTTTATCTCGGAAGAGTCTCGACTATATTAAACACTACGCAGGTAATTATCCTGGTGATTGCAGGTTGCCCCATCGCCTTTTTGATGAAAGAGCCACTATTGTAGGCAAGGGGTCAGAATTGCGAGCCCTCTGCCATCTTTCCAAAACACATGGCCTTACGACCTTTAGCCCGGATTATGCTGAGGACATGCTAGACACCACCTATAGGAAGGATGTCTCTGCCAAAGAGAAAATTAGACTAGTTCTAGATTCGGGGTCTTCCCCTGATTTCATTCGCAAAATGAATGAGGCGGGCTTCATCTCGGAAGGGGTTCCCGCCCAGTACCGTGACTCGATTCTCAAAAAGGCGCGTGAGGTATTCGATACCGATCTCGAGATATGGGATCAGCGTGTCGCGCCGATGCTCGAGGAGCATCTGGGCGTTAACGAGCCGTGGGTTGTCGGCGACTTCTATGGCAATCCGAGGAAGGCTGAGCTTAAGAGCGAGCCGGAGCCAGCGGAAAGGGTTGTCCCGGCACCCGCCCGCGCAATGCCCGTATTTAGACCGGAATAGCCATGAGTGCGCAGATGCGCTCGCTGGGCAACTCTCTAATCCCCCATGGCCATGAGAATCTTTTGGAGCGAAAATGACTCCCGTTACGGTCAGCGTCGTGGAGAGGCCCGGTAGGGAGCCGAAGTTCAGATGGATTGAGCTTTCCGACGGTCGTAGATTCCAGGTCCGCTCCACGGGCGCATCTGTCCCCTGCCCCGGGCGCAAGACGGGCTCTCTCGCCCGTATCTGGAGCGTGGAGATCGAGTGGAAGGGCAGACCGGTCCACCGTTTCATCGTCAAGGACGGTGATGGCTATTACATCGTGCGCGCAGGAGAGGACTCCTAGAGGGCCTCATAATCCAGATGCGAGATCGGGTAGGTGTTCTCGTAGACGTAATCCGATGAATTCGATGACTTGATCTTCACCTTTACGGGTTGGCCTTCGTCTTCCAGCAGAAATGCGGTGCAGACTGAAATCGAGTAGCCGGGCTCGAGTGTCTTCGAGGCATTCGGGTCGCTGTATTTCGTGCAATGGGACAGCTTCACGCCGTTTTGGTAGCACGAGACGTAGGACACCGGTGCCCGTCCGTCATGGTCGAGGTTGTTCTCGAATGTCATGCTGACGAGCAGGAATCGATACTCCTTGCCCCTCGAGTCCGTGACGACCCTCTTGTAGACGCCATCGACCGTAAGCCCCCTGGAGGCATCGGATGAGCCCGTGTCCCCTATGCCTCCGAAGGAGAACGCCTCGTCCTCGCTCTTCTCGGATTTCTTTTTCTTCTTCGAGTCGTCCGATTTATCCGACTTCTTGGCGCAGCCGCATCCCATGAGGGCCATCGAGCCGATACCTGCCAGGACGGCCCTCCTGCCGACGTTGACGCTACCCATACGTTATCACCCATCAATCCATTTCATATCACAACCGATAGAGCGCGTATCCCCTGCCGCTCGCCGTCTTCTCGGCGCCGGGACAGGCTTTCTCCAGGCGTTTCCCATGGGAGTCCATCACGATTGCCCATGCCCAGCCGTCCTCCCTTAGGCGCCCAAAGCCGCCTTCCAGGCTGTCAACGTAGAGTCGGTAGTCATTGGCCGCGCCGTCCCCGGCGATTGCCTCAGACCAGATCTCAGGCCGCATATCGTATGTCACGGGCACCTCGGCCCATTCGAGGTAATTCATCACGGCGGCGTCCTCGGACCATATGCGACCGGGGTTGTCGCCCAGGGCCTCGACGATCTGCCCCATATCCGCATCGATACCGCACCAACCGGATTCCACTCCGCTTGTCTCGGGCTCGATTGAGTGAAGTCCGCTGTTGATGACGGAGAGCGCCATGACAAGGCTCAAGGCCATCCTGCCTGCAATGAGCAAACGATATATTTGGGGCTCGAGTTCGTCCTTGCGCCCGGCAGATACCGCGACGATCAGAAACGAGACGGTCCACGTTATCCAGAGGCACCTGACGGCGAGCGCCCCGGCAATTGCGGACGCCAGCCAAAAAGCCAGAAGCCATCTGGGCGGGAACCGGCGCGCGAGGGCGCACGATATGGTTGCCGCGAGGATCGAAACGCACCAGAACAGGGCTGCCGCCGGCATCGCCCACACCGGCTTCAGCTCGAGGATGACCCCACCGTACGATGCTGCACCTAGTGAGCGGAGCACATAGAGCGAGCCGTCGATTGCATACGGGTTGACAAGGGATTCCGCTGCCATTCCGGCAATCGCCGCAAGCAGGGGCAGTCTGGACTGTGACCACGCGCGGAGTGCCTCGCATGCATTGCTCGGCTCGAACTCGCCCTCTTCCGGAAGCAGGAAGCACGCTGCGGCGGCGGCCGGCAAGGGCCAAAGCGCAGCCTGCAGATTCACCGACAGCAGCGATACTACGGGAAGCCCAAGTAGCAAACGCTTATCGGCGCCTCGCCGCCACTCCAAGCACAGGGAGATTGCGACAAACAGCAGCGCTGCCGTCCAAAGGGACGGACGGATGGACAGATACGAGGCCATGAGGGTAAAGCCGAGCGCACCGATCAGCAACGGTGCCCAGGGGTAGCGTGGGTTTTGCGCCAGCCTGGAAACGGTGCCGGTATAGGCCCACAGGGCGAGCGCGGCAGGTATCGCCACGGAGACGGCGACGCCCGCATAGCCCGCGGCCCTCCAACACAGGTAGAGCCACACATCGTGCAGCCACTGCTGGAGCACGATACCCTGGCCGGCGATTGCGGTGAATGGGTTCGTGCTCGGGACGCCTGATTCGACGACCACGCGCCCCGAGGCCAGAAGGAACCATCCGTCCGTATCAAGCGTCCCCGCCGACCTGATGGTGGGAATCAAGGCCACAACGGCCATTGACAGGATGACGGCGAGCGCCGCTGAGGCACAGCGTACGATCTTCGCTACCTTAATTTGGTTCAATCGAGTCTCCTGATAGAGATCGGGCGGTCCGACTCGGTGAACGTCCCGGGTGCGACCTCGATGCCGCCCACAGCCCCCCGCGGTGCGAAAAGGATGCGCCAGGGGGCGACTGAGGCATCGAGCGAGACTACCGGCCAGGACTGATCTGAGGGGTCGAAACGGCCAATCCAGCAGACATCAATCGGGACGCGCATGAACAGGGTATGGAGCGACCTGCCCCTTGCGTAGACCATGCCGGTGGATTTGCCGATTGACTTGGCGCCCATATACCCGATCGCCTTGTCCCTGAAGGACTTGGCGATCTTGAGGGAAATCGGGACCTCGGCGCCGGACCGGGTGGTGGCCACGCAGGGGATATCGTATTCGAAGCTCATGGGCCGTCTCCTACATGAGAGAGGTGAACGTCTGCGCGATCTGGGCCAACACGGGGGCGAGGACGACGATCAGAAACACCGGAAGGATAAACAGGATGATCGGGAAGAGCATCTTGGTACCGAGCTTCTCGATCTCCGACTCGACCTTCAGGCGCCGTTGCTCGCGAACCGTCTCCGCCTGGTCGCGGATGATGTCGACGAGAGATCCGCCCGCGCGCTCGGATTGCGCAAACGAGGCCGCGAAGATCGTGAGGGACGGCACGCGGGCTCGCTCTGCGAAGCGAAGGAGTGCCTCGGTTCGCGATGAGAAGCTGGCCTCGTTGGCCACTCGCTCGAAGCCCTGCGCGATGGCGCCGTCCATCTTGCTGCCGACCGTGTGCAGGGCGAAATCGATAGATGAGCCCGCCGACATGCAGATTGCGAGCAGATCGAGGGCGTCGGGAAGCTGTCGGTCGAGCTCGTCGCGCCATTTTGCGCGCTCATTCAAAAGCCACAGCTGCGGGATGGCGATTCCCGTGAGCGCCAGCGCGGCGAAAATGCCTAAACCCTTTGCCCCGCCGACGAAAAGCGACGCGACGAGTCCCGCCGCCGTGAATCCCGCAGCGCTCGCGACGCGGAAGGCCCAGAAGGTCGCCGGCTGCATGGTGGATCCGGCGCGGTCGAGGGAGTCGCGCGTCGAGTCCATTACGGTGCGCGAAATGGGAGCGAGCCTGGAGACAACGTTGGAAAGCTTGTCGGCGATTCCGGGAAGCGCCGGGGAGGCGTCCTCTTCCGCAGGCTGCTCTAGGCCGAAGACGCGTTTGAGGGCGATGTCCACTCCGAGGCCCGCGGCGATTCCGATGAGGATGATAATGAAGCCAGTTGTTATTGATTCGAACATCTGAGCTCCCCTAGTCGTACCTGATGTTGCTAATTTGCTTCAGCACCATGAAACCGATGATATCGAGCGCTATGCCAACGCCCAGGCACGCCCACCCCGCAGGCGTCATGAAGAACTGCCGGTGCATTTCCGAGGCAACCGACATGAGCAGCAGCATGACGACCGGTGCGAAGCCGACAATCTTCGCCTCGAACCGTGCCGAGGAGGTCTTGGCCTCGGCCGAGCGCTTCGCCTTGACCTTTGCCCGGATGGCCTCGCCGACACGCTCCGTGATCTCGGAAAGCGAGCCGCCGGTCTGCTGCGATACCGATACGGCCGTTGAATAGAGCCTGAGGTTGGAGCTTTTGGTCCTTATTGCCATATCGTCGAGTGCCTGGTCGATGGGGCGTCCGTTTCTAAGGTCGCGCTCGAGGATGGCGAACTCGGACTTCAGGGGCTCATCCATGTGCTCTGCGACCGGTGCCACCGATTGCGCGATCGAGGCTCCCGTTCGAAGGTTCGATGCGATAAGCGGCATCGCCTGTCCGAGCTGCTCCTCGAAAAGACCCTGCTCGGCCCCGCGCTTCGACTTCACCCAGATCGGGAAGGCAGCGATTCCGAGTGGGAGCGCGGCGACCGCTCCCGCTGTCGAGCCCATTGCAAGGATAAAGACCGAAGGCGCGAATGCGATTACCGCCCATAGCTGTGCCGCCTCGGTGGTGGAGAGCTGGGGCGCCGCGCCCTGGCACACGCGTCGCAGGGCGCCGGCAAGGCGGTTTCCCCCATCTTTGTCGGATGGATTTTCCGGAAGGGGCCCTGCTTCTGACTGCTCACGCTCGATGCGAAGCTTTCTTGCCGTCAGGAACAGGATTATTCCCATCAGCACCGCCGGCAGCGCGGGAAGGAGGGCTGCCGGGGAAATCTGCCCGCTCATCGACGGAACCAGAAATCGTCATCGATGTACACGCCGCGCGCGAAGAGCTTCTCGCGATGTGCCGGGGTGATGCGCTCTCCGGTGGGCATGAACTCTCCAAGCACCTTGCCGTCCTCGGAAAATCCCGTTTGCTCGAAACGCATGATGGTGCCCATGGTGATGACGTCGCCCTGCATGCCCTGGACCTCGGCGATCTCGGTGATCTTGCGCGAGCCGTCGATATCGTAGCGGTTGACGAAGATGACGAAGTCGATGGCCGAGGCGATGAGCTCCATGATCTGCTCGCTTCGCATCTCGGTTCCGGTCTGCTGGATCATCGAGCGCAGGCGGGTCATGGCCTCGCGCGCGTTGGAGGAGTGGACGGTCGTGAGCGAGCCCTCGTGTCCCGTCATCATCGCCTGGATCATGTCGAACGCCTCGCCGCCGCGGCACTCGCCGACGACGATTCGGTCGGGGCGCTCGCGCAGCGCGTGTATTACGAGCTGCCGGATGGTGATCTCGCCCTCGCCCTCGATATTGGGTCGGCGAGCCGTCTTGCGTACGACATGGGGCTTCTGGAGGCGCAGCTCCGGCGCGTCCTCGATCGTTACGATGCGCTGGTTGTCCGGGATGAAGGACGAACAGGCGTTGAGGAGCGTCGTCTTGCCCGAGCCGGTGCCGCCTGCGATGACGACGTTCATTCGGCCGAGTACGATCGCCTCCATGAACTCGAGCATGCGCTGGTCGAAGGTGCCGAGTGCCATGAGGTCCTCTGGCTCCACCGCATCCGGTCGAAACTTACGGATGTTGAGAATGTTGTGGTCGACGGCGATGCCCTTTGCGGTCGCCGCGACACGGGAGCCGTTGAATATCGCACCGGGGCGGTTCAGGATGCAGTCGCACAGCGGCTGCGCCTCGTCGCAACGGCGACCGTCGGCTGAAGCTATGCGATTGATGATGAACTTGACGTGGTCGTCGTCTTCGAAGGCGACGGGGACCCTCTGAAGTAGTCCGGCACGCTCAACCCACACATCGTCCGGGGCGTTCACCATGATTTCGGAGATCGACGTATCCGGTAGCAGCTCCTCGATGGGCCCCAGGTAATACAGGTCGTTGAGCCCGGCCTGGATCACGGCATCAAAGGAGTCGTCGTCCAGACGCGACCCTTCGGGACTGGAATCTATAATCTCGGCAAGGAGGTCGCGAGCGCGCGAGTCGCGCTGCACATCGCTCTCGGAGGCATCGTTGGCGGCAGTCAGGATCCCCGTCGCCTGGCGGACGGCCTCGCGTTCGATGCCGAGCAGATCGCTATTCAGCATTTTGCGCCTCCCCCGTCTCGGGAAGGGCCACGAGTCGGATGCCGCTCGCGCTCGAAAGGGCGAGGGCCTGGTCCTCAGTTACCTCGATTGTGACGTTGGAGTAACCGTCTGACTTGGAGCCCGAGAGGTTGCCGTCCAGCGCCAGTACGCGAATGGAGTCGGCCACGCGCACGGTGCTCACGACCTGGCCGTCGTTCACGCTCGCGAGAACATCGACCTTGTCACCGACCGAGAGCAGCGGGGAAAGGCCCGTTGAGCTGTCGAGTGCGACGGTATAGGCAACGTGGCCCTCGGTTACGGCGGTGGTGATGGAAGCGGGTTTCTTCGAGCCTGATACGGAGGAGAGGGAAACTGCGGTCCCCAAGGTCTGCTGCGTCACGGACTGGCGGCCCGCCACATCGGATACCTTCTTCGCCGCGTCCTTGGGCGCAAACGCCGTGGGCACGCTTGCGACCGTAAGGTCTGCCGAAGTGATGACTTCGCCGGGGGCGACATCGCGCGTGACGGTGACTACCTTGACGGTCGACTTCTCGAGATGCGCGAGCTCGCCCTGCGCCTGAGTCCATCGCCAGCCCGAGAAACCGACCGTCACGACTGCAACGGCGATCGCCACGCCGGCGACGGCGGCGAGCCTTCGGTCCTTACGTGTTCCCCCGGCTGCCGGACCGCGCTGCCTGCGAGCGGTCGCGGCGCCTGCCGTCGACGTGGTCCTCTGGCCGCCCTGTGCGGGCGCGGGGGCCGCGGGGGCCGATACCGTCGCCCCCGCGGAGGCCTCCTGTGCCATTGCGCGCTCCAGCTCATGGCCGAGCGCCTGCTTGCGACCGCGGAGTCGTTCGACGCTGCGCATGCGCCCGGAGTCGATGGCCGTGCGCATTTCCGACTCGACTTGGGCGATTTCTGCCCTTATTTCCTCCTGGGTCCGTTTTTTCATCTTTAAGATTCCTTCCTGGGACCTAGGAGTCCCTTAAACGCGAGCGGTGGAAAATGGTTCGCTCTCCAGTGCCAGGTGATACTGGCCGCACTTTCTCTGCCGCCGCACAAACCATCTCGAAAGCCTTTTTGGTTGAGCAGACCAGTCTCTGGCGCATCGGGTCGCACATCGGGCTCGAGGGCTCTTCGGCCTGCCGTGCTATTCCGACATATAAAGAATCGCCCCGCGCGGCCGTCTGCGCAGGGCGATTTGGTGCCATTGGGTGACAATATGGCGTGCTGTAGCGTGTTGGCTGACGGTTGCCGCCCGTCGATCAGGGAAGCATGTCCCTCACGGCCTTGGAGAGAATTTCGGGCGCATCGTCGAGTGAGCATGCCCCCGTTTTCGTCGAAACGCTGCCTTCCTTGTCGATCGTGTACTCGCACCATCCGTTACCGGTGTCGGACGGTCGCCATACCGTCGTAGATGAATAGGGATGTAGGGTCCAGACGGCGTCCGAGCGCACCTTGAGCTCATCTATGCCGGCAAATCGCGCGAAAGCCGACGGCCAGGTCCCCTCAAGGACCACATAGACGCCGGCGTAGCGATCGGCTGCCCCGCAAAGGCTTTCAGGGGCCTCTACGTAATAGACCATGGCCTTTCCGGTGTAACCGTTGGCCTTGAGCATCTCGAGAACCTCGGAGCGCGCCTCATCCCCCGGGTTCTCGGCGTATTTGACGGCATTGGCCTCACCAAAGCAAGACTGTCTCGTGCTCTCGAGAAGCGACCCCTGCCAGGTCCTATATGCGAGCGCTCCTCCCAGGTCTACGGCGAGCGCTATGAGGAGGGATAGGGGGATGAGCATCACGACGAAAAAGGATGTGAGCTGCGCGCGGGCTCCCCCTCCCCTGAGTGCGTGGCACTTCATCTAGATGACCTCCCAGTCGGAATAGCTGATGTAGGAACGCGTGATGTTTCGGACGGATCTCTTTCCGAACACGTTGTAGGGCGCCGGGTAGTCGTACGTGATTTCAGCCGACACCGTTACGGTCCTGTCCTCGGTCCTGAGGTTCTCGGTGCCCAAATCACCTGCGACGGCGTTTCCGTGGCCGAGGTTCTCATCGGAATCGATGTTGACCGAGGCGTTCTTTACCGTGAGACAGCTTGGGTCAATGTCGGCCGATGCGCTTACGAGCTTCTTCACGAGCGTGTCGGCGTCCATAGAATCCCAGCCTGCGGGAAGTCGGTCCGCGAGATGTGCGAGGGAGTAATCAATCCTGGCTCGCTGGTAGCCCGTGAACCCGAAGCCCAATATGGCGAGGACGACGGTGAGCGCTATCGGGAATACGAAGATGAATTCAGTGGAGATGAGCGCCTCGAGCGACCTTCTGTTACGCACCATCACTTGACCTCCGATGAGATTGCCGTTGCCGAGGATGACTCGGGCTCAATTTCCGCAAGGCCATCGAAGACGGCCAGGGTGAATACGCGACGGCATGGAATCTGGACATTGACCGTGACGGACTTGCGCTCTATTGAAGAGTCCCTGGACTTGTCCCCAACCCTTAGCTTCACGCCTTTGGACGAAAGCGCGCCGCGCTCGATATCCACAGTGCAGCTGCTATCGAGACCGATAGTGCCCCTTACGTATGATTCGACTTCAGAATCATTCTTATCGGGGTTCGCTGCGGCGTAGCGCGCCCCCTCGGATGCGGCCGCCGATGCGAGGGCCTTGCATCGGCTCAGGTTCGCGCAATCCACGACGAGTGCGAGCATTGCGATCATGATGGGGAGTAGAAGGAAGAGTTGGGTCACCATGACCGCCCTGAGTTCTGTTGGTCTTGACCTCATAGCAGATTACCTTTCAAGATTGCGATTAGCGTCGCCCCGACCAGACTTACCGACAGCACGGCGTTATAGGGGACGTTGTCTTTGAGGCGAGCACAGGCCGGGATGGATCTGATAGCGAGTTCCAGGGCGCATGCGCATGCAAGGTGGATAGCGAGAAACTCGAACACGGTCCCGACGGATAGCGCCGCCATAAGGGCGACGGCAAGCGTGAGATAGTCGCCGGCGTGCCAGGAGATGCCCCCGATACGCTTCAAGGCAAAGGAGATCAGCGCGAATACTGCAGCGCAGGGAATGGTAAATACCGCCCACGCATATGGTCCCCAGGGGGACGACACGGCGCCCGAGGCCGCAAAGAGGAACAGCATGGGCACCGGCGCGAGCCTGAATCTCATATCCTCCTGGCCAAGTGCCACGGAGGCTGCCAGGAAGACGGCATAGGGAATCGAGATGAGCGATCCAGTCCAAGCTGCAAGCAGATAGGGGTAGACAAAAACGATTTCCGAGGCAAGCGGTGGGTTGTGGCGGCGTGCGTACGTTCCGGTGTCTCCAAGCTGGGACATCTCCGCATCGATATCTCCTGCGCTACCCAGAGAAATTAGTGTTGAGGGGCTGACGCCGTAGTTAACGGCCTCCCTCTTCACGGCGTCTATCCATTTATCCCTATCGGTATCCCCGGGCTGTGCTTGGAGCATGGTCTTGTCTTCATGCTCCAGTGCAGCGTAGCGCCAGCGTTGGTAAAGATGGGAGGCGCACCAAAAGCCGCAACCGACGGCTAATGTGGTCGCCAATCTGACGCCAAAAGACACGGGAGCCTCCTCGATATAGGCATAGGTACTCATATTTAATTTTGTAGTCGTGTTTGCTCAAAATAAGGCTAATTTGGTGCCAAGCGGTGACACTATTTTGATTGAAACGCCTATCCATTCGACCTGGGGTTGTGGCAATGGATGACCTACGAAACCGAAGTGGTCGCGAAGAAGTTGCCACGAGAGCCGTATCGGATTGCGCGAAAGACGGCAATCAACCAGGGCGAAGCTGTGAATCGCAGCGATCTAAGAACCTTCGAAGCCATTAGGTGTGTCGGCTAATTCCCGCGCCTGTAAAGCAATTGCCCGAAATACGATACCTGCAAAACATGTACGCCCATGGCTTTGACTGCCTTGTGATATAAGTATCTGCTCGAAGTGCGGTGTCTGCGAAGCATAAGAGTGGGAAAGTCCATATTTATGCTTAGTGAGTAGTCTCTCGAAACGCCATACTTGCGAAGCCTGTGTGCGTGGATGCGAACAAAGTTTTGCGGTAAGTAGCTGCTCGAGGCGCGGTACCCACGAAGCAATATCCATCCTGAGAATGATGCAAAGTAGGGTAAGTAGCTGTCCGAAGCGCGGTACCTGCAAAGTTTTATGGACTCTTGGGTTTTTTGCCGGCCAGAGTAAGTAGCTGCCCGAAGTGCAGTCCCTGCGAAGTAGGCCTTATGTAGGCAGAATTAAGCGCGAAGGTAGGTAGCTGCTCGAAGCGCGATACCTGTGAAGCGTAAATCATTGCGCCATATGGCGGCTCTGTGGCAAGAAACTAGTCGAAGCGCGGTCCCTGCGAAGCCATCCTACGGTGGGAACGTCGCAGCCGGATGGTAAGTAGCTGCTCGAAGCACGGTACCTACGAAGCAACATGTTGCAGCCGCCAATCGCTTGAAGACGGTAAGTGGCAGCTCGAAGCGCGGTACCTACGAAGCACGCACCACGTCCGCAGCCTTGACGTCACAGGTAAGTAGCAGCTCGAAGTGCGGTACCTACGAAGCAGAATACGACACGCGCCCCATAAACTCATGGGTAAGTAGCAGCTCGAAGCGCGGTACCTACGAAGCGTCTTGAAGACACCTTTGGTCGCATCCAAAGGTAAGTAGCTGCTCGAAGCGCGGTACCTACGAAGCGCTCCTTGGCGGCATACGCAGAACCAACCTGGTAAGTAGCAGCTCGAAGCGCGGTACCTACGAAGCACAAAAACCTGTACCTTTTTGTGCAACAAAGGTAAGTAGCTGCTCGAAGCGCGGTACCTACGAAGCAGCTATAGCTGATGGGGAGGGAGCGACAGAGGTAAGTAGCTGCTCGAAGCGCGGTACCTACGAAGCATCACTGGACGCGACGTCGACCTAGCCGAAGGTAAGTAGCTGCTCGAAGCGCGGTACCTACGAAGCGTGTATGTGTTACGGGGCGGGAGCTGCTCCGGTAAGTAGCTGCTCGAAGCGCGGTACCTACGAAGCCGGCAAGCGAGTGAAACGAGCGCGCAGCGGGGTAAGTAGCTGCTCGAAGCGCGGTACCTACGAAGCAAGAGCCCGCGTTTGTCCTCAGACATGCCAGGTAAGTAGCTGCTCGAAGCGCGGTACCTACGAAGCACATACGTCCTGCAATGCCATAGGCATTCCGGTAAGTAGCTGCTCGAAGCGCGGTACCTACGAAGCCGTGAAACCGTTGGCGATTATGTAGCCGACGGTAAGTAGCTGCTCGAAGCGCGGTACCTACGAAGCCTCTTCCTTGGCCATAAAAATGGAGCCCTTGGTAAGTAGCTGCTCGAAGCGCGGTACCTACGAAGCACATACGTCCTGCAATGCCATAGGCATTCCGGTAAGTAGCTGCTCGAAGCGCGGTACCTACGAAGCGTATCGAAGGTCATGCCAGAGGTCTGCTCGGGTAAGTAGCTGCTCGAAGCGCGGTACCTACGAAGCGCCGCCGGCAAATGCCACCACGCAAAGGCGGGTAAGTAGCTGCTCGAAGCGCGGTACCTACGAAGCTCTATTCTTCAGACACCGCCCGCCGCGCCCGGTAAGTAGCTGCTCGAAGCGCGGTACCTACGAAGCCCATAATAGATGCGAGTCATGGCCAATTCAGGTAAGTAACTACTCGAAGCGCGGTACCTGCGAAGCAGGAACCCCCCCCCATCACAGTTTCCTCGGTGGTAAGTAACTACTCGAAGCGCGGTACCTGCGAAGCTTTTTCTTTTGAACTCACATGGACATACCTGGTAAGTAACTACTCGAAGCGCGGTACCTGCGAAGCTGGTCGGCATGGCAATCTCCGTTCGACGACGGTAAGTAACTACTCGAAGCGCGGTACCTGCGAAGCATCGGCTTCACCAGACCGTCGGCGGCGTCGGGTAAGTAACTACTCGAAGCGCGGTACCTGCGAAGCCGCTTTGCATGATTGATTTCAAATATTCGAAGGTAAGTAACTACTCGAAGCGCGGTACCTGCGAAGCCGAAGAATTGACATCGACTGGCAAGTCCGTATAAGAGCAGCTACTGAAGCTAAAAAGTTGATTAGAAGAAAGAAAAGGTTCCGACGATTTTGGGAAACCATCCTATTTCCGCCCGGAAACAGGATGGTTGTGTGAGTTCTGGAAAAACCTGACAGCTACCGGATCATCGGAAAACCGTGCTATCAAGCAATAAGCCTTATTTGAGATTTCAAGGTGCACGCACCAGTTTAACGGTTTAGACGTTACGGGAGAAGAGGACCCGATCTCTATCTATATGCCACACTGGGATCTCGAGATTGGCAGTGTCTACCTCCCGGTATTCGAGAAACAACATTTCCAGGCCCTCATGGCGCGCCTTTCGAGTTAATTCCAAGACCTCGGTCGGATTTAGCTTGTCGATGAGGGCGATTACAGCAATTGACGGATTCAGCCTCGTATCGCAAACGTAATCCATGAAGGAGAAGAATTTTCTTTGCAGGGTATTGGCCGGCTCGCGGCGGGGTGACAGCGAAAGCCATTTGGCGAACGATTTGATATCCCGTTCCGTGTTCCCTATCAAATCCGTTCGAAGGGAATACCCCAATTCCGCGATCAACATCTCGATACACGCCCTGATCTCATGCGCTTTGGTTGCCAAAGGCTCACAGGCCTCGATCTCAGACGCCATCCTTGACGTATAGGCGCCGGTTAACCTCCGGTCATCGAATGGGAGCTCGATCAGGCTGTCGATAAGGACGATATCCTTCGGTTTGAGCTTTCGTTCCCCTCGGTATAGGGCGATTCCGGGTTCCCCTTCTCCCAAAAGCGATTCGGCGCATCGAGATAGCTCGTCGAACTCATCGAAGGATATGACTCCAAGTCCGTCCGGAAAATCGATTGTCTCCCCTACCGTTTCGAGCTTGACGATCATAAGACGATAAAGTCCTCTCCGGTAACAAAATGCCCCTCGTCAGACGGGCTTCCACATAGCGTGAGCATTGAGCAAAAGGAGGCCTCGGATACCCTGAGCACCTGCACCAGCCCCGCTTCTGGAAGGCTGGCCTTGAGCCTAGAGATGGCAGCCTCGGCATTCTTGGTATCGACCGCCAGGCGGGTGTAGACGGAATTCTGCAGCCTCGTATAGCCATCCCCGACAAGAAACTGCCTGAACCTCGAGTACTCATGACGGTCCTGGGCATCGGCCACGGGTAGGTCATACATTACGACTATCCTCATGAACCTTATCCTCCCCCGTTCCCCATCAAGGCGTTCCTGGCGCCGAGATCTCATCTGCATCGCCAGCCCCCTCCATCACACGAAGGCATCCGTCGACCCATAGGTCGATGGCGTCCGACACCCGGTAGCTCCCATGGCCATAGGGAATCCTGTCCGCGAGTGTGGACGCAAGGAGCCTTTTCACAGAAGGCGAGAGATCGCGGGGGCGCTCCAGCTCGACTTTCCGATCGACCAGGGGCCTGAACGGCTCCACGAGGTCGCAGGCGAGGTTGTAGGGGTTCGTCTTGGAGTGGTGGTGGATTCCCACCTGGTTGAGGTAGCCCTTCGCCGCGATCCTGCACGCTGTATGCGAGAGCAGGATGGAATAACCGTAGTCGAGGGCGCTATTGGTTGCATCCGCGTGCGGTACCCGCACGAAACCGTCGCCGAACAGCGCTTTGAAATAGCGGCGCGCACCCGCGGCCTCGCGCCCGGTCGAGTCGCCGGCGCGGACCTCTCCCGCATAGGATGCAAGCAGCTCTGCCTCCAGGTCGTGGCCTGATCCTTCGAGGACAGAGGCCTGGTTTTCCAGCTTGCACTCGATGATCCTCTTCCACAGCATCTTGCGCGGCCAGGCGCCCCAGGACATCTGTGAGAGGACTTTGCCGTTCGTATCGATCGTCGCTGCCGTTAGCGGCATCAGGATTGATGCCGGCATATGCCGGCTATCGGTGAAAATGACGCTGCAGCCCCTTGCCGCGAGCTCATCGAGCAGGTAGGTCGATATGAACGCGGCCTTCCCGTCGACAACGATGCAGTCGAGCTCGTCGGCGCGCAAAAGGACGGGCCGGGGGTCGCCGTCACGGTGAACGGCGACCCATCCCGCCTCATAGCGCAGTTTCCGGGCGTTCTCCAAAAAGAGTGTCTTACCCAAGGGTGGATACCCTCTCGTGGAGGCCCGCCGCCGAAATGTCAACGATAGCGAAACCGGCCTTGGGGTCGTTGATGATCTTATCGAAGGTCATCGAGAGCGTACCCGCGAACGCGCTGCCGCCGAGGGGCCTCACGTCGGCGGTGCCCCTGATTCCCGAGAGGAGCTCCACGACCTGGACCTCGGACTCCGCTACCGCGCGGACGGTCTTAGCGAGATCGTCCGCTTCCGTATCGGCGAACACCTCCTCCGGCGTCTTCAGGGCACCCAGCTTGAGCACCTTGGAGACGCGGGGGAAGTTTGCCGGAGCGAGCGCGAGAAGGCGTGCCCACAGCCGGCAGAGAACCTTGGCATCGGATTCAAGATCACGCCTGGGGCTCGGCTGCTCGCCGTCGACCATGCGCTCGACGATCCTGAGCAGTCGGGTGTCGGCTGCGTCGAGGGCGAGCTGGCGCACGGGGCCGGCGGTCTTCAGCCCCTTGACCCTGAAGCGCTCCCCATATGCCTCGTACACTGTTTCCTTAAGGATCCTGTCGCGCACGACGCGGACGAATCTCTCACCGGATTCACGGCACAGCGAGCGCGCATAGAGCTCGGTGAGCGAATCGGTCGCCTTGGATGCGATGGAGGTGGGCACGGGGGCGAACCTGAACAGGTTTCCCTTCTTGCCCTCGGTCTCGTAGATCATGAAATAGGCGAACGTCTGGGCTGAGTAGCCGCCGAACAGGGCAGCATCACGGTCGCCCTTCACGGGGATGAGCTTCGTCTTGGAGTCGCGCGGGGAGTAGACGGTCTGCTTCCAGAAGGCGCCGCCTTCCTCGTAGGGGGCAAACGTCACGCGCAGGTTCTTCCAGGAGCAGGCGCGGATGAGCCTCTCGCGCTCGAAATCGGAATCCCACAGCACTTCGGCCGTGTCATAGTCCACGAGGTCGCGGAAGAACCCGCCTGAGAAGAAGTCGAGCTCGGAGTCCGCCCCGCCCCGGCGCTCCTGTGCCTCGATATCGCGCATGGTGCGCTCGTAGAAGGCCCTGTTGTTCGACCATATGGGCGCCCTCGTCTCGATGAACCTGCCGGTCGTGAGGGCGATGAGGGCATCGTGGGCGTGGTAGTAGCGATTTGCTTTTCGGCTTCTCGGGATTCCCGCGCGCCTCCTGACCGAGCTGGCGACCCCGGCCTTCACCGGCACGACCTTGACGCCCGTGTAGGTTGCCTCGAGGACCGCGGCGATGAGCTTGCACTCCTGGCTCGTCTCGGTCAGCTGGCGCCCGACGATCGACTTCAGCATTCTCTCGGAGATCTGCGTCCTCATGAGCGTATTGAGTTTGCGCTCGGTCATGAGGCCCGCGCGGCGAAGGTGCATCCAGAAAGGCGCCATCTTCCTCTGCACGTGTTGGGGCACGAGGATCGAGTCCTTCTTATCAAGGCTCTCGGCGTACAGGACCAATGCCTTGTTGTCGAGCGATTCGTCCCTGCGCACCGACCTGGGCAGGATACGGTCGACGCAGTAGTCGACCGACGCGATGCGCGCGATATCGATGGGCTTGCCGGAGTAGAGGCTCTTTCCCGCCTGTCGGAAATAGAGGTACAGGCGCTCGTTGATCTCCTTCTCGTCGAACATCCCCAGCTCGCGCAGGAGCCTGGCGGCATCCAGGTCGCGGCGCGCGTCCTCGTCGAGCGCCTTCAGCGCGGCCTCGATCTCCTGGGCGCGGCTCCGCGACCGCTTGCCCTTCAGCTGTTTCGAGGCGGTCCTCGTGACCTCGACGTAGACCTTTGCCGGGGCGCATCCAGCCACCGAAGCCATATCCTCGATAACCTTCATGGCCTGCGAGACGCCGCGACGAAGCGCGGGGGACCCGGGCAGGGCGTCGATGCCGAGCTCACCGGCCTTTTCCAGCGCGGTGGCGTTGACCTCGTCAATCCTCGTGCGGAAGCCGAGCTCGGTGTCGCTCAGGGCCTGCATCAGGTTCATGGACGTGCCGCGGAACCTGCCGTAGGGCGCGCCCTGCTCGAGAACGTCCATGATACACATGTCGCCGCGCGCGGTGTCTACCCACACACCGGTGAGCAGGCGCTCGGAGAGCTGGCCCCAGCCCTTGAGGCGCTTCGCGCAAAAGGCCTCGATAGCGCCCTCGTCAAGGATATCCCCGTATTCCTTGGCGACCTTGCGCTTCAGGATGGAGCGCTCCTCGAACACGGTGTTCCACAGGATGATGTCCTCTGCCATGGACTTCTGGGCGGCCGTCAAGGACTTCACGCCGAGAAGGCCTGCAATCCAGGCCGAGACGGACAGGCGCGACGTCATCCTTTTGGCATCGGATACGCCCTTGACGTGCGGGTGCGCCATCGTGAAGTCGCGCGAGAGGATGTTCGCGATTCGGCTGAGGGTCATGACCGAGCCGTCCGATGCGGCCTCGACCACGGCCGCCCTCATCGCCGCATCGAGCGGCAGCCAGTCCTGGCCGTCCTCGGTGTAGCGGATGCCCGCCAGCTCGTTCAGGAACCGGAAGCGCTCGTAGATGAGGGAGTTCGCCGGGAGCACGTCCTCATCGACCAGGTAGGTGCACTTGCCCGTCATGCGCCGGATGAATGCCTCTGCGGCCGCATCGGTGTCGATATGCTCCTCGTAGTTCCAGGGTGTGACGAAGGCGCGCTCATGGCCGGGAAGACGGCGCGACCACGAGAACCTCGCCTTGCCGTGGGCGTCCACGGGCGCGGCCGAGGAGTCCAGGGGCCCTACGTAGTAGGGGATCCTCGAGGTCAGCACCTTCAGGATATGGGGGCCTGCGTCCTTTAGCCAGGGGTAGAAGCCGCCCTGCGCGTCGATGATGCGGCCCACGACCTCCGCATGGAGCTGGTACGGGATAGCACTGTTGTCCGTGGTGTGGATACGGCGAAGGAACCTGTGCTCTCCGAGAGCGGCGACCATATCGATGTAGGCCGGGTCCTTTGCGGCATCCGTTCCCTTGAAGAGCCTCTCAACCCTCTTCTTGAACTCCTCATAGGGAATCACGTTGAGGTCGTAGGCCGTATAGCCCATATTCCTCTTGGCGCCGTCTAGCTTCTTCACGAGCACCTTGTCGTACCCCCTGCGGCCGGACCTTTTCGGGCCGCCGAAGAAGTCCCTGTAGAGGGCAAGCCCGTCCTCGTCGGGACCTTCCTCGGAATCAGCATGGGCGATGTATTTCAGTGCGAGGTCCTTCAGGGTGCGCAGCTGGCGCCCGTACACCTCGTACTGGGCCACCTGGTTGTGCGAGAGGGTCTTTCCGGGTGCAAACGAGAGAAGGCCCTGTAGGCGCCACGCGGAGTAGAGGCCCCGTGCGGCCTCGATGGTCGGGGCGAGTCTGTCGGGGCAGTTGGCGAGGAACTCATCGAGCGCATCGGCGTCGGATACGGATATCTTTCCGATCTGCTCGCCCTCGAGTGCGAAGGCGTCCATATTCGCCTTGTAGCCGGCGACGAGGTCGCCCAGCGCCTTTGCCTGCGCGCGGGCGATCTTGGCGTCGATATCGTCGCCTGTCACCGATACGGCGCCGGACACGGCCTTTTGGAGCTCTCGGGCAGTCCAGGAGCCGCCCATACCGCCAAGCGCGCTGCCGTCGAGCTCGATAGCCTCGCCACAGGCCTCCCCCAGGGCGTCGAGCTCGCGCACGAGGGCCTCGACCTGGGCGGAGGGGTCTGAGTTGTCGGACGTCACGTCGTTGCCCTCCATGAGGAAGTGTCCGCGGCGCACGACGTGGTTGGCGATGGCCCAGAAGACGAGCCTGGGGTCTCGGGGGCCGTCTGATTCCATGAGGTCGACGTCGAGGTGCGCGAGCGTGGGATAGCCGTCAAGAAGCCCCTGCCAGGCGGCAGCCGCGGGATCTGCCGCGATATCGTCGCGCATGAGTTTGTAGGACATCCTGCGCCTGACGAAGAAATCCGGGTCTGTGGGAGCGATCGCCGGCGCGAACACGCGCTCCATCTCACGCTCCCTGCCGCGGGCGCGCTGGAGCCTGCGCCTCGCCGTGCGCGGCATACGGGCCTCGGAGGCGTGGAGCGCCTCCTTGAAGCAGCGTGCGCCCATCACGGGCTGGCCCTTATGGTAGAGGACCTCCCCGTACTCGTCTGTGGCCACGAACCCGACGCTCGTACCGTCGAGGTCGATTCCGGCATACCACGGACCGTTGATATTTTTAAGTTTCCTGGCCATGAGTTCTCCTGTGTGATATAAAGGGATTGTGAGTTGCTGCTCGAAGCGCAGTACCTAAGTCGAAATACGGCTTAAAAGCCACAAACTGCCTAAACAGGCCGCCCGTATGGGGCTTTTTCTTTATTCCGACATTCCATAGGCATCTAGAGCAGGTACTCCATGACGGTACCGGTCGAGTCGGTGCGGAAGCGGATGCTGCCCACCGTGTTCTCGTGGATCATGTCGCCGGTCGCCACATCCACGTAGACGGCATCGCTGAGACCGCGCGACACCTCCATCTCGGTGGCGCCGGTCTCGGAGTCGATGCGGAGCTTTCCGACCTGGTTGCGCACGTGCATCTGGCCCCTGGAGTCCTGGCAGCGCTCGACCGTGCCGCTGCCGGCCTCGGTCAGGTGCACGCTATTCATTTGGAAACTGTTCACAGTTACCCCTCCCCCTCTGCAAGAAGGCATGAGGCCGGGCCTTTCCCGGCATTGGAGGGTTTTATCCAATTATAGACTGACGTCGGGACGTTCCCGATAACGTTTCCGAGCGTCGCCGGAAGGCCATGTTCCGAGCATCTCGACTTCGAGCCGAATGGGCAAAGGGCCCAACCGTAGCGAAAGGGCTTCGAAGGGGGTAGCCGAAAAGAAACCCCGTCCCAGGCTGATTCCGGGACGGGGCCAAAAGGGGAAGGCAAATCGAGCTATATTACGTAAGCGAGTAGCCGTTGGTGCCGATCTTGCCGACGACATTGGTCGCCATCGTGATGACATCGCGGAGCTTGCCGGAATAAATCGAAAGCACGGAGACAAGTGCGAGGGCAAGCAGGCCGATGAGGATGATCATCTCGGTGGAGAGCACGGCACCGAACTTCTCGTCAGCTGCACGACGGACATTGTAGGTCTTGGCCATGAGGTACATGGCCATGGCGTTCATGGTTCCAGAATCCATGATGCACTCCTTTCGGTTGGGGGTTCGAGTCTTCAGCCCCCGTCGACACGATGGGATGGACCTCCACCCCCAAATAAGATTTTGCCCCGCGAAATGCATCAACAGAAAGTAATTTGGTGCCAAGGGGTGACAAATGGTGACATGGAAAACGCAGATAGACCACTACGTACGCGGCCGTACAACATATGTTCGACAAGATTTAATGACCTCCTGGTCGCAGGCGCCACAAAAGGCCTATCCGGTGCTGTGATAGAGTCGAGGCAGCTAACGGCGAGGTCACCAACTAGTGAGAGGAACGGCGTATGGCATGCATGCGTGTAACCGGATCGGCCGACGAGATCGAGCTTCTTGCGCGCTCGTTCAGAAAGAATCCGGTGCTTCGCCGCCGGCTCGACGGCATGATGACGGGTTATTTCGAGGCGCAGGCCCCGAAGGTTGTCTGCCTGGACCTCGGAACGACGGGGCCCAACCCCGTTGAAGATGAGATCGTGGCCATCGCGATCGTGGACTGGGCGGGAAATGCGGTCCATGAGGGGAGATACAGGCCAAGTCGCATGGAGTTGTGGCGGGCGGCATCTGAGGTCAACGGGGTGGCCCCCGACAACCAGATAGACCTCCCCTCCTTTTTCGACGACCAGGTAAAGATCAGGGAGATCATCTGGGGCGCAGACGAGGTTATCGTCTACAACGCCCAACTCGTCATGAGGTTCCTGGAACACAACGACGCTGCGCCCGCCTCAGGTGCCAGGGTCACAGATACGATGTATGAATATTGTCTATGGCTCGGGGAGACGAATCGTAACTACAATCGCCTCGCACACATTGAACTGACTGATGTGGCCGATCATATCGGCTACGACCGGCCGGACGGTATGAGCGCAAGCCTAGCCAATGCCCTCGCCTGCCTCGCCGTCCAAAAATGGATCGAGCGGCAGCGGCGTGAAGAACAGTAGGCTCTCTGGATATCGGGGCAGCACGACACGCCATCGAGTTTGGCGCATTGATGATTTCGTGGATGATTGTTTCGATTTTGCGACACGGGATGATTCCACCGAGCGGCAAGACGCTCAGGGAACTCGGCTTGGAGAGGTGATTAACATGAACGTTAACGATTTTATGGCGAAGCACGGTATCACCGATGCCGACCTCGAGCGCATGGCCGCCCCCTATGAAGATGGCAGCATTGAGCTCGAGCCCGACGGCAAAGTATTCATCGGCTCGCATCTCGATACAGTCGGCACTCGCCGCGCGACGGTGGTTAACGATGAGAAGGATACTTAGAGGGTTTGCTATCAGATACGCTACTCCTCGTATTTGTTTCCCTTCCCACAGTTGCAGTCCTCGCAGAGCGTCAGCAGGTTGCTCATTACGGATTTTCCCCCTCGTGAGACGGGTTTGATATGGTCGACGTGGAGCTTCACGCCGTCCTCGCGGCCACGTCCGCACTTGACGCACCTGAAGCCGTCTCGGCGCAGCACGTCATAACGCATCGCACGCGTGACCTTCGCGTGTTCCTCATCGTTGGCCATGCGCCGGTCCTGGTACTCAAGGCGGCGCTTTTCCCGTTCCTTTTTCTTCTTGGACTTGCGATGCTCCTTTATGAACATCGTCAGAAGCGTCTCTGCCGCCCAAAGCGCGATGGCAATCTGAATTAGCGGCATGAGCGACTGGAATATCTGGGTATAGACATCGGATGTATCCATAGCGTTCCCTTCCGTTGAAAACAGACTCTTCAAGCATAAAAACCCGCAAATGCCGCCGCTCCCCCACTTGGTGCCATGAGGTGCCACTCGTCTTGGAACACTTGTTCATAGCCGCCCGTCCCACTGCCTCCGAAACGATGATTTGAACATCGAAAGATCGGACGGAGGGAGAGATATGGCCGAGGAGCTTGACCCGAGCATGCTTCCGAATTGGCTGAGGGACACTGATGACGGCCCGTCGGTGAGGCCCGGTGCAGACGATGGCGCCCGCTATGGCCTCACATGGTGCGGCAGCTTCACGGTCCACGGCCTCGGATTCCAGGCGATGAACGGGACGACGACCGATTTCGCGATGGCCTGGCCCATCGGTAACGGGGCCTGGCAGGTACTGCAGGACGCCTACGACATCTATGACCCCATCGCCGGACAGGACGGCTATATCGAGACCGACGACCTCAACGACATCATGCGCGAGAACGGATTCAGTTCCCTTAACTCATTTACCGTCGCAGAGGGCGCGGGGTGGCGCGAGAGCCTTACGCGCGCCGTCGCCGCTAGGTGTTGCAGGGAGCGCTACTCGGTCCCCCTGACCTTTATCGATGGCCCCTCGGCACTGTCCAGGCTCGTCTCCTGTGCCACCGCGTTCGACCCGTATTCGGACAGGGCGCTCGTTGCCACAGAAATCGAGCGGGAGATGGTGCGCCAGGAAAACGCCTACAACATGGCCGCATACGCCAACGCGCGCGAGTTTAAGAGCACGCAGCTTCGCTCTATCGCGGTCGTTCCGGAGAAGTCGGTTGGCCATGGAATGGGAATGGCGTCTGTGGGGAGCCTACGACACCACCAAGACCAGAGAGTAAGCGGCAACGGACCCAAGTTCGGACATTAGCGACCGGGGGGATAGATAACAATGTATGAAAAGGTATGGGAAGGCGCGGCACCTGGCCTAGACGGTACCGAGTGGGACCTTACCTTTGAATTCGATGAGTCCACCGGACTGTTCCAAGTGAGCGGATCGGTGGACGGCGAACCCCTTGACAGCTATGAATGCGCCGACCCGGTAATATCCGGCCTCATGGCGCGCTCTGAGAACGACCGGCCGGATGATCCCTACGACATGGCGCTTATCCCGCCGGCGCCCTTGGAGATGCAGGGTCGATTCGCCCCCTTCTCCTCACCCGACCAGATCGTCTCGGGCACATGGCGAACTCCCCGTGACTGGCCGGAGGTGAGAAAGGACGAGACGGTCCGGGATCTCTTCATGAGGAGAAACGACATAGTGAGATTGACCGATGACGTCAACCCTAATCAACTGGCCATAAAGGAGTGCTCAAGGCTCCTAAACGGTATGTACGGAGATCCTTCCAAATGGCCGCGGCGTGCTGTTGATTCTGTGCTCAACTACCCTCGCGGTACCATGCCCGTGAATAAATACAATGACTCCGGGCTCTTTGGGTGTACGCTCCCTCCGCAGTTCTCTGCCGCCGTTGTTCGCGCCGGAAGCGTGTTAGAGGGCAGGGCTCTTGACTATCGTGACGCGGTATACGCCCTCTACAGGAAGGCTACGTGCGAGTATCCCTATGTAGACTGGGAGTGGGAGGGCGGTCGCTGCTTCGGCGTCATCCCCAGCGTCGATGCGACGCAGTTCATCCAAGAGCTATCCGAAGGGGACACCGTGACCCTTTCGCTTGCCGCCAGCTTCACCTCATTCGGCGGTGGCACCTTGGAACTGGGTGATGTAAGTGTCAATCTTAAGTCCGCCGACTGGTATAGGAAAATGTTTGATGAACATGAACTCCTCCATGGCGCCCTAGACGTTAGGAACTTGGGGAAGCTTTCCCTCGATGAGTTCAACGCCTATCTTCGAAATTGCGACAGTTCGCATCTCTACGCACGCTGGGCCGGCGCCTTCCTCGATGGCGAATACGGCGTGGACCTCGAGGGTGAGACGGACCGGGTTCTCATCTCGGCAAAGACGGTCGCTGAGTTCGTTGCCGTGGGTGATTACGGCCTTCGCCATAAGGCGTTTGCATGGGAGGTCGTCTCTTGGTCTAAATCGGAAGACATCTACTATGTCGAGATGTGGCAGGCGCCAAAGTATTTGGATAAAGGCCTCACGAGCTCCGAGCAAGCCTGGAAGGAATGGGACATTACCTTCGACTCGTTCCCATCGGATTACATACCGGATATGCGCACCATGCCCATGACGATGGACGGCGAGCCGGGGGCGTTCGTCAACGCCCGCTACGCGATCGACCCGGATCGTCTGCTCAGGGGGCACTCCCATGAGGGTACCCGAAACAAGACGGTGCCCGGCACGGCCGCGCTCAAGGAGAATCTTGCGAAACTTGACCAGAAGGCAAAAGTAAATCAGTCATCGAAAAAAGAAAGTCGCGGTTGGCATGTTTGAGAAGGTATGGAGCGGAGAGATCGAGGGCTGCAAGATCTCCCTTGGGTTCAATGAGACACGTGGTCTGTTCAGATACACCGCGAAAAAGGATGGCGTGCTCATAAGCGACCGCCTTTGCGCCGACCCGGTCGACGCCGGCCTCATGGATGCCCCCGGTGTCATATGGAACAACAAGACGCCGCCACTCCCCGCCTCATCGTTTATCTCCTTCGAGGGCCGCTTCTCGATATTCGGCACGCCCGAAGATATTGTGGGCGGTACCTGGCTCTCCCCCGCCGACTGGCCGCAAGATCGTAAGAGGGTGGCGGTCTACGAGCTGGCCGGGCGCATGAACCGGATCGCGAGCAGTTATTCTATCGACCGCGTACCGGACGAGGCATACTTGAACTTCGGCCTCATCGACTGCTCGAAGCGCCTGAACGCCATGTTCGGAGGTCCCGAAAAATGGCCGAGGGCCGCATTCGAGCTCCTGCTCACTGCCACCGGGTACAAGGAGCTCGCGCTCGGAAAAAGCTTCGCCTACAGCGACCCGTACCTGCTCGCCGACCCGCGCAAGATGCCTAGGCAGGTCGTCGAACAGATTCGCAAGGCGGCAACACCTAGTATGCGGCATGAGTTGCTCTCTTATCGAGACGCCGTTGTCAGCCTTTGCAAGGAGTCCCGCATGAAATACGGGGGCAACGCGGATGCGTTCACAGTTCTGCCGTTCGTGAACGTCGCCGAGTTCATTGACGAAATCCGGCAGTCCGACAGGATACACGTCGACCTATATGCGGACTTCGATGGCGATGCCGTGCCAAAGGCCAACTTGGGACAGACTGCTATTACCCTCAATGACATAGATGCCGAGAAGATTAGGCTTAATCTGGACAGGGCTAGAGAGAAGCGAAATTACTATTGGTCGATGAGGGGCGAGAATTCCTCATCCAAACTGAACCTCTCGACATTTACGTTCGAGTTGACTGAGTTGGTCGCGGCCATCAAGTCATGTGCCGACTGGAGCCTGTTCTTCAACCATCAGGTCCACTTCCCGAACCTCGGCTATGAACTCGACGCGAACGGCGATTCAGATCGCATCCTCCTTGCCTGCGGCATGAGTGAATGGCGCTCGGACGACGCCCAGGAGTGGATGGCCGTATCGCGCTCGAAATCAGATCGTCTCTACCATATCGAGCGCATCGACGCATGGGATTCCTACGAAGGGCCTGAATTTGAGGTCACGGAATCGTACACCACTAAAACCTACCCGAGCGACCTCATCGACCAGATCGCGGCAGACCATAACGGGTTCAGGGAGACGGATGGCGTCCCACCCTTCATCAACGCACGCTACGCCGCCCAACTGGAGCATCTGCGTGAAGTTTATCCCCTAAGGCATAAGATCCCAGAGAATACGCCTAGCACAGCGGCATTGAGGGACGGGCTCGCCAAGCTCGAGGGGAAGAAGGCTGAGAGAAAAAAGACGCCCAGCCACGACAGGTGGCCGGGCTACTTCACCTATTGATCGAAAAACCGGGGGAGCCGAACGCGACGCTCCCCCGGTTCCACTTCCCCGCGGGCGACAGCCTGCAAAATCACAGTTGGAGCGGAGCTTTTTGGAACCTTTCCCGCCCGCTATCGCCGGTCCCCCTATTTCGAGCTGACGACGCCGTCGGCTTGAGCCAAAGACCACTTGATGTACAGGACGGTATCGCGCTTAGCCGTAATCGAGCCGGTCGATTCGCCCTGCTGGCTCGCTGAAGTCAGCCAGCACATCGGGACATACCGGCGCCAGGTGCCGTCGGATGTCTTCCGGTAGACGTCTTCGGGTTTTGCCGGGGCGACGCGCTCGCCCCAGTAGACGGCCTTGTGGGCGCGCCCGTCGTCGACGATGGCCGGCAGCGCGACCCCCCCCGAGGGAATGGGACTCACGTCCCTTGCCGTAATCGGGGAGTTCTAGGGCACCAGCAACCTCCGGGGCGCCGTCGCTCGCGGCGGTGCGGTACACGGCCCCCTCCTCGGGATGAAGCGAGCCTTCCGCATATTCGATCCTTACCGTGCAGCGATTGCGGCCGTAAAGGTGGAGTTCCTCGCCTGCCTTGAGCTCCGATCCCCCATAGGGCCTCGTCAGCCCCGTATCGGAAAACCAGCCCGTAAAGCCCGTGCTCTGCTCCTCGCCGAAATGGTCATTCAGGTTGCATCGGGTTTTCAGCGCGGCCGCGGTGGCCTCCGCGCTGGCCGCGTGGTGGCCGGGTTTGGCCGTTTCCGTGAAGACGACCGATTCGTCATCCACTCCGTCGGCGTGATAGACGACCTTTACCCCTGCGATATGGATGGGCCCGGCGCTTACGAATCCATGGAACCGGTGAACGAGCGGTGAGTCATGGTTGGCCCCCTTGCGCAGTTCAGTCGGAAATGCCTGCATGACGACACAGGAGAGATAGCGGTCCTGCATATCGGCGAATTCGTCTTCCGTGATGTTTAGAGTCCCACCGTCACGCGAGAAATCCCGCAATACCACGGCTCCTTCCGGTTTTGGGATCAAATCGACTTGGACGCACCTCAGGTCATTCGATGCGGTGAGGTCGCCTACCCCATCAACTGTCGGCGCATCGAGTCCCGTTCCCGAAACGTAGCCCGCCGTCCAGCCGACGTTCGAGTTGAACGCCCTTACCTCGAGGTCGAAATGCAGCGAGACGTCACCGGTGAGCCAGACCTTGATGGCGCTCCAGCGCAGGGACCTCCCTCCCTCGCCCACTTGCTCCCCGTCGGCCGCGGCATCGCTCCACCCGCCGCCCTTGGCGAGCATGCTGTAGCGGATCGATCCTTGCCATGGCGAGCCCTCGAGGCGAAGCGAGAGCGCCTCTATGCACATCAGCTCGGACATATTCATGCCGACATGGCGGTATGCGGCGCATTCGGGCATGTCGCCGAAGTTCGACAGGTGGCATGTTCCGATAATGGAGGCGCCTGAGCAGCCGTCGGACACCTCGTCGGTTTCCGATTGGTACCAGCGATAGGAGAAGTGGGTCGGGGCATTGCCCCCGTTGCCCTTTTTGACGTCCGACCAGTTCCTGCACGGGCTGCATGTGAGAAGCGGGTCCGAGCAGGCCACGGGCTCCACGCGAGTCAGCTCGGGCTTGCCGTCGTTCAGCGTGAGCGAGCCTGTGAACTGCACCTCCTTCACGACCCATGCCGAAGCGCGGTCGCCCGCCACCCCATCCTTGTAGCCGCTATGGAAGAGGTTTAGCTTCGAAGGCTTCGCGACGGTCGCATTCGGCCTGTTCACGCATAGGCCCGAGGCATCGCTTATGATGGCCATCGCGCCGTCGCCGTACAGGGCACCCCCCTCGGAAAACCTCTTCGTTACCCACCATGCGCTGGCCCTCGATTGGACGCCCGCGCTGTTGATTTGAAAGGGCTGGGTGCAGTTGGTATGGCTGAATTCCTTTCCGTCCCATGGCCCGCCCCATGAGGCGATCACCGCGCGGGATCCATCGGCCACATGCGCCGGTCGCATGGTCGTGAGAAAGCCCGGGACGGGTCCCCAGTCGGATTGATAGGTGTCATCGCGGACTTTGGAGAATTCGGTGAGATACAGCTGGTTGAAATTACCGCCATATGCCTGCTGATAGATATCCGTCGCATCGGTAATCGAGGCGTCACGCACGTCCCAGTTGAGCGTGTCGTCGTCCGCGGCGTGGATGCGGCACACGATGCCCTGGATATCCTCCGTCGTGAGGTAGGTATGCTCCACGGTGGATGATATCCATCCCGTCTGGGAGTGCAGGGCGTCGACGTTCTCGTCATGTGAGACGCCCTCGACGTAGATGTTGAAGATGTTCAGGTCCGCGGCCCACCTATGGGTCACGTCTCTCGATGTTCGCCTGTACCACTTTCCCGTGTCATGGTACTGGTAGTGCTTCCATCCGGTATCGTGTCGGCCGGTGCCGACCCCAAGCTCCTCGTTGGTAAGGTTGCCATCGAAGGTGACGATATTGTTCTCCTGCTCGTCCTCCTTGATTGCTCCGAGGTTGTCATGCTCCCACGCGAACCATAGGCGGTGGCCCCTGGGGTTGTAGTTGTCGTCCCCGCAGGCGGTCAACGGGTAGAAGGAGAGGTGGAACCACAGCTCGTTCTCGTAGTCGCATTCAACCTGGAGGTTCAGGGCGTAACGAAGGATCTGGACGTAGGCGTAGCGGAAGGCGTACCACTCGGTCCATCCGTTTGCCCAGCCCATGCATTGGTTTATGGGGTTTGACCTGCCCCTACAGCAGTTGATCTTGCCGTTGAGCATCCCATAGGCGTCCCAGGCCCCCTGGCCGATTCCCGCATTTTGCCCCCAATAGTCCCACCCGAGCGCCGTGTCGGCGCCGAGTAGGCCGAGTCCTGCCGCGACCGCCAGGGCCGCGAACAGTCCTCGTCTCGTAATGGGAGTATCCCCTAAGGATGAGCCTTCGCTCTTCCCCTCATCGTGCTTGTCGAGTCTCATCTACGCACACCTCCCGTCAGGGACATGCGCGGGCTCGGGAAGGAGGCCGCGCCTCCGTCCCGAGCCGTCGTTAGTTCTTTGCCGTGGCGACGCCGTCCGACTCCGCATACGCCCACAGGGCGTAGACGGTCGTGTCGCGTTCCATCTTGATTGTCGAGAGAGGCGTCCCCCCCCCCGCCCTGTCGGGCATGTAGCCCTTGAAGACGAGGCGGCGCCACGTTCCGTCCTCGCGCTTGGCGAAGACGTCCTCGTAGCCGGCGAGCGTCACGGACTCGCCGCGGTAAAAGGCGGTATGCCCCACGCCGCCATCGCCGATTGCCGGCAGGTCGATCTTATCGAGCCTGTGCCTCTCGGCAAGACCGGTGAAATCGGGCAGCCCGAGCGCACCGTCAACCGCATCCGCGCCATCGCTCGGCTTTCTGCGGTAGACGGTCCCGGCGTCGGGCTCAACCGATCCTTCCGCGTACTCGATGCGCAGCGTGCAGCGGTTGCGCCCGTATAGCTTCAGTGCGCCCTTCCTGGGAATCTCGAGGGAGCCGGCTGGATCGCGCAGGGCGGCGTCCTTGAACCAGCCCGTGAATCCGGTGGCCGCGTCCTCGCCGTAGTGTGCATAGAGGTTGCAGGGGTTTTTCCCGGCAGCCTCCAGCGCGGCCACGATGGGCGCGTATCGATCGCCGGGATGGACATTCTTATCGACATATACTCGATGACCGTCATCGATGCCGTCCGCATAGTACTCGACGCTTGCCGACTCGATGAGGCAGGGCTTGGATATGACGGTGCCGCGATAGCGGTCCGTCCATATGCGGTCGGTGTTCCTGGAAGGAAGGCGAAGGGCCAACATGGCGGCTGCGTATAGGCACCCGGAACCGAACTCCTCGGTCACCTTGACGTTCTCCTCGGCGCTGAACTCCCGCACCACCCGCGCGCCCGTCGGCTTGCGGATAAGGTGGACGTTCATGCCCGAGATCTTGGTATCGGAGCTCCCGTCCGGCTCGGGACCGCATGCCGGTGCCGTCTCGAGCGTCAAGGGCTCGTCTTTTGAGTTGTGGACGTACACCGGGTCGCTCCACGCGCAGGTGCCGCCGAGCAGCTTGGTCCTGACCACGAGGTCGTACTCGTCTGCGATGTCCCCGGTCAGCCACACCTTAACGCGGCTGATTATCTCGGTATCATAGTCCCCATTCGAGCACACCTTGGACCCGTCGGCGCCCTCATCCCATTCGCCGCCGGTGAAGCGCTGTGCCGCATAGTGAATCGATCCCTTGAATTTCGAATCCTGAAGACGCATCTCGAGGCTGAAGATGGAATGTCCCCCATGGGGCCAACCGATATGGTGGTGCGAGTAGGCCTCGGTCTGCTGGCCTCCCCATGTCGCGACTCGGCAGGATGCCATGATCGCGGTGTCATCGCTTGCGACCGCCTCCTCCGAGTCCGTCATGTACAGACGGAAAATCGGGTAGACGGGCAGTTCGCTCTCGTTTTTTGCCCCCAGGACATATCCCGCCGGCTTGATGCTCTTAGATTCGTCCTTGAACTTGTTGTGCCACCCCAGAATCTTCAGGCTGTCGCCGACCTGGGCCTCGTCCTTGGATAGCCCGACGTCGCCGTGGCAGACGACTTCCTCGAGAATCCATTGGGCGTTGACCTGGGTTGCCCAGAGTCCCGGGCACGCCGGATTGGACACGGCGACGCAGGTGCTGCTGTCATCCCGAGTAACCCCCCAGGTGTCGAGCCTCTGCCCGTCCGCATCGGAGGTGATGAACCAGCATTTGTGGTCCGTCTCGTTCGTGACAGCGGGCTCATGGTGGACCCACCAGGAATTCGTGAGGTTAGTCGATTCGGGGTTACGCCAGATTTTTGCGTAACCCCGCTCCATGGTGGGAGAGGTGTGGCCATAGTTATCCAGGCCTCGATCGAGACCGGGGCCGATCATGTTCGCGATGCAGAAAGTGAAGCATCCCAGCCCATCGGATTTATTCGGCCAGAACATCCAGTTCTGATTGACCCCGTCATAGTCATGGTAGAGGCAGGTGCCGCGACCGTTCTCGTAGCGAGCGACGGGGACATTGTTCTCGTAATAGCCCTGGACGAGGTCGACCCTCAGGTTCGGTGCGGTGACGGGGATGATCTTGAAGATGCCGCCCATGAGCGACATGTCGTTGTCGATATATATCTTGTCGGTCTGGACGGACATGTCCCTATCCTTCGGAGCATTCTGCGAGGAGACGATGGCCGATGAGGGCCTGACGTTGTTCTTCCAGCAATTGAAGATATCGATATGCGCATAGACGTTGTGGCCGGTCTTTGCCTGCCTGCGTCTCAGGAATGTCGACCATCCGGGACCCTCATAGAACCCGTGGTAGAGCCATCCGTAGGCATTCACATGGCGGTCCTCGCCCTCGGAGCCGTCGTTGATGAGGTTGCCGACGAAGTTGCCGACCGGCACGCCGTCGATATAGCACGTGCCCTTGTTGTCGTCGCCGTCATCGCGTCCCAGCCAATATCCCCTCCAGGGATTGCTCGCGCAGTAGGAGGTGCAGTAGTAGAACGGACGGAAAACGATGTGGTCATAGAGCTCGTCGGACCAATCGCACTCGAATACCATCGCGAAGGCGTAGCCAAGTCGGTGGCTGTAGTCATTGTAGATATTCCATAAGTCCCAGTTGTTCGCATAGCCGAACCAGCGATCGTTGACGCCACGGGTCCGATCCGGATGCGTCAGGTCACCGCTGTCCTTGCTTGGTCCGATATAGCCGGCTCCGGGCCCGAAGTCGACGGCTGCATATGCGAGCGCATCGCTCGCGCCCATCAGGCCGAGGCCGGCGGCGATGGCGAGGGCCGCGAGGAAACCGCGACGCGAGACCGGTGTGAATAAGCCTGTATCAGATTTGCCGTCATTCAGCAGTGCGGCATCCCCGGCCAGTCGGGCATCAGTTGACTTTTCCCCGTTAGCCCCTTTTTTCCAGGAACCCATCTCAGTACTCCCTCGATTTGACGGCGGATAGGCCGCAGCAGGCCAGAACGGCCAAATAGACACCCGCATGGCACAGGTCGAGCCTCAGCACGGCGAGTGCGCAGGCCGCAAGGCCGAACACGGCGGTGAGCGCGTAGAATCGCCAGCCATCGACCTTGCGCGCTATGAGGGCGAAGATGAATATGGCCAAGGGGATCCAGATGCTCTCGATGGAGCCCCGCGTCAGATAGAAAAGGACGGCACGCCCGCCCATCGTGGGAGCTATGTTGACGATGATGGAATAAGCGGAGAAGGCACAGGAAGGCAGAAGGGCCGCTGAAGACACCAGCGCCGAGAGGGAGAGCTCCTCCTCATCCGGCCCCATAAGAGAAAGGTTATCAAACACTCGATGTCCTCCAAGGAACTACGGTTGCCATCAGATGCACGGGGCCTTGTGGCGACCAGCCCGCCACAAGCCCATGGTTGCTTGCGGGCATTCGGCCCCATCAAAAGCGTAAATCGACAACATGTATAGTGCCGGGTGGTTTGGTGCCATTGGGTGACAGGATCGGTCGTGGGCGACTGCTATCCTGGGGTAAAATGTCGTAAGGAATCGGTGCGTCTATCGGAGTATGCAGAAAAATGTTGAACAAATTATTTAATTTGCTGGCTAGGGCAAATAAAGATAGGAAGCCCGCCGATAGCCCACATGCGAATAGGTCCCTGAGCCCGGAGCTGCAGCGACATTTTGTCCAGAGCTATATCGATCAGGTCGGGTTCGAGCGCGAGAACTCCATCCCGAACGGCGTGTATGAGACGTCCATCGTCTCTTTCGTGTTCAACCATGAGAGGATCGAGGGCAGCTCGCTCACAGAATGGCAGACGAGGACGATTTTCGAAACGAGGGACACCGTTCTCGCGGACTCTACCACCCCGGGAAATGTCCGCGAAACCGCAAACCACACGAAAATGTTCGATTTCCTTTTCGATTCACTGGATAGGGAGCTCACTCCCGAACTCATAAAGGAGATCCACCTGCAACTCATGGACGGAGTGATGGACGTACCCGGCCGATGGAAGGTCTTGGGGAACGGAGTGGGAAGCGTCATCACGGCGCGACCGGAGGAGGTCCCCGCGCTGATCGACCGCCTTGTCTCCGAATATAACAAGTATCAGCCGTCCCTGGAGAATATCGTCAGGTTCCACGTGCGATTCGAGACAATCCACCCCTTCCCGGACGGTAACGGCAGGGTCGGAAGGGCAATTGCCTTTAGAGAGTGCCTACGCGCCGGCCTTGTTCCGTTTATCGTGACGGACGCGTCCAAGGATGCCTACTACGACTCTCTCGATGAGTTCAGGGCGGGAAAAGCCGACCCCCTTCTGACTTACGCTGAGGATATGCAGGTTGATTTCGCTTCCACGGTAGCACCAATTCTCACCGACCGGTCACTTTCGGATCAACTGCTCGGTGAGCTTGGCGTGGATAGGCCGAATTTCGATGAGGACGCCGGCTTCGTCGGCCCATCCACGAAATCGCTGAAGTCCAATCTTGCCGCCGCTAATATGAACAGAACTACAACCAGTTCTGATAGTAAGACTGTCCGCACTCGTCGGATTTAGCTTCAGGCATTCGTCGGGCCGCTCTTGTCGAGCGGCCCTCTCCATGCGTTAATGAACGCTCGTCGCAGTGTTTACACTATACAAACGCCTGTATCTCCACCCTGTCATCCCATGCCTTGTTTCCAGTTGAATTCTTCAATCCTGTCGCTCGTCTTAGCAGTCGACAAAGCGGACGGGGACGTCCATGGGCAACGGTTCACGCGTCGTGACCTTGATCGATCCGAAACTCGAATTCAGCACCTTCCGATGGGCGATATCGGCGGGCATACGAAAATAGTCCTCGCTGTCGATATGCACGGTGCAGGTGGGCCACCCGCCGCACGTGACAACAACCAACTCCCCTACCGCGGTGGCGCTCTCGAGGAATTCGCGGACCGTCATCTCGCGGCGCACTAAATCGGCGCCCATGTTGGGATCGGTTTCAAACATATAATTTCCTCCGGTAACTCGTTGACGAGGGCGCATGCGCGCCATTGTATTCGCGTCGTCAAAAGGCAGACCGGAAATCTGTAATGTCCAGTTTACTACAAGCAGCCTCACCGGATCCGAACTCCCCTGAACAGTTGTTCCGAGCGGGCGACTGGGATACCTCACACGGTAGCGTGAAAACGATAGGTCCAATAAGCACCGCAGGCGCGAACTGTCACCCCGTGGCACCAAATCGGCAGGCATAGCGCCGATGCCGGCGGTACGTTAGACCATGGGGACGCATACCCATAAACGCAGCCCGAAACCCGCGTCCCCTCTCCGGTAACCGAGAGAATGGAGCATTCATGCGACCTGGAGGAAAGATGAAGGAGTGCGCCGGCAGGCTCTTTCGCCGCATCGG
The DNA here is from genome assembly GCF_015548375.1 of Collinsella aerofaciens. Taxonomy (GTDB): domain Bacteria; phylum Actinomycetota; class Coriobacteriia; order Coriobacteriales; family Coriobacteriaceae; genus Collinsella; species Collinsella aerofaciens_AB. The sequence goes on from NZ_JADMWW010000008.1 coordinate 60,673, forward strand.
CGCCCGTCTCAAGAAAGGCGCGGTCCTCGGCACCGGAGCGGTGCTTATCGCGAGCCAGGTGCTCTCCGTCGTACCGGCGCCGACTGCCGCTTATGCCGCATCGTCTGAGACGATTACGCGCGGCGAGCGCGTGAACTACGGCGGCTTCTACATGTACAACTCGACGACCTCGGAGGGCACGCCGGCGATCTGCCTCGACCCGGCCAAACGCCATCCGCTGGACGCCTCAACGGCCCAGGCGCAACTTCCGATCGAAAGCGACTGGTCAAAGTGCTATACGGGAGGGGGCGGTGAGCAGACCAAGATAGACCGCCTCGACGGTATGGCGAGGGTCCTCTACTACGGCCCCACGGGCCCGGGTTTCGAAGAGGCGAAGGCGAAGGGCCTTTGGAACTTCAACTGGTACGACGGCACGCCCCTGGACTACGGCAAGATGCTCGCCATCCAGCATATCGCGCTCTCGGCGCTTTCCAAGAGCTCCAGCCAGTACGGTATGCAGGGCACGACGGCCGCGTTCCGCAACTGGTGCTATAAGACCATCCTCTACTACAACGGCAATATCAACGCGGGCACATTCCTTGCAAATCTGGACAAGAATTTGCCGGGGCCCGCACCCCAGTCCTTCAAGGACACGATCTACCTCGTCAACTACGGCACCGGCACCCAGTGCCTCATCACCTTCCACAACAAGGGCAAGCTGAAGCTCAAGAAGGCGAGCTCCAACCCCGGCATCTCCGACAATAACCCGTGCTATTCGCTCGAGGGCGCGACCTACGGCGTCTACTCCGACTCCGGTTGCACCCAGCAGGTGGGAACGCTCACCTGCAACGCATCCGGCGACTCCAACGTAATCGATATCGCCCCGGGCACCTACTACGTCAAGGAGACCAAGGCGGGCAAGTCCTATGCGCTTGATGAGGGGATCCACCAAGTGAACGTGTCGGGCGGCCAGACTGCCACCGTGAACGTTACCGACGCGCCCCAGAACGACCCCGCCGACATGCTGGTCGCCAAGGTCGATAGCGAGACGGGCAAGGCCTCCCCGCTCGGTGCCGGCACGCTCGCGGGCGCGGAGTTCACCGTCAAGTACTATGACGGCTTCTACACCCAGGAGAACCTGCCCGAGAAGGCCACGAGGACTTGGGTTCTGAAAACGGATGAGAATGGCCGCACTTCTCTTGCGCGCGTTACCCTTGATAAAGACAAATACTTTGTTTCCGGCGATAGCTTCTATACGAGCACAAATGGGAACATTACCCTCCCAATTGGCACCGTAACTGTCCAGGAGACAAAGGCGCCCAGCGGATATCTTCTTTCGGATAATTCTATTCATATCCAGCAAATTACATCTAATACAACGACAGAGCGTGTAACCACCTTCGTTGAGCCCAGCGAGGACGCCCCCACCGTGCGCGAGCAGGTCAAGCGCGGGGACATCGCCTTCAATAAGGTGCATGGCGAGGATATGACCGGTCTCGCGGGCGTCCCGTTCAAGATCACGTCCAAGACCACGGGCGAGAGCCACATCGCGATCACCGACGTGAACGGCATCCTCACGACCGAGGCCTCCGCCTGCCCGCATACCCAGAACACCAACGGCAATGATGCCGCCCTGCACGCCGAGGGCACCGTAGACGAGTCGAAGCTCTCCATCGACAACGGCCTGTGGTTCTCCGGCTCCAAGGACGCCCAGACCGCGGCAGACGACTCCAAGGGCGCGCTGCCATATGACACCTACACCTTCGAGGAACTCCGCTGCACAACGAATACCAGCCTCAACCTCGTCAAGTTCGAGGTGACCGTGAGCCGCGACGCCTACACGATCGACCGCGGCACGGTGGACGACAACCCCATCGAGATCGGCACTACCGCGACCGACGGGGCCGACGGGGACCATAAGCTCCTGGCCTCGAACCAGGCCGAGATCGTCGACTCCGTCTCCTACAAGGGACTCAAGAAGGGCACCGAGTACGAGCTGCAGGGCACACTCATGGATGCCGAGACCGGAGAGGCCCTGAAGGGTATGGATGGTAAGGAGATCACCGCCACAGCCAAGTTCACCCCCAAGGCGTCCAGCGGCAAGCAGAAGGTTAAGTTCAAGTTCGACGCCACGCTTCTCGGTGGCCACAAGGCCGTCGTCTTCGAGCGCCTCTATCTGGACGGCAAGATCCAGGCCTCGCATGAGGACCCCGAGGACGAGGACCAGACGATCGAGTTCCTGCCCGTCGAGATCGGCACCACAGCGACTGATGCGGCAGACGGCGACAAGTCCATCGGCGTCGGCAAGGCCGTAACTGTCGAGGACGAGGTTTCATACAAGAACCTCGCAACGGGCCGTGAGTACACTGTGACCGGCACGTTGATGGACTCGGCGACCGGAGAGCCCATCAAGGATGCAGAGGGTAATACCGTAACGGCGTCCACGACCTTCGAGCCCGAGGATACCGTGGGCAAGGTGAAAGTGACGTTCTCGGTCGACACCTCGACCCTTTCCAACAAGAAGCTCGTCGTGTTCGAGAAGCTCGAGGCGGACGGCAACGTCATCGCCAGCCACGAGGACCTGACCGACGAGGGGCAGACCGTCGAGGTCATCCCGCCCGAGATCAAGACGTCGGCAGCCGATGGCGCCGACGGCGATAAGGAAGTCACCGCCGACGGCAAGGCCACCATCGTCGACACCGTCAAGTACACCGGCCTCGTCCCCGGCACCGAATACGAACTCCAGGGCACCCTCATGGATGCCGAGACCGGAGAGGCGCTGAGGGGCGTGGATGGCAAGGAAATCACCGCTTCAGCCAAGTTCACGCCGCAGGCCCAGGACGGAACCAAGGATGTGACCTTTACCTTCGATGCGAGTGCGCTGGGCGGCGCGAAGACCGTAGTTTTCGAGAAGCTGTTCGTCGACGGTACCCTCATCGGCTCGCACGAGGACCCGACGGACAAGGACCAGACGGTCGAGATCTCTCCGAGCCTCAAGACCACCGCGGCCACAATCCAGGGCAGCAAGGTTGTGAAGCCCGAGGACGAGGCCGCAATCGTCGATACCGTCCACCTCAAGGGCCTGCGTCCAGGCCAGAGCTACACCCTCACAGCCTCGATCAACAAGAAGGCCGACGGCACACAGCTCACGCTCACGGACGTGAAAGACGCCTCGACCCTTGCCGGCAACGGCATCCAGAAGGGATCCGATACCGACGCCGCCGGCACAGATCTCTCTAAGGCACTCGTCGACGTCACCGGAACGGGCTCCTTCGTAAACATCCCCGAGGGCGCGAAGCTCACCAAGAACGATGACGGGACCTACACGCTCACCGTGCCGGGCGCGACTCAGGACGCGGCCGACATCGTGACGAAGCTGAGTGGCGGCCAGGTGAAACTCGTGTCCTCCGATAAGAGCAACAAGACCGAGGGCGACAATACGGCAACCGAAACCGAATCGACCGGAAGGGGCTCCACGCTGGGCACCTACGAGGTCATCGCCAACGGACAGGTGCGGTTCACCCCCACCGTCTCGGACCTCGATGTGGACGTCCCCATGGTGTTCAAGGCCTCCGACGTCGCGGGCCAGCAGGCTGTCGTATTCGAGAGCCTGCAGCGCGATACGGACGGCAGGGAGATCTCCAAGGAGACCGACCTTGAGGATACCGACCAGACCATCGATATCGAGAACACCCCCGAGGGCAAGAACCTCGAGCAGACCGGCAACTGGGTCCTCTACGTGGCAATCGCCGCAGGAGTCGCGGCCTGCATCGCCGGAATCGTCCTGGTCTGCCGCAAGCGCAAGATCTAACGCATATCCGCGATATAGCAGAAGGGCCCGCTCGAATGAGCGGGCCCTTTTTTCTTACAGCGTTAATCGAATATTCCGTCTGAGCATGTCGCAAGGAACCGAAAGGAAGTTCCATCCTAACAGGGACGAGGTCTCATTTGATGCCGTGAGCGCTCGCCCGAAAGCGACTCATTGCCCGACCTCTTCCGGGCTGATGCCCATTTCAGCAAGTATATCGTCCGGTATCCTTATCGGGTCATCCCCGGAATCGTCCTCGGCCAACCCGTATTCCTGCACCTCGGCCTGACGCATAGCCAGTCGGACGCTCTCGGAATAGGGGCGGTTGAGATGTAACCAAGACTGTGAGGAAGCTGGCGATTCATCCAATTCCGCATCCTGGCTATCTCCGCTGCTCACCGCCTTCGGGACGGAAAGATCGCTTTCGACAGCTGCCCTGTCCACCCATACTGATTCATCAGCCGATATTTCCGGCGAGACCTGAGCCATATACATCACCTCGTGTTAGAGAGCTTTGGATAACAAAGAACCATTTCCCGATAAATCAGATGCGAAACGGGCAAACTGGAAGAGGAAGGCCTATGTCAGGCTGATAAGATATGGCAGGATATCGCGGGCCAGGCGCAGGAGCGCACCAAGCAGCACGAAAAGCCCGACTCCCCTATAAAGATATGTCCTCTTGCCGAAGTGATCTGGTCGCATTATCAGGAGCAGGGCGAGGCCGAATCGACCGAATAACGATATGACGTGGAGCAATTTCTAACCTGATTCCCAAGAGCCAATCTATCCGATTCGGACCTATTTCGTGGCACCGCACCCGGAGCAGCGGTAGCCGGTAAGCACTTGCTTGGTTCCAGTTTGCACCTGATATTGTTCCTCATGCGTAACGGCGTCATGGTGAATAGTAACTTGTGGTGTGTAAATAGAGTAAGAGCACCCGGTACTATCCTGATGGTTAATAGCATCTGCGAGAGAAGTCGTTACATAGCCATCAGAGAATCTAAATTCATCATAGTTTGCATTAACGGTCTCATCCCATGCGTCTTGGTCTACAACAGTTCGAGTGCGAGTCTCGTATACGGGGTCGTTGCGGTACTGCGCCTGCCACGTATGCTCATGGGACGGCTTGCTGGAGGAGCCGGAAGAGGGCTTGGAGTCGGATTTTGACGGCGCGGAGCCGGAGCCCGTGGACGGCTTCGCCGCATCGGTCTTCTTGTCCTCGGCCTTCACGGCGCTGTCGGCCGCTGCGTCCTTCTTCTCCTCGACTTTCTCCTTGTCGGCGGCAGGGGCCTTGGAGGCGTTGTCCGTGACCTTGTTCACCACGTCCTTGCCGGCATCCCCCGTGAGGGTACCGTCGCCCTTGGAGACCGCCTCGTTCACCTTGTCGAGCACCTTGTCGATGTCGTCCTGGGTCACGTTCTCGGCGGGCTTCGTCTCGCCTGTAAACTCGGTGGAGCCGGAGTCCTTCGATTCGCCGGAAACGGCCTGCTCGCCGCCGCCTGCGGGGGTGGTGATGGAGCCGTCGGGGTTGATGATGGGGATCGCGGTGATCTCCCAGGTGCCCTCGGTCAGCCGCACGCTGTCCTTGCCCTCGATGGCGTCGGGTGCGGAGGTGGCATGATAGAACTCGACGCCCTCATCAGCGCCGTCGGTGCAGACGTAGCGGGTGATCAGGGGCGAGGAGTCGGCGGTCACACCCTCGGCCTCGATCTTTACGGTCCAATCCACCACGGCTTCGGTCTTCTCGGAGACCTGCTTCTTGCCGCTATCGCCATCGGCCTCGATCTTGGTAATCTCGGACTTGGGGGCGAAGGCGCCGGTCGCCCATGCGCCGCAGAGCCCGAGCCCCGCGACAACGAGAGCGACGGTCGCGCCGATGGCGACCTTGCGCTTCAGGGGCATCTTGCCGCTGCCGCCTCCATCGGGAACGAGGTTCAGGCCCTGGCCCTGGCCGTCTTGATTGTTGAGGTTATTCTCATCCATGATGTTGCCTTTCTCTAATCCCCTATCGGATTCTATTCTATCGTTCGGACATGATGATCTCGGCCACGCGGTCGACCCGGACGCCGCCGGCGATCATCTCCAGCATGGTCAGTATGCGGGCCTTCTGCACGGGACCCAGGGAGCGAATTGTCTTCGTCTCGGAAAGGCCCAATGCGCGAAGCAGTGTTCTTGCCCCCGCCGACCCCACACCGGGGCAACTTTTAAGGAACGCGAACAGCCTGATTTTGGCCGCGACGTTGCCCTCGTCATTGAGGACATCGGCGGGACTGATCTCCCCCGCCTTGAGGCGCCGTTTGAGGGTTGCACGCTCCCGGCGCACTTCGACAGAGCGCTCTCGGCCCTGGTCCGATATTTGCTTTGTGTAGCGGAATGATTCGTTCGGCATGGCACCGTCTCCTTAAATCCCTATCGCGGACTGATGGGCGCCTTCAATAGCGGCGCATTGACGGTGCTGATCACCTTAAACAACTTATACCCCATGAGGGGCGCAAAAACAAGAAACTTAGCCCTTCTTCCGGTAAGGGGCATCTCTTTTACGGCCGTTGTAGGGCATTTGGAGGCGCTTGTCCTGGTGCGGAGCTGCATACTCATTCTGAATACCTTTTTGAAACCGATCCCATGCCGAATGGGTATAATGGGCGTGCTACGGTGTAGTACGTTGATTGGAGTAGCTATGGCCATGAGTGCGACCGCCATCAGGTTCGACGAGTGTGAGAAGGACTGGATCCAGTCCTATGCGAGCGTTCTGGGCATTTCCTTTTCCGAATTCGTGAGGAGTGCCGCCCTCGAAAAAGTTGAGGAGGCTGCCGACATCAAGGCGTACAACGAGGCGCTAATGGAAGACGATGGCACCCGCTATTCGATGGATGACGTCATGCGTATGGCAATGGAGGCCGAGTGAGCTTCAGCGTCGAATGGTCTAAGGCGGCGACCAATCAACTCCTCAGCATCCCAAAGAAGCAGCGGCTCATAATCCTGTCCTGGGTTCAGGAGCACCTTGACGGATGCGAGGATCCGCGTCGCGCACCGAACGGAAAACAGCTTCAGGGCACCGATTCCGGTTGGCGCTGGCGTGTCGGTGTCTACCGCATCCTGGCAAGGATCGAGGACAGGAAAGCCGTCATCGAGGTCGTGAGGGTCGGCCACCGCCAGGGTGTCTACAAGAACATGCCGCGACTGTAAGCCAGAAGAAGTTCCTGTGAGCCAACTTATCGCGATTGCCGCGGGAGAATCTAGTCAACGTCTAACTCGTCCTTAAAGGTGGCGGCCAAGTCACAACCGCCTTTGAGAGCGAAGCGCCGAGGGTGTCTCTTTTACGGCCGTTGTAGGCATTGGGGCGCTTGTCCTGCTGGGGAAACACAAAGCTAATATCGTTTATTCAATTATCCTAGATATAGAAACGACTGTGATTGATACGCCATTTACGAAGGATGCACAATGATTATCTCCCCAAGCAAGATGCAGACACTGAAGGCGGCACCGAATTCCGCCTATGAGGTCATCCTTCTAGAATTCCTCTACCACTCTAACAAGATCGAGGGATCCACCTTCACGCTCGATCAGATCGAGACGCTCTATGCACGGAATAAGGTTATGGGAGACCACGACTTTGACGATATCATTGAGACCAAGAAGTCTTTCAAGATGTTCGATCGAATGGTCGACACGCTCGGAGTCGAGCTGACGCCGGAGCTCCTCATTGAATTCGAGACGATCCTTCACAAGGGGACAACCATGGCGGCCAACGGGGAAAGCGGGCATTTCAAGTACATTCCGAACCGTATTAGGAACAGCTCGGTGCAGGTTGCCCTTCCGAGCGACATTCCGACCGCCATACCGGCACTGCTCGCCGAATGGGAGAGCAGCCCAAAGGACTTCGAGTCGATCTCCCGTTTTCACGCAAGGTTCGAGCACCTGCATCCGTTCCAAGACGGCAACGGGCGAATCGGTCGACTCATCATGATGAAGCAGTGCATCGAGAACGGGGTGGACCTTATCGTCATTGACGAAACGCATGCGGATGAATACAAGAGTTGGATGGAGATTGCGCAGACTCAGGGCAACTTCCGATTCTTCGATGAGGTTTTGCAGAAGTGTCAATGCTCCTTTGACGCGAGAATGCACGAAATAGGGGCCGATATTCTTATTCAATATACCCCGGAGACGCTCGAGGAGGGAAAACGCTCGGTTGATCATTCCACACCTTCGACTTCGAAAATCCAGGCAGACCTGAAGACCCTCGAGAATAAGAAACGAGCAGCCGGTGCGCCTTCGTATAGGGGGCATAACTCTCACAATGTTTAATATTGGCTCTGTTAGACCAGCATTGACATGCAGCACTTTTTCAAGCTAGAAAGAAAATACCCGAGAGCAATTCGTTTTTGTTCTCGGGCATTAGTTTATTTCGGAGGTTTGAATGCTGTTAAAACTGACAAAGCACGTTCGTCTGAGTTGCAGATATCAATGTTAACCAGTTGGCTAACCTCTTCAAGAAGCGCTGCCGCCTTCTTTCGGGTTTCTGCTAGCTCCTCCATTCTTTCTTGAATAACCCGCATCGATTTTAGATTGGGAATCGGAAGTTGTAGCTCACCAAGGACATCCCAAGAAATTCGTGTCCTTCCGATACCTGTGGAAAGCAATATCAAATCTGAGCGGGCTGTATCAGATCTGATTAACGACCATAGCGTATAAACGGTCAATGGGTCTTTTGGCTGAATAACGGTATATTCAGAGGACACGTATAAACCAGCTGTATTTGAATCGACAACAGCAACGGCGCCATTAACGGCGTTGATGTTACTTAGAACGATATCGTCTTTTTTTAGCTTAAAAAGCTGTTCATAACTAACATCCTCTGCGTAAGATTCATCACCCGCGGCAATCGTTCCGTCATACCTAACAACTGCAAAGGTGACTTTCTTCTTCCTGTTATCCCCTCTGGTGTAAAAGAGGTCACCCGCTCGGCCCTCACAAGCGGCACCGGAAGCCCAAATGGGTTCAGCAATGTCTTTGACAGCACGGACTCTATAACCACGTTCGTTCCATTTTTCGACGTTTCTGCCGGCAACAAGAAGCGTGGCTTTTACATCCATCCGGTTTTCTATGCGTTTTGGATCAACCGAATACAGTCGAGCAATTTCAGGGTCACCATCTAAAAATGCTTTATATCCATTAACGATATCGGTGATCTCTTCTTTCGCCTTTTGCGCTGTAATTGCGTCAGACGGAAGAACTCTCTCCCTGTTTGGACTATCTAGCCCCACATACGAGCAGTACCGCATATAGATTCGAGGCTGCTCTTGGGCGGCTTCTATCTTCTTCTGCAAGAAGAGCAGTGACGTCTTGACTCTTGCCTGAGAGCGCTGGAATGCGTCGCCTGGAAGCGATATAACTGCCCTGACGATGAAATGACTTCTAATCCAATCCCTAACGTAAGAAGTGTCTTCACCTCCAAGTATTCCATCATCTAGTACGGTAATTAAAGAACCGCCTGGTTTTAGAATATCGTAGTAGCGCTCAATGAATAGAACGCTTGAGCGTACGGTTCCACGCAAACTCGAGACCCCATTTCCATCTGGACGATGCGCGATGGAGTAATCTTTGAGAAGGGTTAAATCAGACGGTTCGGAGCATTTATACTCCGCAGCAAACGGCGGATTGGTTAGCGCCAAGTCGAAATAGCCGTTACGCCCGGAAATTGCATCTCGAAATTCCTTTTTCTCGCTCCTTAATTCGAGCGAATCCGCGTCCTCTTCTACAGTGATGTTCTTATCAAGGGAATCTAGCTGGAAGATTTTGCTACCGCCGTCTCCATGAAGAAACATGTTCATACGAGCAATACGTGCTAAAGCTGGATCCCTAGCCGCATCGATGCCCCATATGCAATTTTCGGCAATGTTTTTCTTAATTTCCTGCTTCTCCTTCATAGAAAGAGAGGCGTTGGAATCGACTTTTCCCCACATACCATTTAGAGCTCCGATAAGGAACCCGCCAGAGCCGCAGCATGCATCAATAATTTGTGAGCAATCAGAGACGTTTCTTCCGACATGCAGGTCTGAAAGGCCAACGGCGATATCAACAATGCTTCTCGGCGTAAAATACTGCCCAAGTGACTTGCCTCTTAAAGTTGCGTTCAGAAACGTTTCGAACATGCGGCCATTGAGGTCGTCTTCAATGAGATGGAGATCAACTCCTTCAAATCGCTTAACAAGTTCTTTAATCGTTCCTGCGGATAGACGTATCTTCTCGTTAGGTTCAAAAATGCGTTTCTTCTTTTTCTGGGCAATCAGATCCTCGAAGTTCTTTACCAACTTAGCGAAAAGAATCGTATTGACGGGATTCGGAGTCGTTTCCTCGGCCTTTTTTATCCATTGTGATGAAAATTTTGCTCGTGAAACCGGTACAGAATAGCCTTCATCCGTTTCGTATCCTTCGTCACATTCATGCGCTTCTTTATCGGAGGTCATTTTCAGGAAAATCACCTTCACAAATTCAGTGAAAGCGGCTCCGTAACTGAGATGTTCGTGCTTATAGATATAGGAATGTGCGCTTCCGAATAGTTTATTTACCGCAGAGGGTCCGATTTGCTTCAGGACGATGCGCTCTTCCTCTATTTCGCTCGAGAGCCCAGCAGGATGTGTCGCGTTAAAAGAACGCGGTGACAGGTATTCGGCTAAGGTGTCGAAAGCTTTGGAGCCATTATTCATATCAGATAGAGACAATGTGAGAACGGGCTCTGCACTATCCCATCTGTACAGCTGCGTTTTCAAGCCGTTCGTTAAAACGAAGTATTGGACTGGATTGTCTTTATAACCCTGGTTGATTAGGAGGCAATAGCTTGAGCATTGTCCGACCCAATCGTCTAGATCTTCCTTGGTTGATTTGGCATCAATGACGAAACGCACCTTTCTTCTATACGAAAGTGCGTAATCGGGCTTGTAAGGTATCTTCTTTCGGCCCAAGTTTACATTGAGTGCCGAAATGCTTTCCTTTGTTTTTATTTGACTGTCTGACCAGCCCAGGCGCTTGAGAAGCCTGTCTACAAAAAACTGCTCTACAGATGCTTCATTACTCAAATCTTCTTCTCTGCAGATTGCTTTATTCGCCGTATTATTCATTCGGTTTATTTACTTTCATCTCAAACGGCATGCCACCCTCGCGGATCACCGCTCGGAGGAACATGTTCATCGCCGCGGACATGGACAGACCGAGCTCATCGAGGATGGCGGACGCCTCCTTCTTCACCTCCGGCTCGATCCTGATGGTGGTTGCGGGTATGTTCGACGGCATGGCGGCTCCTATCTCTTGTGTATACCACGGTGCCACCATTTTAACGGACTAAGCCGCCCTCGATACCCAGTAGTCCATATAGGGCGGTAGGACGTTGAACATGTCACGAATGCGGGTCGTGCAGGAGCCGTTGGCGAGCTGACGAGCGACCGTGGACTCCGCCGTGCGGGAGTCGGTTGCCATGAAGGTGCGGCACCAGCGGAACCAGTCGAGGTAAGCGCCGAGGTGCTTGGTGGACACTCTCAAAGCGCAGGTCCACCGTCTCGCTATAGCTCCTCGATTCCTTTTTATAGGAGGATATTGCTTGTCCCTTGTTCCGAAAGGCCTTTGGGTAGCTGAACTCGTCATTTTCGATATTTGAGGTCAGATGCTCTCTGCCAATTTGCCCTATGATGTCAAGCCGCTTCAATTAGGACCACCGCCCAGCAGCAATCCCCATAGGTGCGAAGCGCCTATCTACTCTCTCCCTCTTGACCTCTGGCTCTATCCGGATCGTCGTGGCTGGTATGTTCGAAGGCATGGTTGCACTCTTTCTCGTATATCACGGTGCAAACATTCTACCGTTCCTATGCCGCTGCGACATCCTAATAGTCCATGTAAGGCGGGCGGGACGTTGAACATGCCCCTGATACGGCTCTTGCAGACGTTGTTCGCGAGCTGGCGGGCGACAGCCCCTCTGCGGATTTGCAATCTTTAAAAAGTCTTTTCGCAAACCAAAACGCTGCGGTATCGATCGCCGCCAATCGCGGAAGAGCATGTCACCAACGTGATAACAGAGTCGGAACCAGAGGAATCCGACTTCGCGCTAGCGTGCTCAGCCAATGAAGTGAGCCAGGCCTTGAAGTCTAACTCTCCAGCAAAGTCAAATCGTAGAAGCAGATCAAAGTTTTTAGGAACTCTCATGCCAAGCAACGGCATATATCGAATGGTATTGCCATCTGCGTTCGTGAATGTCACGGCTCCAATATTTGCAAAACAATCCGTCCGATAACAATTCTGGAGTTCGGTAAAGCCCAGAGTTCCATATCCCATGTTATGAGCGTACACGAGCATGTTTGCACTTGATGGCGATGAGCCTTCAGCTATATACGGACACCCGGAGAATGACGGTAAGCGATCGAAACCGTGATTGAGGTAGAAACCGTTAGGGTCACCCTGGCGGCATGAGACAACGGGCGTTGAGATCGAGGTCCCTTCGACCGTAAGCCAACCGGCGTAGTCCGGGTTCTCGTCTTTTAGAGACACGCCGCCGTCTGCTTGCGCTTTCTGTTCAGCTGCATTTGCGATTGCAGCCTCTTTAACAATCTCGGCACCCAGGCATATGAAGATAAACACTGAGGCGACAAGAACACCAACCGTCAATTTCACGGCAGTGGAGCTTTTGCTACCAGATGCGACGCGCTCACAATTCCGATCGAAACGCCTTTTCGCAATTTTGCTGAACGGACCTACGAGGGGAATCATCCCTGCTTCTCCTTAAGATGCTCCTTAACGCCCGGCCATTTCATGGCCTTTTCAGGCGAATATTCTTCATGCTCATGAAAGCGCTTGACCTGAAAACCGCAACCGGACGCAAGCGCAAATGAACCGCCTCTATATTCCCAGCTGTTGGACTCACAGACGATGGACTTGCCGGACTTAGACACCTTCAGCGCGCGACCGCACAACGGGCAGAATCCGTATTTCCTTAGATTCGTCTCCTGGGCGCGCCTCTTGGCGCACTCGATGAGTATAGTCGCATCCCTCTTGGTAAGGTCGTCGTAATCTAAGTCACCTGCAGAATCGCCCAAAAGCCTCCTGATAAAAGCAACCTGCGGTTCTGAAGCGGGGTCCTCGGCCCATTTTGCCGCGCGCTCACGGTCCCAAAGGGCCCTATCGTGTGAGGTCTCATAATTCGATTCAAGCCACAGGAGTATGTCCTGCTCGGCAACATCAAGCGACCTATAATATCTGCGCTGGGTCTCCCCCAGTCTCGTAAGATCCGCGGTGCAACAGTCGAGAAGGTCAGGCTTGTATAGCGTGACCTGCCACCCCCTGTCGGATGCACCGGGACCGGCGATATTCCGATCGCCGTTGTAGTGCACGACCCACGCGATGGACCCAGTGGAAGAGAGCACGTTGACCTTGCGCGACGTAAGCACCCAACCGGATGGACAATCCTCCACTTCCTCGACCCTTCTTCCCAAATCGAGAAGCGAGCCATCGAGTTGCTTCCTGCCAACCCTGTCGGGAAAATCACTTTCATTGAGTCCAAATAAAGTTGGCGGTGTGCAGATGCTCTTATCGTCAGAAACGCCCAAGCAGTCGATAAGCCTGAGGGACTTCTTTTCATAGCCGGTTACGGGGTCGGTGTAGAGTCTCAGCCCTCGCCCGACCATCTGCGTGTAGAGCGATGGGTTCTTCGTCGGTCGGGCCAACAATACGGTCTCAATGAGTGGCATGTCCGTGCCTTCGGTAAAAACGCCGTAGTTGATGAGGCATGGAATCTCTCGCGCCGTGAACGCGTCAATGATCTGTCGGCGCTCATCTGCCGGTGTGTTTCCATCGACAACCACAGAGCCGGGAATGAGCTCGGCCAGCGAGTAGGCATGGTGCACGCTCGAAGCGAAGACGAGTGTCTGGCCTATATGGAGTTCTTTATATGCAGCCGCGACCTGCCGGTTCGTCTCAGGGCGGTCAACGCGCTTTGCAAGCTCTCCTACCCGGAAATCGCCCATTCCGGTTCGGACGCCCTTCGTCGACCAGTCCACGATGGTTCTACGGCAGTCGATATCGCATAGATAGCCATTGGAGATTCCCCAGCGCAGATCTTTCTGAAAGACGATATCGTCGAAAATCGCCCCGAGGCCTCGATCGTCTCCCCTCCTCGGCGTCGCGGTGAACCCGATGTGGAGGCGCGGCCTCAAGTAGTCATAGATCTTTCGATAAGACGGCGCTAGGGCATGGTGCGCCTCATCGGTGATAACCATATCGAATTCGCTAGGCTCAAAGTCTCTCTCGAGTCGATTTGCGAGCGTCTGGACAGAAGCCGAGACAACCTCCTCGCCATGCGAGTGCAGTTCGGCCTTTTCGATGCCTACCGGGCAGCTGTAGTACTTAACCGGCTGGGTAACCAGTTCCTCGCGGTGTGAAAGCAGAAGGACCCTACCCTTCCGGGCGATCCTGCTGAAAGTTACCGTTTTTCCGAGCCCCGTTGCCATCTGCACGAGATGTGACCCGCTCTCGAGGGAGTCGCAGATATCCACACACTCCTGCTGATAGTCCCTGAGGACAATCTCATCGGGTACCATCGCTCCAGCCTTCCTCAACGGTAAGCCCTTCCACGCCAGCCGCCAATCCGTTGACGAGCGCGGCGTGCGCGGCGGGCCCCATCGCAAGAATCTTTTCGATGAGTTTCTGGATGTTTCCGAAATACCAATCCTCGTTCATCAAGCAGGCGTCATCGTTGAAGCCCAAGCGGTCTGGCAGCGTGATAGATAGACCGCAATCAAAATCAGATAGAGGATCGCGCGTGAGGAGGGCAAGACCATGAGACTCGACGAGAAGGGCTCTCGCCAGGTCGTCCGAGCTCACGACAAGCATCCTGTCACACAGCTCGCGATACTCGTCATTGTCACCCCCAGGCATCTTATAGCTCCTATCTAGGAATATGCCACTGTCGGGATTGGAAATATCGAGGTACTCACGCTGGAGAGCGATGCCTGATTCAAAAGACGGATCTGGCATATGCACTTCGTCGATACATCCCGTCTCGTAGTAAATCCTCAATGAAGAAGTGTTCATCTTTAAACCGTGTTCTTTCTCTCGGAAACCGTTCCGACTTCAGGACGGACATAAACCGAAGGCATTTGCGATTTCGCTGCTTTCTCGATGCTCTCGATACGGTCACTACCCTCCTGAAGAATGTGCCTTGAGGCGGCTGACTCCAATGCGGCCGCGACGGCGATCGAGTCTCTTGTCTGGATTGAAGTCGGGACGCTGAGTCTCCGGCTGTTTGACCTTCCCAGAAACTCGCCGACCGAGGGGACTCCTCTTAGGTCCCTCACTGTCCTGACTCCGATAAAACCCTCGATTGCAACGAGAGACTCATTTAGCGACTCAGCATCAGCTCGCGCATTATCGAGCGACACGGAGAGCTCACCAAGCCTGTTTCTCAGCCCATCTAGGATTAAACTCGCTTCGACGGCATAGCGCTCAGCCCCTGATGTATCGGCAGATATCTTCGATAATGCCGCGCTGCAGAAAGCGGTATCGGTATCAATTTGGGATAAAAGAGCGT
Source organism: Collinsella aerofaciens (assembly GCF_015548375.1). Lineage (GTDB taxonomy): Bacteria > Actinomycetota > Coriobacteriia > Coriobacteriales > Coriobacteriaceae > Collinsella > Collinsella aerofaciens_AB. The sequence continues at coordinate 76,032 of NZ_JADMWW010000008.1, forward strand.
TTCTCTCTTTCCTGTCTACCGGCGTAAAAGATAATGACGACTCCAGCTCGGCAAGTCTTGCTCTGGCAGACGAGATCTTTTCCGAGCGTTCAAGAACCTCCTCCGCAATGGAAATCGATGACTCGATCTCATGGACCTCGTATTCCATGGCCTCAACCTTGAGCATCTGAGACCTGAAGGCATCCTCGACCTCCGTGACGGAGCTATACCCATTTGCGGAAATAACGGACAAGGCTTTGACTCCGGCACTAATTGCGCCGATGCCGGCGCGCTTCGATTTAGATGCAATCCTCCACTTGAGAGCTTTGTCAAAACCCTTTTCTCGCGGGGTGTACCCAATGCTCTTTGTTTTCGCCTCACTCTGTTTGTGTCTGGAGATTCTCGATTCGATATTCCCGGCTACAACATCGACGGGTATTCCGAGCCGGGCACGAATGCCGAACTCGTCGTAATTTGAACCGAGTGAAGACGCAAGTACCTTCTTGTCGTGCCCGCCGCTATCGGGGTGCCTATAGCCGATACCCCTGCGGCTCCATTCGACCGTAAAGCCATCGGCCTCGAACATTTCTACAAACTCATCCCAGTTGGAGCTGTTTGCGATTGACCTGTCTATGGCATCTCTGATTTCCGCAACCCAACTTCGGCCTCCACGGCGCCTAAGCGAACGCTCAGCCGCACTCATGCGGACCGACTGAGTCGTTGGTTTCCTTCGTCCTTCACGTATTGCCTTACGGCGGTCAGAGAGGTCAGGCAACATTCCCATGCCATGTTCACCGGCAATCTCTTGTGCCACGCGCGCCATGGAATCGCTGTCCTCGGGCGTTATTTGAACCTTCAATCCGCTGCTCGCGTTCACCGCATTGAGGATGACGTGCGCGTGCATGACACCGCTTGCGTTGTCGTCATGGACAGACCAGATCCACTGCCAGCCCCGATCAGCAGGCCAAACCCTCTCACACCATTCCTGGGCGAGCTGGCCTACCTCCTCTGCCGATGCACGGTCCCTGGGGTCAGGTGACAAAATCCATTGATAGTAATTTCTCCAGATGAGATCTGGATTCGATTTCCTTTTCTTCTCAAACCACTCTGGGGGCTTATCCTTGCCGAATCTCTTTCTCGTCGCATCCATTACCTTATGCCATCCGTAGGGGGTATCGGGCAGCCCTGGAGAGTGGCCGAACGCCATGGAGCGTGAGGCGGACTTGTCTCCGGCAAGGTATTTTTCCATTCTCTCTTCGTGGTCCTCGGCGCTTCGATGCCCAAATGAAAGGTAGTCATCGACCTGTTTACAGCTGCCTCCACCGCCCGAGAGCGTCTTAAGAAAGGGCATTACGTCTCCTTTCAGTCGGATATTCAGCCTCGATTGCACGCGAGAGACGCTCGCAGGCATCCATCAGACACGGCTCGACGGTATCGATTGCCGCGAATATGGCCATAGACACCCTTCTCGCTTCGGCAGCGCGCGACTGTCCCGATATCGCCTTTGCGTTTAAATTGAGCTCAGACAGCTGCGTCGAAATCGTATAGAGCTCGTCCCAGATATCCCTTAAGGTCGATCCTGATGAGGCATTGGTCTCGTAAAGCGCCTTGTACAGAATGTACTCAGTGACACTCATGTTGAGGCTGTTTGCCAATGCACGAATGGCCTCCGCTTCCTCAACGGTGCTCCTGGCCTCTATACGGGCCCTTTTTGGCTTTTTCTCACGGGACATTTCACCCACGCGCCGTCTCCTAACTCATGCTTTAACAAGCGTAGAGCAGCGACACGTACCGTGCCGTACAACTTGGTGACATGCGGTGCCAATGTTTTTGCAGGTGAATGGCTATGGAATTTCTGGGTTACGCCATTACTGAATTACGCACAAGCCGAATTTAAGAACAACGTAATAAGCGAACTACGGAACTGCGTAAGAGCCGAATAGCGTAACTACGTAACTACGCAACAACGTGATAAATGAACGATTGAAATTCGGTAAGCGTGAAACGCTTGCAACAGTCAGCCGAAACGTCGAGTAATGCCCTCGATCTAATGGGGTCATCGCTATTCAGTATTCCGGCTCGATTGACACAAGGAACCAGTCCTCTATCGAAATCCATCAGAACGTTTCTCGACGAGCCCATGAGGCACGTCTTGCTTAAAATCTCAAGGCAAGATGGGTGGCTGGAGTCGATTACGGACATCCCATTTGGTTCTATTACGGCGCATTGTTACGTACATACCGAAGGAGAGACTAACGTAAAAGATGAACAGCCGAACCGTGACATAGCTGAATAACGTAACTACGAAATATCGGAACTATGTAACAATGCAACTTCAAAATAACGATACTGTTGAACATTCAAAGAATGGGATTCTAGTCGTACCCGCCGACACACCCCAGACGATGCCCATCGGCAAAGCAAGCACCAGCGACCCCATGCTCCCGCCTAAACGATCCGGGGAACTAGGCCTTGGTTTAAACTGACTAAGCGTTTCGTTAGCCTTATGACCCCCTTTTGGCTGATAAGTAATGAGGCGAATAACGTCAGGATCGAAGTCCAGTCCATCTGTCCGGCACTATGCGGCACCCTGCGAATGCGAGACCGAATGCGCCGTGTTCATAATTGATTGACGACCGGCGATCATTCCAAATCAACGAAAAGAAGATGTTGGCTAATAGCTCATTAACGTCAAAACGCAACTGCGTAATAACGTAACTACGTAACTACGCAGTTGCGTAGTAAAGGAATAACTGAAATACGAGAGGTGGTGAAAGCTTGCCGCAGCCAAGAGCGACGCTGGGTAGCATCCTTCGTCTAACGCCATAATCGCAATTCTTTGTTCTCACTCAAGCGGCATAGGGAGGCCGATCTTTCTATCGAAATCTATCCGAGATCTTCTCGACGAACCCGTACCTCACGTATTGTCTAAGAGCTAAAGGCAAGATGGGCGGCTGGAGTCGGTTACGGATATCCCGTTTGGGTCAATTGCAGCGCATTGTTACGTACGTGCCGATAAGGTGAATAACGTAAAGGGCGAACAGCTGAATTGTGCAATAACTGAATAGCTGAACTACGCAACAGCGAAATATCGGAACAACGTAACCATGTAGTTGCAACAAGACGACACTATTGGACATTCAAAGAATGTAAGTTCCGGTCGCACCCGCCCAAAACCTTAGCCGATGTCCTTCGCCAAGAACGACCAGCAGCGACCCCGGGCTCCTGCCTGAACGTACCAGGGAAACTAAGCCGTGAGTCAAATTGACCAAGCGTCCCCCATCAGTCTAATGACTCCAATTTGGCTATCAAGCAATGAGGCAAAAAACGACAGGATCGGAGTCCGGTCCAACCATACGGCGCTATTGCGGCACCCTTTGAATGCGGGACCGAATATGCCGTGCTCATAATTAATTGACGACCGGCAATCTTTCCAGATCAACGAAAAGAAATAATTGGCAAACAACTCATTAACGTTAAAACGCAACTGTAGAGAGACTGAATATCGTAAATAGTGAACTGCTTAACTACGTAATACCGTAATTACAACAAAGAGGAACTACGACGTAATGCAACTACGTAGAAACGTAACTTTGTAACGCCGTAGGCGCCGGGTTTTAGGGCAGAGCCCTAACAAGCGCCGCCCTGGCGGCGGTACGCTACCGGGCAAAACGCAGTTTTGTACGGCAGCGTACGACTCTTGCGGACAAAATTCAGGACCGAACGGTATGATGTTCAATAGTTCTGCTATTCCGTAGTTTCGTGGTTCGCATGTTACGGTTTGCTGCTTTTGCGTTATTGCATCTTGTCGTTATTACGTAGTTCTATAGTTCGCTTTTCCCGTTGTCCATGTATTCACCTATTCCGTATTTCAGCAGCTTGTCAAAAGATCTAACGGGCAATGGGGCCCGGTGATAAATGGTTTCCCATTCGATACCGGAGCCCCATTGCCCGTTAGATCGAGTTAAATAGAAAAACGCCGGGGCCGTCTTTTGGCGGCCCCGGCGTTTCGTCTTATGCCGATGCGGCGGTCACTCTGTCGCCTCTGCCGAACCCATAACCGGATTCATAGCCGTCGGCTTTGACATAAGGATCGCTAGTAGTCCTGACTTTAATCTTGGTCGTCCTCAAGCCGATCCCATCCATGTGACGGTTGACGGATTCGGGGACGACGATCGCGAGCGCCATGGACTCGTCATTGCTGACCTGCTCCGCATAGGCTCGCTTGAGGCCGGAGATGAAGCCAAGCATCCACGTCCCCTTTACGCCCTTCTGGCGTGAGACATTCCCGTACCCCAGAGCCTTCATTCGCGCGCAATAGGTCCTGAAGCAGTTCTCGGCCGCATTGGCGCTCGCCCTAAAACAGCACGAGGCGACAACTGAATCCTCGCCCTCGCCAACGAAAACGACAGTCCTTCCATTGTTGCTATATGACGTGTAGGCCCTGCACCTGTAGTTCGCTGCAACAACAAGTGCAAGGGTTTTCTTCCACTCGGGAATTCGACGACCGAGATCGCAGGCCTCCTCGCCGACTTCTGCCGGTGAATCATCCAGATTGATGTCCTCCAACTTGAGGTTGTTCGAAACGAGGAGCCTCTGGAGCGCCAACGAGGCGGCACGCGCTTCGCCTTCGGTCGCGGCGCCGTCGATTAGGGCAACGATCTTCTTGATCTTCTCGTCGATGTTCTTCATGGTTATCTCCTTTGGAGTGGGGCGAGGACCCGGAGGCCCTCGCCATTGACGGTTCTAGAGATTAGGCAGCTTGTTTCGAGTGATCTGGGCTGTGGGGACACCCCAGTCATTGACGTTGATGAACAGCTGGAAACTCTGGTTCGCATAGGTCAGGTTGATGAACATGCTGCCGTTCGAGCACTCAACGCCACCATCCGGGAAGCTGGCGACGAGCATGTCCTTCTCGGTATGAAGCTCGGACTCAAGCCACGCCTCACCGTCCTCGCCACTCCACTTGAAATGGCTCTTGACGCAATGGGGGCCGATCGCCTTGAACGGCTCGTCCGTCCAGGACCCGATTTTGCCCCATTCGTACTCGATCGCGAAGGAATAAGGATAGAAATCGTCCTTGGAACGAGTCGTGACAAACCCGAGTTCAGACATCACCTTGCAGAAATCGAATGACTCATGGTCGGGGTAATCCTCCTCGATCCCGCCAAAACTATTGCTAGCGGGAATCTTCTTCAGCTCTTCGATGACGGCTTCGAGGTCTTTCTTGGACGGAAACCTTATTTCACCGATACCGGATGCGTAGTAGCCCATCTGGCTCCTCCTAACCGCACGGCGTCGGCACCGCCCCTTGCGTGTGCCCCTCGCGACCCCGCCGCGCGTCGCTTTAGCTCTGGCGAAAGCCGCCGCGGGCAGTCGCGACCCGTCAGGGGTCTGCACGGCAACCTCCACTCCACCAGGCCCCGCGCCCTGCGCGGGGGCTTGTGCGGGGTTCCGTGCGGGCCCTTGACGGGGGGCGGCCCCCGTGGCGACGGAGCGTGCGCGGTCGGGTTCCCGCCCTGGCGCGCGGCCGCGCCCCGCGCGGGCCGTCGGCGGTGGACGCGGCTGCCGTGGCAGGGGCCGCACCGGCGCAGCCGGCGGCGGTGGACGCGGCTGCCGTGGCAGGGGCCGCACCGGCGCAGCCGGCGGCCGAGGGGGTCGCAGGGGGACGGGCCGCATCCGTCCCCCTGCGAGGGGCGAGCGTTGTGCGCGCTTTCGACGGCCGTAGGGGCCCCGTGTGTGGCCCCAGGCTGTCGGAAGGGAGTGCAACGCGAGCCCCGGGGAATGGCCCGTGGGGGTCCAGGGGGAGGCGGCGCGGAGCGCTCCCCCTGGGCGGCAGCCGCGGCATGGAAAAGCCCGCCGGGTCGGGGCGGGCTTCAAGTGAGCCAGACGCTATCAGTGGTCTCCGTAATGCGTCTTACACGAGACGATCTCTATGCCTCTGTCGGTGATTCTGTAGACAAGACGATTCCCTCTGTCTATCCGGCGTGACCAAAGCCCTGAGAACTCGCCCCTTAAAGGTTCGGGCTTCCCGATTCCAACCGAAAGGCCGTTTCGGTCAATATCTAGAATCAGGGCGTTGATGCGCTTGAGTGTCTTTCTGTCTTGGCTTTGCCACCAAAGGTAGTCATTCCACGCCTCCGGTGACCAAACCTTATTCATCGGCATCAAGCAGTCCCCTTTCCAAGCCTCTACCCGAGTCGAGTTCCGAGACTGAACGGCGCAGGTGGTCTAGGTTCTCAGTCGAATAGAAGGGATCGATTGCGACGTCGAAGGGAATCCTCCTTTCCCTGCACATCTTTTTGGCAAAAATGGTAAATGCGGTAGTGACTGACAATCCAAGCTCCTTGCAAACGGACTCGAGGTCGCGCTTGGTAGATTCCTCGATTCGGATATTTATGTTTGAGGTCGACATAGGTTGTATCTCCTTCAATGCTAATGCACTGTATATACCACGCTTTGCATTGTATATACAGTGTATCACTTGCTAGAACGGGATATCCTCGTCGTAAAGGTCGACCGAGGGCGGGATTGCCGCCGGTGCGGGCGCGGGAGTGGAAACGGGGGCCGCAGCGGGGGCGGCGCCGCCCTGACGCTGACTCATGAACTCTATCTCGTCCACGATGACCTCGAGCTTGGATCGGCGCTGCCCATCCTTCTCCCAGGAGCTGTAGCGCAGCTTGCCCTCGATCGCGACCTTGTTGCCCTTGGCGAGGAAGCGGCTGACCGCCTCGGCGCGCGTGCCGAACATAGTGCAGTCGACGAAGTTCGGGTAGTCCTCCCACTCGCCGGTCTGCGGGTTGCGGCGGCGGTCATTCACGGCGACGCCGAAGGACAGAACCTGGGTTCCGCCGGCGGTGACGCGCAGCTCGGGGTCGCGGGTGAGGTTGCCGGTGATGTTGACTCGGTTGATACTCATGTCGATGATCCTCTCGAAGGATGTTGGTAAATAAGGTGGGTCGGGGCGAGTCGCCACCCCGACCATTGGGCGTGTTATCTAGAACCTAGTGAACCAACGATCGTAATCCTCTCCCTCCCAGACGATGTAGGAGCCCTCCTCCACGACCGGACGGAGCGCATCGAGAAAAACGTCCTCGTCTCCGGTCTTGGAATCGTAGGAAAGGCCGACAATATCCCCCTCATCGTTATAGTCGATTCCGAAACCGAGTTCCTCCAGCACCTTGGGGAGGCTGTCGCAAACCTCGTCGTAGTTCCAGAGCATCCACGAGAACCATTTGTCGGGGCTGCTTGCGCAGGACTTGGAATCAGCGGGCTTAGGCGTCGGATCGCCACCGAACTTTCCGCCGCCCTTCAAGTCATCGCGAGCGTTAAGGTCGCAGACTATCTGAAAGCCGCGGTCGAAGTCCTCCTTCCTGATGGTGAAATCTGAGTAGACGATCTGAACGTGGTAGCCCATCTGGCTCCTCCTAACCGCACGGCGTCGGCACCGCCCCTTGCGTGTGCCCCTCGCGACCCCGCCGCGCGTCGCTTTAGCTCTGGCGAAAGCCGCCGCGGGCAGTCGCGACCCGTCAGGGGTCTGCACGGCAACCTCCACCAGGCCCCGCGCCCTGCGCGGGGGCTTGTGCGGGGTTCCGTGCGGGCCCTTGACGGGGGGCGGCCCCCGTGGCGACGGAGCGTGCGCGGTCGGGTTCCCGCCCTGGCGCGCGGCCGCGCCCCGCGCGGGCCGTCGGCGGTGGACGCGGCTGCCGTGGCAGGGGCCGCACCGGCGCAGCCGGCGGCGGTGGACGCGGCGGCCGGGGCAGGGGCCGCACCGGCGCAGCCGGCGGCCGAGGGGGTCGCAGGGGGACGGGCCGCATCCGTCCCCCTGCGAGGGGCGAGCGTTGCACTCCCTTCCGACAGCCTGGGGCCCCGTGTGTGGCCCCAGGCTGTCGGAAGGGAGTGCAACGCGAGCCCCGGGGAATGGCCCGTGGGGGTCCAGGGGGAGGCGGCGCGGAGCGCTCCCCCTGGGCGGCAGCCG
>NZ_JADMWW010000008.1:84088-93323 GCF_015548375.1 Collinsella aerofaciens
GCAACGCGAGCCCCGGGGAATGGCCCGTGGGGGTCCAGGGGGAGGCGGCGCGGAGCGCTCCCCCTGGGCGGCAGCCGGGAGAAAAAAGGGGCGGCTCCGAGCTGGGAGCCGCCCCCGAGGTCTGGTCCCGTATCTGAACGGACGTCAAGCGGGTGCCTGCTTGATGGCACAGTGGATGCTAGGACTAGTTTTCCAAGGCCAAGATACACGCCCTGATGTATGCGCTGGCGGTGAGGTTTGACGGCAGAATCTCCGGGTGTGCGGCGCGAGCGCTCACGAGCCCGGTCATGAGGCCCTTATACACCTCAAAGTGGACGAGGGCCGTTCGGCTATAGCGCGTGGCACTCATAGATCGCTTGGGGTTGTCCAAGACGGACAGATCGAGCTCCCCGCCGCTGATTCGGTTGCGAAGTGCATCCTCGACGACACGGCTGACATTGGCGTCCCTCCTGGGGCCACCTTTCAGTTTGAGCTCGAGAACGCGCCGCTCAAGGATTTCAGCCTCGAGCGGCGATGTCGAGAAGGTAACCCTCTCTTTTTTGGAACCCGAAGATACCTTGCTGGCAGCGGGAGCCGCCGCGGGTTTGGTTTTGCGGGCACTCGCGGGGGAAGCGGGCGATGCGGCGACGCCGTCCTGAACAGGTTCTTGCGGGGCGGGCGCCGCAGGACGGGGCACAGGACGGTTCTGTGCCCCAAAATTAGGCAAGGTAAAGCGCGGGGCATTGCTCATCATGTCGCCTACAAGGTTCTCGGGCAGGTTGGAAGCCATAGCTACTCAACTCCTTCGGTTTCGCCGGCGGCGGGCTTGAGCTCACACCAGTTCATGATGTTGCCCACAAGGACGTCGTACTCGAATGCGGCGCCCTTGAGGACGTTCATCTCGTAGATGCTGCGACCATTCGCCTGCGCATCCTGGATTGCAACAGTTATACCGATTCGGCGCTGGAAGACCTTGAGCCCCATTTTTGGAAACTCCTCGACCATCTGAGCGGCAAAGGCTCTCGCGAGCTTGGCGATACCGCGATAGAGCGTGATGAGGACGGCAGGGGCGCTCACCCACGCGACCTCATAGGAATCAGATACCGCGCTGAGGAGCTCGAGGGTCTGCTCGACAGCCTCGGTGCCAAGCCTGTCGGCGGTAGTCGGGATGACAAGATGGGTTGCGGCAATGGTGGAGGAAATCGTCGAGAAGGTCATGCCAGGCTGGGTGTCAACCACGACGGCATCGAAGCCGTGCTGGGAGACAGCCGACTCGATTGCGCGCGTCAGAGAGTACTCATTGATCTCGTTGCCCTCAAGGTCCCTTTCGTCGGCGACGTTGGCAAGATCGAGATCGCCGGGGACGGTCGCCTGCCCATCCTCGGTGCAAACCACCTGAACGCCCTTGAGGAAGCTGGAGCTGCAGCAGGTGCCTTTCGCGACGCAATCCGACTCGATTCTCCCGAGGGAGCCCTGGGGATCCATGTCCACAGCCAAGACCTTAAGGCCGCGGCGGCGAAGCCCATCGGCGATGGCGTCTGCGGAAGTCGTCTTACCGACGCCTCCCTTCTGATTGGTGAACACGATCACAGGGGTGAAATTCGGCATGGTGATTCCTTTCAACTGAAATTGAAAACGATTTGAGCCAGGCAATACCTAGGAGCGACTGGCGATGCTCATGACCACAAGAGCGATCGGGATGGCGATGAGGCACGCGGCCGCGCCGACAATGAACTGAAGGATGGCGTAGGCGAGCCCGCTCGCAAAAAAGGCTACGAGCGCGCCGAGCCCCAAGATAAATTTGATGATTGAAATGTAATTAGGATAAAAAGACATATAACCTCCAATGCCCTAGCTGGACCGATGGCGGAAAACCCGCATTGAAGGTTGTTGTTAAATAATACCAGAACTACGTCACTAATGAACTATGAAATAGATGAATAAATGAAACGCCGAAAAAGATAAAGGTGCTAAAACGGAATACCAGAACTTAAGAAAATACGAGGAAGAGAAATACGTATTCAATGAACTAATGAAGGACGTAAAAACGTAACTGTGTAATAACGTAGCCGTGTAATTGCATAACTGTGTAACTACGTAACAGTGTAATTACGTGACTGCGTCATAACTTAATATCAAATCATTGTACTTGTGCCTTACGTCCTCATCTTGAGTAGCTTTCCTATAAAGGCCTCCACCCGGAATCGTCCTCTTCCCCATCGTCGAATAGCTTGAGCGCGATCGCAGCGGAAGTAATAAGAAGCAGTAAAGCCAACCCATCCAGCTGGAGAAGGTAGCTCAAGCCGGCGAGGGCAAGAAGCAGCCCGGCTGCAAGTAGGATAATGTTACGGGTCATATATGTACCCGCCAAAGGATTACGGCGCTCACGCGGCATCACCAACGATGATGCTGTAGAGATCGTCGTCTGACGCTATCAACGCGACGATATGGTTTCTCCTCCTGATGACGGTCCTCTTCGACACACCCAGTAGCGCGCCGATCCTTTCGCATGTCAGGTTGTCGATATAGGACAGCGAAAAGATAGATCCGAGTCCCGGCTCGTAATCGTCCAGTGCCTCGACGACGACCATTACGAGATTCAATGTCGAATCGATTTGCAGGACGCGGTTCCTCATCCGCTCCCTCTCATTCGATCGGGACGGCAGCTGCCTGAGCGCTGTCTCGCACTGGCTTCTGATCGAGGCCAGGTGTCTCAGCTCGGACAGAACGCATCTGACGCGCTCCTCTCGAGCGCCGATGCCGCCATCGTCTGAGGAAAGAGACGAGCCATGGTTCTCGCCCTCGATCCCGACGATTGCAGATTGTCCATTGCTCTCGGTTCTAATCAGCCTTTCCCACGAGTTCCCTTCCATGTCACTTCCCCTTTCGACATTTATTCAATCGTTCGTTCAGCAGCTCACAGCGAAGATGTGGCCTGTTTGCGGGCCAGGTCTATCGCAGCCTCCTTGTTATCGCCGCGATAGACGATTCCGTTCGCATCCACAACCGGATGGACCGGCCCGTCGCCGATGATGAGCCAGGCGCCGTCGGGAGCCCTGCGCAGGTGCTTTTCGCCGCGGCCCGCTCGCTGGCGTGCGGCCTCGACCATCTTTCGGCATCCCTTGACGCTCGTGTCGATCAGCCATTTTCGCAGCTGAGGCATGAATTTGTCCTCGCAGCCGGCATCCTTGGCCTCAGCCTGCCGACGAGCCCACGCAGCGCCAATCTCGTCGGCCCCGAAGCCCAGACGACGCAGCTCGTCGTAGGGCTGGCGTGCGGCGTCGAGCTTGTTGCGGTTGATCGTCTCGTCGGCGATTTTTCTGAAATCGCCTGCGGTGTCGACCTGAGAGTCCATTTCGGGATAGACGTCCGGTTGGTTGGTTTGAAAATCCATCCATCCATCCGTCCAATCTTCTGGATAGTCATTACTTATAGGTATATAGGGGGGCTCACCTGAAAAAATTGCAGGTGAGGAAGAATCTTCACGTGAAGAAATTTCAGGTGAGGAAGTATTTTCACGTGAAATATTTTCCGGTGAGGAAGTTTTTTCAGGTGAAGAAACTTCAGGTGAAGAAACGTCACGTGAAGTACTTGCAGGTGAGGAAGAATCTTCACGTGAAGAAATTTCAGGTGAGGAAGTATTTTCACGTGAAATAGTTTCCGGTGAGATTCGGAAAGAAGACCTTCCGGCGTCCGGATGGTCCGCCAGCCAAGCCTCCCTGGCGCGGACAATTGGCTCTGTGGCTGCAACAAGAGATCTGCCGACGGTGTTCATGCCGTGGACGTGCGATCCGCGCTCAACGATAAGGCCCATCTCGAGAAGGGAGGCGATGGTCGTGCGGGCGGTGCGCTCGCTCGTGCCGGACCAGTCCGCGAGAACGGCGGCTCCAAAATCGTAGCAACCCTTATCTACCGTGCAGGAGTAGATAAGGGCATATGCCACGAGCTGTGCGGGCCTAAGGCCCAGGTAGCGCATGAAGCCGTGTATGGCGAACGAAGGACCGTAGCCTTCGGTCTCTGTCTCGAGAATCTTCGACACTATGCGGCCTTTCTCCTTTGCAGCGCCCGGACCGCCAGGGAGAACAACGCCTCTTCGTTGAAGACATTGCACTCCCCTGCCGCCCTCGCGGATTCGATTTCACTTATCAGGGACTCGCGTCCGTAAACGGACAGCATGAAGTTGACGAGCTCACCGGAGCGGAATTGACCACCGCCGACAGACAGGGGGACCGCTAGGTCGAAATAGGCGACAAGCGGCTGGCCGATGGTATCGACCGCATCCAACGCAACCGCCACCCTGCCTGCGCCCGCCTTAAAGATAGCAACAGGAGCCTGAAGTAGTTCGGGAACCGATGCAAGCAGCGAAGGCTCGATGCCGTGCCTGTGTGAGCGATTGGAGATTGTTGTCTCCCGTACAATATGCCGCACGGTGTGGCAGATAGGCAGGTTGGGAATACCCGCCGCCAAAAGCGCCCTCGGTGTTTCGGGGAGAACGGGCACAGGCGCCTGTCGGTTGTAGCCCCGGCCCCTCGCCTTTGCAATTTCGGCGAATCCAGTCCACATTCGGCATGAATTCGCGTATTCGGCTAGATCTTGATTGTTTAGACCCTCTACTGCGTTGGTAGAATCAACTTGACCGACGAGGGCGCGATACCGTCCTATGTCGTCGAGATCGTGTTGACGCTGTTCACCTTTCCACATCCGTGAACTCCCTTCTTCTACGGTCTCACGTTTCGGGTGCGGCTGGGGCTCTTCCTTAATTTCCCAGTCGCACTTTTTTTCTGACACCCTAAATTGAACAGTCTTCGGAAACGATGCGGGACCCATCATGCGGCCCCCTTACGGCCGTCGCGGGCCATGTGCTTTGACATGCTCTCTTGCAGGGACTGCAGAGATGCGTACTCCTCGTACTGCATCTCAGGGCTCGACTCCTTAATGAAAGGCGTCCTGCGCATATAGGCGTCGAGGTCGTCAATGTTGATGTAGATGGTCCGCGATCCGCCACGGTTGAACGCGCCGTAGACGGCGGGGATCTCACCGGATTCAATGAGCCCCTGCACCGCATCGACATGGCGATGGATGTATTTGGCTGCCGCGGATTTTGAGAGCCATTTACTGCTCGCCCAGGGCTCCATTCTCTCTTTGCTGCTCATTACGCGACCTCATTTTTTTTAGAAGTTCGCTCATCTGTAAAGCCAAGCAAATAATCAATCGAACAATCAAACTTCTTTGAAAGCTGCACCAGAATGGGTCCCGGAATTTGAGCGGGGTCTCTTTCCCAACGACCGATGGTGGCTCGCCGTCTTCCAACCAGCTCTCCGAGCTCTTCTTGGGACATGCCCAAACGGTATCGCTCAGACCTTAGATTTGAGATACCAGACATACCAACTCCTGTATGACACTACCAGTATGACCTGTACGACTTATTTATCGTACAAGTCGTACGAGTTGTCAACCATCCCGTAAGACAAAATTGTTAAAGGGAGGTAGGATGACTAGAAAGAAGAGCCCGCAGGAGATTGAGATCAATCGCCTATTTGGTCAGAATCTCAAGCAGGCCAGAAAACAGCTAAAAATCAATCAGACTGTTGCGGCTCGTAGAATTGGCGTTGAGCTTGTCACCTACCAGTCATACGAACAGGGCCGAAGATTCCCGTCAAACGAGACCTTAGAGGCTATTTGCAATGCACTGAACGTGCGGTTGTCTGATCTCGTCGACCCCTCATGGCGTAATCTTCACGCCATTTCCCCCGCAAAGTCATTGATTGCCCTTACGGAATTGGAAAAGGCTGCGACAAAACCAGCGGAAGTTAACGACGACTCCTTTGAAAGGCTTCGGTCTGCTTGGATTCGTTTAAACGACAACGGGAAAGGTATTGCGCTTTCGCTAATTGAAAGCTTGCTTGAAAACGACCTGTTGTTGAATGATTCTGAGCCGGCCTTTTCAAACGGTGATTCTCATTCCTCCGTGGCCCAATCAGCATAACGATTAAAGATCAGCTGGAGGCAAAATCACCCATGCCTAAATTCAAAATTGGCCAAATTGAGAAACAAGGTGCTCAGAGAAAGGAGCACCCATGGGCAACAATCTGAAAACCATTCGCTCCAATAGTGGAAAGACCCAAAAACTAGTAGCTGAAGAGCTCGGTATTTCGCTCTCTGCTTACAGAACGTATGAACAGGGGACGAGACGTCTCACGGATGAGCTTTTACTCCAGCTCTCGACATATTTCTCTGTTTCAGTTGATTCAATACTTGGATCTAAATTCTCAGCATCGCTTTCTTCACCCTCATTTCTTGAAGACTCCGAAATGCGTTCAATAGTTAACGCCGCAATCTCAGAAATGAATAAAGAAGATAGGCAGCAGTTTAGAAAGCTGCTGGAGAGCTATATGGCTCTCAGCTTAACTGGAAGAAAGCAGCTGGCTGAAAGTGCAGACACTATGAACCGTTCTGGTAAATACAAGAGATTTGGAAATATTGCTAAAAGCAACGTCTCAGCTAGTTCTCACGGTAGAGCCAAGACCGTCTAAACAATCGAACGGAGCTTTCAACACAAGAGTCCTTTGTCCTGACTGGAAAACAATACGAGGTAGTCATTATTGAGGGGTGATGCAAATGCAAAACAATCTGAAGCAGATTCGTGAGAGTAAGAACATCTCGCAGCCTAAGGCAGCTGAGGATTTAGGGTACGGCTTGTCGACATATCGGAAATATGAAAACGGGACCAGAAGAATCTCTGACGAAAAACTCGTGCAGTTGTCCTCTTATTTCAATGTTTCCATAGATGTAATTCTTGGCACAGCTTACAAGGTCGACCCAACATCCCCACAGTTCCAAAAGGACGCAAAAACAAGGTCGTTTCTCAATGCAATAGTTACCATCCTTACACCCCAAGAGCGATCGCTTTTACACGAGCTGCTCTCAAACTTCTCCAAGCTCAACGAGAGCGGCAAGACAAAACTAGTCGAAGAATCCGATACGATGGTTCGCTCTGGGAAGTTTGAAAAATTTGGCGGGCATTCTCAATTATCGAGTGCCCAAGAAATTGCTTAGAAAAGCAAGCGGCAGCTTCAGCACGATAGTTCTGACTCCAGATTGGAATTTGATTCAAAGAGGACCAGATGCCTAAAAACAAAATTGGTGTAATTGAGAAAATAGGTGTCGATGCCGATGGCTTAGAGATATTCAGAGTTAGGGTCGAGGCCGGCACTCGTAAAAAGCGTGCCACAAAAAGGGTAACGATTCATGGAACCATGAGAGATGCCCAAGCAGCCGCATCTATGCTCTATGTCGAGTTGAATTCCAGCCTTTCCGAACGCGACATTCCTGAGATTACGCTGAATCAATACTTTTATGGCAGGTTTATCCCAGCCCTGGAAAAGGAAGGTAAGACCAACAGCACAATCGACGGATATGTCAAAAACTACCGAAAATGGATCTCCCCGAATCATGGCGAACGAGTCCTCTTGAATCTAGATGAGGCTAATGTCCGAAATCTCATAGAGCAATCTGGCACCCCGAGAAACACGCTGCGGACGTACAGGGCGATTTTGAACAGAGCCAAATCGGATGGTTTCATGCGCCATAAAATGGATCTAACGGGACTCGACGCCAGGGCGAAGAAACAGAAACGCCCCGCGCCATGGTCACCCTTGGAATTAAAGAAGGCTGCCGATGCACTCGTTGACGATGAGATGGCATATCTAACCCTGCTGGTCGGTAGCGCGGGTCTTCGCAAAGAAGAGAACCTTGCAATCACGCCAGCCGACGTACAGATATTGAAAATGCCGACTTCCCAGGGCGTAAAAAAGTATGTGCTCCTGAACGTCCATGCGGCCTATACCGACGAGGACGGACTTAAGGTCACCAAAACAGAAGAGTCTAAAAGGCACGCTCTGGTTCTTCCAGAGTTTACGGAAAGGTTTCTTTCAGCCCTCGAGGCCACGAAGCCCTCAATCGAGCAAGTTGAGGGCTGCTGGCTCATCAGGCACAAGACAAGCTGGCACAAGTCCAGAAAAGCCAAATATAGGATCGAAACCGTCATGGGAAATCGGAAAGAAGCCCAGGCGCTTGCGAGTCGGTTGGCCGCAGAAACGGCAGCAAAGTATAAGTTGGGCTCAAACCCAAAACTGAAAGAAGTCGCCGATGGAATTTGGACTGTCACCGTTTTTAACGGATATGTCGACACCATGGAGAGGACCATCGCGCCGGAGGCGTTCATTGGAACCGAGCAAGATGCAACGCGACACGCTCTGGAGCAGTGGAGCAACCGGCGAATCCTTCCGTGTGCCGGCGAAACGCTGCGTGGCCACTGGGAAACCGCGCTGAGGAAACACGGCCTGAGGTTTATCCCCGTGAATAACCTGAGACATACCTCAGAGACGCTCATGGCCGCCAGCGGAGTTTCGACTCCGACAATTTCAAGCATGCACGGACACACGCAGTTTAAGACGGATTTCCAGCACTATATCGACCTGAATGTCGAGGCGATCCTTGATGCCGCCGATAAGGTCGACACATTCATGGCTTCAGACATGGCAAGCGGCGGTTTCACTCTCGAATCGTATATTGAGAAAAAGGACTTCTAGAAGATGTTCAAAAGCCAAACGCGACTAGTTTCTATACAAGTCAATACAAACTGCGCCTGAGGCAATGAGAGGCGATACAAGGTGCCGAATCGATATCTTAGTACACTGATGAGTTCCAGACTTTCAGATGTCCTTATAACGCCTCTGAACGCTTAGCCCATCCAGATCTGCCGAAAACTTCGACCATAAATTCATCGTACTTCCAATCCTTTTGGCGAAAGAAAACGCATCGATTGGTCGATCAGTAAGCTCATTTTAAATCTTCTGATACAGACGGAACCCATATCTATTCACAAATCAGTGGTGGATAGTGGTGGATAGCCAGAAGAAACCAGTGGATTCTAGAAGGAATAGCCAATAGTAAAGCGGTTCCCCTGATTAACTGTATTTCATGGAAACCGCTGGTAGATAGTGGTGGGCCCTCCGGGATTCGAACCCAGAACCCAGGGATTATGAGTCCCCTGCGCTAACCGTTGCGCCAAGAGCCCTTGTGATTAGTGGTTGCAAAGGTAATGGAGAACTTCCATGTAGAGAAGCGTTGCACCACGTCGTGAAATACTACCATGCACGCGACGCCCGTTCAACGCACGATCTTGTCGACCAGGAGGATCATGGTGCCGCCTTTGACCTTGTGTGCCTATATGAAAAAAGGCCCCAACTTGCGT
>NZ_JADMWW010000009.1 GCF_015548375.1 Collinsella aerofaciens
ATTGTGTCACAGGTAAGGGATAGCCGGTCCTTATGAGTTGAATTACGCGCGTGCGGATATAAAGGGTGGCATGTTAAGCTGGTCGTTTTCTCGTTCTGGGACATTTGCAGTAGGATGAGTGGGACTAGGCGCGCTGCGGTGTGATGGTTGAGACTTGTATCGCTGCAAATCCGCTGATGCACATTTTGCTATTGGGCTTGAAGGTGGGACCGGCAGGCCTTTGTTTGGGATGTTCTGGTCGTCCAACGCGTGTTGCACGGCTTTATATTGTTACGCTCGTTCGGCGCTCCGTTGGAGCATTTCCGGGTTTGTCGGCATCATGACTTGGCCAAGTGACACGCTTGCCGGGACGGTTGTAACGCCGCGCCGGTTCCGTGTGCTCCTTCGTTGTTGGCCTGTCCAGCCGGGGGCGGATTCGGCCTCATGTTGTGGCGCACGGCCTTCAGGGGCTTCCCCCTGGCGAGTTATGTTCGTCCGTATGGGTAAGGGTCGGGTTGAGCTGACAATCCCGTGTCGGAAGGGGCTTGCACCATGCGCGCGATGACAGAGATTGAGTGGCTGGACGGCCGTGTGACGAAGGTGCCGGAGCTCGCCCTGGGCGATGCGCTCGGCGAGAGCGTCCAGGCGGAGCTCGATTTCGGGTTCGACGACGTGTTGGAGGGCCTTTGGGTTGAGGTGCGCCATCATGAGCCGGATGAGGACTCGGACGGCGACCCGCGCGGGAGGGGCTGCGCACTGTACGCGGACTGCCGGTACAGCCTGGTCGAACCGTCGGACCTCGACCGTGTCTTCTGCATCCTTTACGAGGGGCAGCCGAGGGTCCAGCCGCGTCGCGGGGGAGCTCGTGAACCTTTCGCGGGCCTGCGCGTTGTCCTGCCTCATGCTCGGATCTCCCTACCCGCCAGGCGCCCTCGAGGCCCTGGCCGCGTGCGCTCGATACCTCTGCGGTCCGGCTTTCACATCCGACCTCGCCGCCCGTGCCCGCGCCGCGGGGGAGCTAGGGCCCCCGCGGCGGCGGTGAACGCGGCCGCTGCGTGGGAATTTGGGATGGGGGCGGGTTCCGAAACGCCTGCGGAGGGGAGAACCCCGTTGGGCGGGGACTATTCGTGATGCTTGATATCGCATTGCAGTATGGAAGCACGGATCATCTTCGCGATGGTCCGACCGGTTGATGGGCTAGGACGCGCATTCAGCAGGGAAGGGGATGGCTTTTAATGCCGCTTTTGGCTTATGCGTGCCGCGCTCCGCGTATGGCCATCCTGCGGTGCTAAAGCATTCTTGAAGTCTGTTAAGTGAATTCGTTTTAATCGCGCACGTGGCCGTTTGCCCATGTCGCATAACAGGATTCACTGTTGATTGCCCGTGTGATGACAGCGTGAGTTTCGGGGGGGGGTAGCGTGAGCGGAGTCGCCGCGTTGTATAAGTCTGGCCGGCCCGACTGATGTGTCGATCTGTCGGGCCGGCCGAGAATGGTGAAGAGATCTCGCTGTTGAATGAACGAATGTTACAAGCAGCTCTTCAAGGCGCTTTGGGCGTTGGCTGGGGCTGCGCAGTCAATCGCATGCAGTGATAGGCGAGGCGATTGCTCGATGAGCCGGCGACTAGTTCTGTGCTGCACTCGTCCCGGTGCCGTCGTTGTCTGCCGAGTACCAGAATGCGTAGGCCGCAACGACGGCATCATAGACGGCTGCGACTACGTTATCCACGACGGCTGCAAAGTTGACCACAACGGGAACGGGGCCGGTTTTGGAATCCATCTTCTCTACTTCTGGGGTCTCATACATGGGAACATCTCCTTAGAATTGTGACAGGACGCTCAGGTCGCCTAGATCATCGTCGATCAGGTCGATATAGAGGTCGCCGTCCATATTGATGTCTGCAATCAACGATGAGATCTCTTCCATCTCGTCAATCGAGTGCATACGATTGGCCAACGCGGTAACAACGGGCTTATCCCAAACGGTTGCCATTCCGGCATCGTAGTATTCCTGAAGGCTGTGTTTGCGAACGTTTCCGATGATGAGAGGTATATAGGGGGATGCGACGATATCGCCATTGGCGTGGATGGCCACTTGGTCAAATTGCATTTGCAGTTGAGGGAATCTGACCAAGTGGTCGATGGGGTCGCCCCACTCAAGCATGAAATAGCCTCGATAGTCCGGATCGTATCGAAGGTCATTGATCGTGTTGACTAGCCGACGGTATTGATTATTCGAAGGGCGAATCGTGCGGTTTCTTCGGGCTCTACCGAGGAGCATGAGCGGCTGAACTCTAAGGTCAATTCGGTCAGTTCTACCCGACGATTTCAGCTTGTCTCGAAGCATCGTGCAAACTGGTTTGAAATCGTCGACATTGAACGATGTCGGACAAAAGGCAATTGAAAGGTGCAGTGAGGTTTCGTTCAGCGTGATATCGATGGCGTCGAGCACCCGGTCGTATAATCCCGAGAGTCCTCGCATATGTTCGTGAGAATCGCGTAGGCCATCGAGGCTAAACTGTATGCCGTTTAAACCGGCGCGTTCGAGCTCATGCAAAGTATTTGAGTTTGCGAGCAGACCGTTTGACACGAGGTTGCATTTGACGCCAGATGCGCTGAGCCGCCGCAAGGACTCGATGACAAGATCCTTTCGCAGGAGGGTCTCGCCTCCGCAGAAGCAGAAGCTAAAGGGGTGCATTTGACAAATCGAGTCGACGAGTTCGAGGACTTCGTTGTCGGATAATTCGTTCGCGACGACATCGTTTTCTCCACTGTTGTTGAAGCAGTGTAGACAACGAAGGTTGCATTTGTTTGTAATGTCGAGCGCAACGCTGTGGGGCGCTCCGATTATTGCCGGCATGCTCATTATTGCTTCTTATCGAGCGGGCGAACAAACAGCTTGACGTCGCCCGAGTCGAGCTCATTGGGCAGGGTGCCGACTAAGGAAAAGCCAAGGCGCTGGTCGGAATGGTCAAGTTGTTCGGCGATTGGGGTGGAATCAGGCGCGTCAATTCTGAGCGCGCGGTAGGCTTTGGGAGCGGAAGATCCGTAGTATTCCGCAAGGCGGTCGAGCACACCGGCAAGCAGCGTGGAGCTGCATGAGATAAATTTGATGATGACGCTGCGGCCGGCGGGATTAGTGGCCGGCTCGCATATTATCAATCCATTAATTTCTCCGGACTGGCTCGTGAGTAGAAAATAATCATGGGTAAAGGAAAAGAGCCTTTGGCGAAGAACCAGAAAGTTCTCCAATTCGGGCTCAACGTCGAACTCAGAGAAATAGATCCTATTGCCATTTTTGGACTGTTTTGCAGAGAGGGATTTTGCAGCCGCCTCTTCGATTTCAGCAAACCTGCTCGCGTCCGCGAGAATAAGCAGCTCGTCGGGATTCACCGATGTTAGGTAATCGGAGCCGAAAGGGTCGTTCATATATCTCCCTTCTTTCTTCCAAACGATAAGACAGTTTACGGTCAGGCTATGCAGGGTTTGGGCCAGGTCATGCGCTAGCGTCTCGCGCGGTTGATCTGGGTATTTTTCTTGGAACAGACGGAGAATTTTGGGCAAATCGCAGGTGCCGTCGCATAAGTCAAGAATCTCTTTAGCGACCCTGTTGAGGATCGTATAGATTTGTTTCCCATCTGAGCTTAGGACGCTCAGGCGGTTATTTGGTTCACTGCGAAGGTAGCTTGGGACGAGGGGGATAGGGATGACTCCAGGCAATGATGAGATTTGCGCGCTCCAAACATTCACGGATTCCATTGATCTCCTTTGGTTGTGGCCTATCTTCCTCGAATAGCAACTCGTTCGATAAAATATCACAAATCGAAACGATATAAAAAAGAATATATTTATATCGATATACAATATTAGGTTAAAAAAAGTTTTGATGTTTGTCGATAGGGCTGGTATTGAAGGAGTGGACTGGAGTGATGGCGATGTCGGACGTTGTGGTTTCAATGGTGGGGTCATGCCTGCTGCTGTTGTTCGGAATAATGATATATCGAGGCAAGCTCACGGGATTGCTTGCCGGAATGTCATTGCTATCGGGAGAGCGTTTAGAGGAGGCAAAGCGGACGGCCGAGTCTCTAGGCGCAAACCGAGTGGTGGGGGCGTCTATAGTTTTCTCCGCAATATGCCTTTTTCTCTCGTCCCTTTTTCCGGACAAAAGGGCTATTCTCGGTCTGATGGTGGCTGCTGTTATAATCGCCGCGCTTGCCTATGCAAATAGGGGGCTTATTCGTATGTATATAAAGGTGAAATGGAATCCTGGGCACCGCAACCCGAGATAATGTCTTGAGCAAGGATTAACAACAAGGGATATATGGGAGCGATTAAGCGGCGAGCAAATTCAGTTTTGGATAAAAGGCCGCTTGATGGGAGCTGGCATGTTTAAGAAGACGGTTCACGAGTTGTTTCGGTGTAAAGGGTCACGGCTTTTCGTGATTCTCATGCTGGTGAATTTTGCTCTCTCGTGCGTCATGCCCGCCTTAAACGGTGGGTTTGTAGACTTTCTCGTGACGAATAGGGATCCATCTCGCGTCGTGTGGTTTGCGGCCTTTGTTGCGGGCATAGGGATATCGGCCTCCTTCATGTCGTATGCGATGGGTGTGAACGTATCGCGCGTCATCTTGGAGATGACGACGAGACTGATGGGGACCACGTGTGAGTCGTTTGAACGGGGGCCCCTGGAAAAGGGGGAGCAGGCGGATCCATCCTATACAACGCAGAGGGTGTATGCGGATTCGAATGCGGTGTCATCGTTTGTCGTGAACAACTTCCTGACGATCGGGCTTAACATCGTTCTGGTTGTGTTGATATGCATCATCCTGTTTTCGATTAATCCGGTGTTCCTGGTGTTAAGTGCATGTTCGCTTGTTGCGTACTTCATTTTATTCAGGGCGTTGAAAAAGCCGTTGTACAACAGTTCGCTTGCGAACAAGGAGGGTTTGAGTAAGCTTTTCGCGTCCGTGAGCGGCGAGCTGTCGCAGTTGTTTGACATTAAGTGCGATGGCGCATATAACCAGAGCGCTCGGACGCTCAAAGGGGTATTCGAGGGGTACTACCCGATTTACATGAAAGCAAGTAGGGTCTCGAATCTGGCCACATCAAGCGACGGCCTGATCTCGTCTGTGTTTCGGGGGGCACTGCTCGTGATCTCCGGGATGGAAATATTGAGCGGAAGAATGAGCTTAGGCGAGTTCACAATGGTGAACTCGTATTACTCGATGGCGTTCGGATGCTTCAAGTATTTTTTGAATTATTTCAAATCGTATCAGGACGCAAGGGCCTCGTTCGACCGATTGGGGGCTCTGACGGAGGACGCCGAGGACCGCGGCACCCTCACGGTTGGGCACGTGGAGAGCATATCGTTGTCCAACATCGCGTACCGATACGCGGGAAAGCCCTACTTATACCGCGACCTCTCCGTGGAGGTGGAGGAAGGAAAAACCTATGCCATTACCGGGCCGAACGGATGCGGAAAAAGCACGTTTCTGAAGGTGCTCCTTGGACTATATTCTGCTGGGGGACATCGGGCTTTGGGGTCGGTGCCATATGAAGAGCTCGATATGGAGACGATCCGACGGGACCTGTTTGCGGTGTGCCCGCAAAAGCTCTTTATTCCGAACGAAACGGTGGAGAATTACCTTGAGAGGACGTCGATTCGGGGATCGAGCGAAAACCTCCGAGAGCTTGTGCCGAGTTTCTATCGAACCGTCGAATCGTTAAAAGGCAAGAATTGTAGAGACCTTTCTGGTGGAGAGTATCGAAAGCTAAGGATATTCGCAGCACTTCGCAGGCAGCCGGAAGTGCTTGTGTTCGATGAACCAACGAACGATTTAGATGAAGAAAGCCGTCGGGAGTTCACGGAGTATATTCATCGAAATCCCTTCGATCAGCTAATTCTTGTTGTAAGCCATGATCAGGATTTGATTTCAGCATGCGATAGGAAGCTGGATTTGGATTTCGATCCGAAAAATGGGCAATGCTGATGGGAAACGCTTAGAGTTCGGGCTTGCGCGTCATGGAGTAATCTTTCCTCTTATCGAAAATCGTTACAATATAAGAAAAACAGTAAGCAAGAAGAAATGGCTCGGGGAAGAGCTCGCTGCTGTCAGTGATATTGGGTCTATATCCAGATAACACGGAAGGGGCCGTCCTCTACAACGGGGTATCACAGCGTCGCATCGACCGATACGCATTGCGGCGGTGCCGAGTTGGCATTACGGAGCAAGAGCCCCCTATTGTTGGGGGGACGATCCTCGATAATCTTACGCTGCTTTCTGATGATTTCGAGGCCGACAAACTGAATCGGATGCTTGCCATATTGGGGTTAGACAAAATGATTGCCGCTGCGGAGAACGGGGCGGCAGCGATGCTTGGCAGCAAGAAAGGAGGGGTGTCCGGCGGGGAGAAGCAGAACATCGCAATTGTGCGGCAGATGTTGAAATCGCCGGACGTCATGTTGTTTCTTGAGTCAACTTCAGCTCTTGATGCGAAGAGCCGGAGCGCGCTAATTAAATTGCTTCATGAGGTTAAGAGAGACCATATTGTAATTGTTGTCACTCATGACGAAGAGATGCTTGCGGCTTGCGACGAGGTCATTCCGATGCCCGGATGCTTATCGGGACGTGGCGTTGAAGGCCCAGAAGATCGAAATGGCGTGGGTGTTGGGTAAGTCCCTACGCGTACGACGTTGGGTTTCTGATCTTCATCGTCCTGCAAAGAAGGCTTTGTAACACGTTTCCCCTGGGAGGCCCCTTTTGTCCGTAGTGGCAAAGAGGGGCTTTTTCGTTTCCCTCTTGCGGCGGAGGGGGACACCATGCGCCTATACAGGACGACCTGCGCGCTTTCGTCGGATGACGGGCTATGTGTCGAGATGGGGGTCTCGGGTGGAGGCCGCGTCGCGGTCGCGGTCGGCCAGCGACCATCGGTACGGCTCAATCGTATTACCAGAACTAGTAAGGAGCCGCCCTTTCGGACGACTCAAACTGTAATGGGGCTTTTTTAGCTACCCCGGCCGTTACTCCGCCAAAGCATTCGCGCTATCTGCCGGGGTGGCTAAAATAGCCCCGTCCCAAATTAGCTACTCTGACCAAAATCCCTGGGACAAATACTTCTGATAGATTTTGTCTTTCTTGGCTATTGCGTAGTTTAAGAGATTCCATTACAATAATTACAGCTTTTTGCTAAAGCGTTTTAGCAGTTTATACCGCTTTTGACCTGCGACTACGTTGTACTGGTATCTTCATAAGGTAACCACCTTTACCTACCGTTTACCGCCAGTTTTAGCACGTTTACCAAACCGCGCAGCCTCTGCTCAAGCCCGCCCAAAACCCGCCGTATAGTTCCCTCACGGTCCGCATCCGGCGGGTCGATTCGTTACCACGGTCGTGTGTGCGAACACATAGAAGGGGAAGTATCGTGAGCGATTGCAAGAGGGTTTACCGTTTTGGAACCGACGCCCAGGGCACTTGTGTCACCGAGGGCGACAAGTCTATGAACTTTGTGCTTGGCGGCAAGGGCGCTAACCTTGCCGAGATGAGCCGTATCGGCCTGCCGGTCCCCGGTGGCTTTACCATTACCTGCCAGACCTGCGTTGAGTACTCCGGTGCCGGCAATGTTTGGCCTGCCGGCGCGCTTGACGAGATCGTTGCCGCCGAGGCCGACCTCGAAGCCCGCTGCGGCAAGAAGCTCGGAGATGCCAACGATCCGCTGCTCGTCTCGGTGCGCTCTGGCGCTCCGTTCTCCATGCCCGGCATGATGGACACGGTCCTCAATCTGGGCCTCAACGACGATTCCGTCCTGGGCCTCATCGCCCAGACGCAGAACCCGCGCTTTGCTTGGGACAGCTATCGCCGCTTTATCCAGATGTTCTCCAACGTCGTCATGGGCGTCGACGCCGACCTGTTCGAGAACGCCCTGACCCAGGCCCGCCTGGTTGCCGGCGTCCGCGTCGATTCCGAGCTTTCGGCCGAGGACCTGCAGGAGCTCGTCGAGACCTTCAAGGGCATCTTCTCCGATAACGTCGAGGCTGCCCTGTATCCCGAGCTCGAGGTCGTCGATGGCAAGCCCATCTTCCCGCACGACCCGGAGCTCCAGTTGCGCCTTGCCATCCAGGCCGTCTTTGGCAGTTGGATGAACGAGCGCGCCTGCATCTACCGCAAGCAGCACGGCATCTCCGACGAGCTCGGCACCGCCGTCAACGTTCAGGCCATGGCCTTTGGCAACAAGGGCGAGACCTCCGCGACCGGCGTCGCCTTCACGCGCAATCCGGCCGACGGCACCAAGGAATTCTACGGCGACTTTCTGGTCAACGCTCAGGGCGAGGACGTTGTCGCCGGCATCCGCAACACCGAGCCCATCGCCGACCTCAAGACCACTCCGGGCCTCGAGTCTGCAGGCGATGAGCTCGAGCGCGTGTTCCTGACGCTCGAGGATCACTATCGCGATATGTGCGACATTGAGTTCACCATCGAGCAGGGCAAGCTCTGGATGCTCCAGACCCGCGTGGGCAAGCGCGCCGCCACGGCGGCCCTGCGCATCGCCATCGAGATGGTCGAGGAGGGCCTCATTACTCGTGAGGAGGCCGTGAGCCGCATCGACCCTGCGCAGCTCGGCCAGCTCTTACATCCGCAGTTCGATTCCTCCAAGAAGTACGAGGCGCTCGCGACTGGCCTTAACGCCAGCCCCGGTGCCGCCGTGGGCGAGGTCGTGTTCTCGAGCGATGACGCCGTCGTGCGTTCTGCCGAAGGCCACAAGGTCATCTTGGTCCGCTGGGAGACCAACCCCGACGACCTGAAGGGCATGGTTGCCGCCGAGGGCATCCTGACGAGCCATGGCGGCAAGACAAGCCACGCCGCCGTTATTGCTCGCGGCATGGGTACGCCCTGCGTCTGCGGTGTCGAGCGCTTCCATATTGACGCGGCCGAGAAGGTTGTGCGCATCGAAGGCAGCGATCGCGTACTGCACGAGGGCGACATCATCTCCATCGACGGAACCCAGGGCATCGTCGTCGACGGTGCGGTCGACCTGGTCTCCGCCGAGCTCACGGGCGACCTGGACACCATTCTGTCCTGGGCCGACGAGATTCGTCTGGACGAGACCTGCGGCCACGCCAACCACGTGCGCGTCAACGCCGACAACCCCGAGGATGCCGAGCTTGCGCTTGAGTTTGGCGCCGAGGCCATCGGCCTGTGCCGCACCGAGCATATGTTCCTGGGCGATCGCAAGAACATCATCCAGAGCTTTATCCTGTCCGATGACGAGGCCGTGAAGCAGCAGGCGCTCGCCGATTTGCTCAAGGTCCAGACCGAGGACTTCTTGGCTATGTTCAAGACCATGTCCGGCCGCGATGTGGTCGTTCGTCTGCTCGATCCGCCGCTGCACGAGTTCCTGGATGATCCTCGCGAGCTCGAAGTCGCCATCACCAAGAAGGAAGCCGCTGGCGCTCCCGAGGAGGAGCTCGCCGCCCTGCGTGCCCGCCTGCGCCGCATCGATAGCATGGTTGAGTCCAACCCCATGCTGGGCCTGCGCGGCGTGCGTCTGTCCGTCGTCTTCGGTGACCTGCCGCTCATGCAGGTCCGCGCTGTGGCTACGGCTGCCGCCCGTCTCATCAAGGAGGGTGTCGACCCGCGTCCCGAGATCATGGTTCCGCTCGTCTCCATTACGGCCGAGCATGTCCAGACGCGCGAGGTCATTGAGCGCGTGATCGCCGAGGTTTCCGCCGAGGAGGGCGTTGAGCTCAATATCCCCGTGGGCACGATGCTCGAGCTGCCGCGCGCCTGCATGGTTGCCGACGAGATCGCCCAGCACGCCGACTTCTTCTGCTTTGGCACTAACGACCTCACGCAGACGACCTTCGGCTTCTCCCGCGACGATGCCGAGGCCAAGTTCATCCCGCTGTACATGCACAAGAAGATTCTGAAGGATAACCCCTTCGAGACCATCGACACGGCGGTGCTCGAGCTGGTGCGCATGGCCGTGGCCAAGGGTCGCGCCACCAACCCCGGCATGCACTTTGGTGTGTGCGGTGAGCACGGCGGCGACCCCAAGTCCATCAAGGGCCTGTTCAACGTGGCCGATGTGGACTACGTGTCCTGCTCGCCCTACCGCGTGCCGCTCGCACGTCTCGCTGCCGCCCAGGCCAAGCTCGAGGCCAAGCGTAACGCCTAACGCCTTGCGTTTCCGCGCGTAACGTAGCCCCCTTCATACCGCCCGTCTCATATTTGAGACGGGCGGTTATCATGTGCGGGTTTTGTCTTTTTGTCTGCGTAAAAAATAGTTCTTGCAGCGCAAACCTGCGCGTGTATACTCGAATACGTTTGTTCAACTACGTGCCGGCCAAGGTGGTACGGCACCTCTAGAAGAGTAAGGAATTGCACATGGATTACATCCGCGCAATCGAGCGTCAGCAGATCCGCGAGGACATCCCGCAGGTCCGCGTTGCCGACAACGTCAAGGTTCACTACCGCATTAAGGAAGGCGACCGCGAGCGCATCCAGGTTTTCCAGGGTGACGTCATCCGCATGGCCGGCGCCGGTGCCCGTGAGACCTTCACCGTCCGCAAGATTTCCTTCGGTGTCGGTGTTGAGCGTACCTTCCCGCTTCACAGCCCCAAGATCGCCAAGCTCGAGGTCGTTCGCCATGGTCGCGTCCGTCGCGCCAAGCTGTACTACCTCCGCGACAAGGTGGGCAAGGCTGCTCGCATCCCCGAGAAGCGCTAAGAAGATCGCAGCGTCTGTCCACTCGTTTGGACACAAGGGTCACCTTCGGGTGGCCCTTCTTTTTATCTGATTTGCATGCAAGGAGGGCCTGGTATGGCCAACATGACGAGCTCGGTTTCGGCATCGCAGGTTGCCGGTGAGTTGGCGAGCGCTACGTTTGAGGAGATTCCCGCCCTCGTGGAGCATTATCGCGAGGACCCGCGCCAGCAGGTGATCAAGGCTTGTGAACGCGCCCTCAAACGCCATGCCAAAGAGCTTGTCGAGCGCGAGCGCGTCAATGACATGTACGAGCTTATGCACGAGCTTGGCGGCGATGGGGTGGTCGTTGGTGTCGACGAGGTGGGTCGCGGATCGGTGGCCGGTCCTTTGACGGTATGCGCCGTCTGTCTTCCTATGGAGCCGCGCGTCTGGGGTATCAACGATTCCAAAAAGCTCACGCCCGCGCGCCGCGAGTTGCTCTCAGTGAAGATTGCCGAGGTGGCGACGGCGATCGGTTTTTGCCATATCGCGCCGAAGGATATCGATGAGATGGGCATGGCCCGTGCTATCCGTGCCGCCGTTGCGGGCGCCGTGGCCGATACGGGACTTGAACCCGACTGCGTCCTCATGGATGGCAACCCCTTGGGCGCCGTTCCTAACGAGCGCGACGTGGTCAAGGGCGATGCCAAGATCGCCTGTATCGCCGCGGCATCCATCATGGCCAAGGTCACGCGTGACGAAATGATGGTCGAGTACGACGCCGAGTATCCCGAGTACCATCTGGCCGAGTCGAAGGGCTATGCAAGCCCCGAGCATATCGAGGCCATTCGCAAACATGGACTTTGTCCACTGCACCGCGTGAGCTTTTGCGGAAACTTTCTGCAGACTGAGCGCCTTTTCTAGGTCAATTGTGGAGACAGGGACCTCTGGGGTTTTATAAACCTGCTGGTAGCGGGCCGTGTGCAACGTGAGTGTTGCGTACGGTCCGTTTTTTGTCGGCATTTGGTCAGCTATTGGTTTGCTTCCGGTACTTACCCGCATGAAAGGTGCCCTCATCATCGGGGCAATGCAGTGTGCGGGAAAGGAGACCCCATGTGTGCCGCAAGCAAAAAGAGCAAGACGCAGCAACTCAAGGAGCGCTGGGAAGACGGCGAGCTCGACTGCGGGGCGATTACGCCCGAGTTTATCAAGGGGCTCAGTCCCCGCGAGCTCGGCATGCTGGGCGAGCTGATCACCATCGATTACTTTAACGAGCGTGGATACACCTTGTTGGAGCAGGGCTATCGTTGCATTGAGGGTGAAGCCGATCTGGTGCTGCTCGATGAGCTCG
This sequence comes from Collinsella aerofaciens, assembly GCF_015548375.1. GTDB lineage: Bacteria > Actinomycetota > Coriobacteriia > Coriobacteriales > Coriobacteriaceae > Collinsella > Collinsella aerofaciens_AB. The sequence continues at coordinate 12,011 of NZ_JADMWW010000009.1, forward strand.
ACGATGTCGTTGTGATGGCCGAGGTCAAGACGAGACGCGTCGCCCTGGATTGCACCACGCGGGTCTTTCCCGAGGAGGCCGTGGACGCCCAAAAGCAGCGTCGGTATCGCCGTATCGCAAGTTGCTATCTCATGGAGCACTATCCGCTCAGGTCGATTCGCTTCGATGTCGTGGGCGTCACCATCCGCGGCGGGCATGTCGCCGAGATCGAGCATCAGTACAATGCGTTCGATTGGCAGGTGTCGTGATGGCGTTCGAGACGTTTGCCGTGCATGCGGCCTGCATCCGCGGCGTTGAGGCAATTCCCGTTACCGTCGAGGTCTCGCTTGCCGGTGGCGTTCCGGGCATCCAGATGCTCGGCATTCCGAGTATGGAGGTGATGGAGTCGCGCGGGCGTATCCGGTGCGCCATGCGCTCGGCCGGCTTCGAGATCCCTCGGTCTGGCATTACCGTCAACCTGGCACCTGGCGATATCCGCAAAACTGGCAGCGGTTTTGACCTGCCCATCGCCATCGCGGTTCTGGCGGCCGATGGGCAGATTCCCCGTGACAACCTCGATCGTTGCCTTATCGCAGGAGAGCTTGGCCTGGACGGCACGGTGCCACCCGTCAAAGGCGAGGTGGCGTTTCAGCTGTTGGCGCGCGATATGGGGCTTTCCTTTATCGCCGGTAGGTCCGATCAGCATGTCCCGCTTGCGGGCGTTGACTGCGGGTTTATCGACCACCTATCTCAGCTTGCCCATGGCATGGGGGATGCCGCACGGCATTACCTGGATTCTGAAGTGCTCGAGGCGACCTTTGAGCCCGAGCTCGATTATGCCGACGTTCTGGGGCAGGAGGTCGCCAAACGTGGCATGGCGCTTGCGGCCGCCGGCGAGCTCGGATTGCTCATGATCGGTTCGCCCGGTTCGGGCAAGACCATGCTTGCGCGGCGCATGACCGGCATCCTGCCCGAGCTTTCTCTCGAGGATCAGCAAGAGGCGCTGTGCATCCATTCGGTCTTGGGCGAGAACATCGATGGACTGCTTGCGGGGCATCGCCCCTTCCGCAGTCCGCATCACAGTATTTCGACCGCGGGACTTATCGGCGGCGGGCGTCCGGTGCATCCGGGCGAAATTAGCTTGGCTCATGGCGGCGTGCTCTTTTTGGACGAGCTCGCCGAGTTTCCCACCGGCGTGCTGCAGACGCTGCGTCAGCCCATCGAGCGCGGGTACGTGAGGATCGTGCGCGTTGACGGGGCCTTTACGTTTCCGTCGCGCTTTCAGCTGCTGGCCGCGAGCAATCCCTGCCCCTGCGGCTTTTTGGGCGATCGCGAGGTGCCGTGTCGCTGCTCGGCGGCGATGGTCGAGCGCTATCGGTCTAAACTGCGCGGTCCTTTGGCCGACCGTATCGACATGATGATCGATGTGACCCGTCCCGACCCCCAAGTGATTATCGAGGGTGCGGAGGGTATGTCGTCGACTGAGTTGCGTGACTACGTTGCGCGCGGTCGCGCTTTTCGCGCTTGGCGCGAATCCCGTATGGACGATGCGGATGCTGAGGCCGAGGATGACGAGACGCGGTCCATTGACGGCGTCGTTTCGACCTTTGAGCTTGATGATGCTGCCGAGAAATGCGTACTCGGCCTGTCCAAACGCACACATCTCACAGGGCGTGGCATCGTGCGCCTGGTTCGCATTGCGCGTACGATCGCAGATGTCGCCGAGAGCGAGCAAGTGACGCAGGACCACGTGCTCGAGGCGGCGATGTACCATGGAAGGAGGGACCAATGATGGCCGAGGGGACCTTTGAGCTGCATCCAGGTGATGCGTTGTATCCCGAGACCGTTTTGGAGCTTTCTGATGTACCCCAGACGCTTTATGTGCGCGGCAACCCCAAGGTGCTTTCGACGCCCGCGCTCTCCATCATCGGCGCGCGTAAGGCCTCGCCGTATGGTCTTGCCGTGGCAGAGCTTGCGGCAAAGGTGGCGGTCGAGGCGGGAGTGACGGTAGTTTCGGGCGGCGCGGTCGGTTGTGACCAGGCCTCGGGTTGGGCTGCGGTCAACGCCGGCGGCAAACACGTCGTGGTGCTGGGGACGGGCGCCGACGTGGTCTACCCGCGTTCGAGCGCGGGGCTTATTACTCGCACGCTCGATACGGGTGGCGCGGTCGTGTCGATCTCTCCGTGGGGCATGGGTCCGCGCAAGTTCGCCTTTCCGCGCCGCAATCGCGTGATCGCGGCCCTGTCGCAAGCCCTCTTTGTTTCCGAGGCGGGTATGCCTTCCGGGACGTTTTCTACAGCCGAGGCTGCTATGGATTTGGGGCGCGAACTTCTTGTCGTGCCGGGGTCGATCCTATCGCCCGAGTCGCGTGGCACGAATTACCTCATTGCGAACGGTGCCTGCTGCATCATCGACGAGGAATCTATCGAGATGGCTATCTCACGCATCTACGGCACCCTGCGCTACTCGCGCCCCGATGCTCCCGGCATTGCCGACCTGGATCCAACACAGCAGACCGTGATGCATGCGCTCATCGCCTCTCCGCTCAAGGTCGACGACATTGCGGCGCTCGTCTCGCTCGATGCTGTCGGCGTACTTAAGCTCCTGGGTTCGCTTGAGCTCGAGGGTCTTATCGAGCGCATGATGGATGGAAGGTATGCGCCCTCCAAGTTTGCCCTTCACGCCCAGACACCCTTCGGTCACAATGGAAAACATGTCAATTAGAAAGGTGTTTGCAGATGCTGTTTGATCAGGTGACGGTTATCGGTGGCGGTCTGGCGGGTTCGGAATGCGCGATCCAGCTGGCAGACCGCGGTTTTGCCGTTAAGCTGTGCGAGATGCGCCCCCAGGTTAGCTCCCCGGCTCACCATACCGATCACTTGGCAGAGCTCGTCTGCTCCAATTCGTTTAAGTCGACCCGTTCCGATTCCGCGGCTGGTTTGCTGAAGGCCGAGCTTGAGCGCATGGGTTCAGTCCTGCTCGATTGCGCCCATCGCGCGGCTGTTCCCGCCGGCGGTGCCCTGGCGGTCGACCGCGTCAAGTTTTCCGAGCTTGTCGAGGCCGAGGTTGCCGCCCGTCCCAATATCGAGATCATTCACGGCGAGGTCACGCAGATTCCCGAAGGTCACGTGGTCATTGCCGCCGGCCCCTTGTGCTCGCCGGCGCTGAGCGAAGAGGTCATGAAGCTCGTCGGTGGCGACGCCCTTGCGTTCTTCGATGCCGCGGCGCCGATCGTCGATGCCTCCACGCTCGATATGGACGTGCTGTTCTCGCAGTCGCGCTACGAGGAGCAGGGGAGCGGCGACTATCTCAACGCTCCGCTCAACAAGGAGGAGTACGAGGCCTTTATCGAGGCGCTTACCACGGCCGACCGCGTGGTGCTCAAGGACTTTGAGGGCGGCGATCTGTTCCAGGCCTGCCAGCCTGCCGAGGAAGTTGCGCGCACCGGCAAGGACGCCATTCGCTTTGGCGCCATGAAGCCCGTCGGCCTCACCGACCCGCGAACCGGTCGTCGTCCCTGGGCGGCGATTCAGCTGCGTGCCGAGAATAAGGAGAAGACCGCCTATAACCTGGTGGGCTTCCAGACCAACTTGACCTTTGGCGAGCAGAAGCGCGTCTTCCATATGGTGCCGGGCCTGGAGAACGCTGAGTTCTTCCGCTACGGTGTCATGCACCGTAATACCTTTGTCGACGCCCCGCACGTGCTCGATGGCACCTTTGCCGTGCCTGGTACCGGCGTGCGCCTGGCCGGTCAGATCACCGGCACCGAGGGGTACATGGAAGCCGTGGCGACCGGTCTGCTCGCGGCGCTCAACACCTATGCCGAGGCTATCGGCGCCGCGGGCGTCGAGTTGCCCCGCGTGGGCGCCCTGGGCGCGCTCGTGGGCTATGCGACCGATCCTGCCACCGTGGGCTACCAGCCCATGCATGTCAACTTTGGCCTGGTGCCGCCGCTCGAGGACGGTAAGCGTCGCAGCAAGCGCGACCGCTATCAGGCGTATGCGGACCGTGCGCTCGAGGCTCTTGATGCCTATCTGGCCACTCGCCCCGATCTGTTTGGAGGCGACCGGTCATAGCCTTTGACCTGTACGATGCCGTCGACTCGTTTATCGCCTATATCGCATGTGTCGAGGGACTTTCTCCCAACACGGTGACGGCCTATGGCTCGAGGCTGGAGCGCTTTGCTGCCTGGTGCGAACGCGAGGGCATCGACGCTCGCGCCGCCGACGTACGGACCGTTCGTTCCTATTTGGCCGAGCTGTCGCGTGGCCAGGTGGCGGCTCGGACCCTTGCGGCACACCTGTCTGCCATTCGCTCACTCTATCGGTGGATGGCTGTCGAGGGGATTGTCGAGGGCGATGCGGTCTCGGCGATCGCATCGCCCAAGCTGCCGCGCGACCTGCCGGGCGTCCTTACGACTCAACAGGTGGAGGCACTCCTCAAAGCCCCCGATACCTCAACACCCGCGGGACTGCGCGATGCGGCGATGCTCGAGTTGCTCTATGCCTCGGGTGCCCGCATCTCAGAGCTTGCGGCGCTCAATGTGGAATCCATCTCATGGTCCGAGCGCACGCTGCGCCTGTGGGGCAAGGGGAGCAAAGAACGTATCGTCCCCCTGTATCGTCGTGCGCTCGAGGTGACTCGTTTCTATATTGAGGAGGGGAGGCCGGTGTTGCTCGCTCAGGCAAAGCGCCGTGACCCCGCCACCGGGCCGCATCCGCTGCTTATATCGGTGCGCGGCAATCGCATGAGTGCCGCCATGTTCAGGCGGCGGTTCCATACGCTGGCGACGCTCGCCGGCATTCCGGCCGACATCGCCCCGCATGCGATGCGCCATACCTTTGCGACCGACTTGCTCGAGGGCGGCGCGGACCTGCGCTCGGTTCAAGAGCTGCTGGGTCATGCGAGCCTGTCCACGACGCAGATCTACACGCATCTCACACCCGATCGGCTTAAGCGGGCTGTGGCTCAAGCCCATCCCCGCGGCGAATAGTGGCTGGGACGTCCCGCGCCGCGCTCAGGTGTGTGGTTTTGATTGCGGGTTGGCAGGAAGATGCATTCCTGCTATCATTCATCGGGTTGCTTCACGGCAACAGGTTTATATCACGCACGCGCGGCTACTTCATACCGTGGTGCCCGGGCTTTGGTAGCACATGTCCGGGTTGGTTTTGGAGGATGACCCCGCGCGGAGGCAAACCACAGGAGGTTTAACATGGCTACCAAGATTAATATCCGCACCCTGCTCGAGGCCGGCTGCCACTTCGGTCACCAGACCCGTCGCTGGAACCCCAAGATGAAGCCGTTCATCTTCGGTGAGCGCAACGGCATCTACATCCTCGACCTCAAGCAGACTATCCTCGACGCCGACCAGGCCTACACCTTCGTCAAGAACGTCGCCAAGGGCGGCAACGTGCTGTTCGTCGGCACCAAGAAGCAGGCTCAGGAGGCCGTCAAGAACGCTGCTGAGCGCGCCAACATGCCTTACATCAACCAGCGTTGGCTCGGCGGCATGCTGACCAACTTCGTCACCATCCGCTCCCGCATCAACCGCATGGAGGAGCTTGAGGCCATGGTCGAGGACGGCCGCATGGCAGTGCTACCCAAGAAGGAGCAGGCTGTTCTCGGCAAGGAGCTCACCAAGCTCCAGACCAACCTCGGTGGCGCCCGCGACATGAAGGGTCTGCCCCAGGCTCTCTTCGTCATCGACACCAAGCGCGAGGAGAACGCCATCAAGGAGGCTCAGCGCCTGAACATCCCCGTCGTCGCTCTGATCGACACCAACTCCGATCCCGACGAGGTCGAGTACGGCATCCCCTGCAACGATGACGCTATCTCTGCTGTCACCCTTATGTGCGAGCTCATGGCTGACGCCTGCCTCGCTGGCTCCGGCAAGGAGCAGGTCTCCGAGGCCGAGATGGCCGCTGAGCCCAAGGCCGAGTAAATCAGTCTTAGTTAATTCTTTTTCATCTCTTTGAAAGGAACCACAATGGCCCAGATTACCGCCGCTATGGTCAAGCAGCTCCGCGAGATGACCGACTCCCCGATGATGGAGTGCAAGAAGGCTCTCGTCGAGGCTGACGGCGACATGGACGCCGCTGTCGACGTTCTTCGTAAGAACGGCCTTGCCAAGGCTGCCAAGAAGGCTGGCCGTGAGACCAACGAGGGCGCTGTCGCCGCGTTCGTCTCCGAGGATGGCAAGACCGGCGCTCTGCTCGAGCTCTCCTGCGAGACCGACTTCGTTGGCTCCAACGCCAAGTTCACCGGCTTTGCTTCCAAGGTCGCTGAGGTTGTCGCTACCACCGAGCCTGCTGACGTCGACGCTCTGCTCGAGAAGCCGATGGGCGAGGAGACCGTTTCCTCCGAGCTCACCGAGATGATTCACATCATGGGCGAGAACATGAAGATCTCCCGCTTCGCTGCCCGCAAGGCCGAGAACGGCGCGCTCGCTTCTTACATCCACATGGGTGGTAAGATCGGCGTCCTCGTCGAGTTCGCCTTCGAGAAGGCCGAGACCGCTCAGGCTGAGTCCTTCAAGGCCTTCGCTCACGACGTTGCCCTTCAGGTTGCCGCCGTCGCCCCGATCTGCGCTACCCGCGATCAGGTTCCGGCCGAGACCGTCGAGCACGAGAAGCAGATCTACATGGCTCAGGCTGCCGAGTCCGGCAAGCCCGAGGCTATCCAGGAGAAGATGGCTGTCGGCCGTCTGGAGAAGTTCTACAAGCAGTCCGTGCTCACCGAGCAGGAGTTCATCAAGGACAGCTCCCTCACCATCAAGAAGTACGCTGAGCAGGTCTCCAAGGAGCTTGGCGACACCATTACCGTCGTTGCCTTCGACCGTCTGGTCCGTGGCGAGTAAATAAGCTCTTGTAGCTGGTAATGAGCAGGCTGTGGGTTTTACTCACAGCCTGCTTTTTCATGGCTCTCCGTTAAGCCTTTGATATCATATTGAGAGTCTAATTAAAGGAGGATCGCTTTGTCCGACATCCGATATAAACGCGTGCTTCTTAAGCTTTCCGGCGAAGCACTGATGGGCGACGGCCAATATGGCATTGACCCCAAGGTTACCGACCATCTTGCCAAGCAGGTCAAGGAGCTGCTCGCCGTTGGCCATGAGGTCGGCGTCGTTGTCGGCGGCGGCAATATTTTCCGCGGCATGGCAGGCGCTGCCGGTGGCATGGAGCGTGCTCAGGCCGACTACATGGGCATGCTGGCAACCGTTATGAACGCGCTCGCCCTGCAGGATGCCTTCGAGCACAACGATGTTCCCTGCCGCGTGATGAGCGCTATCCAGATGAACGAGATCTGCGAGCCCTATATTCGTCGCCGCGCTATCAACCATCTGTCCAAGGGCAACGTCGTCATCTTCGCTGCCGGTTCGGGCAATCCGTACTTTACGACCGACACCGCCGCGGCTCTTCGTGCGTGCGAGATCGGCGCCGAGATTCTGATTAAAGCCACCAAGGTTGACGGCATCTACGACAAGGATCCCGTCAAGTGCGCCGATGCCGTCCGTTTTGACAAGATTACCTATCACGAGGTTCTCGTCCGCGGTCTGCAGGTTATGGATTCCACGGCTACGGCACTGTGCCAGGATAACCGTATGCCGATTTTGGTCCTCAACATCGATGGCGAGGACACCGTCAAGCGCGCGCTCGCGGGTGAGCCCGTCGGCACGCTCGTCTATCAGGAGGATTAAGCATGGCAGAGAACATCACCGCCCATATGGACAAGTCGCTCGAGTCCCTCAAGCATAACTTCTCCAAGGTCCGTACCGGTCGCGCCAACGCCAACATTCTGTCCGACATCACCGTTGATTATTACGGTGTCCCCACGCCGGTCACGCAGATTGCCGCCGTCAAGACCCCCGAGGCTCACATGCTGCTCATCGAGCCGTGGGACAAGGCGCTCATCAACGCTATCGTCAAGGCCATCGGCGCTTCCGATCTGGGCATTACCCCCAACTCCGATGGCACCGTCGTTCGTCTGCCGTTCCCGGCCCCCACTGAGGAGCGCCGTCGCGAGCTCGTCAAGGAGTGCCGCGAGTACGCCGAGCAGGCCAAGGTGTCTATCCGTAGCATCCGTCGCGACTTCAACAATAAGCTCGAGCGCGATGAGGAGCTCACCGAGGACGATGTCCGTCGCGAGCAGGCCAAGGTCCAGAAGCACACCGATGAGTATGTCGCCAAGGTCGAGGAGCTTCTGAAGGAAAAAGAAGCCGAGGTCATGGAGATCTAAGGTGCAATACGACAAGCATAAACTGGTCGAGTACTTTGCCGACGCCCCTGCGGGCGTCGGTTTTTCCGACCTTGACCTCAATAACATTCCGCACCATATCTCGTGCATCATGGACGGCAACGGTCGTTGGGCCACGTCGCGCGGTCTTGCACGCACCGAGGGTCATAAGGCAGGTATCGTCTCGCTGCGCGAGATCATTACCGCCTGCGTGCGCCTGGGCGTCGACGTGCTTTCTGCCTATGCGTTTTCTACCGAAAACTGGAACCGTCCGCAGCATGAGGTCAACGTCTTGATGCATCTGTTTGCCAAGACGTTTATCGACGAGCTGCCGCTTCTGAAGCGCGAAAACGTGCGTGTTGTCTTTTTGGGTGACATTTCCGCGCTGCCCAAGAAGACCCGCGACGTTTTTGAACGCGGTCTTGCCGAGTGCGCCGATCACACCGGTATGACGCTGGCGCTTGCCGTCAACTACGGCGCGCGTGCCGAGATTACCCGCGCTGTCCGTCAGATTGCACTCGACGCTGCCGCCGGTAAGATCGATCCTGCCGCAATTGATGACGACATGGTGGCTTCCCATCTCTATACCGCCGGCCTTCCCGATCCTGAGCTTGTGATTCGCACCTCTGGTGAGCTGCGCCTTTCGAACTATCTGCTGTGGCAGGTGGCTTATTCCGAATTCTACGTCACCGATACCTATTGGCCCGACTTTGATCGTTGGGGCCTTGTCGACGCCATTTTGGCCTATCAGGGCCGTGACCGTAGGTTTGGTGGACTGAGTAAGACCGAGGAGGCTTAATCGTGTCCGATCGTCCCAAGGCATCTGCTCCCAAGACGCCTGCGCGCAAAGCTGCCACTGCTGGAGCGCCTGCAGCTAAGAGCGGCACCGGTTCGTGGCTGGCGGGCTTTATTACCCGTGCCGCCGCCGGTATCGTCTACGCCGTTGTCTTTATCCTGTGCCTGGTTTTGGGTATCGTGCCCACGGCCATCTTTGTTTCCGTCATGAGCGGTCTGTGCTGCTATGAGTTTTTCCGTATGACAAGGCTCGATGGCAAGATGGCTAACGAGCGCATGGGTATCGCTGCCGCCGTACTCTTTCCGCTGTCGGCGTTGGGCGATTCGATGTTGCTGAATGCCCTGCTTTTTGCCCTGATGCTCGCTGTGGGCATTTGGTATGTCTGGTCGCCGCGTACCCGCATCTCTGATGTGGCCGTGACGCTCATGGGTCCCATCTACACTGGCTTTATGCTGTCGGCTATCGTGCTGCTGCGCGATGCCGTGCCCGGTTTTGCCGGTGCCCTGCTTTCAGTGGGCGTTTGCGCGTCCCTTTGGGTCTCCGATTCGTTTGCCTACATCGTGGGTAGCCGTATCGGCAAGCACAAGATGGTTCCCAAGATCTCTCCCAAAAAGAGCTGGGAGGGGTTTGCCGGCGGCATCCTGGGCTCGGTTTTGATTTGGCTCATCCTGTGGGCGACGCACTTCTACAAGCTCAGCCTGCCCTATGCGCTGCTGTGCGGCGTGGTCGTGTCCATTCTGGGCGTTATCGGCGACCTTATCGAGTCGCGCATCAAGCGCGGTGTGGGCGTCAAGGATTCCGGCAACCTTATCCCGGGCCACGGCGGAATGCTCGATCGTAGCGATTCGCTTATCTTCGGCTGCATCACCGCGCAGCTGCTTTTGATGATCGGAGGCGTGCTGTAATGTCCTTCCAGACGACGTATGGCCCCGATGGGCGCCTTCGCGTTGCCATCCTGGGTTGTACGGGCTCCATCGGCACCCAGGCACTCGATGTGTGCCGTCAGCATGCCGATCGCCTGCAGGTGACGGCGCTGTCCGTTAACTCCAGTACCTCCGAGCTCGTTGCCGCTGCCCGCGAGTTCTCGGTTCCGGCGGTTGCCGTGGCCGATGTCGATCATGGCGATGACGCCGTGCTGCAGGAGTTGCCCGAGGGAACGAAGCTCGGCGTTGGCGCGCAGGCGGTTTGCGAGCTCGCGCGTCGCGACGATGTCGACTGCGTGCTTGTCGCTATTGTGGGCGCCGCCGGTCTCGAGGCGAGCCATGCGGCCTTGACCTCAAATAAGCGCCTTGCCCTTGCCAACAAGGAGTCCCTCGTCGTCGGTGGCGACTTGCTTATGCCGTTGGCGCAACCGGGCCAGCTTATTCCAGTCGACTCTGAGCACTCCGCCATTTACCAGTGCTATCTGGGGGAGAACCCGCGCGAGGCTTATTGTATTTGGCTCACCTGCTCGGGCGGTCCGTTCTTTGGCCGCACGCGCGACGAGCTCAATCGCGTGACGCGTGCCGATGCCCTCGCGCATCCCACGTGGGCCATGGGTGCCAAGATCACCATCGACTCCGCCACCCTCATGAACAAGGGCCTGGAGCGCATTGAGGCCATGCATCTGTTTAACTGCGACCTCGATTTCATTAACGTGGTCGTGCAACGTCAGTCCAAGATTCACTCTATGGTCGAGTTCGCCGACGGCTCCGTGATGGCGCATCTCGGTGCATCCGACATGCGTATTCCCATCCAGTTCGCGTTCTCGTATCCCGAGCGTTGGGATGCCCCGGCGCCTCGTATCGATTTCCGCGAGCTGGGGCAGCTCACGTTTGATGCTGCCGACATGGATACCTTCCGCTGTCTGGCACTGGCCGAGCGTGCCGGCAAGACGGGTGGCACCATGCCGTGCGTGCTCAATGCCGCCAACGAGGTTGCCGTCGATGCCTTCCTGCACGATGGCTGCAGCTTTACCGATATCGATCGCATTGTGGAATCCTGCATGGACGCCCACGATATGCAGGCGGTCGATTCGTTTGAGCAGCTTCGCGACATCGATGCGTGGGCGCGTGAAAAGGCTGCGCAGGTGCTCGCCGCAACCCGTTCCTAACCCATAAGGATTGCTTTTTCGTTTTATGGATACTGTTCTGAGCGTTCTCTCATCGGTCTTTTGGGGCCTGCTGATGCTTTCCGTCCTCGTGTTTTTGCACGAGGGCGGCCACTTTTTGGCGGCGCGTGCCTGCGGCGTCCGTGTGACCGAGTTCTTTTTGGGCCTGCCGTGCCGCTTTGACATCCATTACACGTCGCGTCGCATTGGAACCAAGTTTGGCGTGACCCCGCTGCTGCTGGGTGGCTACGCTGCCATCTGTGGTATGGATCCGACCGACGTCTCGTGTGCCGATCGCGTGCTCGCGGCTATCTATCGTCATGGTCGCGTGACCGTGGCCGACCTTGCTGTCGAGCTCGAGCTTTCCGAGGAGGATGTGCTCGAGGCATGCGCCCTGTTGCTTGGCTGGGGCTCCATCGCACCCTGGTATGAGGAAGGGGAGAAGCCCTCGCCGAGCTACTATCCCACCAAGTATCAGACGCTGCCGCGAGACGCGGCGGGTTACACCACCTTTGACGGTCGCCGTTTCGATCGCGAACATTCAACTGCCGAGGGCGATGCGTGGGAGCTGCCGTGCGGCGAGGCCGAGTTCCTTGCACGAGAGCGCTCGCACACCTATCTTGGCCAAGGCTTTCTCAAGCGCGCCTTTATGCTGCTCGCGGGCATTATCGTCAATATCTTGACGGGTTTTTTGCTCCTTATGAGCATCTATTCCATTGCGGGTGTCACCGTGCCGATGGATACCAACGTGATCGGTCAGGTTGACGAGGGGTCTATTGCCGCCAAGGCGGGTATCGAGGCCGGTGATGCGATCCTTTCGGTTGACGGTGTCTCATGTTCCACTTGGATGGATGTCTACGATGCCATCGGCAAGGCCGCCGGTAAGGACGATATCGCCATCGAGTACGAGCGTGACGGCAAGCAGCATTCGACCACGGTTGCGCTCAAAGAGGACGAGCGCCTAGGTGTGTATGCCTCTACGCAGGTGGTCCGTTTAGACCCCATCACGTCGGCTCGCCTGTCGTTCTCCTATGTCGTGCAGACAGCGGATGGCGTGATGCGCCTGCTCCAGCCGCAGCATACGATGGAGATTCTCGATCAGTCTTCTTCGATCGTGGGTATTAGCGTTATGTCCTCACAGGCCGCTGCTGCCGGCCCTGCCACGTTCCTTTCGTTTGCTGCCCTCATTTCGTTCTCGCTTGGCTTTATGAACCTGCTGCCCATCCCACCACTCGATGGCGGCAAGCTGGTCATCGAGATCATTCAAAAGATTGCGGGCCGCGAGCTACCTCTCAAGGTCCAGACGATTGTGAGCTATGTGGGCATCGCGCTCTTTGCGCTGCTGTTTGTCTATATGCTTCGTTCCGACATCCTTCGATTTATTCTGTAGGGGAGTGTTTGGATTGTCTTTATCCCATCCTTTGCCTCGCGAGTTGACGCGCCCCGTGCATGTGGGCGGTGTGCAGATCGGTGGCGGCGCGCCGGTGGTGGTCCAATCCATGACCTGCACCGATACCGCTGATGCCCAGGCAACGCTTGCGCAAGTGTGCGCGTTGGCGCAGGCTGGCTGCGATATCGTGCGTGTGAGCGTGCCCACCGAGGCCGCGCTTGAGGGTTTCCGCACCATCTGTGCTGAGTCTCCGGTGCCAATCGTTGCCGATATCCACTTTAACCACAAGCTGGCCATTGGCGCTGTGGAGGCCGGTGCCGCCAAGCTCCGCATCAATCCCGGTAATATCGGCGATTGGGCCAAGGTCGATGCTGTCATCGATGCCGCGGGTGCTGCGGGCTGCGCAATTCGCATCGGTGTCAACGCTGGTTCGCTTGAGCAGGATATCGCCGAGCGCGAAGACCTCACGCAGCCCGAAAAGCTCGTGATGTCGAGCGAGCGCTTCGTCAAGCACTTTGAGGACCGCGGCTTTACGAACATTGTGCTTTCGGCCAAGGCCCATAGCGTGCAAACGACGCTCGATACCTATCGAGCCCTGTCGCGTGAGATTCCCCACGTTCCGCTTCACCTGGGCGTAACCGAGGCGGGTACCAAGCTTCAGGGCACTATCAAGAGCTCGGTGGGTCTGGGTATTCTGCTGTCCGAGGGCATCGGTGACACCATGCGCGTGTCGCTTACGGCCGATCCGGTTGAGGAGCCGCCGGTTGCCTGGGGTATTCTGCAGTCGCTGGGCCTGCGTCGCCGTGGCCCCGAGATTGTCTCGTGCCCCACGTGCGCCCGCTGCCAGGTTAACCTTATTCCCATCGCCGAGGAGGTCACCGAGCGGCTTAAGAACTACTCCGCGCCGCTTTCTATCGCTGTGATGGGATGTGCCGTTAATGGCCCCGGTGAGGCTTCTGATGCCGACCTGGGCGTTGCTTGCGGACGTGGTCAGGCCTTGCTCTTTTCGCATGGCCAGATCATTGGTAAAGTAGCTGAGGACCAAATTGTCGACGCGCTTATGGCAGAGGTCGACAAACTTATTGAGGAGAAATAAATGACCCGAGCAATGTATATGTCTAAGCTCTATGCGCCGACGCTTAAAGAGGATCCGGCGGACGCTGAGCTCGCCAGCCACCGCCTGCTGCTCCGTGCCGGCATGATCCGCAAGGAGGCCGCCGGTCTGTATTCTTATCTGCCGCTCGCATGGCGCTCGATCCGCAAGATCGAGAACATCGTGCGCGACGAGATGGATGCTGCCGGCGCCCAGGAGCTTATGATGCCTATCATGGTCGATGCCGAGCTGTGGCGTGAGTCCGGCCGTATCGATGCCTATGGCAAGGAGCTTGTGCGCTTTGACGACCGTCATGGTCGCGAGTTCGTCCTGGGCCCCACGCACGAGGAGACCGTCACGGCCCTGGTGCGCAACGAGCTGCGCTCCTACAAACAGCTGCCCGTCAACCTGTACCACATCCAGGATAAGTTCCGCGACGAGTTCCGTCCCCGCTTTGGCCTGATGCGCGGCCGTGAGTTCATCATGAAGGACGCCTACAGCTTCTCCGCCACGCAGGAGAGCCTGCAGGAGGAGTACGACAAGATGAAGCAGGCGTACGCCAATATCTGCGAGCGCTGCTACATCAAGGCTCTGCCCGTCGTCGCCGATTCTGGCGAGATCGGTGGCGATACCTCCGTCGAGTACATGGCTTTGGCTGACGCCGGCGAGGCTTCGCTCGTCTACTGCGACGATTGCGGCTTCGCTGCCGATGACGAGGCTGCAAGCACCAAGGTCGTCGTGACCGAGGGTCCTGGTGACGGTACGCTCACCAAGGTTGAGACTCCGGGCATGGGCACCATTGAGGCTGTTGCTAAGTTCTTTGGGTTCCCCGAGAACGGCACGCGCAAGTCGCTGGCACTCATCGACGCCGAGGGCAAGCCGGTCGTGGCCATTGTTCCGGGCGATCACGAGCTCAACGATTGCAAGGCCGAGCACGTCTTTGGCAAGGGCTATCGCATGATGACCGACGAGGAGCTTCAGGCGAACGGTCTGCACAAGGGCTTTATCGGACCGGTTAACCTGCCCGATGGCATTCGTCTGGTCTGCGACGAGAGCCTGCGCGAGTCCAAACAGTGGGCCTGCGGTGCCAACGAGGTCGATTATCACTTTACCGGTGCCTGCCCCGAGCGCGACTTTACCGTCGATGAGTGGGCCGACCTGGTCACCGTTGTCGCCGGCGACCCCTGCCCGCACTGCGGCAAGCCGCTCTCCGCTGCCCGCGGCATCGAGGTTTCTCAGGTCTTCCAGCTGGGCACCAAGTACTCCGAGGCCATGGGTGCCACCTTTATGGATGAGGACGGCAAGGAGAAGCCGCTCATCATGGGTTGCTACGGCGTGGGCGTGTCCCGCTCGCTTGCTGCCGTCGTGGAGCAGCACAACGACGAGCACGGTATCGTCTGGCCGGTCTCCGTTGCCCCGTACGAGGTCGCGGTGATTCCGCTTGATCCCAAGAAGGAAGAGTGCGCTACCGTCTGCGAGCAGATTGTTGATGGCCTGTGTGCCGAGGGTATCGAGGTCGTCGTCGACGATCGCGATGAGCGTCCGGGCTTTAAGTTTGCCGATAACGACCTCATGGGCTTCCCGTATCAGGTGGTTCTGGGCAAGCGCGGCCTTAAGAATGGCACCGTTGAGCTCAAGGACCGTGCTACGGGCGAGCGCGAGGACGTGGCGATCGACGAGGTCGTTGCCAAGGTTGCCGAGCTTGTTAAGGCAGCCCGCCGTTAATCGACGATTTCGCTTGTAGTTCGATATGTGGGACGGCCCCGCATTTCTCCAATCGGGGAGATGCGGGGCCGTCCTATTATCTTGTAGCATCCTCGATATCTAAAAGGAAAACCCCACAGCCCATGCGAGCTGCGGGGTTTTCCATTGTGCCTCCGATGCGAAATAAATCGCTCAGATATTACTGATAATCGACGACGTCGATCCAGTTCTTCAGGAACTCATCGTTCACGTTGCGCTTACGAGCGAGCTCGGAAGCGGCGACGATGCTCGTCCACTGACGCACGACCTGCATGGGCATGTCGGCACGGTCGCAGTAGAGCTCCAGGTAGGCCTCGGCCTGGTCCTTGCTGTTGAGGGCAAAGAGCAGGTAGGTGGTGGCAACGTCGGCAGCAGGGGAGCCCTGGGTGGCGTGTGCCCAGTCGCACACATAGAGCTGGCCGTCGTCGCCGACGATGACGTTGGAGGGGTTGAAGTCGCCGTGGCAGACCTTGAACTCCTTGGTCATGCCGTCCAGACGCTCCTGAAGGTTGTAGCGCGTGGTGGCATTGAGCTGATCAAGGCTGTCGATCATGCGGGCGAACTTGTCGCGCTGACGGTTGAGCAGCGGGGAGGTGTAGCCGTGGATCTCGATCTGGAGGTCGACGAACATCTCGAGGTACTCACCAAAGCGCTGGGGCTCGGCAGTCATCTTCTCGGCAAGGGTGGTGCCCGGAACCTTCTCGGTCACGAGCGCCCAGCCGTTGGCGTTCTCGAGCTGGGAAACCTCGAGAGCCTTGGGGCTGCGGATGCCGCACTCATTGATGCGGGCAAGATTCAAAGCCTCGTTGAACACGTCGGAGACAGGCTTGGTCTCGTTAAAGACCTTGACGATCTTGTCGCCCAGGTCGTAAACGACCTTGTTGCCACGGCGGACGAGCTCGGTCTTGGAATCGGGTAGCAGCATGGTTGCATCCTTTCAACGATGCGATAGAAGCGACGGCGGGGGTGTGTGAAACACCCGTGCACCCCCGCCGCAAAAAACCGTGCTAAAAACTAGCAGACGGCGTAGTCCTGGGGCTCGCGGCCGTAGTAGGCGTCCAGGTAGAGCTCCTTGATCTCGCTCATGAGCGGGTAGCGCGGGTTAGCGCCGGTGCACTGGTCGTTGAATGCCTGCTCGGTCATCTCGTCGAGGGTGTCGAGGAAGTACTGCTCGTCAACACCGTAGTCGGCGATGGTCTTCTTGACACCGATGAAGTCCTTGAGCTCCTCGAGCTTCGTGATGAAGTTCTCGAAGACCTCCTTGTCGTCCTTGCCCTCGATGCCGCAGTACTTGGCCATCTCGGCGTAGTTGTGCAGCGCGTTGGGGTAAGGATACTGGGAGAAGGTACCCATCTTGACGGGAGCCTCGGCGGCGTTGTAGCGCATGACGCGGGTCAGGATGACGGCGTTAGCGATGCCGTGGGGCAGGTGATGGAAAGCGCCGAGCTTGTGAGCCATGGAGTGGTTGAGGCCCAGGAAGGCGTTGGCGAAGGCCATACCGGCCATGCAGGAGGCGTTGTGCATCTCCTCGCGGGCGTGCGGGTCCTTGGCGCCGTTCGTGAAGCTGGAGGGCAGGTTCTCAAAGACGAGCTTGGCAGCGCGCTCGGAGAGGCCCTTGGTGTAGTCGGAAGCCATGATGGAGACGTAGGACTCGATGGCGTGGGTCATGACGTCGATGCCGGAGGCAGCGGTCAGGCCGCGCGGGGCGGTCATGCAGTTGTCGGCGTCGACGATAGCCATGTTGGGGAGCAGCGCGTAGTCGGCGAGCGGCCACTTGATGCCGGTCTCCTTGTCGGTGATGATGGCGAACGGCGTGCACTCGGAGCCGGTACCCGAGGAGGTCGGGACGGCGACGAAGTAGGCCTTCTTGCCCATCTCGGGGAAGGTGAAGATACGCTTGCGGATGTCCATGAAGTCCATGGCCATGTCCTCAAACTTGCACTCGGGGTGCTCGTACATCATCCACATGATCTTGCCGGCGTCCATAGCGGAGCCACCGCCGACGGCGATGATGACGTCCGGCTCAAAGAGAGCCATCTGCTTGGCGCCGCGACGTGCGCACTGCAGCGACGGATCGGGCTCGACGTCGTAGAAGCAGTCGTGGGCGATGCCCATCTCGTCGAGCTTGGCCTCGATGGCGCGGGTGTTGCCATTCTTGAAGAGGAACTGGTCGGTAACGATGAAGGCGCGCTTCTTGCCCATGACGTTGCCCAGCTCGTCGAGGGCGACGGGCGTGGAACCCTTCTTGAAGTAGACCTTCTCGGGAGCGCGGAACCACAGCATGTTCTCACGGCGCTCGGCCACAGTCTTAACGTTGATCAAGTGCTTCACCCCAACGTTCTCGGAGACGGAGTTGCCGCCCCAGGAGCCGCAGCCCAGGGTCAGAGACGGCTTCATGCCAAAGTTGTACAGGTCACCGATGCCGCCGTGCGAGGACGGGGTGTTGATGACGATGCGGCAGGCCTTCATGACGTGCTCGAACAGGCTGATCTTCTCGGCCTGGGCGGGGTGCACGTACAGAGAGGCGGTGTGGCCCGGGCCACCGGCGAGCACCAGGTGCTCGGCCTTGTCGACGGCCTCCTGGAAGTCCTTGGCGTGGTACATGGCCAGGACCGGGGAGAGCTTCTCGTGGGAGAACTCCTCCTTGGCGGGGTCGGTGGAGGTGACCTCGGCGATCAGGATCTTGGTCTTGGCGGGAACCTCGATGCCGGCGAGCTCGGCGATCTTGGCGGCAGCCATGCCGGGGATGCGGTGATCGAGGGCGCCGTTCTTGAACATGGCGGCACGCAGGGCCTCCATCTCGGCACCCTGCTTGACGAAGTAGCAGCCGCGCTTCTGGAACTCGGCCTTGACCTGGTCGTAGATGGTGTCGATGACGGTCACGGACTGCTCGGAAGCGCAGATCATGCCGTTGTCGAAGGTCTTGGAGTGGATGATGGAGTTGACTGCGAGCAGAACGTCGGCGGTGTCGTCGATGACGACCGGGGTGTTACCGGCGCCAACGCCCAGGGCGGGCTTGCCCGAGGAGTAGGCGGCCTTGACCATGCCCGGGCCACCGGTGGCGAGGATGATGTCGACGTCTCGCATGACCATGTTGGTCAGCTCGATGGAGGGGACATCGACCCAGCCGATGATGCCCTCGGGGGCGCCGGCCTTGACGGCGGCGTCAAGCACGAGCTTGGCGGCGGCGATGGTGCACTTGGCGGCAGCCGGGTGCGGGGAGATGATGATGGCATTGCGGGTCTTCAGGCTGATCAGCGTCTTGAAGATTGCGGTGGAGGTGGGGTTGGTCGTCGGGATGACGGCGCCCACGATGCCGATGGGCTCGGCGATCTTGGTGATGCCGTAAGCCTCGTCGCGCTCCAGAACGCCACAGGTCTTGGTGTTCTTGTAAGCGTTGTAGATGTACTCTGCGGCGTAGTGGTTCTTGATGACCTTGTCCTCAAGAACGCCGCGGCCGGTCTCCTCGATGGCCATCTTCGCCAACGGGATACGAGCCTTGTTGGCGGCCATGGCGGCCTCATAGAAGATCTTGTCGACCTGCTCCTGCGTGTACGTAGCAAAAAGCGCCTGGGCCTCTCGCATCTGAGCGAGCTTAGCCTCAAGCGCCTCTACGTTGTCCACAATTGCGGGAGTAGTGTTTTCCGGTGACTTTTTCACCATTTGTGTCTCCTTGCGATCGGAGATTTACCCTACGCCTTGCATGATAGCAAGAAATAATTCGGTGAACGGTAAGATTCCTTTAAAAGGCACACTAAAACGCTTCAATAAAATGAACCGCTTTAACTAAAACTATCTGCCTGCTGCATCGCCCCGCTCATTGGGGACGGACTTACATGAGAATTTCAATCGGAAAACGGGAAGAACGGGGCATCTTTTTGACAATTGCTATTCGCGGGTCGCGGTTGAGTCAGACACGCAGGCGGTGCAGCTGCTCGACTATATTCGTCTCAATCTCGTGAAAGGTGCGCTTGGCTCAATCGAGGCGTACCGCTGGTCAAGCTACAGGGCATACCAGCTGGGCTACGATCCCTTTGACATCTGCAAACACTCATGTAAGTCTGTCCCCAATGAGTGCAAAAAGGCGCCCTCATTGGGGAGGGCGCCTTTGGTAAGTTCTATATGAACGCGAGGTCTTTGACCCGGAGAGTCCGAAGTACTTGTTGGTAAGACCTTATTTAGGAGCGCGCAACCTTGCCAGACTTGAGGCAGGTGGAGCAAACGTTCATCTTGCGACGGTGACCATCGACGACGACGTAGACGCGCTGGATGTTGGGGCGGAACTTACGGTTGGTGACGCGGTGAGAGTGGCTGATGGAGCGACCGGCAACGGGGTGCTTACCGCAAACTTCGCAAACTTTGGACATAACTGACCCTCCTTGGGCGACAAACGAACATGTCGCGTTAACAAACAAGCCTGAACTATAGCACAGAAGTCGCTCCCTGTGCGCAATCTACACAGAGATATTCCTCTTTTGGCGATAGTGCCCACGCCACGGCCCTGGACGTAGATCCGATTTGCGTGCAGCAGAGGGGATTATGCCAGCTCGTGCGTGCGTTTTCAAGCTCGTCCCACAAATATATATAGGTTTATGGAGCATTGGGCTCCGTTTACGGATTGCTCTGTATTTATGCTCGCAATTAAGCCCGAGGTTGGCTACACTATCCCTTGACCATTAAAGGGGTACGAGATACCCACATGGAATTACATAGCTGCCAAAGAGCAGCCTTTCCTGTGGGTGTCTGGTCCGCTTTAAGCGGTCGGGCATCTATTTTTTTTGACTGTGTCAGCAGTCAAGACATGTGAGGAAGGAGATCGATGGGCACGACTTCCCCCAAGGCGGTCATCATGGACGAGACCGCCGTCAATCGAGCGATGACCCGCATCGCGCACGAGATTCTCGAGCGCAACGAGGGCTGTGAAGACCTCGCTCTGGTCGGCATCGTCACGCGCGGCGACCTTCTGGCAAAGAAGCTCGCCGAGGAGATCAAGGAGATCGAGGGCGTCGACGTTCCGCTCGGCAGCCTCGATATCAGCTTCTACCGCGATGACTACGCTACCAATTTCGCTCCCGCGATCCACGCCACCAACATTCCCTTCAGCGTCGATGGCAAACGCGTCGTTTTGGTGGACGACATCCTGTACACGGGTCGTACCATCCGCGCCGCTCTAGACGCCGTCATGGACCTGGGCCGTCCGAGCCGCATTGAGCTGGCAGTCCTCGTTGACCGCGGCCACCGCGAGCTCCCCATCTCGCCGGACTTTGTCGGCAAGAACGTTCCCTCGTCGCATGAGGAGAACGTGCACTTATATATGAAGGAAGTCGACGGCCACACCGCTGTCGAGATTAACGACGTCGCGCCGGGTTCCCACGTGGGCTCCGCGCCGCTGGGAGGTGAGTAGTACCGTGGCGTTCAACCATAAGCACCTGATCGACATTACCGAGTACTCCGAAGAGGACATCAAGCTCATCCTCGAGACCGCCAAGGCGTTCTCCGAGGTCAACGAGCGTGCCATCAAGAAGGTCCCCACGCTCAAGGGCAAGACCATCGTCAACATGTTCAACGAGCCCTCGACGCGCACCCGCAGCTCCTTCGAGCTCGCCGAGAAGCGTCTTTCGGCCGACAGCCTCAACTTTGGCGGCTCCTCGACCTCCACGGTCAAGGGCGAGAGCCTCGTCGACACCGTCGAGACCCTCAACGCCTACAAGATCGACTGCATCGTCGTGCGCGATAAGCACGCCGGTGCTCCCTACATCGTCACGCAGAACTCGCCCGCGAGCGTCATCTGCGCCGGTGACGGCAAGCACAACCATCCCACGCAGGCCCTGCTCGACCTGTACACCATCTGGGAGCACAAGGGTG
Organism: Collinsella aerofaciens; assembly: GCF_015548375.1. GTDB lineage: Bacteria > Actinomycetota > Coriobacteriia > Coriobacteriales > Coriobacteriaceae > Collinsella > Collinsella aerofaciens_AB. Next base: position 33,198 of record NZ_JADMWW010000009.1, read on the forward strand.
ACTTCCACGGTCTGAAGGTCGCCGTCGTCGGCGATATCGCGCACTCCCGCGTCTGCGGCTCGCTGATTCCCGCCCTTAAGATCATGGGCTGCGAGACCTACGCCGTCGCCCCCGGCACGCTGCTGCCGCCGGCGCCCGAGGTCCTGGGCTGCGACCACGTGACGAGCGACCTCGATTCCGTCCTGCCCGAGCTGGACGTCGTTTACATGCTGCGCGTGCAGCAGGAGCGTCTCGAGGGTGCCCCGTTCCCGACCATTCGTGAGTACCACAAGCTCTTCGGTCTGACCAAGGACCGCGAGAAGCTCATGAAGCCCGACGCGATTATCTGCCACCCGGGCCCCATCAACCGCGGCGTCGAGTTCGATTCCTATATGGCCGACCACCCGCAACGCTCCGTCATCCTGGAGCAGGTCTACGCCGGTATCTGCGTGCGTATGGCTATCCTGTATCTGCTGCTTGGAGGTGCCGATAATGGCCTTGCTTCTTAAGAATGCCCACGTCGTCGACCCGTCCGTCGAGCTTGACGGTGTCGTTGACGTCCTGATTGACAGCGACAAGATCGCCGAGGTCGGCGAGAGTCTCGCCGTCGAGGGAGCCGAGGTCCGCGACCTTTCCGGCAAGTACCTCGTCCCCGGCCTGGTGGACATGCACGTCCACCTGCGCGAGCCCGGCTACGAGGTCAAAGAGGACATTGAGAGCGGCACCCGCGCAGCTGCCAAGGGCGGCTTTACCGGCGTGTGCGCCATGCCCAACACCGACCCCGTTACCGACAACGGTACCGTCGTTGAGTTTGTCAAGTCCCGCGCTGCCGAGGTCGGCCACTGCCGCGTCTATCCGTCGGGCGCCATGACCCGCGGTCTTAAGGGCGAGGCCATGTCCGAGATGGGCGATATGGTCGCCCACGGCGCCGTCGCCTTCACCGATGACGGTCGCGGCGTGCAGGGCGCGGGCATGCTCCGTCGCTGCATGGACTACGGCAAGATGTTCGGCAAGGTCTTCATGAGCCACTGCCAGGACGAGGACCTGGTCGGCCACGGCCAGATCAACGAGGGCAAGGTCTCGACCCGTCTGGCTCTCGAGGGCTGGCCGGCTGCCGGCGAGGAGCTCCAGATCGCCCGCGACATCGAGATCGCCAAGCTGACCGGTGCCAAGCTGCACATCCAGCACATCTCCACCGCCCATGGCCTGGAGATCGTGCGTGCCGGCAAGGCCGCTGGCGTTCAGGTTACCTGCGAGGCCACCCCGCACCACATGTTCCTGACCGAGAACGATCTAGACGAGACCTACAACACCTCGCTCAAGGTCAATCCGCCGCTGCGTACCGAGGAGGATGCCGAGGCCATCCGCCAGGGCGTCATCGACGGCACCGTCGACGTTATCGTCACCGATCACGCTCCCCACACCCCGTGGGAGAAGGCCCGCGAGTTCGAGCTTGCGCCCTTCGGCATGATCGGCCTCGAGACTTCGCTGTCGCTCGTCCTCACCGAGCTGGTCAACACGGGCAAGATGAGCATGGGCCGCATGGTCGAGCTCATGGCCATCAAGCCGCGTGAGATCCTGGGCCTCGACCAGGTTCAGGTCAAGGCGGGCTCCGTTGCCGACCTGACCGTGTTCGACGCGTCCGCCACCTGGACGGTTGGCGAGGACGGTTACGAGTCGCGCGCCGAGAACTCCGGTTTTGCCGGCCGCACGCTCACCGGTCGTGCCACCGATGTGTTTGTCGGCGGCAAGCAGACGCTTGCCGACGGCTGCATCTGCTAGCATAGCTTTATCGCTTTTGTGCGCGGCGCCCTTGCGGTGCCGCGCTTTCTATTCGTTTGGACCATGCAACCGCATGGGGGATTGGAGCGTCTATGCCCACACCTTCCACTGCACGCATGCACGACTTCGAGGTCGTCTCGAACCGGGAGATCGCCGACGGCATCTTCTCGCTCGTCATCTCGGCCCCCAAGCTTGCAAGTGCGCTCAAGCCCGGCCAGTTTGTGAACATTGCCGTGCCCGGCGATGCTTCCTCGCTGCTTCGCGTGCCCCTGAGCTTCTATCGCGCCGACGCCGAGGCCGGCACCGTCGAGCTGTGGTACGCCGTCGTGGGCGACGATACCCGTCGTTTGTCCCAGATGGGCCCTGGCTCCACCTCTAACCTGCTGGGCCCCGGTGGCCGTGGCTGGATGGTACCCGAGGGCACCAGGAAGGCCCTGCTCGTCGCCGGTGGCATCGGTGTTCCGCCCGTGCTGTGCCTTGCCGGCAAGCTTGCCGAGCAGGGTGTGGCCGTCGACGTGTGCCTGGGTTTTGGTACCGCTTCCAAGGCCGTGGGCATCGATGAGTTCCGCGCGTTGGGCGCCACGGTCAACGTTTGCACCGACGACGGCTTGCTCGGCACGCACGGTTTTTGCACCGATCCTGCCGCCGAGCTGCTCGGCGAGGGCGGCTACGACTACGTCGCCAGCTGCGGTCCCGCCGTCATGATGAAGAAGGTCGCCGCTGCTGCCGCCGAGGCCGGTGCGTACTGCGAGGTGTCCCTCGAGCGCATGATGAGCTGTGGCTTTGGCGCCTGCAACACCTGCAATGTCGAGACGGTCGACGGTATGAAGGGCGCTTGCATGTGCGGCCCCGTGTTCGATGCTTCCAAGGTGGTGGTCTTCTAGTGGGTACCGTGAACATGGCCGTCGATTTCGGCGGCGTCAAGATGCAGAACCCCATCAACACCGCAGCCGGTACTTTTGGCTACGGCTGGCAGTTCCAGAACTTCTTTGATGTTTCCCAGCTGGGCGCCATCACCACCAAGGGTTGCGCAGCCGAGCCCTGGCCCGGCAACCCCGCGCCCCGCATGGCCGAGATCCCCGGCGGTATGATCAACTCCGTGGGCCTTCAGAACCCCGGCGTGGCCGCCTTTGCCCGCGAGTCCGGCCCGTGGCTCGAGCAGCTCTCCAAGGACGGTTGCCAGGTCATCTGTCAGGTTGCCGGCCACTCCGTTGACGAGTTTGTGCGCGCGCTCGAGATGTATGTCGAGCTATGCCCCTGGGCTGCCGGCTACGAGATCAACGTGAGTTGCCCCAACATCGCCGCCGGCGGTGCCGCCATGGGCTCCACGCCCGAGGGCGCCTCTTCCGTTATGGCTGCCTGCCGCAAGGTGACCGATAAGCCGCTGTTCGTGAAGATGGCGCCGGTCAACGTCGCCGAGATCGCCAAGGCCCTCGAAGCCGCCGGCGCCGACGGCCTTTCGGTCATTAACTCCATCCAGGGCATGGCCATCGACGTCCATACCCGCAAGTCCCGCGTGGCAAAGCCCAAGGGCGGCCTTTCGGGCCCGCTGTGCCACCACATCGCCGTGCGCATGGTCTGGGAGGTCGCCCAGGCCGTCGATATCCCCATCAACGGTGTCGGCGGTGTCATGACCGGCGAGGATGCGGCCGAGTTTATCCTGGCCGGTGCCACCTGCGTGTCGGTCGGCATGGCCAACTTCGTCGATCCGTGCGCTTCGCTCAAGATCGCGCATGAGCTTGAGGCCTGGGCCGAGTCCCAGGGCGTAAAGGACATCAACGAGCTGGTAGGTGCTTTCGAATGCTAGAGACCGATGCCCGCGACCGCGTAATCGTCGCCCTCGACTGCGATCGTGAGCGTGCGCTCGAGCTCGCCCACGAGCTTTCGGGCCATGCCGCCTGGCTCAAGGTTGGTATGACGCTCTATTACGCTGAGGGCCCAGAGATCGTCAAGACCTTTAAGGACCTGGGCTTTAAGGTCTTCCTCGACCTTAAGTTCCATGATATTCCGCATCAGGTTCGCGGTGCCGCCCGTTCGGCCTCGCTTGCCGGTGCCGACCTGCTCTCGGTTCACGGCTTGGGTTCGGGCGCCATGCTCGCTGCCTGCCGCGAGGGTGCCGAGGAGGCGCGCGAGGATCGCGCCAAGCTCGTTGCCATCACCGTGCTCACGAGCATGAACCAGGATTCGCTGGCCGAAATCGGCGTTGAGTCGCCTGTGGCCGAGGAAGCCGCCCGTCTGGCAAAGCTTGCCCAGGCCAACGGCATCGACGGCATCGTGTGCTCGCCGATGGAGGCCCATGACATGCGCGAGTTGCTCGGCCCCGACGCGCTGATCGTGACTCCGGGCGTGCGTCCGGTGGGTGCCGCCCTTGGTGACCAGTCCCGTGTGGCGACGCCTTCCCAGGCTATCGAGCGCGGCGCGAGCCATATCGTGGTGGGCCGACCCATCACCGGTGCCGACGACCCTGTTGCCGCCTTTGACGCCATCGTCGCCGAGCTGGTCGAAAACGTCGCGTAAAAGATTCCCCTAAGTCACCACTTTTGGGTTTCATTAGCACAAAATAGCCCCTGTGCCTGCGTAAACTTTCCCATCCTTTGTGTGGAATCGCAGGTCAGGGGCTTAACTTTGGGCGCAGTATATTGCACTTTTTGCGGGTATCGTCTAACCTATGGAGCCGCGATTGGGCATTTTGTACGTTCTACGTGCTAAAATGCCAATTATTGAATCAGATATAACCCAACTATTTGGAGGTACGAATGGCACTCCCTCAGCTTACCGATGAGCAGCGCAAGCAGGCTCTTGAGAAGGCTGCTGCCGCACGTCACGCCCGCGCTGAGCTTCGTGAGCAGATCAAGAAGGGCGAGAAGTCCCTCGAGTCCGTGCTCAACTCCGATGACCCCATCGCTTCCCGCATGAAGGTTTCCACCCTCATCGAGTCTCTTCCTGGTTATGGCAAGGCCAAGGCCGCCAAGATCATGGAGGAGCTCGGTATCTCCGCTACCCGTCGCGTCCAGGGCCTCGGCGTCCGTCAGCGCGAGCAGCTCCTCGAGCAGCTGACCAAATAAGTGAGCGCTCAGGATTCCAAGCTCTTTGTGATTTCTGGACCGTCAGGCGCAGGGAAGGGTACGCTCGTCACTCGTGTGCGCGAGCGCCGCTCGAACCTGGGCCTGACGGTTTCGGCTACCACGCGAGCACCACGCAAAGGTGAGGTCGACGGCGTTAACTACTTTTTTCTGACGCGCGAGGAGTTCGACCGCCGCGTGGCAAACGGCGAGTTTGTTGAGTGGGCCGAGGTCCACGGTAACTGCTACGGCACGTTGGTGAGCGAGGTCACATCCAAGCTCGCCTCGGGCGCGTCTCTGATTTTGGAGATCGATGTCCAGGGCGCCCTGCAGGTGAAGGAGCGTTTCCCCGAGGCCGTGCTGATCTTTATCAAGCCGCCTTCGCTTGAGGTGCTCCGCGAGCGTCTAGTCGGTCGCGGTACCGAGACGCCCGAGACGATTGAGCTGCGTATGGCAAACGCCGCCGATGAGCTTGCCCTTGCCGACCGCTACGACGACGTCGTGGTAAATGACGATCTCGACCGCGCGACCGATGAGCTCGTTCGCGTTCTCGATATGCATGAAAGGATCTGAGGTCCGTGTCCGTTGTAAAGCCTTGCATTGACGATCTTCTGGAGAAGACCGATCACAACCGCTTCCTGCTCGCTTCGCTTGCCTCCAAGCGCGCCTGCGACATCAATAGCATGCTGCGTGGCCAGCACAACCGCGTGCTTGCCGTCCAGGATGTCGATGACATCACCATCGGGCTTTCCGGTGCCGACACCATCTCGATGGCTATGGACGAGATTGTCGACGGCGACATCTCTTACGACGAGGCCCGTTACGAGAAGGCGCTCGGCCACAAGGTTGCTGAAGCCTAAATGGCGGCTCGCGTCTGCCTGGTCCACTATCACGAGGTTGGACTGAAGGGTAAGAACCGCGCACATTTTGAGCATATCCTCATGGATAACATCAAGGCGGCCTTGGCCGCCTTTTCCGTGAATGCCGTGTCTCGAATTTCCGGTTATATCCTCGTGACCTTTAACGAGCATCAGGCCGACGAGGCGGCGCGTGTCATTCGCACCGTTCCCGGCGTTGCTCGTGTGTCTTTGGCGTATCACACCAATCGTGACCCTCAGGAGTACTGTGCCGCCGCCGTGAAGGCGCTGCGCGAGTTTGGTTCCTTCGATTCGTTTAAGGTGCACGCCAAGCGCTCCAATACCGACTATGAGCTCACCTCGATTGACATCAATCGTCAGGTGGGCGAGGTGCTGTGCGAGGCCTTCCCCGATAAAAAGGTTCAAATGCATGACCCCGATGCGATGGTGCACGTACTGGTGGTCCAGGGTAGCGTTTATGTGTACGCGCGCTCCGAGCGCGGCGTGGGCGGTCTGCCGGTGGGTTCTGCCGGCAAGGTCGTGACGCTGCTGTCGTCGGGTATTGATTCTCCGGTGGCGACCTGGATGCTCGCGCGTCGCGGCGCGGTGTGCGTGCCGGTACATTTCTCAGGTCGTCCGCAGACGCCCGACACGAGCGAGTATTTGGTGCAGGACATCATCCGTGCGCTTGAGCCGGGTGTCCAGATCGGCCGCCTGTACGTGGTGCCGTTTGGCGATTGCCAGCGTGAGATTTCGGTCACCTGTCCCAGCAACCTGCGCGTGATCATGTATCGCCGCATTATGTATTCGGTTGCCGAGCGCATTGCACACATCGAGGGCGCCAAGGCCATCGTGACGGGCGAATCGCTTGGACAGGTTGCCTCCCAAACGCTTGAGAATATCATGGCCGTTAACGAGGCCGTGAAGATCCCCGTGTTCCGTCCGCTCATCGGTTCGGACAAGCAGGAGATTATCGCGCGCGCCGAGGAGATTGGTACGTTCGATATCTCGACTGAGGCCGCTCCCGACTGCTGCACGCTGTTTATGCCGCGTCGTCCCGAGACGCACGCTAAACTCGATGCCGTGCATGAGGCCTGGGAGTTGTTCGATCACGAGGAGATGATCGAGCGCCTACTCAAGCAGACCGAGTACATCGACTTCGAAAGCAACACGTATAAGGCCCCTAAGACCTTAAAACGCAAACATTCGGAGCTTGCTCCGCGTGAGATTTACCAAGATCACGAGTAAATTTGTGCATAGACCGACGATGCTCTTGCATCGTCGGTCTTTTGCTATCTGGGCATTTTGCGGCTAAGTGTTCATTTGCTGACGTGTGTCTGAATAAATGGACAGATTTGTGCAAGGTTTTGGTCAGCTTTTGGTTTGACTGCGAAAACCGGTTTTGAAGCATGGCTGTTGCAGGGCTCTTTTCCTGACACGATGTTGTTGGGAGGTTTTGCTATGGCGCAGCGCGAACAACACGAACGGGTCAAAAAGATGGACCGCTGGGCGGGCAAGCTGCTCGGTCATAAGGCTGTGGTGGTGGCGATACTGGTCGTCATTGCGATGGCGAGCGGCTTGGCGATGGCGAACCTTAGCGGCGGTACTGGCGGCGTGTCGTTTGAGCGCACTGATGGTTCGGGCTCGTTAGTGGAGCCGGGATCCGGCGATGCCTCGAGCGGAAAGACATCCGAAGGCTCTTCGTCTAAGGCGTCTGCCGCGGCAGAGGTTTATGTCGATGTTGATGGTGCCGTTGTGTCGCCCGGTGTATATCGCGTCAAGGACGGCGCGCGGGTGGCTCAGGCGATAGATGCCGCCGGCGGGCTGGCGCCCGAGGCAGACGTTACGGGGCTCAATCGGGCATCCAAGGTCGTCGATGGGCAGAAGATTCACGTTCCAACGGTGGGGGAGCAGCAGGCGTCCATTGCGGAAGCCGGTGTTGATGGTGGGGCTTCCGCATCATTGGGCGTGAGTGGCGCAACGGGCCTAGTCAACATCAATACGGCAAGCGCGGCAGAGCTGCAAACGCTCTCGGGCATCGGTCCCTCCATGGCACAGTCGATTATCGATGAGCGGACAAAGAACGGTGCTTTTGCCTCGGTTGACGATCTGATGCGTGTGTCGGGAATCGGCGAGAAGAAGCTTGCCAAAATCAAAGATTGCATCTGCGTATGAGTGCGACCGAGCGCGAACATGTGATGCCTCCGCGGCCCCTGATGCCGTGGACGATGGCCCTGTGTGCCGGCATGTGCATGAGCTGCGCCTTGGTGCTCAACGTGGCCGCCGATGCGCTGCTGTGGGAGCGGGCTTCGGCGGTCGGGCCGCTTTGGGCCATCCCCGTTGCGGCGGCGGTATTCGTTGTGCTGGCTCAATCTTGTGCGTGGCTTGCCCCTTGGAAGCGGTGGCTGTATGCCGCGTCCGTCGGTCTTGTGGCGGGAGCGGTCGTCTCGGCCTGGTGGGCTGTGGGCGCGCTAAGCGCCTCGAAGGCGCTCGACGGTCGAGCGGCAAGCAGCCTTGAGTTTGTCGTGCAGGGTGATCCATCCATAAACGACGACGTGTTTTCCTATACCTGCGAGGCACGCGCGGACGGTAAGAACTTGGCAATGGTTCGCCTATCGTGCGACCTCGAGCTCAAGGTCGGGGCGCACGTGCGTGTTATCGGTCGCGTTTCACGTTTTGAGAACGATGCGTATGGACGATCGCGCGTGCTCCGAGGTGAGGTGCGCAAGGTTAAAGTCGTTCGGATTTTGTCGGTCGATGAGGACTCTCCGGGACCGCTTCTTCGGATGCGAAATGGGCTGCTTGCGTCCATCGCGCCTGCGACCGACCCGGCGCGTGCACTCATAGCCGGTGTCGCCTGCGGTCGTTCGGCCGAGCTGCGCGCCCAGCCGACGGGCGACTGGTTTTCGGTGACGGGAACGGCGCATCTTATCGCCGTCTCGGGCAGCCATTTGGCTATCGTGGGGTTTGTAATCGAGGGTGTATTGCAAAAGACTCGGTGCTCACGTGGTCTTCAGCGGGCGATATTGGCGATAACGCTTGTGGGCTACGTTGCCTTTACGGGCGCGTCTCCCTCGGCCGTGCGCGCGTGCTGCATGGTGTTCGCGACGCTTGTCGTAAACGGCGCGGGGCGTCGCCGGCACGGAATTTCGGCACTCTTCGTAACCATGTCCATCTTTGTGCTGCTGCGGCCGACGGTTCTGTTCGAGATGGGATTTCAGCTTTCATGTGCCAGCGTCTTAGCCATTCTGTGCTTTTGCCCCTATGCGACCTACGCTTTGGGTGAGCTTAGTGTTCCGTCGGGCGTTGCCGGCATGCTTTCCGTCACGCTGTGCTCGCAACTGGCGACACTTCCCATTACCATTCCTGCCTTTGGTACGTTCTCGCTCATTGCTCCGCTGGCAAATGCGGTCCTCGGTCCGGTGGTGAGCGTACTGCTCGTCGTGTCCATCGTGCTGGTTCCCTTTTCGCTCGTGGGACCGTTGCGGACTTGGGCGCTCGTTGTGCCCATGATTGCCGCCCGTTGCGCGCTGTTTTTCGAGCAGCTGTTTGCCGCCGTGCCGGGTGCATCCGTGAGTGTGCCGCCCGATAGCAAGTGGATTTACCTAGTGCCGTGTTTGCTGGCGGTTCTGCTTGTCCGGTGGCCGCGTCCCCGTGCACGTCCTATGGCGGTGGGGCTTGCATGCCTGGTGCTCTTGGCTGCGATTCCGTACGCCTACTGGGATCGATTCGCTCCGCCTTCGGTGACGGTGCTCGATGTGGGCCAGGCCGATGCGATTCTTATTCGCCAGGGCGGCGCAGTGGCGCTCGTCGACTGCGGGCTCGACGAGCGCGTGGTGGCGGCGTTGGTTCGCAATAACGTGCACCATATCGATGCCGTCTTTGTGACGCATTGGGATGAGGACCACTGGGGTGGTCTGCCTGCCGTGCTCGAACAGTTTTCGGTCGGAACGATTGCCGTGGCGGCGGATGCGCTGGAGGATGCTCCTGCCGAGGTATTGAACCGACCTGGCGTGGAGTATCGGCAGGTGTGCCGTGGGGATACGGTCGACATCGGCTCTTTTTGCGCCCGCGTGGTGTGGCCATTCGAGTCCGTGGATGGCGAGGGAAATGAGGACTCGCTTGTCCTGTTGCTCTCTTATGTTCAGGAAGGCAAGGGCCTGCGCATACTCCTCACCGGTGATGCCGAGCTTGACCAAGAACGGGAATTCGTGCAGGAGGTGGGGGATATCGATGTCCTTAAACTTGGGCATCACGGCTCTAAGGTTTCAGTTGATGGTGAGTTGCTGGACGTCCTGAAGCCCGAGCTTTCCCTCGCGAGCGCGGGCGAGGGGAATCGATACGGCCATCCGTCCGATGCCTGCATCGATGCCGTTAAGGAAGCGGGCGGCGTGTTCGCGTGCACCATCGAACACGGCGATATCACCATCACGCCGACTGCGAATGGCTTTGCGATGCGATGCCAGCGACCGTGACGACGTCGTTGGCGTGTGGTGGGCCCCTGGGCTAGAATGGCACGGAACGAATACGAAGGCCTGCGGGAGGGGAGCGCAATGTCCGAAACCGGTCTGCTGCCGGCATATCTGATTGTCGGTACCGACGGAGTCAAGCGCGATCACGCCGTCTCGCGTATGAAAGCGCGTCTGGAAAAGTCGGGCATGGTCGAGTTCAACCTCGACGAGCGCGACATGACCAAGGACCCCGAGATCGAGTCCATTATCGGATCGCTTAACACCTTTCCGATGGGCAGCGAGTTTCGCCTGGTAATCCTTGATGGCTGCTCAAAGCTCGCCAAGGCGGTCTCGGAGCCGCTTGTCGAGTATCTGGCGAGTCCCAGCCCCACAACGGTTTGCCTTATAATCGCCGATTCGCTTGCCAAGAACACGCGCCTGTACAAGGCGATCGCCAAGATTGACAAGAAGGCCGTGATCGACTGTTCAGGCACTAAGCGCTGGGAGCTGCCGCGTCGCGTGCAGCAGATGGCGACGCAGCACGGAAAGTCCATCTCGACGGCGGCTGCCGAGGAGCTCGTTTCGCGCTCGGGCGAGAACACCCGCATGCTCGATAACGACTTGGCTAAGCTTGTCCAGATGGTCGAGGCGCCCCAGATTGAGCTTGCCGACGTTGAGCGCTGGATTGTACGTACGGCTGAGGTTCAACCCTGGGACTTTCTCAATGCGGTCTCGGCACGTGACATGCGCCGCTCGCTCGAGCTCTTCAATCTACTGCCCTCCAAGAGCTACGTGTGGACTTATACATTGCTGTGCGGCCGCATTCGCGAACTGATCGTTGCCAAGGCGCTCGATGCGCGCGGGCAGGGGCGTGAGCTCGCTGCGACGCTCAAGCTCCAGTCCTGGCAGGTCAAGAATCACCTGACCTGGGCACGTCGCTTTTCGATGGCAGAGCTCGTCGCAGCGCTCGAGGGGGCAGTCGATGTGGAGCTCGCGCTCAAGGGTTCGGCCGATTCTCAGACCGCGCTTTTGCTCTGGATTACGAACATCTTGAGAAAATCGTGTTGATACCTGCCTATTTGACAAATTCGTTCTATCCCTTTGAGGGGGAGCGTGCTATAGTAGGCGCTTGCATGACCTCACCGTGTCTCAGAGGTGTCATACATTTTTTGCAAGGAACTCGAAAGGAACTCCAGAAGTGGCAAACATCAAGTCTCAGAAGAAGCGTATCCGCACCAATGAGGCAGCTCGCATGCGTAACAAGGCTGTCAAGTCCGAGCTCAAGACGCTGACCAAGCACGTCCAGTCCGCCGTCGCCGAGGGCGACGCCGAGAAAGCCCAGGCTGCCCTCAAGACCGTCACCAAGCGTCTCGACATGGCTGCCGCCAAGCATGTTATCCACAAGAACCAGGCTTCCAACCGCAAGTCCGGTCTTGCCAAGCTCGTGAACAGCATCAACGCCTAAGTTGTAAATTTCACACCACACAGATTACGCGCATAAATGGAGCCTGTTTTATGGAACAGGCTCCATTTTTTGTACCGCTCGGGTAAGATAGTCCGCATGAATACTTCAATTGACATTTCCCACATCCGCAACTTCTCAATCGTTGCGCACATCGACCATGGCAAGTCCACGATCAGCGATCGCATCCTCGAGCTCACCCATACCGTCGACGAACGCGACATGGAGTCGCAGCTGCTCGACACCATGGATATCGAGCGCGAGCGCGGCATCACGATCAAGTCCAATGCCGTTCGCGTGTCCTATGACGCCGACGATGGCGAGACGTATCAGTTCAATCTGATCGATACGCCGGGCCACGTGGACTTTACCTATGAGGTCTCGCGCTCGCTGGCAGCCTGTGAGGGCGCGGTGCTCGTCGTCGACGCCACGCAGGGCGTCGAGGCGCAGACCGTCTCTAACGCGACGCTCGCCATGAACGCCAATCTGGACATTGTGCCGGCCATCAACAAGATCGACCTGCCCTCGGCTCATCCCGATGAGGTTAAGACCGAGATCGAGGATGACCTGGCGATCCCTGCCGATGATGCCGTGTGTGTCTCGGGCAAGACCGGCGAGGGCATCCACGATCTGCTGGAGTCCATTGTCTTTCTGATCTCTCCGCCCAAGGGCGATGCGAATGCGCCGCTCAAGGCACTCATTCTGGATTCATACTTCGACGAGTATCGTGGCGTCGTCGCCACGGTGCGCATCTTTGACGGCTCCATCAAAAAGGGCGATACCTTGCGCATGATGCAGGCAAAGGGCGACTTTTTGGTCGATGGCGTGGGCGTCAAGCGTCCCGCCGAGACGCCGGTCGACGCGCTGACGGTCGGCGAGGTCGGATACGTGGTCACGGGCCTGAAGGACCCCGAGGCCGTTCGCGTGGGCGACACCCTTACCTGGGCGTCGAACCCCTGCCCCGAGCCGCTTCCCGGCTACCGCGAGGCTAAGCCCATGGTCTATACGGGCCTGTTCCCGATCGATAACAAGGACTACGAGAACCTGCGTGACGCGCTCGATAAGCTGCACGTCAACGACCCGTCGTTGGTGTGGGAGCCCGAGACCTCGGTGGCGCTCGGCTTTGGCTTCCGCGTGGGCTTCTTGGGCCTGCTGCATATGGAGGTCGTCAAGGAGCGCCTGGAGCGTGAGTTCAATCTTGACCTCATTGCCACGAGCCCCTCGGTGGACTATCACGTCTACAAGACCGACGGCGAAATGATCGATGTCCGCAGTCCGCAGGACCTTCCCGAGGCCACGCGCATCGAGCGTATCGAGGAGCCCTACCTTAAGGCAAAGATCATCTGCCCGCCCGAGTATACGGGTGCCGTCATGCAGCTCGCTATCGAGCACCGCGGCATTACTACCGACATGATCCATCTCACGAGCAAATCGGTCGAGATGCGCTTTGATATGCCGCTCGCCGAGCTCATCTTGGACTTCTTTGACCAGCTCAAGAGTCGTACAAAGGGCTATGCCTCGCTCGACTACGAGTTCAACGAGTACCGTCCCTCTGAGCTCGTTAAGCTTGATATTTTGCTTTCGGGCGACGAGGTGGACGCGCTGTCGTTTATCGTCCATAAGGACAAGGCCTATGGCCTGGCCCGTGGTCTGTGCGACAAACTTAAGGAGATCATCCCGCGTCAGCTGTTCGAGGTGCCCATCCAGGGTGCTATCGGCAACAAGATCATCGCCCGTTCTACCGTCAAAGCGCGTCGCAAGGACGTTCTTGCTAAGTGCTACGGCGGCGATATCTCGCGTAAGCGCAAGCTGCTCGAGAAGCAGAAAGAGGGCAAGAAGCGCATGAAGGCCATCGGCTCGGTCGAGGTCCCGCAGGAGGCCTTTATGGCGATCCTCAAGGTGGACGAGTAGGTCTATGGCGCTTTCCGAATACAGCAAGCGGCTGCTGGGCGCCTATGCCGAGCAGCCGTTCCTTATGGCTCCCATGGCGGGCGTAACCGATCCCGCTTATCGCATCATGTGCCGCCGCCGCGGTGCCAATCTCGCCTATAGCGAGATGGTGAGCGTGGCGGGCCTTGCCTATGCCAGCAACAAGACCTGGCGCCTGGTGCTACCGGCCGACGAGGAGCAGCAGATTTGCGTGCAGCTCTTTGGCTCCAAGCCCGAGCAGTTTGCGAGTGCCGTCGCCGCCGTCGAGGAGCGTGTGGGCGATCGCCTGTCATTGATTGATATCAACATGGCCTGTCCGGCTCGCAAGGTCGTTACTAAGGGCGAAGGCTCGGCGCTTATGCGCACGCCCGACCTGGCCGAGAAGATTGTCGAGGCAGCGGTGGGCGCGGCGCATGTTCCCGTGACCGTGAAGATCCGCAAGGGTTTTTATGCCGAGGACCGCAACGCCGCAACGTTTGCCCAGATGCTTGAAGGGGCGGGCGCCTCTGCAGTTGCCGTGCACGGTCGTTGTGCCACGCAGCTCTATACGGGCCAGGCCGATTGGTCTGTCGTCGATGAGGTTGCCGACGCCGTCGAGATTCCCGTGATTGGTTCGGGTGATGTGTTCTCGGCCGAGGACGCTGCTGAGCATCTGCGCAGTTCTGGTGCCAGCGCGGTGTTTATCGCGCGCGGCATCTACGGCAATCCGTGGGTGTTCGGTGATGCTCGCGCCCTTGCGCTCGATGGCATGCCGGTGCCGGCGCGCAGCTCCGTTGAGCGCCTAGACGCCCTGCGTGAGCACCTAACGCTGACGCATGAGCTCCTGCCGCTCATGTCGCGTGCCCGTACGTACGCAAGCTGGTACTTAAAAGGCATGCCCCATGCCGCCGCTTGGCGTGCTCATGTGGTGCGCTGCTCCACGTACGAGGAGTTCATGGCGCTGGTCGATGAGATCGAGCGCGATGTGGTGGCCTGCGAGGCTGCCCTTGCCGCCGGCGAATCGGTGCCCCCTCATCCGCTGGGGGCTTAAGGGTGGCCGTTACCGCGCTGTATGCGCACGTGCCGTTTTGCGCCCAAAAGTGCCGGTACTGCGACTTTGACTCACGCAGTTTTGCTCCGTGCGACCTGAGCGCTGCGCTCGATTTCTATTTTGAGCAGTTGTTCGCGCGTCTCGATGCTTTTGGCAAGGCTGGGGCCCTTGACCAGATCCGCACCGTCTATGTTGGCGGCGGTACGCCGTCGCTGGCGGGGGAGCGCCTGGTGGAGCTTGTGCGGCGTATTCGTGCGTGGTGCGCCCCCGTTGAGTTTACCTGCGAGGCCAATCCCGAGTCGCTGACCGCCGAGCTTGCCGCTGCGCTTGCCAAGGTTGGTGTCACACGCGTCTCTCTGGGCGTGCAAACGCTCGATAACACCGAACTTACTGCCATCGGCCGTATTCACGATGCCGATCGGGCGCTCGCCGCCATCGCGACGGTCAAGAACGCTGGGCTTGACGTGTCGTGCGACCTTATGTGCGGACTTCCCGGGCAGACCGCAGCGAGTTGGAAGCACACGCTCGATGGCGTGCTGGCGGCGGCTCCGCATCATGTGTCGGTCTACCCGCTTACGCTTGAGGAGGGGACGCCCCTTTATCGCATGGCGTGCCGCGACGAGTCGGTCGAGCCCGACGAGGATTTTCAAGCTTCGTGCATGGATGTGGCGCGTGAGCGTCTGGGTGCGGCCGGCTATCACCCGTATGAGGTGGCAAGCTATGCGCTCGACGGCCATGAGTGCGCCCATAACATTGCCTACTGGACCGGACGGGGCTACCTGGGCCTGGGTCGTTCTGCCGCGGGCATGCTCGACGCCGGGGATTTCGACCGTCTTGCAGGTTTGTTCCCCGGTGTTTCTTCTCGAGGCGTTGCGTACCGCGTGCGTCTGGTGCAACGTGACGATGACGCGACGGCGTTCGAGACTGAATATCTGTCGCAGCGTGAGGCTGCGGCTGAAGACCTGATGCTCGCTTGTCGCATGACGCGCGGTATTGCGTCCGATCTGTTGGTTCGTGCAGCTTGCGTCATCCCAACGGGCGAGCTGGCAGCTGCCTGCGATCGCGCGCTCGAATTGGGTCTTGCCACTTGGGTGCCCGAGACGCTCGGAGTCCATGAGGGACCCTTCACTTCGGCAGACGTCCTCGCGGGCCATGTCCGAGCTCGTCTGGCGCCGACACACCTGGGCTGGCTCGATGGAAATGTTCTGTTCGAGCTGTTTTGGGATCTAGCTTAGGCCGCTCGGGTAGAATTACCGGAATATATACGCTGCTGTGAGCAGGAGGTTGGCGCGCATGGCGACGATGAACGAAAAAGATTACTACGAGATTTTGGGTGTCTCCAAGGACGCCACCTCGCGTGATATTCAAAAGGCCTTCCAGCAAAAGGCCCGCAAGCTCCATCCGGACGTCAACAAAGAGCCGGATGCCGAGGAAAAGTTTAAAGAGGTTTCCGAGGCCTACGCCGTGCTTTCGGACGAGCAGAAGCGTTCGCGCTACGACGCCATGCGTTCGGGCAACCCCTTCGCCGGCGCTCCTACGGCTTCGCCCTATGGCGGCGGCTACGCCGGCAGCGCGGGCTATGGCAATCCCTTTGAGGGCGGTTTTCCCTTTGGTGGCGCCTGGGGCCAGCCGCGTCGCGGGCAGGCTGCCTACAATCCCGAGAACGGCGCCAACGTGGTCGTTGATATCAAACTCGACGCCAAGGAGGCCAAGGGCGGTGCCCGCAAGACCGTCCGCTACACGCGCTTCGATACCTGCGGTCACTGCGGCGGCTCGGGTTCTGTCTCCTCCGAGCATGCCCATACCTGCCCAAGCTGTGGCGGCCGCGGTCACATCGACGTCGACCTGTCCTTCCTGTTTGGTGCGGGCACGTTCCAGTCGGTCTGCCCCGAGTGCGGCGGTTCCGGTAAGGTCGTGGCAGACCCCTGCCCTGATTGCGGTGGCAGCGGTCGTACTCGCGTAACCTCCGAGCAGACGATTGAGTTTCCTGCCGGCACGCACGATGGCGACGAGGTCCGCATTAGCGGCATGGGTCATGCTGGCACCAACGGTGCCGCGGGCGGCGACCTGGTCGGCCGCGCCCATGTTGAGGCCGAGCGCTTGGAAGGCAAAGCTCGTACCGGTTTTTACCTGATGGGCATCGTGGCGCCGTTTTTGGTACTCTCGGCCATTTCGGGCGTGTTCTCGGCCTTTGCCGTGATGTGCTTTATTCCGTTTACCATGGGCCTGTTCATGGTGCTTTCGGACGGCGTGCTTCATCGCAGTCTGCTGTGGTGGAAGCGCGGCGCGATGCAGTTTGCCAACGGTTTTGCCAACGGCTTCATGTTCGCGCTCGTGTCGGTTTGGTTCGCGAGCTGCTCGCAACGGGCCATGCTTTCGCCGTACCAAATGCAATAACATCAAACCCTCTGTTTGCGGTCGGCCCAGCTTGGGTATAGGACGCACTGTGACAATAATGAAAGTCGGAAGGATTCGGTCGTGTCGGAAAATAGGGATTACTACGAGGTGCTTGGCGTCGACAGGGATGCCGACGCGCGGACGATCAAGCGTGCGTTTCTAAAGAAGGCCCGTACCGTACATCCGGATGTTTCGGACGACCCCGAGGCCGAGGCCAAGTTCAAGGAGCTCAACGAGGCCTATTCCGTTCTTTCCGATGAGCAGAAGCGTGCTAACTACGACCGTTACGGCACTGCCGACGGCCCTGGTGGTTCGGGCTACGTCGATATCAACGATATCTTTGGTGGCATGGGCATGGACGACTTGTTCTCCTCGTTCTTTGGCGGCGGTGCCGGCGGTGGCGCCCGCAACCGTCGTGAGCGTCGTCGCGGTCGCGACATGGCCATCTCGCTTTCGGTGACGCTCGAGGAGGCGGCGCTCGGCTGCAAAAAGACGATCAGCTATGACCGCCTTGCTCCTTGCGAGGACTGCAATGGCACCGGTAGGGCAGAGGGCGCACAGGAAAAGCAGTGCGGCCGCTGTCACGGTACAGGCTACGTCACGACGGTCCAGCGCTCGTTCCTGGGCCAGGTTCAGTCTTCCTCGCCTTGCCCCGACTGCCATGGCGAGGGCACGGTTATCGACCATCCCTGCGAGACCTGCGACGGTCAGGGCCGCACGCCTTCGCATGAAAAGATCGACATCGATATTCCCGCCGGCGTTTCGACCGGTCGCCAGCTGCGCGTGAGCGGCTTTGGCGAGGCCGGCCTTCGCGGCGAGCCCTCGGGTGACCTGATTGTCAACGTGCGCGTTGCCGACCATGAGCGCTTTAAGCGCAACGGTGACGACCTGTACCTGGTGAGCGATATCTCGATTGCGCAGGCTGCGCTCGGCTGCGAGATTGAGGTCGAGGGCATTATGCCCGACGAGGTCGTTAAGGTGACGGTTCCCGCCGGCGCCCAGTACGGCGACACCGTGAACGTCAATAATTACGGCATGCCGCGCATTGGCGGTGGCGGTTCGCGTGGCCGCCTGATCGTGCAACTGCGCGTGGTCGTTCCCACCAATCTTTCCAATAAGCAGCGCGAGCTGCTCCGTGCTTTTGCCGATGATATGGGCGATGACGTCGCTTCCGGTAAGAAGTCGGTGACCGACCGTATCAAGAGTGCCCTCGACGATATCCTCGATTAAGGAGCCCGCGTGCTCGCACCCCATATTTCCGTCGTCAACCTCGGCTGCCGTGTCAACCGGGTTGAGTCCGACCGTATCACTGCCGATCTTATGCGCCTGGGCTTTGCTATGGTGGAGCCCCAGGATGCCGATTTGATCGTCATTAACACCTGTGCCGTTACGGGCGAGGCCGAGGCCAAGACCCGTAAGGCCGTTCGTCATGCGCTGTCCCATCCAAACGAGCCCTATGTGCTCGTGACCGGTTGCGTGGTCAATTTGCATCCTGAGGAGTTGTTGGAGCTTTCGGATCGCGTGATCGCCGAACCGTCCAAGATCGATGTCGCCGAACGTGTCTGTGAGGTGCTGGGCGTTGAGTCCGATAGCGTTCCCGCCTGCAGCGATGGCGAGGTGGTCGATGCGCTCGGTCGCTCTCGCCTGGGCGTGAAGATTCAGGACGGCTGCAACCACCGCTGCACCTATTGCATTGTGTGGAAGGCACGTGGCCCCGAGCGCTCCGCGCCCGTCGAGTCCGTGCTCGAGCAAGTTCGCGAGGCCCAGGAGGCCGGCGTGCCCGAGGTGGTGCTGACCGGTGTGAACCTGGGTGCCTACGATGGCAAGAGCGCGACCGACGAGCATGTCGAAATCGATGAGCTGCTCGAGGCCATCATGGAGCGCACGTCTATTCCGCATGTGCGCATTTCCTCGGTCGAGCCCATGGATATCTCTGAGCGCCTGCTTAAGGTTATGGCGCGCTATCCGCAGCGTATCGCCCCGTTTTTGCACCTGCCCGTGCAGTCCGGCTGCACGGCGACCCTGCATCGCATGGGCCGTCCCTATAGCGCCGAGGCCTTTGAGGACACGGTGCGCATGATTCGTGCCAACTTGCCCCAGGTGTCTCTTTCGTGCGATGTCATCGTCGGTTTTCCTGGTGAGACGGACGAGGAGTTCGAGGAGTCGCTGGCGCTGTGCCGTCGTGTGGGTTTCTCGCGTATGCACGTGTTCCGCTATAGCAAGCGTCCCGGTACCCTTGCTGCCGATATGCCCGACCAGGTGCCGCCCGAGGTTATGGCTGAGCGCAGCCGCCGTATGCGGGCCGCGGCACAGGAGCTCGCTATTGCCGACGCTCGTCGTCGCGTGGGCACAGTCGAGCGTGCCGTGCTCGAGTATGGTGACAACCTGACGCTCGGCTCGTTCCATCATGCCCGTCTTGACGATACCTGTGGACTTTCAGCCCCGTGCCTGCTCGATGTTGCTATCATCGGAGTCGATGATTCCGGCTTGGTCCATGCGCGCAGGGAGGTTCATGGAAGCCTCGAAGATTAGACTTACCGTTCCCGAGGGAATCGACCCCTCGCGCGTTTTGGGCGCCGGCGACGGCGTCCTTCGTGCACTCGAGAACTTGGTGCGCGCCCATGTGGTCGCCCGTGGCGATAGCATCGCCGTGAGCGGTGACCCGGATGAGGTCGAACTCGTGGCGCGTTTTTTCGAACATGCCTTTCGTGAGGCTGCTGCCGGGCGCACGCTTTCTGCCGACGATGTCTCGCGCTGTCTGGCCGTTCTGCGCGACGGTGAGCACGAGGCTACGTCGCTTCGCGATGACGTGCTGCTTTCGTATCGCGGTCGTGCCATTCGCCCCAAAACGCTCGGCCAAAAGCGCTACGTGGATGCCATTCGCTCGCATACCATCACGTTTGGACTGGGTCCTGCCGGCACCGGTAAGACTTATCTGGCCATGGCGCTCGCCGTTGTCGCGCTTAAGCGTCACGAGGTGGGCCGTCTGATCTTGACGCGTCCGGTTGTCGAGGCGGGGGAGAACCTGGGCTTTTTACCCGGTACCCTCGAGGAAAAGATCGATCCCTACATGCGTCCGCTCTACGACGCCCTTTTTGACATGATGGATCGCGAGCGCACCGATGAGCTTATGGACCGCGGCGTGATCGAGATCGCCCCGCTTGCCTATATGCGCGGCCGCACGCTGAGCGATGCCTTCGTGGTGCTCGACGAGGCGCAAAATACCACGCCTGAGCAGATGAAGATGTTTCTGACGCGCTTGGGTTTTAACTCCAAGTTCGTGATTACCGGCGACCTGAGCCAGCGCGACCTGGTGGGTCGTCGTGGCGGTCTTGCCGACGTTGAGCAGATTTTGGGCCGTGTCGACGATGTCGCATTTTCGCACCTCGAGCGTGCCGACGTGGTGCGCCATGCCTTGGTGGGACGTATCGTCGAGGCATACGACACTTATGATGATGTGCGCGAGAAACGCGTACGTGACCGAAAGGAGTCCCGTTGAGTGTATTGATCAGCAACGATGCCGAACTCGATACGCTGCTTGACGCGCAGGAGGTGGAGCACATCTGCGAGGTTGTGCTTGCCGCCGAGGGCGTTGAACGTGAAGTCGAGATTTCCCTTTCGTATGTCGACGAGGACGAGATGCATGAGCTCAACCACGAGTGGCGCGGTATCGACCGCACCACCGATGTGCTCTCGTTTGAGTGCGACTCGGCCTTTGACGATGACATTCCCGTCGATGAGACGCTCGAGCTCGGCGATATTATCTTGGCCCCGCAGGTCATTGCCCGTCAGGCCCCCGGCTTTGGCAATAGCCCTGCTGACGAGTGCCGTCTGATGCTCGTACACGGCATGCTGCACCTGCTGGGCTATGACCACATCGAGGACGACGAGGCCGAGGTCATGGAGGCCCGCGAGGACGCCATCCTGCGCGATTTGGCGCTCGAGCGCGGCGAGGACCCCAAGCTAGTCCACGTCGGCCCCATCACCAACCACGCCCACGACTAGGAGCCGTCTATGATTCCCGGATCGAACAAGGACCATCCGTCCTTCTTAAAGTCGTTTTCCTACGCCATGGAGGGCTTCGTCACCGCCGTCAAGACCGAGCGTAACATTAAGGTCATGCTCGTGGCGGGCGTGTGCACCGTCATTGCCGGCTGCATCGTGGGGCTCGACATTGCCGAGTGGGCCACGATTATCATCTGTTGCGGCCTGGTGATTCACGGCGAGCTGTGCAACACCGCCATGGAGGCCATTGTCGACCTGGCGACCCAGGAGCTCCATCCGTTGGCCAAGCGTGCGAAGGACATCGCCGCCGCCTCTGTATACGTTCTTTCCATCACCGCCGCGATTGTGGGCGTGCTGGTATTTGCCCACGCGCTCGGCTTTATTTAGAAAGGGATTCCCATGTCCGACAATATGCAGTCTACCGATGAGATTTTGGACGACGAGTCCCTGGATGCGGTGGATACCGAGGAGCTCGAGGAAGTCGAGGAGTTCGACCCGTTTAAGGGCATGAGCGATGAGGAGCTCGACGCCCTGTGCGACGAGGACGACAACCTCGCGGACTTTGGCGACGTGGAGCCCAGTTTCCGCAGCGGTTTCGTGGCCCTGGTCGGTCGTCCCAACGCTGGCAAGTCTACGCTGCTTAATGCCTGCTATGGCAAAAAGGTCGCCATCACCTCGCCGGTGGCCCAGACGACCCGCCGCCGCATGCGCGCCGTCGTCAACCGCCCCGGCTACCAGCTGGTCTTTGTCGATACCCCCGGTATTCATAAGCCCAAGGACGGCTTGGGATCTGAGCTCAACAAGAGCGCGTTGTTCGAGCTGAACGATGTCGATGTCGTCGCGTTTTTGATTGATGCCACCAAGCCGATCGGCAGGGGAGACGCTTGGGTTGCCGAGCGCGTAAGATGCGCCCGTTGCAAGAAGGTCCTGGTGCTCACCAAGGCCGATGAGGCCGATCCCGCCCAGGTTATGGAACAGCTCAAGGCCGCCCACGAGCTCATGGAGTATGACGACGAGATCGTGACGTCGTCGGTCAAGAACTTCAACGTCGATGCCTTTATCGAGACCGTTGCGCACTTTTTGCCCGAGGGTCCGCGTTGGTTCCCCGAGGACATGGGTACCGACGCTTCCGATGAGACGCTCGTTGCCGAGTTTGTGCGCGAGAAGGTCTTGCGCCGCACCCGTGATGAGATCCCGCACTCCGTGGGCGTGATCTGCGATGCGCTCGAGCAGACCAAGAAGGTGCTGCGCGTGCACGCCACCATTTACGTTGAGCGTGAGGGCCAGAAGGGCATCATCATTGGCAAGGGCGGCGAGATGATCAAACATATCGGTATCGACGCCCGTCGCGACCTTGAGCGCATCTTTGGCACCCAGGTCTTTTTGGAGCTGGACGTGAAGGTTAAGGCCGGCTGGCGTGACGACGAAGCTCAGATTCGCCGCTTTGGCTACAACGCCGAAGATTAGGGACACGCGGCGCGAATGGCAGGTTCTCGCACATATCGCACCAAGGTGCTCGTCCTCGACAAGACGAAGCTCAAAGAGACCGACCTGATCTTGACGATGCTTGACGAGCGGGGGCGGCAGGTTCGTGCCGTGGCAAAGGGCGCCCGCAAACCCGGCGGACGCCTGGCTGCGCGCTGCGAGCAGTTCTGTACGGTAGATATGCTGCTCGCACATGGACGGTCACTCGACGTGGTTTCCCAGGCCGAGCTTATGGAGGCGCCGCTCGGCGTTGCGCCCGATTACGAGACGACCTGCGCCGCAAGCGCGATCGCCGAGGTCGCGCGCGTGTGCTCGTTCGAGGACGCCGAGGACCCGTTTACCTTTGCTATAACGCAGCGAGCGCTTGCCCTGGTGGGCAGCGGGCTCGACACGGCGCATATGGATCTACTTGTTGCGGCATATGTCTTTAAGCTGCTGTCGCACGTTGGCTATCGACCCGATTTTTCGGCCTGCGTGCTGTGCGGAGACCCCATGCTGTCGTATTTTTCGCCCCAGGCGGGCGGCCTCATGTGCGGGTCGTGCGCGTCGAGCGTTCCAGGTGCCGAACTGGTGTCGACCGGTGAGGCCGCATGGCTGCGCGCCCTCATGTCCATGACCTTCGATGCGCTTTTGGCCGAGCGAATCGACCCGCATACCGCAGCCTTTTTGCTGGGGCTTTCGCATGTTTGGGCTGCGACGCACACCGATCAGCGCCTCCGTGCGATGGAATTCATGTTGGGTCGGTGATGATGCGCAGGCGCGGGCTGCTTGTGGTAACATACCGACCTGTTGGTACCTCGACCTTGGTTGCTCGCTCCACCGGCGGCTTCCCAGTCCGAGGCGAATCGAGTCGCCCGATGGCGACGCAAAACGAAAGGTGAAACAATGACTGTTTCCAAAGAGCGCAAGGCGGAGCTGACTGCCCAGTTCGGTAACACCCCGGTCGACACCGGCAACCCCAAGGTTCAGGTCGCCATCCTGTCCGAGCGCATCAAGGAGCTGACCGAGCACATGAAGTCCCACCAGAAGGACTTCCACACCCGTCGTGGTCTGCTCATGCTCGTCGGTCGTCGTCGTCGTCTTCTCTCCTACATCAAGAAGAACGACATCGTCGAGTACCGTGAGCTCATCAAGGCTCTGGGCATCCGCGACAACATCCAGTAGGATTTGTACATGCTAAGAGCGTCCTGCGCAGCGGGGCGCTCTTTTTGTGTAAGGGCGCGAACAATCACGCTCTGAAGCGTGGCGGGGGCAGGGGGCCCGCGTCACATGAGAAGCCCGCAGGCAAGGGGTCTGCGGGGTAAAGGAGAACAATGACACTCGTATCCAAGACCTTTGAGCTGTACGGCAAGACCTACACCTTTGAGTCGGGCGAGCTTGCCAAGCAGGCCACCGGCGCCTGCCTGGTCAAGCAGGGTGACACCACGATGCTCGACACCGTGGTCGTCTCCAAGGAGCGTAAGAACTACGACTTCTTCCCGCTGACCGTCGACTTCAACGAGAAGATGTACGCTGCCGGCCGCATCCCGGGTGGCTACCTCAAGCGTGAGGGCCGTCCCAGTGAGAAGGCTACGCTCACCGCGCGCATGATCGACCGTCCGATTCGCCCGAGCTTCCCGGATGGCTTCCGCAACGAGGTGCACATCGTCGCCACCTCGCTCGTCGCCGACCAGGTCAACCCCTTCGACGTCATCAACGTCATGGGTGCTTCTCTGGCCATGACGCTCGGCGGCGTGCCCTTCGAGGGTCCGCTTGCCTGCGTGCGCATCGGCCGTAACGTGGAGACCGGCGAGTTTATCGTCAACCCCACCTACGAGGAGCGCGAGAACTCCGATCTGGACCTGGAGCTGGGCGGCTCTGCCGACTTCATCTCGATGGTCGAGGCCGGCGCCGAGGAGATCTCCGAGGACGACATGCTCGCCGCCATGAAGTTTGGCCAGGAGGCCCTTGCTGCTTTCTGCCAGGCTCAGGACGAGTTCGTTGCCGAGTGGGAGCAGGTCAACGGCCCCATCGTCAAGAAGGAGTACCCGCTCGACCAGCCCGTCGAGGAGGTCCAGGAGCGCATCTTCGCCCACTACGACGAGATGGCAGCCGCCCTTCGCGACGCCGACAAGCTCTCCCGTATCGGCAAGGTCGAGGCTCTGAAGGAGTCCATCCGTGCCGAGTTTACCGAGGAGGAGCAGGCCGCTTGGGAGCGCGAGATCCCCGTGGCGCTCAAGAAGCTCGAGAAGAAGGCCATGCGCACCATGGTCGTCGAGACCGGTGAGCGCGTCGACGGCCGTGCCGCCGACGAGATCCGTCCCATCATGGTGAAGGACAACTACCTGCCGCTCGTTCACGGCTCCGGCCTGTTCCAGCGTGGCCAGACCCAGGTGCTCTCCGTCCTGTCGCTCGGCATGCTCAACGAGGGCCAGCGTCTGGATACCATCGAGCCCACCGAGGGCAAGCGCTACATGCACCACTACAACTTCCCGCCTTTCTGCACCGGCGAGACCGGCCGCATGGGCAGCCCCAAGCGCCGCGAGATCGGCCATGGCAATCTGGCCGAGCGCGCTCTGCTTCCGGTGCTTCCCGACGAGAACGAGTTCCCCTACGCCATCCGCGTCGTCTCCGAGGTCATGGAGTCCAACGGCTCCTCTTCGATGGCTTCGACCTGCGGCTCCACGCTCGCCCTTATGGACGGCGGCGTGCCCATTAAGCGCCCGGTCTCCGGTATCGCCATGGGCCTGATCCAGGAGGAGGGCAAGACCGTGGTCCTGTCCGACATCCAGGGTCTCGAGGACTTCCTGGGCGACATGGACTTTAAGGTCACCGGCACCACCGAGGGCATCACCGCCCTGCAGATGGACAACAAAGCCACCGGCCTCACCTTCGACATCCTGGCCCGCGCTCTGCAGCAGGCCAAGGAGGGTCGCGCCTTCATCCTGCAGAAGATGCTCGATGTGATCCCCGAGCCGCGCCACACCACGCGCAGCACCGCTCCGCGCATCGTCTCCATCCAGGTTCCGACCGACAAGATCCGCGACGTCATCGGTTCCGGCGGTAAGGTCATCCGCGGTATCCAGGATGAGACCGGCGCTTCGGTCGACATCCAGGAGGACGGCACCGTCTTTGTCGGCGGCACCGGCGAGTCCGTGGACCAGGCTGTCGAGCGCATCAAGCTCATCATCAAGGTTCCCGAGCCGGGCGAGGAGTACACCGGTCGCGTGGTCTCCATCCAGCCCTTCGGCGCCTTCGTCAACCTGCTGCCCGGTAAGGACGGCCTGCTGCACATCTCCCGCGTCGCCAAGGGCCGCGTGGAGAAGGTCGAGGACGTCCTCAACGTGGGCGACGAGGTCAAGGTCGTCGTCATCGAGGTCGACGATCGTGGCAAGATTTCGCTCGATCGTCTGGACAAGCCCGAGGCCCCGGCTCGTGCCGAGGGTGCCTCTGAGGGCGACGGCGAGCACTTCCAGCGCCGTGAGCGTCCGCGTCGCGAGCGCTCCGAGCGCAGCGACCGTCCGCGCCGTCCCGGCGACAACGGAGGCCGCAAGCCCCGTCGTCACCACGACGCCGAGTAACAGCTAAACATAAGCAGCTCAACAAGGGCGACTCCGGACAGGGGTCGCCCTTTTGCTTGCGCCCGGGAGGGCCGCATATGAAGTTTCCTGCTCTACAGTCCTGCGCAAGACGGAAAGCACATTAAGTGCTTTCCTTTGCGTGCGGAACTCGCGATAAACTTCATATGCGGCCCTCCCGGGCGCAAGCAAAAGGGCTGGTTAGTGCCGCTCGCTATTTAGTTAGACAGTCTATTCAGTAGTCAGATTTCAGATCAGTAGATAGACACAGCAGTATTTCCCCTGATAAAACCTACCAAAATAAACCTATCTCATATTGGCAGGTCAGGGCTCAGCGGCCCCGGCACGGGCTAAGTTTATCGTGAGTTCCGCACGAACAGGAGGCCACTTAATGTGGCCTCCGTCGTGAGCAGGACTGTAGAGCAGGAAACTTAGCCCGTGCCGGGGCCGCTGAGCCCTGACCGGCGGGATACACAGGTTCAGATGGGGCTTTGATGCATGGGTGGTCTGTTGTTGTGCAAATGGGTATCATACTGAGGTTATTGCATCGACTCTGCGATGCATGTTTGTACGTTCCCGGCGGTCGGTTTGCCAGAAGCGCCCCGTCGGTTGTTCCAGACCCGTTTCGAAGAAAGGAAACCACACTAACCTATGGCAGCTAAAAAATCATCTCCCTTGAAGATCATTCCGCTCGGCGGCCTTGACGGCATCGGCAAGAACATGACGGTCTTCGAATGCGGCGACGACATGGTGCTCGTTGACGCTGGCCTCATGTTCCCCGACGATTCCCAGCCCGGTATTGACCTGGTGCTTCCCGACTACACCTATGTTCTGGAGAACGAGGAGAAGCTCCGCGGTATCGTCGTCACCCACGGCCACGAGGACCACACCGGTTCGCTTCCGTATCTGCTGCAGGACCTCAACAACAAGGTGCCCATCTTCTCGAGCAAGCTGACGCTTGGCTTTATCGAAGGCAAGCTTTCTGAGTTCCGCATCCGCGCACCCAAGTTCCGCGAGGTTAAGGGCGGCAGCCATGTCAACCTCGGCGGCATCTCGCTCGACTTCTTCTCGATGACGCACTCCATCCCCGGCGCTCTGGGCGTGTTCATTCGCACCAATCAGGGCACCGTTATGCACACTGGCGACTTTAAGCTCGACCAGACGCCCATCGATGGTGTCACGCCCGACTATGCCGCTATCAGCCGCTTTGCCAAGCAGGGCATCGACCTGTTGCTGTCCGACTCCACCAATGCCACGGTTCCCGGCTTTACCAAGTCCGAGGCCGAGGTTGGTCCCAACCTACTGCATGCCATCAAGAACGCCCCGGGTCGCGTGTTCGTCGCTTCGTTCTCGAGCCATATCCATCGTTTGCAGCAGATCTGCGATGCCGCCCGCAAGTGCGGCCGTAAGGTCGTTGTGACCGGTCGCTCCATGCTCACCAACACCCGCGTCGCGCGCGAGCTGGGCTACCTCAACATCGACGATGCCGATATCATCGATGCCTTCGATATCGATAACCTGCCCGACGACAAGATCGTCGTCATGTGCACCGGTTCTCAGGGCGAGCCGCTGTCGGCCCTGTCCCGCATGGCCAATGGCGAGCACAAGACGCTCTCTATCCACGAGGGCGATACCGTCATCCTCTCGGCAACTCCCGTTCCCGGCAACGAGAAAGCCGTTCAGCAGGTCGTCAACAGCTTGGCCAAGCTCGGCTGCGACGTGTGGGATAAGAACCGTGCTCTTGTCCACGTCTCGGGCCACGGCAGCCAGGAGGAGCTTAAGCTCCTGATGGCCATGGCCAAGCCCACGTACTTTATGCCGGTTCACGGTGAGGCCGTGCATCTGCGCGCCCATGCCCAGCTGGCCCGCAAGATGGGCATCAAGGATGATCACATCTTTATCCTCGATAACGGCGACACGCTCGAGATGCGCGGTGGTATCGTCAAGCGTGGTACGCCCGTCGAGTCCGGCGTCGTCTACGTCGACGGCCTGCGTATCGGCGATACCGACCCCATCGTCCTGCGCGATCGCCAGAAGCTCGCCAATGACGGTATGGTCACGGCCGTCGCCATCGTCTCGCTCAAGCACAAGAAGATTGAGGCCATCGAGTTCTCGGGCCGCGGCGTCTCGTTTGCCATCGACGACCAGTTCTCCGAGGATGCCTCCGCGTCTATTATGAAGACGATTGAGAAGGGCAAGTTCAGCTTTACGAGCAGCGGTTCCGATGCCATTCGCAAGGCCGTGCGCGACTCGCTCTCTAACTTTATCTGGAGTCGTACGCGCACTCGTCCGATGATCATCCCGGTCGTCATGGAGGTTTAGTTTGGCGCGCGGATCTGCACAAAACGCCAAAGGCAATAAAGCCAACAACCAACCGGCATCTGCTAAGGGTGCCGGTTCCCATCTTCGTGCCAATAAGGGCCACGAGACCGACTTCGACGATTTTGAGCCCCTGGTCGAGCCCTCGGCCAACCGCGATATCGCCGGCGTGGTCATCGCCGTTTTGGCGATTGCGTCCTTCATTGCCGTGATTTCGCCGGCGACTGCACCCGTTACGGCTGCGGTTGCCGGTTTCTACCACCTGGGCTTTGGTCTGGGCGCCTACGTGCTGCCGATCGTTATTTTGCTGTTTGCCGCCACGCTCTTTTTAGGCGAGGACTCGCCGCTCAACGTGCGCTCTGTTGCGGGCGGAGCCGTGGTCTTTATCGCCGTCGTCTCCATTCTTTCGCTGATGGTGCCGCGTACGAGTGTCTCGTGTGACCTTATGTTCACGCCGCAAAATTTGTCCGCCTCGGGTGGCTACATCGGTGCGTTTATTGCGAGTGCGCTGCAGAATGCCCTGGGTAAGCCTATCGCGATGGTAGTCCTGTTGGGCCTTGTCGTCGTGGGCTTGGTCATCATCGGCTTTTCGGTGGGTGGCGTGCTGCGCTCTGCTCGCGACCGTGCGGCCGATTTTGCCGAGCGCCGTCGTGCCGATGTCAACGCCAGCCCGTGGGGTGACGACGAAGCCCTGTCGGTGCCCGGCGTTGCCCGTCCGCACCTGAGCATTCTTCGTCAAAAGGGCTCCGATGCTGCCGTGACCACGGTCATGGGCAACGATGTGGACCCGGTTTTGGACGAAGACGACGAGGACGAGAATCCGTTTGTCGACGTGTCCGAGTCGGTTGAGGTTGAGCGCGCTAAGACGACGCTGCTGCCGCGCCGCCATGCCAAGAAGGGCAAGGCTGCGCCTAAGCTCAATACAAGCGAGCCCGACCCGTCTTGGTCCGATAGCGAGATTGAGCTCACCGAGGGCGATGACGAGGATGACGAGGCTCCGATTGAGACCGCAAAGACAACTTTGCTGCCGCGCCGCCATGCAAAGCGCGACCAGGTAACCGGTCAGCTTTCGATGGAAGACGACCCCGATAAGATCGACGAGTCCGAGCCGCCGTTTGCCGTGAATCCTGTTTCGGCAGCACCTCAGATCCCCGACTTCTTGAAGCATCCCAAGGTTGCCGATGCGTTTGCCTCGAGTGCTGTCGAATCGGCTGCGGCTAGCGATGGGGGAGCGGACGGCGGCGCCGCAGATAACGAGGGCGAAGAAGAGGACGGCCTCAAGCTTCCGCCGCTCGAGATCCTGCACGCCAACCCGCAGTCGGCGTCCTCCGCGTCATCTGACAAGGAGCTGGAACAGACTGCCGAGTCACTGCAATCCACCTTGCTTGAGTTTGGCCGCAGTGCCCGCGTGGTCGGCTGGATCGCCGGCCCCACGGTGACGACCTTTAAGCTGCAACCTGGCGAGGGCGAGCGCGTGAGCAAGATTTCGAGCCTCGAGGACGATATCGCGCTTTCGCTCGCTGCTCAGTCGGTGCGCATCTTTGCCCCGATCCCCGGTACCTCGCTTGTGGGTATCGAGATCCCCAATCGCAAGCGCCAGAACGTCAACCTGGGCGACGTGCTTCCCTATGTGAAGGGCGGTCCGCTCGAGCTGGCCATCGGTCGAGATGCCGAGGGCACGCCGGTCGTCGCCGACCTTGCCAAGATGCCCCACCTGCTGATCGCCGGCACGACCGGTTCTGGTAAGTCGGTGATGATCAACTCCATCATCACGACCCTGCTCATGCGCGCGCTTCCCGAGGACGTTCGCCTGATCATGGTCGACCCCAAGCGCGTCGAGCTTGCGGGCTATAACGGTTTGCCGCATCTCTATGTGCCCGTGGTGACCGAGCCCAAGCAGGCCGCGAGCGCTCTGCAATGGGCCGTGTCCGAGATGGAGCGTCGCCTGAAGGTCTTCGAGCGTCTCAACGTGCGTAAGATCTCGACCTACAACGAAAAGCAGGCCGCCGGCGAGTTTGAGCATTACGACAACCCGCCGCAAAAGATGCCCTACCTGGTCATCATCATTGACGAGCTCTCGGACCTGATGATGGTCGCCGGTAAGGATGTCGAGGCCTCGATTGTGCGTATTGCGCAGCTGGGCCGTGCCGCCGGCATTCATCTTATCGTGGCCACGCAGCGCCCCAGTTCCAACGTAGTGACGGGCCTTATCAAGGCCAACATCACCAACCGCATCGCCTTTAATGTCGCCACGGGCATCGACTCGCGCGTCATCATCGACCAGATGGGTGCCGAAAAGCTCACCGGTTTGGGCGACATGCTGTTCTCCAAGGTCGACTGGGGCAAGCCTCGCCGTATCCAGGGCTGCTTTGTCTCGGATGATGAAATCAACGAGGTCGTCGAGTTCGTCAAGTCGCAGAGCGAGCCCGACTACCACGAGGAGATCCTGTCTGCCGTGGCGCCCGCTTCCATGTCCATGGCGGGTGGCGGCGGCATTGTCCGTACCGGAGTCGCCGAGCCGCAAGACGATGATCCGCTCATTTGGGAAGCCGCCCATATTGTGGTGGAATCGCAGCTTGGCTCCACATCTGGCCTGCAACGTCGTCTGAAGGTTGGCTATGCGCGTGCCGGGCGTATTATGGATATGCTGGAAGAAAAGGGTGTCGTCGGCCCGCCCGACGGTTCCAAGCCGCGCGAGGTCCTGTTGGACGAGGAGGGGCTTGCCGCGCTGGAGTCTGTCGACGCCGAGATGGCACGTGAAGATCGTGAGTTTGGAGGATTCTGATGGCTGCACGCTTTGGTGACATGCTGCTTGAGCAGCGTCGCCGAATGGGCCTTTCCATTCAGCAAGTCGCCAACACCATCAAAATCAGGCCGCAGATCATCGAGTTTTTCGAGACCGGTAACTTTGCTTCGATGCCGCCGCGCGGCTATGCGCAGGGCATGATTTCGAGCTATGCTCGCTTTTTGGGCCTCAATCCGCGCGAGGTCGTCAATGCCTACTTTGACGATCTGATGGCATACGAACGCGAGACGTCGCAGCAGGGCGGTCGTTTTCAGGACGCCGCCGGCTACGTCAATTCGCGTTCCTCGGTCGATAACGGGCGCTTCCTGATGGTTCAGGGCGGTCGTTCGACCCGCTATGGACAGCGTCCTCAGCAGGCCGGTTATATTACCGAGACGGGTTCGGGCGAGGAGATTCGCTCACAGCGTGACCGGTTCCGCAGTACGCCGATGCCCGAGGACCGTGCACTTCCCGCTGCCCGAGGCGTGGCGCGTGACCCTCGTGCCGGCTACGGCGACGGCGGCTATTCCGATCGCGGTTACCGTGGTGCCTCTACGGGACGCTCTCGCGGTGGCTATGCGGATGCCGATACCACGCAGGTGACGCCGCGTCTTCTCTCTCAATCACAGCCGTATGGCCAGCGTTCTTCGGCTCCGCGTTCGGGCCAGCGTGGCTATCAAGGCCGCGGTGAACTTGCGCCCCGCTCGGGTCAGCGCAGCCTTCAGGGCCAGGGTGGCTATCGCGGCCGTTCCGATAGCAATCGTGGTCGTATGCCTCAGGGAGGCGGCCGCAGCAGTTCCAATCGTGGACGCGGCGGATCACGTACTCCTCAAAACAACGGGCTCGATCCGCGTTTCGTCTACGCCGGCATCGGTGCCGTTGCGCTGCTGTTGATTGTGCTCATCGTGGTGCTTCTGCGCGGCTGCGCATCTTTGGCGCCCGAGACCACGCCTGAGACGCCCACTGCTACCAAGACGACGACCAAGAAGTCTTCTAAGAAGACCGAAACGGTCGACGAGGACGAAGACACCGATGAGGCGACGAATGAGTCGACTGACTCGGACGCTACCAAGACGACGGCCAAGAAGGAAGAGAACGAGGTCACGAAGGTCAAAGTCTCCGTTGCCAAGGGAAAGACCGCGTGGATTGAGGTCAAGGTCGACGGCAAGTCGGTCTATGGCGCCCAAGCGACTGGCCCCTTTGAGCAGGAGTACACGCCCGAGTCCTCGATCGAGATCACCACGTCCAAGCCTTCCGATGTCACCGTTACCAAGAACGGTGAAAAGGTCCGTTACGATACCAAGACCTCGGGCGTGGCGCGCGTGACGATCACCGTTCCCAAGAAGGAGACGTCTGATTCCGAGAATGGTGAAAGTTCTGATAGTACCGACACCACCGATGGTACCGATACCACCGACGGTACCGATGCCCAGTCCACGGATGGCGCCGATACCGCAACTGACGGTCAGACACCCACCGATTCTACCGACAATTCGTACGATAGCTACTAGGCCGCTCGTACGCGAAAGGAAACATCATGGCTAAAGATTCCAGCTTCGACGTCGTGTCCGAGGTCAACATGCAAGAGGTCGACAACGCCTTCCAGCAGACCACGCGCGAGATTTCCCAGCGCTATGACCTTAAGGATTCCGGCGCCACGATCGAGCTTTCGAAGGGCGACAAGCTCTTTACGATAAACGCCCCGGCCGACTTTGTCTCCAAACAGATTGTCGACGTGCTGAGCTCCAAGCTCATCAAGCGCGGCATCGACCTCAAGGCTGTCTCGTGGGATGCTCCGCAGGCGGCATCGGGCGGCACCGTGCGCGTGCTCGGCCATATCGTCGAGGGTATCGACCAGGCGACCGCCAAGAAGATCAACAAGGACATCAAGGACCAAAAGCTCAAGGTCAAGGTGACCATCGAGGCCGACAAGCTGCGTGTTTCCTCTGCTTCGAAGGACGCGCTGCAGACCGTGATTCAGTTCCTGCGCGACCAGGACTACGGCCAGCCGCTGCAGTTCACCAACTACCGCTAATATCAATCGAAAGGACCGCTCTCCAACATGGATACACCGTTGGGCTCCGTGCTCTACATCACCCTCGGGTGCGCTAAGAACGAGGTTGACACCGACCGCATGCGTTCTCTTTTGACCGCCGCGGGCTACGAGGAGGCATTCGACCCGCAGGATGCCGATATCGCTATCGTCAATACTTGCTCGTTCCTCGCCTCCGCAACGTCCGAGAGCATCGAGACCACGCTCGAGCTCGCCAACGAGGTTCAGGACGGCGTTCGTTCTTGCCCCATCGTCATGTGCGGCTGCGTGCCGTCGCGCTATGGCGACGACCTGCCTGACGAGTTGCCCGAGGTCGCTGCCTTTGTGAAGGCCGACGAGGAAGACGGCATCGTGGCGGTCATCGATGGCGTGCTGGGTGTCGAGCGCGAGATTGCCGCCTATATTCCTCAGGTCAAGCGTACCGTCGAGGGTGCGGTTGCCTACGTCAAGATTTCTGATGGCTGCAACCGCTTCTGCAGCTTCTGCATGATCCCTTACATTCGCGGTCGCTATCATTCGCGTAATGCCGAGAGCATTATCTCCGAGGTGCGCGACCTGGTTGCCGGCGGTGTGCGCGAGATCGTGCTGATCGGCCAGGACACGGGTATTTGGGGCATCGACTTTGCCGACGAGGACGTCGCCGAGGGCTCGCCGCGCAATCTGGCGCAGCTGCTGCGTGCCGTCGCCGAGGCCGTGCGCCCGCACAACGTCTGGGTCCGTGTGCTCTACTTGCAGCCCGAGGGCATGACTGACGAGCTCATTGAGACCATTCGTGATACGCCCGAGGTGCTGCCCTATATCGATATCCCCGTGCAGCACTGCGACGCTCGCATCCTCAAGGCCATGCGTCGCTCCGGTTCGCGCCAGGAGCTCGAGGATCTGTTCCGCGACCTTCGTGAGCGTATCCCCGGCATCGTGATCCGTTCCACGGCCATGGTCGGCTTCCCGACCGAGACCGACGACGAGTTCCGCGACCTTATCGACTTTATGGACACCGTCGGCTTTGACTACACGAGCGTCTTTGCCTACTCGCGTGAGGAAGGTAGCCTGGCCGCCAAGATGGAGGGCCAGGTCGATGAGGAGGTCAAGCTTGAGCGCGCCCAGGAGGCCATGGATCTGGCCGAGTCGCTCGGTTTTGCCGCTACCGCCGCACATGTGGGCGAGCGCGCCCAGGTGATCGTCGACGGTATCGAAGAGACCGAGGATGGCGCCGAGCTGATCGGCCATGCCTGGTTCCAGGCGCCCGATTCCGATGGTGCGGTGCACTTGGACGCCAGCGAGGCGTCCGTGGGCGATATTCTGACTGTCGAGTTTACCGATAGCTTCTGCTATGAGCTTATCGGCCATGTTGTGGAGTAGGAGAGCATCGTGGCAAACGAGAGCAATAAGGAACTGACGAGTGTCTGGACGCCCGCCAACATCGTGACGTGCGTTCGCATCGTCTTTATCCCGGTGTTCATGATCGTCTCGGCGCTGTCTCACACGAGTGTTGCCGGTACGGATTGGAGCACCTTCGACGGC
Organism: Collinsella aerofaciens; assembly: GCF_015548375.1. GTDB lineage: Bacteria > Actinomycetota > Coriobacteriia > Coriobacteriales > Coriobacteriaceae > Collinsella > Collinsella aerofaciens_AB. The sequence continues at coordinate 67,872 of NZ_JADMWW010000009.1, forward strand.
CCGCTCGCCGCCGCTGCCTTCATTCTGTATGTGATCCTGTCGTGCACCGATAAGGTCGACGGTTATCTGGCGCGCTCGCGCAACGAGATCACCGACTTCGGTAAGTTTCTGGATCCCATCGCCGACAAGCTACTGGTGTTCTCGGCCCTGCTGCTGTTCTTGGATTTTGGCATGGTGACCGTGTGGTCCGTGTTCATTATCCTATTCCGTGAGCTGCTGGTGAGCGCCCTTCGCATGGTCGCGAGTGCGGCCGGTGTGGTCGTTGCGGCCGATAAGCTCGGCAAGTACAAGACGGCAACCACGATGGTCTCCATCTGCGGTTACCTGTGCGTTTTTGCTATGGCCGGCTTGCACCTTGGCCCGGTGGCACTGACGCTCGGCATCTACTCGGTGTCGCGCTTCCTGTACGCCGTCGCCGTTGTCTTGACCGTTATCTCGGGCGCCCAGTACTTCTGGAACTGCCGCAAGATCGTCTTTTCGGTCTAGGTCCTGGTAGGCATGACGGAATCATTTGAGCAGATTGCCGCGCATAACGAAGAGCTCGCACGCGATATTGTCGAGCGCGCGAGCGCTCGGGGCGTGACGGTTTCGACGGCTGAATCTCTGACAGCTGGCATGATCGCCTCGACGATCGCCGATATCCCTGGTGCCTCGGCGGTGCTGCGTGGCGGTGCGGTGACCTACTGCGATGAGATTAAGCATCGCGTGCTGGGTGTTGAGCAGGAGACGCTCGACCGCTACACTGCGGTGTCGCATCAGACTGCGCGCGAGATGGCGTCGGGTTCGCTGGAGCTGTACCAGAGCGATATTGCAGTGAGCGCAACGGGTTATGCCGGCCCCGGCGGTGGTACTGAGGACGATCCGGCGGGCACTTTCTATATTGGCTGGGCGCATCGCGCGGCTGATGGGAAAGTGCCAGTCGTGGACTCTGTGCGCTGCCACTATGAGGGCGATCGTTCGTGTGTTCGTGCCCATGCGGTCGCGGAGGCATTGGGTCGCATTGCCCTTGTGCTCAACTCTATGGAATAGACGTGTTTTAAGGGGCCTTAGGGCCCCTTAATTGTGGAGATAGGGACCTCCGGCGAATTTTATCTTTGTGCAGGTAGTTGTCGTATTTTTCCTCGTCATGATTTTCTTGGTTCGCCTGCGGTCAAGATTTTGGTCAGTGTTTGGTCGGCGTTTGGTTGGGTTTTGGAAAGGTCGGCTGCATATGATTTATCTGAACGGTTGACCACGAACAGCCGTTCGTTTATTATCGATGCAGGTTGTTAAGAGGAGGGCTATTCATGGCCAAGAATTCAGGTCCCGTACGTACCGTTCATGCTCGCACGACGGGTAAAGAGCGCGATGAGATGATCGCCACCACCAAGGCCGAGATCGAGAAGAAATTCGGCCAGGGTTCCATCATGAGGTACGGCGACGGTGGTCCCGAGCTCGAGGTCGAGGCCATTCCCACGGGCGCCCTGGCCCTCGATGCCGCGCTGGGTATCGGCGGCGTGCCGCGCGGCCGTATCGTCGAGATTTACGGTCCTGAGTCCTCCGGTAAGACGACGCTTTCGCTCGAGATCCTGGCCGAGGCCCAGGCAATGGGTGGCGTTGTGGCATTTATCGATGCCGAGCATGCGCTCGATCCCACGTATGCCGCGCGCATCGGCGTGGATATCGACGAGGTGCTCATTTCCCAGCCCGATACGGGCGAGCAGGCGCTCGAGATTGTTGACATGCTCGTGCGTTCCGGCGCCATCGATGCCATCGTCGTCGACTCCGTCGCCGCGCTGACCCCGCGTGCCGAAATCGAGGGAGAAATCGGCGATACTACGGTCGGTCTTCAGGCTCGCCTGATGAGCCAGGCGCTCCGCAAGCTCGCCGGCTCGCTGTCCAAGTCCAACACGACGTGCATCTTCATTAACCAGCTGCGTGAGAAGATCGGCGTCATGTTCGGCAACCCCGAGACTACGACGGGCGGCCGCGCCCTTAAGTTCTTCTCTTCGGTGCGTATCGACATTCGCCGTATCGACAGCATTAAGCTTAAGGACGAGGTTATCGGTAACCGCGTGCGCGCCAAGGTCGTTAAGAACAAGGTGGCAGCTCCGTTCCGTTCTGCTGAGTTCGACATCATGTACGGTACGGGTATCTCTAAGGAGGGCTCGATTCTGGACATGGCTGTCGAGTGCGGCATCTGCAAGAAGATGGGCTCCTGGTTTGCCTATGGCGAGGACAAGCTCGGCAACGGTCGCGAGGCCGCCAAGGCGTTCCTGCGCGAACACCCCGATTGCGCTGACGAGATTGAGCATAAGGTCCGCCTTGCCTGCGGACTTGAGTTTGATGACGATGCTCCGTCCGAGGTCGAGCTGACCGATCAGCCTGCGCCTGAGGAGTCTGACGAGCTTTACGCCATCGATGGTTCCGCCATGCTCGATGATGACGACGAGTAGCGGTTACGCTCATGTCGTATACGGTGACCGAGGCCACGGTCGTCTTTCCCGACAAGAAGGCGGCCTCCTCGTTCTCGAGCGGGTATGCGTCCAAAAAGCCTTGCGCACATATCGATTGTGAGCTTGAGGGCGGTTTTGAGCGGTCCATTTGGATTCCCGTGCGGGTCGCGCGGCTGTATGTCAAAAACCGCCCCGATCTTCCCTGTGATTGGGACAACTTTCGTGAGGCGGTGCAGCTCATCGAGCGTAAATGTGCACTTACCATGGTGACCGAGATGTTATCGCGCCGCGACCATGCGACGGGTGAGGTCCGTGACAAGCTGGCTCGCTACGGCTTTCACCAGCCTGCGATCGATTTCGCCGTCGAGCGCGCCACCGAGTATCGTTTTTTAGACGAGAGCCGCTTTTGCTCGTACTTTATCGAGGAGCGCAAGCGGCGCGGTTGGGGACAGCGCAAAATCGAGACCGAGCTCAAGCGCCGTCATGTCGTGCTCGATGACATTCCCGGTTATCCCGAGGATTATTTTGCCGTCGAAGACGATTTGGCGCGTGCGTCAGCCCTGCTCGCCAAGCGGCGTGTTCCAGAGACGCGCGCATTCGAAAAACTGGTTCGGTTTTTGATGGGCAAGGGCTTCTCGTATCACGTCGCCGCCGATGCCGTTAAGGCACGTCTCGATGCCGAACGCGAGGAATGTGCGGTTTAGGCGTATGCGTTTTGTGGCCCTGCCGTTCACCGTGTTTTAGCCGCCGTGCCGGGGCCATTTATTTGACAGTTGTTGTGGTTCAACGTACGATAAACACTGTCATTTGCTTTGTGATATGTGCTCATCTGTGATGAGTTTGTTTATATGTTTATCTGTATCCGACCCGCATAAGCTGCGCCCATATTACTCAAATGTCGCGAGCCGTTCGTAAGGACGGTTCGCTTTGTTGTGTAACGAATCCATAAAAAGGAGTGAGCATGCCTATCATCGCAGCGCTCGTTGGCATCGTTTTGGGTGCCATCGCCGCCATTGCCTACATGCGCACCGCCAAGCAGGGTAGTCTTCACGAGGCCGACGAAAAGATCCAGTCGGCACACGCACAGGCTGAGTCCCTGATCGGTGATGCTAAGCGTCAGGCCGAGACCCTCAAAAAAGAGGCTCTGCTCGAGGCTAAAGAGGAGATCATCAAGAACAAGCAGGCCGCCGAGGCCGAGGACAAGCAGCGTAAGAGCGAGATTCGTACGCTCGAGAACCGCGTGATGCAGCGCGAGGAATCCCTCGATCGCCGCAACGACGCTCTCGACAAGCGCGAGCATCAGCTGTCCAGTCAGGCCGGTCAGGTCGAGAAGCGCTCCCGTGAGCTCGAGGAGCTCTGCGCAAAGCAGACCTCCGAGCTCGAGCGTATCGCCGACCTTACCCGCGAGGATGCCCACAAGGAGCTCCTCGATAAGGTTCGCGGCGAGGTCACCCACGAGGCCGCCACGATCATTCGCGAGTCCGAGCAGCAGGTTCGCGCCGAGTGCCACAAGACCGCCCAGGAGATTCTTTCCCTGGCGATTCAGCGCTGCGCTGCCGACCACACTGCCGAGGTCACCGTTACCTCCGTGCACATTCCCTCTGATGACCTCAAGGGCCGTATCATCGGTCGCGAGGGTCGCAACATCCGCACCTTCGAGCAGGTTTCCGGCGTCAACCTCGTGATCGACGACACGCCCGAGACCGTCGTTCTTTCGAGCTTCGATCCGGTCCGTCGTGAGACCGCCCGTGTTGCTCTGGAGAACCTCATCGCCGACGGCCGCATTCACCCCGCCCGCATCGAGGAGATGTATCACAAGGCTGCCGACCTGGTTCAGCAGCGCGTGCGCGAGGCTGGCGAGCAGGCTGCCTTCGATACCGGCATTCACGACCTGCACCCCGAGATCGTCAAGACCCTTGGTGCCCTGCGCTACCGTACCTCGTTTGGTCAGAACGTGCTTCAGCACTCCCTCGAAGTCTCTGACCTGTGCGGCGTGATGGCTTCCGAGCTTGGCCTGGACGTTGTGACCGCCAAGCGCGCCGGCCTGCTGCACGACCTGGGCAAGGCAATCGACCATGACGTCGAGGGGCCGCATGCCGTCATCGGCGCTGAGCTTGCCCGCCGTTATGGCGAGAAGCCCGTTATCGTCCACGCTATCGAGGCTCACCATGCCGATGTCGACCCCAACACGGTGCTCGATGTCCTGGTGCAGGCCGCCGATGCTGTCTCTGCCTCTCGCCCCGGTGCCCGTCGCGAGTCTGCCGAGAACTACATCAAGCGTCTTGAGAAGCTCGAGGAGATCGCCAACTCTCATGACGGCGTCGAGCGTACCTATGCCATGCAGGCCGGTCGCGAGGTCCACGTCATGGTTCAGCCGGACAAGATCTCCGATGCCCAGTCCACGGTTCTGGCTCACGATATCGCCCATCAGATCGAGGAAGAGATGGAGTATCCCGGTCAGGTGCGCGTCGTCGTGATTCGCGAGAGCCGCGCTGTCGATATCGCTAAATAATATGAGCGACGCGAACGAGCTCATCTCATTTATCGCGTCGATGTCGGGGGAGGGCAACCTTCGCGTCGAGGAGAACCTTGGCGAGGGGTATGTCCGCCTCCGCGTTTCGGAGGCCGAGCGGCGCCAGGCAAAGCACGACATTCAGTATGTCGAGGATATCGTCATCGAAATGCTCCGTAATGCTCGCGATGCCGGCGCCGACAAGGTCTATCTCGCCACGACCAAGGAAGATGGCGTCCGCACGCTTGTCTTTCTGGATAACGGCTCGGGTGTTCCGCAGGATATGCAAGAGCGAATCTTCGATGCTCGCGTTACCTCAAAGCTCGAGAGCATGAAGATGGACCGTTGGGGCGTTCACGGTCGTGGCATGGCATTGTTTTCGATCAAGCAGAACACCGACGAGGCCCGCGTGGTCACGTCTGGTGTCGATCTTGGCTCAGCCTTTAAGGTGAGCGTTGCGGCCGACCGCCTCAGCGAGCGTGCCGATCAGTCCAGCTGGCCCCAGGCCGTCAAGGATGAGGACGGACGTTATGTCTGTGCTCGCGGTCCGCATAATATTATTCGCGCTGCCTGTGAGTTTGCGCTCGAGGAGTTGCGTGGTTGCGATGTCTATCTTGGTTCTCCGTCTGAGATTGCCGCGACCCTTTATGCTCAGGCGTCAAGTCGGCTCGATACGTCTCGTCTCCTGTTTATTGATGATGAGAGCGAGCTTCCGGTTGTCGATCGTTTAGGCCTTGCCTCTGATGCCGAGGACTTTATTCGTATTTGTTCGGGTTTGGGTCTTGAAATGTCCGAGCGCACGGCCCATCGCATTTTGGCAGGGCAGATTAAGCCCGTTCGCGGTGTGACTGCGCGTCTGCTGCGCGAGCGTGACTCATCCTCGCATGCGCCGGCTCCTGTCGATCTCGCGAAGGATCGTCGTGGGCTGCGTATTGCCAAGGATGACATGGCACAGTTTTCGCGTGCTGTGGAGCGCGACTTTAATGACCTTGCCGCCCGGTACTATCTCAATCTTTGCGGCGACCCAAAGATCCGTGTTTCGCGTGATCGAATCACCGTGACCTTCGATCTTGCCAAAGAGGAATAGTGCCTTTACCGAGTCCACTCGGTACGATAAAGTTATTGCAGTTAAAACGTATTTTTAAACGCAGGAGTTTCTTCATGGATTGCCTGAAGGTATCAAGCAAATCATCGCCCGCGTCCGTTGCCGGCGCCATCGCCGGCATGGTCAAGGATGGTGTACCCGTCAACATCCAGTGTGTCGGTGCCGGTGCTGTCAACCAGGCCATTAAGGCCGTTGCTATCGCGCGCGGTTTTTTGATTCCAACCGGTTTTGATATTTCCTGCGCGCCTGTGTTCTCCGACATCCTCATTAACGGGGAGTCGCGCACGGCCATCCGCCTTTCTATCTACGTTCACCAGATCAATCGAGCTGCTATGGATAACGTCGTCATGGATGATGTTAAGCCTGTGGCATAGCTTCTGCTTGCCTCGTTTCGCTCCCCATCGTTAGGACTTATGCACATGGACCAGCGTTCCGTACGCGATATTCTTGCCGGTAAAACCTACTTTATCCGCACCTTTGGCTGTCAGATGAATCAGCACGACTCCGAGCGTGTGAGCGGTCTGCTTGATTCGTATGGCTGCCTCATGGCGCTCGATCCCGAGCATGCCGATATCGTTGTCTTCATGACATGCTGTGTGCGTGAGGCCGCCGATACTCGCCTGTACGGTCAGTGCAATTCCTGCAAAAGCCTGCCGCCTTCGCCTTCGGGCAAGCGTGTGGTTGCCGTGGGCGGCTGCATCGCGCAGCGTGATGGAGAGGGCCTGCTCACCAACGTCGATAACGTCAATGTCATCTTTGGCACGCATTCCATCGCACATGTGGCCGAGCTCATTGCCGAGGCGTTCCTTGATGGTAAGCGTCATATCCGCACCAATGAGCATGAGGATACGGATGCCATGAGCATGCCGTGGCATCGCGAGACCCAGTATCACGCCTGGGTGCCCATCATGACAGGCTGCAATAATTTCTGCACCTATTGCATCGTGCCGTACGTGCGCGGTCGCGAAAAAAGTCGCCCCTTCGAGGAGATTGTCGACGAGGTGACCGGTTTGGTGCGCCAGGGCGTGCGTGAGATTACGCTGCTGGGCCAAAACGTTAACTCATATGGTCGCGATCTGTTTGGCAAGCCGCGTTTTGCCGATCTGCTGCGTGCCGTGGGCGATACGGGTGTGGAGCGCATCTTCTTTACGTCTTCGCATCCCAAGGATCTGCTCCCCGAGACCATCGACGCCATGGCCGAGACGTCTGCCGTTATGCCGCAGTTGCACCTAGCCGTCCAGTCAGGTTCGACACGGATCCTCAAAGAGATGAATCGCCGTTATACACGCGAGGACTATCTGGGCCTGGTCGATCGCATTCGCAACCGCACGCCCGATATCGCGCTCTCGACCGACATTATCGTTGGCTTCCCGGGCGAGACTGAAGAAGACTTTGAGCAGACGCTCTCACTTGCCGAGACGGTCCGCTATGCTCAGGCCTATACCTTCATCTATTCCAAGCGCGCCGGTACCCCGGCCGCCGAGATTGACGATCCTACGCCGCATGAGGTTATTCTCGAGCGTTTCAACCGCCTGGTTAAGGTTATCGAGACCACGGCGCACGAGTACAACCAGGGTGAGCTTCATACTGTGGTGCCGGCGCTCATTGAGGGAACGAGTAAAAAGAACGACGCGGTCCTGCTGGGCAAGAGTCCCAAGAATCAGACCGTGCATGCGCCTATCCCCGAGGGTTACAGCATCGATCAGCTTGTTGGCAAGATCGTTGATGTTGACGTTGACGTTGCCAAGACCTGGTATTTGTCCGGCTCCGTTGTGGGCGAGCCGCGCTAATGGTTTCTCCCGGGGCAGGTCTTTCCGCCGTTGCGATCGTCGGTCCGACGGCGGTTGGTAAGAGTGGTGTTGCCGACCGTTTGGCGGCTCGTCTTTCGTCCGAAGTGCTGTCGTGCGATGCGATGCAAATCTATCGCGGCATGGACATCGGTACCGCAAAGATGGCGCCCGATGAGTGTACGGCGCCGCTGCGTCTCGTCGACATTGTAGAGCCGGGTGTGGCGTACTCTGCGGCGCTTTATCAGGCTGACGCTCGCGCGCATGTTGAGCGTTTGCTTGGCGAGGGCCGCCTACCGGTGTTTTGCGGGGGCACAGGCTTGTATCTCAAGGCCGCCCTGGATGAGATGGATTTTCCCTCGGGCGAGCTTGAGGACGATCGTCGCGCGGGGTATCAGGAACTTGCCGAGCGTATTGGCGAGGAAGAACTGCATGCTCTGCTTGCCGAGCGCGACCCCGAGTCCGCTGCGGTCATCCACCCCCATAATGTTCGCCGCGTGATTCGCGCTCTCGAAATGCACGATGATGGAGTGTCCTACGCGCAGCAAAAGTCGCAGTTTAGTGTTCCGCGCGAGCATTATCACGCTCTGTGGTTTGGTCTGACGCGTAATCGCGAGATGCTCTACGAGCGCATTAACCTGCGCGTCGACCTGATGTTTGAGCAGGGCCTTGTCGATGAGGTTCGCGGTCTTATGGACCAGGGGCTGGCAGATGCCCTGACTTCGATGCAGGCGATTGGCTATAAAGAGATTATCGATGCCTTTAACGGCGTGATTTCTATGGATGAGGCTCGCGAACTCATCAAGATGCGTTCGCGTCGCTATGCCAAGCGTCAGCTTTCGTGGTTTAAACGCGATGACCGTATCGTGTGGTTCGATATGGACGAGTTTACGATCGATGAGGTCGTTGAGGACATCCTGCATTGTATTGAGGCTGTCTAATGGCTCGTTTTCCTCTTGTTTCCACGGCACCCGAGCCCGAGCGTGCCATTTTGGTTGGTGTTGAATGGCGCGACAATGCATGGCCGCTCGATCGATCGCTTGACGAGCTGGAGCGCCTTGCCCATACGGCTGGTGCCCGGTGCGTGGCGCGCTTGTCTCAGCGTTTGGTAAAGCCGTATCCTAAATCGTTTATCGGTTCCGGTAAGGTTGAAGAGCTGTGCGGCCTGGTGCATCGCATGGATGCCGATGTTGTTATCTTTGACGACGACCTGACGCCCTCGCAGCAATCCTATTTGGAGAAAGCCGTGGGCGAGCCGGTAAAGATTATCGATCGTACGGCACTGATCTTGGATATCTTTGGCCTGCATGCTCAGACGCGTGAGGGACGCCTACAGGTACAGCTGGCACAGCTTCAATATCTGTTGCCTCGTCTGCGTGGCATGTGGAGCCATCTTGCCAAGGAGCAGACGCGCGGCGGCATCGGTTCGCGCTTTGGCCAGGGTGAAAGCCAGCTCGAGGTTGACCGTCGCTTGATTCGCAATAAGATTGCCGCGCTTCGTCGTGAGCTTAAGCAGGTTGAACAGCGTCGCGATGTCCAGTCCAAGAGTCGCATTGAGTCACCGGCGTTTCGCGTCGCGTTAGCCGGTTATACCAATGCCGGTAAATCGACGTTGCTCAATCGCCTGACCGGCTCTACGGTACTTTCGCAGGACAAGCTGTTTGCTACGCTCGACCCGACGACGCGTTCGTATCACCTGCCCGGCGGTCGCGGCATGACGATCACCGATACCGTCGGCTTTATTCAAAAGCTGCCGCATGGTTTGGTCGATGCCTTTAAATCGACGCTGTCCGAGGTGTTGGGTGCCGATCTAATTCTCAAAGTCGTAGATGCGTCTGACGAGGACTATGAGCGACAGCTGGAGGCTGTCGACCGCGTGCTTGATGAGATCGGCGCTGGAGAGCGTTTAACGCTGACCGTATTCAATAAAATCGATCTTCTCGATAGCGTTGATCGGCTGAGCTTCCGTCGTCGCTATCCCGAGGCCGTTCTGTTCTCGGCCCAAACGGGCGAGGGGCTCGACGATCTCGTCGATCGCATTGCTCGCGAGGCGGCTGCCACCGATGTGTTGCTCTCTGCTGATATCCCGTATCGCGAGGGCGCCCTCATCACGCTGGTGCATGAGCAGGGAACCCTTTTGCACGAGGAATATCTCGAGGATGGCGTTCGTATTGTGGCGAAGCTGCCGGCTCGTATTGCGCCGCGGCTCGAGCGTTATCGCACCGAGTAGGCGAGCTCCAAAATGCCCAGTATGATGGGCTGATGCAGCAGATAAAAGGGGAGTGCGTGACGTCCAAGGCTGGCGAGCGCCGGTAGGGGGTTGGCGTAGGTCCAGCTAGGGACGGTCTTATCGATTCCCTGCGCTATATGTGCGGCGAAGTATCCTGCAAGATACATAAAGATAAACGGGATGATGGGGTAGTAATCACCTGAAACAAACCCAGGGCTCGGAAATCCCAGCCACGCCAGGTAGGGGACAGGGTAGATTGTTTTGGGGATGCTCCAGGTGAGGGCGAACAACACAAGGCATAGGGACATGCCCCATCTCGCCGATATCCTCTTAAGGACGGGATCGGTCAACGCCACGATGCCGGTACATGCGGCCATGCAGTAGATGATGCCAAAATTAACCGAATCGTCTACTGAGACAAGCGTTGTTACCAACCAGACGACGAGTGCTGCTAAGGCGTATTTGGCGGCACGTTTGATATTGTTGCGCGAAAGGGTGCACATCCAACCCGCGATAAACAGAAATACCCAGCTGATGCTGGCGCGCCAGATGTCTTGAAAGACAGTCTGGGTAAACCAGGGCATATCCCAACCGTACAGGTAGGCGAGATCGTAGCAAGCGTGAAAACCTGCCATTGAAATCATCGTAAACCCGCGGACGGTATCAAAGATGGTGATGCGTTTTTGCATTACGAGAACCGGCGCATCAAGCCGACGACTTTGCCCAAGATAGCGGGATTCGTTGCATAGATAGGCTCCATGGTGTCATTCTCTGGCTGCAGGCGTACGCGTCCCTGCTCCTTGTAGAATGTCTTGACGGTCGCTGAACCATCAATCATGGCCACGACAATTTCGCCGTTCATGGCACTCTTTTGTTCACGGACGATGATGTAATCGCCATTGAAGATGCCGACATTGATCATTGAGCTCCCATGCACCTCAAGGATAAAGGAACCCTGATCAGTGGCGATTTCGGTCGGGATAGTAAAAGTGTCTTCTATATTCTGGTCGGCCAGAATGGGAATCCCAGCCGCGACGCGACCAACGAGCGGTAGCGAGACCGTTCCGCGAGGTGCGGTGGGTTCGTCAGATTTAGAAATTGAGACAGAGGAACCGTCCTCGTTAAAGAGTTCCAGGGCGCGCGGTTTGGTGGCATCGCGCTTGAGTAGCCCGCGCGCCTCCAGGGCAGATAGATGGGCGTGCACGGTGCTGGGGGAGGAAAGGCCCACGGCAGAAGCCATCTCGCGCACGCTGGGCGGATAACCTTTCTCCTGCTGATATTCCTTGATGAAGTCGTAAATTTGCTGCTGACGCTTGGTAATTTTGCGAGCCATCAGGGCATCCTCTCTACCCATGTCAAACAAATGTTCGAATTTTGCTTGACAGGAACAACTGTTCGAAGATAATAATAACCGAACATTCGTTCTCGCGCTAGACATTTTTGTCCGCGCGGCTTGATAAAACTGTTCTCAGCAAAACACGCGAGAGGAGAACATGATGAACGCAACGAATATGGTCCAGGGAAACCTTGCCCTTAAACTCGAGACGCCTGCCGCGCCCGCTTTTACTGTTGTCAAGGGTGGACGTTCCGGTTATCAGCCTTTGCCCGTAAAGTCTGCTCGCACTCAGTATGCTGTTGCCGCGCCGACTCCCGCTGCCCTGAAGGTCTCGACGATTGTTGCCGTCGCCGTTGCGCTCACGCTCTTTTTTGTCCTCGCTACGTCGGTCTTTAGCGCTCGTCACGCCGCGTATGCCGAGTCCGTTTCCAACGTTACCTACGAGACTATTCGCGTTCAGCCTGGTGATTCTCTTTGGTCGCTTGCCGAGGAATATCCTATCGAAGGCCTTTCCACGCAAGAGACTTCCGACATGATCCGTAACGTCAATCATCTGGAACATGGTTCGCTCGCCGCCGGTGCGCATCTTAAGGTTCCTGCTCGTTCGTAATCATTATCGCGCTGCGCATGGTACCCTTGTTATCGTTTAAGAGGAGGTACCATGCGCTGTCCCAAATGCGGTAAGGCACATACCCGCGTCGTTGATTCCCGTATGCAGGAGTCAAATAACACCATTAAGCGCCGTCGCGAATGTTGCTCGTGTAACTACCGCTTTACAACGTTCGAGCGATGCGAAGACCCAATTGAGGTCATTAAGTCGGACGGAACTAAGCAGCGGTTCGATCGCAATAAGCTGCTCGTCGGCTTGATGCGCGCCACCATCAAGCGTGATATCGACACTAAGAAGCTCAATGAGATTATCGACGACATCGAGGTCGAGCTGCGCTCTCGCACGCTGACGGCCGTCACGTCCCATGAGCTGGGTGACATGGTGCTCAAGCGCTTGGCCAAGATCGACAAGGTGGCGTATATCCGTTTTGCCTCGGTCTACCGCGATTTCAAAGACGTCGATGAGTTTCTTCAAGAGCTCGACAAGCTAAGGTGATTCCATGTCCAACATTACCGTCAACATAAAGCGTCTCGACCCCACCGTCGAGCTTCCCAAATACGCCCATCCCACCGATGCCGGCTTGGATCTGCGCTCCAACGAGGACTGCGTCCTGAAGCCCTTCGAACGTCGTCTGATCTCTACTGGGCTGGCCATCGCCCTGCCCGATGGCTACGCCGGCTTCGTCCAGCCCCGCAGCGGCTTGGCCATCAAGCAGGGCCTGTCTATAGTCAACACGCCGGGCCTCATCGACGCCCACTACCGAGGAGAACTCAAGGTTATCCTCATCAACCTGGATCCCTCCAACAACATCCAAATCAACAAAGGCGACCGCATAGCCCAACTCGTCATCCAAGAAGTCCCCAACGTCAACCTCGTAGAAGTAGACGAACTAGACGAAACCGATCGAGGAGCCGGCGGTTTCGGTTCTAGCGGCGTATTGTAATGTCCGCTCACCCGTGGGAGGCCCCTATATATCATTCCATGCTCAAACATTCTCGCTGCGCTGCGAAACTGTGCGTGGAACGATATATAGGGCCCTCCCACGGGTGAGCTACGTTTGCATGCTTGCAACTACCGTGTATCTTCGCTGGTAACCGTTAGCATTAATCAATTGGTAAGCCGGTGCGACAAGGGGATTTCTCCTTTGTCGCACCGGCTTACTAGTTGGATTTCAATTTGTTTTCAAGCAAGAAGCCTCCCGTCCGGGGCTCACCCATATCGTTCCACGCGCAGTTTCGCAGCGAGCGTAGCGAAGCGAGAATGTTTGAGCATGGAATGATATGGGTGAGTCCCGGACGGGCGGGATTAGTGCGCCCTGCGAAGCGAGAATGTTTGAGCATGGAATGATATATGGGCGGCTCCCGCCGAGCAGCGGACTATCGCCTAGCGGATATGCGCGGGTTTTCCGCCCCAGTAGAAGCGGCAGAAGGCTCGTTTGCGTTTCTGGGGTTTGCCGGTCAGCTCCATGGTTGCGATGGCGATGTCTTCGGCTGCGTGGGGGCGGCGTAGCACTTCGCCGTTGATGAGTAGGGCCTTGAGTGACTCGGGGTGGTCGTGTAGGTGACGGAGCGTCACGATGAGCTCTCGTGCTGTCGTGACGTGCATGCTGGCGCCCATGCCGGTGAGCATGGTGGTGTTGGCTTTTTCCTGGCCATATGATTTGCCGAGCAGGATCATCGGCAGATGTGCACAGAGGCACTCGGTGACCGTGAGTCCGCCCGATTTGAGGATTGCTAGGTCGCAGCCGTGCATGAGGGCCGCCATGTCGTCCACGTAGTCTAGAACCGTGACATTATCGAGCTTCATGGCGTCGAAGAGCGTCTTGAGGCGGGCGGCGTATTCCTTATCCTTGCCCGGTAAAAAGACAAAGTGCATGTCCTCAAAGCTGCGTAAGAAGGGGAGCGTGTGGTCCATCGCGGCACGGAAACGCACGTATGGTTGGGGCAAACTGGCGCCGGCCATCACCAATACGACGGTTTTGTCTATGGGGAGATTGAACTTGCTCAGCTCTTCCTCGCGATCGTAATTTGAATCGAAACCGGCTCGGATGGGGATGCCCGTTATGCGGATCTTTGACTCGGGAACTTTGCGGGGGCGCAGCGTTTCGGCCATAAACTCGTTGGCCACGCAGAACAGGTCGGTGTCCTTGTGGGGCCAAAAGCCTTCGACTTCATAGTCTGTTGGTACGCAGATGACCGGATAATCGATACCCGTAATAACGCGGGCACCCACGGCAACATTGGCTGCTGTGATGTGCGTTGCGACCACGGCTATAGGCCTGCGGCGACGAATATATTCGTTGAAGGCGGGGAACATAATTCGCGACCATGCCGTGCCGCCACCCCAGAGAAGATGCCCCGTAAGCGTATATCGCCAGGTCAGGTCGTAAATGGGGCGTGTGGCTCCCGTAAAAGAAGCCGCGGTCTTATTGCCGTCGAATTTAATACGTCCAAAATCAAGGATATCGAGCACTTCAATTTCAATATCCTCAGGGATTCCCTTGGTGCCGCGGATAAGGTCAAATGCTTGTGCAATCGCGTTGGCGGCGGCTTTGTGGCCCGATCCAACTGATGCGTGCACAATGGTTACCAGGGGTTTTTGTGCAGGTAAAACGGTCATTTGCTCCGGTTGGGGAGTGGCTTGCATGGGCAGGGGAGCGCTATTGCTCGTCTGCGTTTGATCCATCGATAACTCCCCTTCAGCTTTGTTACGCGATTTATCATTGTAGTGCATGAGTGTCATGTTCACGTAAATTTGGGTATGAGCGCAAAGAACGACAACGTTTCGACGAGAGGATTCTTCATGACTACCGATCAGCCGATTGATGTTGCGATTATCGGTGGAGGCCCCGCGGGCTATGCTGCCGCCATTTACGCTGCGCGTGCCAACCTGACGACGACCGTGATTGAGCAGGGCATGTCGGGTGGACAGATCGCCACGACCAATGAGGTCGAGAACTATCCGGGCATTCCGCTCTTGAGTGGCGCCGAACTCGGCGAGCGTTTTCAGCAACATGCAGAGGGGCTGGGAGCGCAGGTTACATGGAGCATGGTTACGGGTATCGATTACGATGCCGATGCAGCGCTGTTTACGGTGCATCACGATATGGGCGATACGCTTGCCTCGAGCGTTATCGCTTGCATGGGTGCCACGCCGCGTCCGGCAGGTTTCGCTGGCGAGGATACCTATCGCGGTCGTGGCGTTTCATATTGCGCAACATGTGACGGCATGTTCTTCCGCGGCAAACAGGTCTTTGTAATCGGTGGTGGCAATTCGGCATGCGAAGAGGCACTGTTCCTGTCAGACATTGCCAGCAGTGTGACCATCGTGCTGCGCCGCGACCAGTTCCGTGCGCCTGATGGTGTTGTTCAGAAAGTACTCAAAAAAAACAATATTACAGTTAGGTACCAAACTAGTATTGTTGAGCTTTCTGGTGAAGCGATGCCCACGACAATTACGTTCAAGGACAATGCAAGCGGCAAGACGCATGCTGAGACCTTTGAGCCTGGCTCGTTTGGCATCTTTGTCTTTACCGGGACGCAACCCCATACCGAGCTTGTTGAGCATCTTGTCGATTTGGCGCCTGATGGCGGCATTCTGACTGATGAATCCATGGCGACCCGCACGCCAGGTCTATTTGCTGCTGGCGATATCCGTTCCAAGCGCTTACGTCAGGTTGTGACCGCCGTTTCTGACGGAGCCATAGCAGCAACTAGCGCATACGCGTTTCTCCGTGGATAAGTACGATAATATATCTTATGTAAGGTTGCTATCTTTAAACAAAGTGGTTTGACGGTGCATCAATGTACTGTCAAACCACTTTTTCTTGGCGGCTATGTGGTATGCAAAACTAGATAACCTAGAATACAATATAGAAAACGAACGGAGGCCTCTTATGAACCACGCTAAACATGTTATCCCGATGTCCGATACATCGGTCAGCATTAAGCCCGAGGATATTCAACCGACGGTGCTGCCGGATGCATTTATTCAGTCCGATATGGTGGGTAAACTCAACGCGTTGAGCCTGCCACGCTATGACCAGCTGCCCAATGTAACGCTCTATCGCGATCAGGTTATTGAATATGTTGCGCTGTGGATGGAGCCGCTTTCGATTTGCGTAGAGCAGCCCGTTATCACGCCTTCGATGATCAATAACTACGTGAAGGTCGGCCTCGTTCCTGCTCCGGTTAAAAAGCAGTATGGCCGTGAGCAGATTGCGCGCCTCATCGCCATTTGTATCTTTAAGCAGGTGCTGCCTATCGCTGCGGTTCAGGCGCTTTTTAATATTCAGCGCTTGAGCTATGACGCTCCGACGGCTTTCGATTATGTAGTCGATCAACTTGAGGCATCGATTCGTGCGGCGTTTTCCGTCGAGCAGACTCCCGTGCCCGATACCGCACATCAGGTTACACGCGAATCACTGCTCGTACGCAGTGCAGTATCGTCCTTCGTTTCGAAGGCATACCTGATGAGCTATCTCAAGTTTAATGGCTTTAATAGCTAACTGAGGTATAAGACGGGCGGGATAAAGAGCCACTGGCCCCTTATCCCGCCCGCGCGTTTGACTAGTTGGACATTATCGGCCCGAAGCTACGCCCATGCCGTAACCGATGATGAGACCGTGCATCTCGGCGTAATAGGAATCTAGCCCGTTACAGGGCATGATGATGGTCTTGGAGCCGGGCCAATGCTCCACAATGCGGCTGGCAAGTGCCTGGGCGCCCGTCTCATTCTCGACATGGTCGATAATGACCTCGCCGCCAGTAAAGCCTTCGGCCTCCATGGTATCGACAATCTTGCCAAGCATCTTCTTTTCGCCACGGGTGTGCCCAACGAGTTCAATTTTGCCCGCTTCGCTCGCCGTGCCCAAAATGCGGATATTGAGCTTGTTGGCAATGACGCCGGCTGCCTTAGGAATGCGTCCGGCCTTCGCAAGGTTTTCGTAATTACACAGGCTAAAGAGGATCTTGCTGTTCTGCTCCAAGCTATCAAAGTAAGCGCAGGCGTCCTCAAAGGAAACATCCGGGTTACACGCAAGATATCGATCAAACAGTAAGAAGATCAGGTCCATCTTGCCGCCCGCTGCCCGCGAATTGACCAGGTGAATCAGGCGGTTGGGCTCCTCGGCAAGTACCATATCGCGTGCCGCAGCAGCAGCATTGTAGCTTCCCGAGACGCCCTCAGAGATGGGCATGCAGATCGTCTTGTCGGCAAGTCTGAAGAGTTCGGCCCACTCCCCTACGCTTGGACAGGCGCTCGAAGAAGCGCTCGACTCCGCCTGCACGGCGCAATTGAGCTCGTGAACATCGAGCGAGAGGTCGTCAACGAATTCACGCTCCCCCACTCGGATCTTAAGGGGTGCAAATGCAAAGGTGGTATGAGGTGCGGTTGGTTGCCAATCGCGAAGATTGCAGCTCGAATCGGAGATAAGTGCCCAGCTCATTGAGGGTCCTTTCTAATTGTTCCCCAACAATTATAGCCATCTTTTTGATTGATCAGTACGGCTATCTAGTTTTGAATACTAGATAGCCGTACTGATCATATGCCAAACGGTAAGGGAAAAAAGAATGGGCCTCGTGACTCAAGATCGCGAGGCCCACGTTCGTTCGCTGCAGTAATAAATTAGTAGCGCACGAAAATGTAATTGTTGTTCATGCCAGCAGCGACGGAGCTGATGATGACGCCCGTTTTGTAGTCGGAAGCATGGATCATCTGACCATTACCGATATAGATGCCTGTATGGTAGGAGTTAACCACAACATCGCCGGGTTGCGGATCGGACACGCGGGTCCAACCCATGAAGGTGCCGGTGGTGCCCAGGCGGCAGTAGCGGCCCGTGAGGCAATAGCTTACAAAACCGGAGCAGTCAAAGCTGTTCGGTCCAATGCCGCCCCAGGAATAAGCGTATCCGAGCTTGCTGTAGGCGCGCGAAACAACGGTACCGCCGTCAACGGACTGGCTCGGTGCGGAAGGCGTCGGAGTCGGAGCAGGCGTCACGGGCTGCGGCGTGGGGGCAGGAGCGGGCGCGGGCGTGTTGCCGCCGCCGTTGTTGGTCGTACCGCCACCATTGTTGGTGTTCTCGGTCGTACCGGCAGTGTCGTTGCTCACCGTGGCCTTTTCGGCGGTGCTGGCATTGATGCCAGCCTGAAGCGCGGCGTTGGCCTCGGCCTCGGCAGCAAGCTCGGCCTGCAGCTGTGAATCCAGGGAGTTCACGACACTCTGGGCCTCAGCCTGCTGGGCATTGAGCTCGTCGACCTTCTTCTGCGTCGCGGCGACGTTCTTCTCCTGCTCGGTCTGCTTATCGGTGAGCTGCTGCTTAAGGTCCTTGACCTCCTGAATGGTCTGGGCCTGCTTGTCGGAAACCTTGCCGTAGTAGAACAGACGGTTGAGCATGTCGCCCAGATCGTCGACGCCCGTCAGAACCTGAAGGAGACTCAGACCGCCAGTCTTGTACTCACCGGCAACGTAGCTCGAAAGCTTTGCCTGACCCTCGGCAATCTCTTGCTGCTTTTGCGTGATCTCGCCTGCAGTCTGATCAAGCTCCTGCGTCTGTGCGGAGAGTTCTTCATGAATTTGCTGGGTTTGGGTGCCAATCTGCTCGAGTTTGGTACGAGCAGCGGCAAGGTCGGATGCGGTATCGGCATAGGCCGGAGCCACGAGGCCCAGGCCCAAAACACAAGCGAGGGTTGCCGTAGCAGCGCAGCGTGCCATGTTTTTGTGCGTGTTTGCTGTGCGCATGGAGCTTCCTTTCCGGTATCTAAGGGTAGCGGCTAGTCCACCGTTACCAGGCTAAAGAGCTCAACGTCCTCGTTAGAAGGCGTGAGCTTCTTGCGCGGGTTGAGAAACGCAAGCTCAAGGATACAACCGTAGCCCACAAGCTTTGCGCCCATATCTCGCACCAGTTTACCTGTTGCCTCGACGGTTCCGCCCGTCGCGACCAAGTCGTCCAGAATCAACACGGTATCTTTAGAGCTGATGGCATCGGCGTGGATCTCGATAGAATCCGTTCCATACTCGAGCTCGTAGCTCTCGCTTACCGTCTTGCGCGGCAGTTTGCCCGGCTTACGTGCGGGAACAAAGCCGGCACCCAGGGCGACGGCCACGGGCACACCGACCATAAAGCCGCGGGCCTCGGGTCCTACGACCTTGGTAATGCCCATGCCAGCAAAATGCTCAGCCAGGGCATCCACCATGGCCTTCAGGGCCTCGGGATTGCCAAAGAGCGGTGTGATGTCCTTAAAGACGACTCCGGGCTCGGGATAGTCGGGGATATCGACGATATGAGATTCGAAGTCGTACATGGCGTGACCTTTCATGGATTGCCGAAATTTCAGCTGAGGTTATTTGCCTGCGGTGGAGGAGCCGGATTGCGAAGGGGCGACGACCTTGAGCGGCTTTACGAGAGAATCCTCGTGCGAAGCCGGCGCGGCTATCTCTTCGTTTTTGGCCTTGGTGGACTCGGAGCGAGTGATTTCCTCATCGAGTGCATCGATGTCGGCGTCCTCGACCACGGCGTTGAGCGACTCAAAAACGCGGTTCTTGAGCAGCGCAGTGTGCACACCTTCCGTTAGGTCGTGAAGCTTCTTAAACGCACGCTCGAGCTTGGCGTCGCGCTCGTCATCGGAGGTATCCATTCCGAGCATGCTCACGAGCACCTGCTCAAACATCGAGGACTCGCGGTTGGCGGAAGACACGTACTGACGCAGGTTGCGCGGCTCGATATGGAAGCGTGACAGCTCGGAGCAGTAGCGGATGATTGGGAAATCGCGGCCATCGACGAGCTCTCGATTCTGCGGGCTCTTGATGATGCGAATGAGGTCGTTTTCGGCAAGCGAGCGGATAAACGAAATTTCGACGCCCAACATATCGGGAATGGTCTCGATGGGATGCAGCTTTTGCTTAGTCTCCTTGGGCTCCGTCTTGAGCGGAACATCGGACAGCAAGCCCACCTCGTAAGCGAGCGTTGACAGGTCCGTGGCGTTTTCCAAGCGCTGCTTAATTACGTTGAGCGGCATGTAGCGAGTCTTCTGCAAGTGCAGAATGACCTCCAGGCGATCAACGTCCTCCTTGGAGTACTGACGGTATCCCTTAGGCGTACGATGAGGGGTAATGAGCCCCTCATCCTCTAGAAATCTAATTTTTGAGTTCGAAAGATCGGGGTATGCGCCTCGAAGTAGGTTGACGACTTGGCCGATACTCAGATAGTTGCGTTCGGCCATGCCCTACTCACCGGTTTCGATGCGCTCCGGCGTGCTCTCGTGGTAGATGAGCGTAAACGTACCGATCTGGACGGAAGAGCCGTCGTGCAGCGGGGCCGCGTTGACGATGGCACCGTCGACCCAGGTGCCATTGAGCGAGCCCAGGTCCTCGATGCGAGCGCCAAGGCCCTCGCGAATAATGCGCGCGTGGCTGCGCGAAACAGTCATGTCATTGAGGAAAATGCCGTTCGCAGGATCGCGGCCGATGGTGGTCACGTCGTCCTCGAGCTCAAAGGCGGCACCAGTCTGCGGACCCTTGACGATGGACAGAACGGGGGCGGTGATGCGCACGTTGGCCATGAGGTCGGGAACGGTGACGTCGCTTGAAGGCACGCGGAATACGCAGGTAGCGTCAGCAGTCTTATCATTCTGAGGCATATTGTTAACCATGTTGTCCATGACAACCCCTAACTTATCGCGGACGTGCCGCAAATAATGAACCGTACGTAATCATACCCCAACGAATCAGTCTTCGATTTCAGGGTTCAGAAAGTCGATGTCCTCGTCCTCGGGATGCGCGAGAGCCTGTTTAATGGCCGCTCCGCCCTTAATGGAGTAGATGACAGCCGTGAGCATGGAGAAGATCACGCCGCCGTACACAAAGAAGATGCCGAGGGGCACCGAGCTTCCGTTGAGGCCCGGGAAGGCCGTGAGGGTTGAAGGTAAAAGATGCAGGCCGTCAATAACGGGGAACCCGAGCAGCATGAGCGAGAAGCCGGTCATAAGCAGCGCCGTGGCAATCTTGCCAGGAAAAACTACGTCGATGGGACGGCGATGATAGTGGCGCACGATGAGCGTGCCGATTCCCAGGTAAATATCGCGGCCGATGATGAGCACGCAGACCCAGATGGGAAGCTCGCCGCGGACTACCAGGCCCAACACGCCGGTAAACAGCAGGGCGCGGTCGCAGACGGGGTCCATCATCTTGCCGAGCCACGAGACCGTCTTGGTCATGCGAGCAATCTGACCGTCCATCCAGTCGGTGGAGGCCGCGATGGCATAGATGACAATGGCGACGACACGGTTGTTGTCCGTCACAAACAGGTACAGAAAGACCAGCGTGAGGATCAGGCGCGTGAAGGTAATGAAATTGGAGATCGTGAAGATCTTATTCGACGGGTAATCGGAGGTGCCGATAAGCTCCTTTTTGATCTTCTTTTTGATGCCCACAGGACTCCCCCGCTGGTAAACGACAAAACTTTCGATACTATACCCGTTCTGGCGATGTCTATCCAGCGTAAGCATAGAGAGTCCAGACATGTGGAGGGTGGTTCTGAGCTGCGCTGTATTCTGCAATTGTGTACATCAGTCACCAAAAACGACATTTTTCGGGCTCTTTGGTGTCTGATGTACACGTTTTGATTTGGTGATTACATCGATCGGGAAAGTTGTTGCTTTAAGCAAATGCGTGCGGGTCGAGAAGGGCTGGCGCCAAAAGAGCCCAACGGCCGTTACGGCTTCGTTAGAAACGCGCCCCACCATGGATGGTAAACCCGAAAGGTAAGGCGAGCGGGCACGGTGGCTCGGCCCGCACGCCCGGAAGAGAAAGGATAAACCCATGGGTTACATGCTCGAGACGCGCGGGCTCACCAAGCGCTTCGGCCGCGGCGACCAGGCGCAGGACGCCGTGGC